>NZ_BAAGWV010000002.1:0-951048 GCF_054780175.1 Microbacterium tumbae
CAGACACGTCGTCGAGTTCGGGGGAAGGTCCACGAGTAAGCCTCGCAGACCATAACCATCCCCATTTCACCGCGAGATCCCGCGGCTAGATCAAGAACCCATCCACACGTTCTTGCCTATAACCCTCCGGTCATCGAAAACCCATCACTTTGACGCCCTCACGGCCCTCTTGAGCCGTCGTGCTCCGGTAGGGGAGCGACCATGCCGGTTGCTCCCGGTTCGTGGGTGGGAGCGAGTCGCACCTGTTCGGTATGGACACCACACACAGCCCGACCGGCAACCCTTGGGGCTTGGAGCCGCTGCTCGACGTCGGCGAGCTCGCCGCGTACCTGGGCGTGCCCGTCTCCACGGTCTACGACTGGCGCACCCGGGGTCTCGGTCCGCGCGCGTATCGCTTCGGCAAGCATCTGAAGTTCGCAGTCTCGGACGTGCGGATCTGGGTCGAACAGCAGCGCGATGGCGAACGGTCCGCTTCTTCGGACGGGAGGTGACGCGATGAGTCGGCAGCGGCTGACGATCGGGACCTTCGGTGACATCGGGTTCCTCGCCGGTCCGAACGGCCGGACTATCGCGCGTGCCCGCTACCGCGACTGGGACGGCAAGAACCGTCTCGTGCAGGCGACGGGGGACACCCGGAAGCAAGCGGAGCGGGCGTTGAAGGCGAAGCTCGCCGAGCGGAGCTTGTTCCAGCCCGCCGCGTCGACGCTCACACCAGACAGTCCGTTCCCGGATCTGGTCACCTACTGGCTTGAAGACCTCGAACTGGAAGGCCGGCTTTCAAAGCGCACTTTTCAGCTGTATGAGCGGAACGTGCAGAAGCTCGTCCTGCCGGTGTTCGAGAGCCTCACCCTGCGTGAGATTGGCGTCGCGCGCTGTGATCACTTCCTCAAGCAGCTTGCGAAGCAGAGCTATAACCGGGCCAAGCAAGCTCGCGTCGTTCTCCGACTTGCACTCGGCCTCGCTGTCCGGCATGAGGTGCTGCCGCGGAACCCGATGGATCACGTTTCTCGATTGCATCGGCCGGCGTCCACTCCGAACGCGCTGACACCGGCGGAGGTGAACGCGATCCGCACGGCGATCGCGTACTGGGAGGCCGGACGCTCGATCTCCGGTCCCAAGCCCGACGGACAGCTCGGGGCGATCGTCGAGGTCATGCTCGGAACCTCCGCACGCATCGGCGAAGTCCTCGCCATCCGCCGCCGCGACATCGACGTCACCAGCCCAACCCCATCCATCCGGATCACCGGCACGATCGTCAGCCACCGCGGAGAGCCGACCACGCGGCAGGACCACCCGAAGACAGCGAAGTCGCGGAGGACCGTGGCGATCCCGTCGTTCACCGCAGAAGCTGTGAGGCGCCGGATGACACGGCTGGAAGACTCGTCGCTCGACGCCCTGCTGTTCTGCAGTCGCGAGGGAACTCCGCTGACCACGAACAACGTGCGCCGCCAGCTCCGGCACGTGATGGACCTCGCAGGAATCACCGGCGTTACCCCGCACATGTTCCGCCGCACCGTCGCGACCGCGATCAACGAGCAGGCCGGTGTGGAGCTCGCCGCAGAACTGCTCGGGCACACGGACCCGAAGATCACGATCCAGCACTACATCCGCCGCAGCGAGATGGTGAACCCGGTCACCGCCGAGATGCTTGAGCGGGCATTCGCGAAGGACCAGTGAAAGGCGACCGATCGATGGGATCGTCACAGGTGCCAGCAGCCTGTGACGATCCCCGTCAGCTGGCGGCGCGTTCTATGGGCGTGAGCTGGGCTTGGCTCGCTGTGTTTCAAAGACGGAGAGGTCGCCTTCCGCCAGCCCGCTCAGATCGACACCCTCCCTGATGAGCTCTTGTTCGACCCGATCGAAGATCTCGATCAGCAGCGGGTAGTGCTCGGCGGCGTAGTCGAGGAACGCCGGTATGTCCTTTTTCAAGAGCGGAGCCCACTGAGGCGGGCGAACCTCGGCGACCTCGGATGATCCATTGAGCGGTGATTCGGACATCTCATTCCTGCCTTCCTGGTGTTGATTTCTTGCGGCGTTGAGCGGGCCGTGCCCGCTACGGATCTTCGGTGTACTCGATAGGTGCGCTTCGCTCCCACCCAAGGAACTCGTCATCATTGACGGGTAACTGGGAGGGATCGGAGCGAAGGCTCGATCAGACCAGTAGGTCGAGGGTTCGACTCCCATCAGGTGCACCTGGGGTGCGCTATACGAAGCGCTGCGGCACATGCAGAAGGTCAAGGGTTCGAATCCCGTTAGGTCCACCTGGCGCGCGTTGTGCGAAACGGCCGGTGATCGTGACGTCGCGGGTTCGACTCGCGTTAGGTCTCCCGAAGTAGCCCTACACGAAATCTTCTTCCGCAGCGCCGCGCAGCCCTAGCTTGGCGATCTCCGGCCGAAGCTCGACGTAGATGTCCTCCGGCTTCGGCCCGATGAGCACATGGTTCATCAACGCGTTGTTCAGCTGCTTGCGATCTGCAGGCGCCGCTGCGAGATAGCGGTCGTAGGCGCCTTCGAGGAGATTGAGCGATTCCGCCACGGGCTTCATCTGGAACACGACGTCGTCGCTCAGGCGCTCCTTCTCGGCCTCGGTACGGGATAGCGACTCGGCCAACTTGCGCTGCTCTTTGACGAACAAGTCGCGAGGCAGGGCGTCGGAGTAGTAAGCCTCGAGGAGTTTCTCTTGGCGCAGCCGGATTTCTTGCGCCTGTGCGGCGAGGTCTGATCGCTTCTGCTCGGAGATGGATGCTTCCGCCGCGAGCCGATCCTGCCAATGCAGCTCGATCTCCTTGCGTCGGTGAGTGGAGATCTGGATCCGTTCGTAGGCGTCCTCGACGCGACGTTCCACGTCGCTGATACGTAGCGCGCTCTGTGTGCATCGCGGAGTGCCGTGCTGGCGGCCGGAGCAGACGAAGTAGTCCTAGACGCGCCCGCTCTTCGACCGAGCATTGTGGACCAGCAGACGGCGTTGACAGTTGAAGCAGCGGATCGTGCTCTTGAGGTAGTGCGTGTGGATGCGGCTGCGTTCACCTTGACGCCGAGAGGCGAGGAGACATTGGACGGTGGCCCAAGTCTTCGCCCGGACCAACGGCTCGTGGGTTCCGTCATGCTGCGCGCCGTTCAGCGTGACGATGCCCTTGTAATAGGGGTTCGTCAGCACACGATGGAGGCTCGAGACGGTCAGCGTGGCGGGGGAGCGGGAAGCAGTCGCCCGAGTCCGAAGGCCTCTGTCCCTGAGTGTTGTGGCGAGCTGGGCGACGCTCCATTCCCCAGCGGCATAGACGTCGAACGCCCAGGCGATGTGTGGCGCTCGTTCGTGGTCGAGTTGGATAGCTCGATACTCGCGTCCGTCCTCGGTCTGGCGACGGATGTTGAGGTAGCCGATCGGCGCCCGGCCCGGTGTCCCGCCTTGGATGGCTTTCTGCCGCATGCCCTTCATGACTTCTTGCGCGAGGTTGCGCGAGTAGAACTCCGCGATCGACGCCATGATCCCGTGCAGGAGGACGCCGTTCGGCGTGGTATCGATGCCCTCGGTGCTCGAGACGACGCGCGCGCCGGCGGCATGAACAGCCTGGGTGATCGCGACGTCGTCGGCTCGAGACCGAGCGAGGCGATCGAGTTTGTGGACGATGACGTAGTCGACGGGATGCTCCTGCAGATAGGTGAGCATCCGTTGGAGTTCTGGACGGTTCGTGCTTCGTCCCGATTGACCACGGTCGACGAACTCAGCGGAGATGAGAGCGCCCAGCCCGTGCGCTTGCCTTCTGTTCGCCTCCCGTTGGGCAGGGATGGAGAAGCCGTCTCGCTCGCCGCCCTTGTCTACTTGACGAGTAGTCGAGACACGGACGTACGAGACGGCCGATAGCGGCGAAAACGACACAGAGGCAGAGGAGCGGTGTGGAGATGTTTGAAACGGGTGATTCACTTCAGCAAGGATGGCGGCTACTATTTCCTATCACGCATCGGCCAAAGGCCGACCGAGGCAGGATGGACCCAACGTGTGGACTGAGGAGACGGCCCGGGACTTTCTCGACAGACGTTGGCACGGCTCCGCCGCGAGTTGCACCTGAAGACACTCACGGAGTCCCAGCAGCAGTGCGCAGCGGTGTCACCTGATCATGCAGCCGTCGCACGAGAGCTTCTGCCTCGCCATTCTCCGAAGACCCGTCAGTTGACGTCGCGCGCATCGCGTATCGCGCTGACGTAATCAATGCCCGTCGGGGTGAGTACATACGCGCGACGCATGATCACGTCCATCTCGGGAACGTGGTCCTGTCCATTGAGTTCGTCGCCCGACAGATCCGAGCCCTGATCCTCCTCGACGGGTTGAGGGATACGGAGCCCTACGTTTCCATCGCTGTTCGGATCCCACGCGAGGAAGTCCGCTTGGAGAAGTCGAGAAAGCAGCAGATCGAAGTCGCCGGGAAGATGAATTCGGAGTGCATTGGGGTTCGTTACAAAATGATCGATTACTCGACGTTCGATATCACCGTAGCGCCCGTTCATCTCGACCTGATTTGCCTTGATGATCCGCAGAGAGGTCGACGTGAGGATTCGAGCGCCCCCCGCTCCCTTGATTCCGTGGTGGTTCGCACATAGAACGATGAGGTTCTCGTACCTGTGTTCCTTCACTTTCGCCCACTCCTCAATGTGATCGATCTCGAGCGGGGCGGTTACGCCGCACGCTGGAATCGAGCACTTGTAGCCCGACTCGATAAAGAGCTGTCGCTGCAGAGGAAGAGGAATGGCAGGGCGAGCCTCGGTCATGTAAGTGACGATAGCCGAGCCGTGTCGGTTCTAGCGCGAGAGTGACGCTGGTCGACGGTCAGTGGTGCGCGTCAGCTGTCGCATCGATCCTCGAGCAGGCGCCGATCCCCCAACGGGCGCTGGCACGATCAGGGACGCTCACCGGGCATCTGGTGCCGTGTGCGTCTGCGTCCGATAGAGTCACCAACCGCGCAGCCCCGCTCCTGGAACCGGAGGCGTGCGTTCAGCCGCCGCTAGCGGCCGGCGGGTGACGCGGCCGCGCGCGCTTCTCCGGCGAAACTTGACACATGACTGACGCCGACGGCGCGCGCGAGCAGGCTGACCCCGACGAACACGTGGCGGGGCAAAGTCGGTATGCCGGCGGCGGGGCAGCACGCTCGGTCATCGGTGGGCACGAATTACCTCACCGACATGCTTCTCGCGGTTGGCCGCCCCGAGACCGATGAGCTACCCGTGGTCGGGCTGGTCCTTTCAGACAAATCTCACAGACCCCGTCGATGGCTTGCGAGTGGAGGCCGCGCCGGGTGAGTCGCGGGTTGTCGTTCATGTTGCATGTTTGTAGCGATTTGTGGGGACGGCCGAGCGCGATTTCCCGCTCGTAGAACCGCCGCGGGGCGGTTAGGTGCGGACCCAACTCGGCGCGGTTAGAGCATTGGTGTTGAGCCACGCCCGCTCGGACGAATCGTCGTACAGCACCACGCGCATCATCTCCTTCAGGAGCGTGACCGTACCCGCATCGGCCCCATACCCCGCAGCGTCTGAGAACCTGGTTCTGAGCTCGTCGGCTGTCAAGGTCGCGTCGTGCGCTCCGCGTCGCCAGTAAAGAATGAGGTCAGCGTTCTCATTGGAGCGCAAGCCATCGATGATCGCCTTCCACCACCACCGATCCGTGGCTCCGAGTGAGCAGCCGAAGATGATGAAGAGGTCAGTCTCGGGGAACAGTGCTTCATACTTCACCTTGTTCTGTGCCCAGTACGGCTTGGAGAGTGAGCGTGCGTCACCGTCCGCTTCATCGATGCCGAATAGCAGTGATCGCGGCGTGTACTGAACACCGTGAGGATGGACCACATTGGACATCAGATTGGCGACCATGTAAAACGATGCGCGCTCGCGCGCGTCCGAGTGCCCTCGCGGATTCGGATGGAAGTTGATATTCCGGTCTGACCATCGGTGCGGGTGCGGATCGAACTGCTCCTGGTCGAGGTAGACGAAGTCGTCCAGCAGCGTCGTGTAGTTGAAGTTGATGAACTGGAAATTGAAGATATCACCGATGTCCACCCGCTGGGTCAGCTTCATCTTGTGGTACTCATCGGCGTCTTCGATATCCCCCAAGAACTCCATGTAGGAGCTGATGGTCGACTCGCGCGCCACTGCGTTGTCACCCAGCCTGGAGAGGACATCCGGCGTGGCGACCTGGTCGAGGAAGCTCGCGAACTCCCGTTGGATCTTCCTCACGTCGGCTGAAATCTGCGCCGCCCCGACACCGCGGCCGCTCCGAAGTGTCTCGATGGCGTTCTCGACATCGCTCCAGTTCTCGGCGCCAGCGGCTTGAAGCGACTCCATCTGCTCCAGGATCAGACTGGTGGGCTCAAACTTGCGATATTTCAGGAAGTGATAGAACGACTCGTACCGCGTGTCTGTTGGAGCGCCAAGGCCAGAAAGCGCCTGGATATCAAACCCATTGCCGACCAACGCCATGACGTTGTACTGCGTTCTTGCCTCGGCGAAGCGACTCGTGAAGTCCTCGTAGCCCATCTGTCTTTCGGTTTCCTCGTCATGTTGGCGGGCGTGCTCGGAAGCAGCGCTCGACTGTGCGAATCAGACTCGCCCGAGCGCGGGGTGTGGCAAATCGGCGCCGTCCCTTGTCGGCCGCTAAGGTCAATTTAGTTGTCCGCGGACCCTTTTCGGGCGTCACGAGATAGTCGCTCCCGTGCAGGCTCACACAATTAGGGCACAGCCGGCTCATCGGCGGGTTGCTCGGCAATTCGACTGGTCATCTCCGAGACGACGGCGATTACGTCGGCGCGGAGCCGCGCGAACGATTCGAGCTTGCCTACGTCACCGTTGATGTCCAGCCGTTGGAGGAGCGCCGCTCGGCGAGAGTTGAAGGATTTCGCGATTGCTTTCCGGCGTCGCCCGGTGGACTCTGACGCGCTCATGTACGCCTCGTGGAGGCGTGCTTTGGCGTCCGCGGTCCTCTCGATCTCGCCGTGATTGGGGAGGTTCAGCGGCGCTTTGCCATTCCTCTTTCCGGCCACCTCCCGAATCTCCGACTCGCTAGTGAGTAGCCAGGCTTCGGTCATTTGGACAGGAACAACGCAAACTAGGTCCTTGGTCCAACCGCCGTCGGCTGCTCCGGACTGGATCTCCTGATACCGCGGTTCCGGATCGCGAGAGTCCGCGTCGCGGTGAACGAACACGAGGTCGACTTCAGGCTTGCTGGCAAGCAGGTTTCGAACCTTGCTCTCCACCGTCCCTGTTATTGGAATCGGTTCCCCTGACGCAGCTGAGGCACCAGCCTGAACCAGAAGGGAGCGCAGGACGTCGACCAACGGCGAGTCGGATGTCCCCTCGCAGAGGAGAACGAACTTTACTTCCACCTCACCCCTCCAACTCGTCCAGCGGAAGTTGGAGTGTCTGCCATACAGCCGATCGCCGAGGGTCATTGAGATAGCTCGAGACGCTGTAGGGCGTCGCGGTGGGCATGCCGGAACGGCCTCGCCACGTTCCAGACATGGCGAAGAATGAGACTCCGATTCCTTCTGTTCCGCTGACGTCGTACGAGACCGGCATCGCAAAGAGGAGGTCGCCTGCTTCTTGTGCTCTTACGAACTCGGGGGAATGGGTGTTCACGATCACCTGCCTTAGTGGATTCTCATCCCCGGGCGGCTCTTCAGGATCGACCGCTAGCCTCTTCAGGAGCTCTACCATCGCAGGGATCTTCGCCGGATGGATGCCGTTCTCGGGTTCCTCCATGCAGATCAATCCCCCAAATGCGGGATCAGCCTCGATGACAGCGAGAGCCAAGAAGCGCAAAGTTCCTTCCGATAGAGACCTCGCAGGCAGGAATGGCCCCGAAGCAAGGCGCGCCTCTAATACGAGGACATCACGTCTCGTGTCTTCAACGACACGGACTTCGCGCACATCGGCCAGCTCCGACACGTTTGCGGTGACGAAGGACTCGGCATCGGGGTCAGATTGCGACAGCTTCCAGAGCACCGATGCCATGTGTGCGCCATCCACGCCGACCGATGGAGAAGAGCCGTAGGCATCGTCGGGCGCGCGCATGGCCGACGGCTCGAGGGCGAGCTTCCGCCAACTCCGCATCTCCTGCTTGGCGGCAAGCATTGTTGGTTCGTCGGCACTAAAGATGCTGGAGATCGTCGACCGGCTTGCCCCGGCGACGGGCGCGCGGCGCGGTTTACCACGGCTGCCGCCATCCGCGTGCACCAAGAGTGTCGGGATCCCGTCCTGGCTTTCTGTGGAGATGAATGCCCCCGCGAAGCGGGTGTTAAACACGGCGCTCTGCCGAAAGTTCTTCGCGCTGTGTGGCCAGCGGAGGTGAGCATGCGCGTCGCCCTTCGAGATCGGGGCGAGTGTCTCGCGGACGAGCCCAAAGCCGCCCTGTCTCCCAGTTAGGCCGCGTTCGTTCGTCGTGTACTCCAACTCGATCGTGTATCGCAGGAACGAGCTCTTTGGTTCGGCGGACTGTCCGAACTCGTCTGTCACCGAAGGCCCGACGAGCATCTCGGCTTCGAGATACATCGACCGCACAGGCTCCCCGTCCCGGCCCAAGGAGAAGAGTGTCTTCGGATCGATGCCGCGCTCACCGGACGGACGCAAACGTTGCGCTGCGTCGAGGAAGGGGTGCTCCGCCAGCAGCGCGAGAAACTCAATCGCGTCGAAGAGATTGGACTTCCCGACAGCATTGGCGCCAGCAATGCAGGTGTATGGGCCAAACTCGACGGATATGTCGAGCAAGTTCTTGAAGCCTCGAACTACAAGTTTTGTGAGCATCGACAGTGGCTCCTCAGAAATCGTCTATGCGCCTGTCGCTACCTTATGGGTACAGTTGCACATCTGGCTGACACCACGACGTGGCGACCAGGACCTGCCTGAGCGAGACGCTACGCCCGCTCTGTCTCGGCTCCACGATTAGCCGTCGCCCCGCGGGCGCTGTGCGTGACCTGGGTCCAGCGGGGGCGCCGCACGAACGTCAGCGTGAGATACGGAAGGTGATCTCGTGGGACGACGGCGGTGAGGGCGCCGCCGCTGGGGAGCTTTGCGCCTATTGCGTACACGAGTGGGTCGGTGTCGATCTCCGAACCTGAGACGACAGCCCCGCGCGGAACTGGTTCATGAGGATGTAGTTCGTGTGCTGCACCAACAACGCGGCGACGGTTCTGTACTCGGTCTCCTAGCGATGCCAGGTCGTCTGTACAGCCTCCCACAGCGTCGGGTACCGCATCCGCTCGATGGACTCGACCAACCACGCCGGCCGCGGCCACGGCAGGACCTCGCCGATTGAACGGCGCGTGTCCGGGTCGAGGTCCGCGAGGTTCACCGGGTCCGACTTGTCGACCGGGTTCCGCCACAGCGTCGCCGACATACTGACGCTCATCGCATTGATGCCGCTACCGCTAGTGGACACACCGAAATTCACCAGCTCCACCGACGGCTGCGGGGCAAGCACGACAATCGGGATGGGCATGTCCTTCAACAGTTCCTCGCGTTCAAGGCGCGGGTTAAGCGCATCCTCAGGGAGAACTCCAGCGAACTGCATGAAGTCATCCTCGCTGAGTCCGAAGCAATCCGCCAGAGTGCAATCGCTGCAGTTCTCGAAGCTCACGAGCGTTCGCAGGCCGGTGGCGCTGCGGGCCTATTTGTCGTGGTCTGTGGCGAAGATGTCGTCGAGAACCTCTTGACCTTGATCTAGCGAATCGCGGATCACGAAGGAGAGCTGGTCGAGCGCTTCGAGCCAGTAGTAGATGTCTTGATCATCCGTGAATCTCCCGCATGATCGCATCAGGGATTCGGTCACGTCTTGTACGTCCCACATTGCCTGGAGGGCGGCTCTATCGAGGTCGTACGGTCGAGGTCCGAGGAGGGCGACACCTGGGTCGCCACTTCGCAGCGCGCTGATGTTGCCCAATCTGGTTGCGTGCACGTGACGGCTGGCGTAGCGGTATCGTGCCCTGTCGCTCGGCTGCTTCACCTCATTCTCGAGACGAGAAAATGGGATCCGACGCGGGTGCCGGGTCTGCGCACTTGTCCTGGTGAATCGCGGTAGCGCCCATCCGTTCTCGATCAGCATGGACTCACCGTGTGCCGCAATGACCGCATTGAAGCGACTCTCGAGCTCGCGCTCAACCGCAAGCCATTGGCTGCCCCTGCGCGCGGCCCCACTCGGTCTCAGATCGTCGACTGACTTCCACATGTCGACGATGTGGCTCTCAAGGTAGCGTTCAGACAACCTCGCCTCGAATCGGTGGAGGAACTTCGCGATCACGCGGACCTCGTGCAGCGTCCGCGCTAAAGCAAGCGCGCCCGACGGGTAGCCCATTGTCGTGAGCACAAAGACCTCCTCAACCAAAATCAGTGCTCGAGCGTGAAGCTGCGCGAGGGCCTGGACCTTCGGCGCAGTTCGATGGCTTTGTGGCATCCACTTCGACAGCGCGAGGTCGTTCATCTTGCCGGCCAACTGGATATAGCCAGCGAGCAGGTATCGAGTCGTCGCGAAAGCCTCGCCGATCACCTCCCCGAACGGCGCGAGACCTCTGGCGCGAGCGACACCAAGCCCCAAGGCGTCGTTGACGAGGTCCCCCGGAGGTGGCGGTCCCAGAAGTACTCCGCATCACTCACCAAGAACGCGCTGTGGAGGCGCTTTGGCGATGGGTTCGATCGAGCTCCTCGAATGCGACGCGACAGGCGTCTCAGAATCACGTCCTCGTGTTCCGTATCGACCACGGGATCGGGTGCCGCTGCGTCTTCACCGTTCTTCATAACCACACATTAGGTCCGCAATCGTGCGGAAACCGGTGGCTGAGCGTGCGTGGAATCGCGTCGTGAGTCCTGGGCTGTCATTGCGCGGACAGGACGAGTCGTGCGTGGCGTCTAGCGCGCGTATACACCGCCCGATGCTTTGCGCTATAGCGGCTCCCTATGCGCACGACCACCGACGCTTCGTCGGGTTGAGGCTTCCACATGCGCTGAGTCGTCCTTCAACCTCCTGAACCCGAACGACACCACGCAACTGGACATCGTGGGTGCTGGCCACCGATCAGCGATCCGCCACTCCACCCGGAGCCCGCTCGAGCCCGTCAGTTGTTCTTGGCGCGAGCCCGAGGCCCGACTCATCAAGAACCCACCGAAATCACCCGCCACAACCCGCCACCAACCGGCTACACTCGAACCAAGCGAACCGCCCGGTTCCCTGTAAACACAAGGGAATCCGCGAGTTCTCGAGACGATCGGCGGAGACCGGAAATCGACCGGATCCTCCAAGGGGTCGCAGGTTCAAATCCTGTCAGCCCGACTGAAGAGAAAATACCTGATCAAAAGGTTTTTCAAGAGGTCGTGTGATCGGCGTTCGCGAACCACATGGCACCCGCATGCCGAAGGTCGTGACGGCGCAACCCTGGCAACCTCAGCGATGCAACCAGCGCGTCCCAACCGGTTGCGTCACGCAATGCTGCGGTCGTGATGACACCTCCGCGCGGCCCGCGCAACGGCGGCAGGCTACGCGACCGTCGCGTTGTGAGCCTGCGCAGCACGGGCTCGAGCGGTTCGATGATGGGTACGTGGCGCGCGCGACGACCCTTCGGAGGCTTGATGCTCAGGCCGCCGGCGCCGGGGGAGCGCTGCCGTTCGATCGTGGCGACTTTGCTCGAGATCAGACAGGGTGACCCGACGGCGCCCCGCCGCATCGCTCCGATAAGAATGAGTGCCCGGGGGCCACAGCCCAGCCCTCGATGGGTGCTGCCCGCGTCGCTGGCCGTCTCGTAAGCTCTATGGTGGCAAGGCGCGCACATCTGGTTGGCGCAGCGATGGAGGGAGAGCGATGTCCCGTCGTTCCACGGTCCGCGAGGTCGCAGACCATGCCCATGTGTCGGTCGGCACGATCTCCAATTACCTCAACGATCGCAAGCCGATCGCCGAGCCCACGCGTGCGCGCATCGAGGCGGCGATCGCCGAGCTGAACTTCGTGCCCAACACCGCCGTCCGCGTCATGCGCGGCGCACGCAGCCGGGTCATCGCGCTGCTCGTGCCCGACAGCGGCAACCCCTACTTCGCCGAGATGCTCCGGGGCATCGAGGACGTGGCGGTCAGGCACGGTCATGTCGTCGTGACATGCAATACGGATGGCGATCCGGACCGCGAGGAGCACTATGCCCAGGCGTTGGCAGAGCTTCGTGTGCGCGCGACCATCGTCGTTCCCTCGGCGACGAGTGAAGCGCAGCTCGCCTTCCTCCAGGACTGGGGCTCGAAGATCGTCGGACTCGGGCTCGGCGATGCCGCGACCGGGCACTCCGCGGTCGTCGTCGATGATCATGAGGGCGGACGCCTTGCGATGAGCCATCTGCTCGACCGGGGTCACCGTGACATTGCGTACTTCGGCGGGCCGGCCGCGGATCCGCAGATCGAGGGGCGCCTTGCCGGATGCCTTGATGCGATGTCGAGCTTCGGTCTCGACCTCGGCGGACTACGGCGTTTCGACGCCGCGAGCAACCTGCCGGCGGACCGCTCTGCGGCGGCGCGCACGATCCTCGGTGCGCACTCGCGTCCGACGGCGGTCGTGTGTGCGAATGACGTGCTGGCGCTCGCTTTGCAGTTCGAGGCGCTGCGCGCCGGGCTAAGGGTGCCGGCGGACGTCGCGATGGTCGGCTACGACGACATCGAAGGTGCGTCGACGGCGCCGGTGCAGCTCACCACCGTCCGTCAGCCCGGCTACGAGCTCGGCATGCGGGCTGCGGAACTGGCGATGGAGCCCGTCAACTCCGTGGAGATCGTGCGGTATACGCCAGAGCTCGTGGTCCGGGAATCCGCTTAGGGCTTGACATCTCCCGACGCTTCCGTGATCATTCGAAGAGGTGAACAGGTTCACTAGTGAATTGGTTCACCGCAGATTCGATCAAAGGAGATGGCTTGGCTGAGCGTCCGAAGGTGTTCGCGTATTACTTCCCGAACTGGCACACCGATGCACGCAACGGGGACTGGTTCGGACCGTCGTGGGACGAGTGGGCGCTCGTCCGCGCAGCGGCGCCGCGATTCGATGGGCACCGCCAGCCACGGGTGCCGGCAGACGGGTACGTCGACGAGGCGGACCCTGAGATTGCGGCACAGCAGATCTCGCTCGCTCGCGAGCACGGCATCGACGGATTCTTCGTCGACTTCTACTGGTATGACGACGGACCGTATCTCTCTGGGGCGCTCGACCGAGGACTGCTCCGGGCCGAAAACCGCTCTGACGGATTGATCGCGCTCATGTGGGCGAATCACGATCTCGTCGACATCTTTCCGCTCACGGCCATGGGAGCAGACCGCCCGCGCACCCTTCGAGAGGGTGCGATCGCGCGCGAGACGTTCGAGAAGATGGCGCGCCACGTGGTCGAGCACTACTTCTCCCAGCCGAACTACTACCGCGTGGAGAACAGGCCGTGGTTCTCCGTCTACGAGATCGGAAACCTGATCCGCGGTCTCGGCGGTCTGGACGCGACGCGCGATGCGCTCCGTTGGTTCGACGAACTCGCGCGCGCTGCCGGCCACGACGGCGTCCATTTCGATGCCGTGGTGTGGGGGGTCGCGCTTCTGCCGAACGAAGTGGCGGTCGATGACGCCGCGAGCATCGTGCCCGCACTCGGGTTCCGCTCCGCGACGTCCTACGTGTGGGTGCACCATGCCGATATCGGAGGCGCCGACTTCCCTCGGGCGGACATCGCCGCGCTGCGCGACTCGGCATTCGCCGACTACGAGGACTACGCCCGCGAGCTGAGCGTCCCCTTCCATCCGAATGCCACGGTCGGCTGGGACTCGTCGCCGCGGATCGCGCCCGAGATCCTCTTCGAGCGCGGGGACTATCCGGCGTATCCGGTGTGGGATCCGTCGCCGGCCGAGTTCGGTGAGGGACTTCGTCGTGCACTGCGATTCGTCCGTGAGCACGAGGTGAGGCATCCGATCGTCACGATCAACGCCTGGAACGAGTGGTCGGAAGGGTCGGCACTTCTCCCTGACACGGTGAACGGCCCGGGGTTCCTGGAGCAGGTGCTCGAGGTCTTCGGACCCGTCGAGGATGCTGTCGCTGTCGGTGGCGCGCCGGTAATGGAGGAGTCGCAGTGAGCGAAAGCTTGACCGTCGAGACATGGCGGACCATCGAGATCGAGCTGGCGGCGGACGCGGATCATCCGCATCCTCTCGCCATGGACGTCGACGCGATCTTCACGTCGAGCCTGGGCGACGTCGTCCGCAGACCGGTGTTCTGGGACGGCGGCCGGACGTGGCGGGTGAGGTTCGCCGCACCCGTCGCCGCGGAGTGGGAGATGGTGATCCGATCGAGCGTCGCCGATGGCGGGCTGACCGGGGCGACCGCACGCATCCTGAGTGTTCCTTACGCGGGTGATCACGCGATCTACCGGGGCGGATTCCTTCGCGTGGCGCCGATGGGACGCCATCTCGAGCATGCCGATGGCACGCCCTTCCTCTACCTCGGCGACACGCACTGGGTTCTTCCCCATGAGCGCTGGGACTCCTCCAATGCACCGGGGGTCGCGTCGCAGTTCCGTCATCTCGTCGACCTGCGGGTTCACCAGGGCTTCACGGTCTATCAGTCAGAGCCGATCTGGCGGCCGCACGTCGCGGGGGTCTGGCCGCATGAGGGCGCGGACGAGGAGGCGGTGGCCGACCTGTCGACAGGCTTCGAGGCGGACGACCTCGCCGGGTTCGCCAACCTCGACCGAAAGTTCGCCTACATCGCGGAGCGGGGTCTGGTCCACGCGAACGCGCAGGTGACGTGGGTGCTCGATCCGGCCGATCACCCCGATGTGTTCACCGAGGAGTTCATGTACCGCATGGGCCGCTACTGGGTCGCGCGGTACGGGAGCTACCCGGTGATCTGGACCATCGGCCAGGAGATCGACCCGACGATGTACGGCAAGTACAGCGAGGAGAAGGGAAACCTGGGCGTGTGGTTCGCCGTCGCTCGGGCGATCGAGGATCACGACGCCTACGGCCACGTCATCATGCCCCACATGGAGAACACGGGTTCGGCGACGGCCTCGGCATCCATGTGGAAGGATCACTCGTTCCATCATGCGTTCGGCACGCAGGTCGAGACCTGGAACACGCACGCGGCTCGCGACTTCTGGGATCAGACCCCGCCCAAGCCGACCGTCATGTACGAGACCCGGTACGACGGGTTCTGGATCGACGACGAAGGGGCGCTGGCCGCCGCGTACAAATCGTTCCAGGTCGGGTTCTTCGGCTACGGCTACGGCGCATCGGGCATCTGGAACGACGTCTACTCTCGACCGGGCGAACCCCTCGATGCGGGCACGGACTACGAGCTTCCGGAGCGCTACACCTGGTGGTTCGACGGGGCGGAGAAGCCGGCCGCCCAGATGCTCGCCCATTTCCGAGCGTTCTACGAGTCGGTCGAATGGTGGCGCCTCGAACCGAGGTTCGACGATCCGCGGTGGAGCGTGCTCGCCGACGGCACCTACCTCGCGACCATCGAACGCGCGACATGGATCGTCGCGCTGGACCACCCGAGTGCGCAGTCTTCGAACGGGATGCTGCGGGGCATGGATGCTGTCGCGCACACGGCATCCTGGTTCGATCCGCGCACGGGCGACGAGGTGCCGCTCGGCGATCCGTTCACGCCTGAACACGGCGAATGGCGCCTGCCACCAGCGCCGTCCGACCTCTTCTGGATGCTGCGGGTCACGCGCTCATCTTGATCATTGCATCGAGGCAATAACTCCGTCTAGAATCGAAGTGAACCGATTCACCAGATGTCCATCACGAAGAAGTGGAAGGAAATCACATGAAGACAGCAGTCCATCGCAGCACTGGCCCGGGTCGCCGTTCCGGGCGCGGGCTCCTCGCCGCAGCCGCCCTTGCGGTATCGACGGCGCTCGTGCTCAGCGCGTGCTCGCCATCGACCGAGCCGACCGACGACACCTCCAGCGTCCGGATCGGGATCGAGGGAGCCGGGTTCTCGTTCGCGCCGACGTCGCAGGATCGCCTTGCGACATCGATGGTGTACGACTTCCTGGTCACGCAGGACGAGAGCGGATATCACCCGCGCGCGGCGACACTCACCTACAACGAGGGCAACACGGTCCTCACGATCGAGCTGAACGAGGGCCTGACGTTCGCGGATGACACCCCGATCGACGCCGAGGTGGTGAGGGCCAACATCCTGTGGGCCAAAGACAACGGCGCCTTCTTCGGGGCCATCGAGTCCGTCGAGGTCACCGGCGACCTGACGCTCGAGGTCACGCAGTCGGCCGCCGACAAGAACGTCATGCTGTCGATGTGGGCCATGCCGATCGTCTCGGTCGACACGCTGGAGAATCCCGAGACGTATGCCGAGAACCCGAATGAGTCCGGCCCGTACCTCTACGACGAGGAAGCCTCCACGTCGGGCGCGACGCACGTCTTCACGCGCAATCCGGACTACCCCGACGCGGAGATGTTCCCCTACGACGATGTGACGATCAGCATCCTCGAAGACGTCACCTCGCGAGTCAACGCGCTCAAGAGCGGGCAGATCGACGTCGCTCCGATCGGCTCGGCGACGGCCGCGGACGCGGAGGCGGCCGGGTACACGCTGAACCAGCTGTACTCGAGCGCGGCAGGCATGATCCTCGGCGATCGCCGAGGCGACATCCTGCCGCCGCTGGGCGACGTCCGGGTGCGGCAGGCGATGAACATGGCCTTCGATCGGCAGGCGATGGTGGACGCGATCTTCGCGGGCTACGCGAAGCCGAGCAGCCAGGCCTTCGCGGAAGGCACCCCCGGGTATCAGGAGGATGATGCCGACGCATACGCCTACGACCCTGAAGGAGCGATGGAACTGCTCGCCGATGCGGGTTACCCCGACGGATTCGACCTGACGCTTCCCACCTACGAGCCCATCACGGGCGACGCGGAGGCCTACATCAAGCAGGCCCTCGCCGACATCGGCATCCGGGTCACGTTCGAGGCCTTCAACGACGACACGTGGGTGCCGGCGTTCTCGGGCGGAGAGTTCCCGATCGCGACCCTCGGTCTGCCGTTCGCCCAGGCTGTGGACGTCGCTTCGCCGGACTTCTTCTGGAACCCGTGGCACAACGACGATCCCGAGGCCGTCGCCCTGCTCGAGACGATCAACACCGGCACTCCGGAGGAGATCGTCTCCGCGACCGACGCCCTCGGCAAGCTCCAGTTCGACGATGCGTGGTGGGTCATCTGGGCGCACCCCGCGACGATCTGGGCATCCGTCGAGGAGGTTCAGGTGACCACACCCCAGTACTCGGACTGGGTGACCATGGACGTGATCACCCCGGCGAACTGATCGAATGGGTCCTGCGGGCGCTCGCGCCCGCAGGACCCGCGGGTTCACGGGTTCGAAGAGGAGCGGAGAGAGACTGTGCAGAGCGTGGGCAAGGAAGAACACCCGATGAGGTCGGACAGGTGACGGTATACATCCTCCGGCGAGTGGGAGCGGGAGTCGCGGTCTTCCTCGCTGTCACCGCGCTCACGTTCTGGCTCTTCTTCGCCCGCGGCGGCGAGGCGATCGCGCGCAACTTCCTTCCGCAGAACGCCTCCCGAGAGCAGGTCCTCCAGGTCGCGGAGAACCTCGGCCTGCTCCGCCCGCTCCCCGAACAGTACGTCGACTGGCTGCTCAACGTGTTCCGAGGAGACCTCGGCTCGTCCTACGGCTCCAGCATCGCCGTGGTCGACACCCTCGCGAGCAGGGTGCCCGTCACACTCAGCCTCGTCGTGATGAGCCTTCTCATCACGGTGCTCATCGGGCTTCCGCTCGGCGTGCTCGCCGCCACCCGAGGCGGAGCGCTGGACCGCGCGCTGCAGGTGCTCACCGTCGTCGTCCAGGCGATCCCGGGTTACTGGCTCGCCCTCATCCTGGCCATCGTGTTCGGCCTCACCCTGCGGCTCGTACCCGCGACCGGGTACATACCGATCAACGAGTCGTTCGGCGGATGGTTCTCGACGATCATCATGCCCTCGTTCGCCATCGCTCTCGGCGCGGTCGCCTTCGTCGCGGCGCAGATGCGCGGCGCGATGCTCGAGGTGCTCGACAAGGACTTCGTCCGCACGCTGCGTTCACGTGGCATCCCACGCAGATCCATCGTGCTCAAGCACGCGCTGCGCAACGCCGCTCCGCCGATGCTCACGGTGCTCTCGCTGCAGGTGATCGCCGTGCTCGGCGGCGCGGTCATCGTGGAGCGCATCTTCGCTCTGCCGGGTCTCGGCTCGATCTCCGTGACCGCGGGACGAGAGGGCAACGCACCGATCGTGCTGGGAACGGTGATGTACATGGTGATCGTCGTCGTGGTGGTCAACCTGATCGTCGACATCGTCAACGGGATGCTGAACCCGAAGGCGAGGATCCGATGACCATCGATGCATCCGTCAACGTCTCGTCCGGGTGGATGGTCCGTCCGGGCGTATTCCGGCAGCTGCTGAAGAACCCGCTGACGATCGCGTCGATGGCGGTCCTCGCCATCATGGTCGTCGTCGCCATCCTCCAGCCTGTGATCATGCCCTTCCCGCCGGACCGGGTGGCGCTCGCGCTCACGAATGCGCAGCCGTTCACGAGCGAGTACCTGCTGGGCGGTGACAAGTACGGACGCGACATCCTCTCGCAGCTCATCGCAGGCACGCGCAATGCGGTGCTGGCGGCGCTCATCCTGACGTCGATCGCCATCGCCCTGGGCACCGCCTTCGGTCTGATCGCCGGCTACTTCGGAGGAATCGTCGACACCGTGTCGACCTGGATCTTCGGCGTGCTGATCGCCGTGCCGGGCATCATCCTTCTCATCGCGCTCTACACGCTCATCGATGTCTCGATGCCGGTCGCGATGGCGACTCTCGGTGTGCTGTCGTCGACCGGAATCTTCTATCTCGTCCGCAGCCTGACGAGGAACGTGCGCAGCGAGCCGTATGTCGACGCCGCGCGCGTCTCCGGACTGTCGAACCTCCGGATCGTGGGGCGGCACGTGCTGATCGCGATCCGCGGGCCGATCATCATCATCGCGGCGTTCCTCGCCGGCGGTGCGCTCGCCGTCTCGGCGGGGCTGGACTTCCTCGGACTCGGAGACGGCAGCGAGGCCAGTTGGGGCAGCATCCTCAACGACGCGTTCACCAACTACTACATCGCGCCCTGGCAGCTCATCTGGCCGGGTCTCGCCCTCGGCCTGGCGATGGCGGCGTTCGTGCTGGTCGGAAACGGGCTTCGCGACGCGCTGGACGGCACCTATATCAAGCCGAGCGCGAGCGCGCGCCGAGCGGCAGTCGCTCGGCTGCTCGATGCGGCAGACGTCCGACCGAGCGCACCCGAGGACGTCGCCGCGGAGGTCGACCCCGAGACGACCGATCACGCGGAACCGCTGTTGCGCGTTCGCGATCTCCGAGTCGGCTACGGCCACGGCGGTCAGCTGACGACCGTCATCCGCGGAGTCTCCTTCGACGTGAATCACGGCGAGGTGCTCGGCCTCGTCGGCGAATCCGGATCGGGCAAGACTCAGACCGTCTTCGCGGCACTCGGACTGTTGCCGGAGCAGGCCATCGTGATCGGTGGGAGCATCCGACTCCAGGGTGAGGAGTTGCTCGGGATGCCGGAAAGGGAGCTCGCGCGACAGCGAGGTTCAGAGATGGCCTACGTTCCGCAAGAGCCGATGGCGAATCTCGATCCTTCATTCCGCGTGGGCCTGCAGATCGTGGAGGGCATCCGCGCTCAGACCGGCATGGGCCACCGAGAGGCGCGTGCCCTCGCCTTGGAGATGCTCGACAGGGTGGGCATCCGAGAGCCTGAGCGCACCTACCGCGCCTATCCGCACGAGATCTCGGGAGGTATGGCGCAGCGCGTGCTCATCGCAGGGGCGATCGCGTGCAAGCCGAAGCTGCTCATCGCCGACGAGCCGACCACGGCCCTCGACGTCACCATCCAGGCAGAGGTCCTCGATCTGCTCCGGGATCTGCAGCAGGAGTTCCGGATGGGTGTTCTCATCGTCACGCACAATCTCGGTGTCGTCGCCGACATCTGCGATCGCGTGATCGTGATGAGGCAGGGGGAGATCGTCGAGTCGGGGGGCGTGGACGACGTGCTGCTGAGGCCTACGCACGAGTACACGCGGATGCTGGTCGGTTCGCTTCTCGACGAGGCGGAACCTCGAGCTGACATCGAGAACGCGGAGGTGGAAGACCATGGTTGATCGTGTGCTGGACGTGGCAGGACTCGAGGTCGTGTACGGTCGCCGCCGCTCGGCGAAGAAGGTGCTGCACGATGTGGACCTCCACATCGCGGCGGGGGAGACTCTCGGGCTCGTCGGCGAGTCGGGGTCCGGCAAGACGACTCTCGGCCGGGCGGTGCTCGGCCTCGCGCCTGTGGCCGGGGGGAACGTCACCTTCCTGGGTGAGGACATCACGCACGCGAACGCGCGTGCGCGGCGAAGGATCGCCCGGGATCTGCAGGTGGTCTTCCAAGACCCCTACACCTCGCTCAATCCGGCGATGACGATCCGCAACATCCTGACCGAGCCGCTCATCGCGCAGGGCGTCAGGGCGAAGGAGGCACGATCGCGTGTGCGAGAGCTGCTCGATCGAGTCGCGATGCCCGCCAACGCGCTCGACCGCTATTCGCGTGACTTCTCCGGTGGTCAGCGTCAGCGCGTGGCGATCGCGCGCGCTCTCGCTCTGAACCCAAAGCTCGTGGTGTGCGACGAACCCGTGTCTGCGTTGGATCTGTCGACGCAGCTGAAGGTGCTCGACCTTCTGTTCGAGATCCAGGAGCGCACCGGCGTGGCGTATCTGTTCATCTCCCACGATCTCGCCGTCGTGCGTCACATCTCGCACCGCGTGGCCGTCATGAGCGAGGGGCGGATCGTCGAGACCGGACGCGCGACCCAGGTCACGGAGCATCCGGAGCACCCGTACACCCGGCGTCTCTGGGCAGCGAATCTCGTCGCCGATCCGCACGCGCAGGCCGAGCGGCGGGCACTGCGACGGAGCCTCGCGCAATCTGCGCCGTGGGGCTGAAATCCTCAGTCCGAGCCGCTGCTCTCGCGGATGACGAGCTCGTGCGGCGCGGTGATCAGTGCGGCGGCGGGCGCTGTACCACCGAGCCTCGCCTCGATCCGGTCGAGCGCCGTTCGCGCGATGAAGCTCCGATCCGGCCTGATCGTGGTGAGAGACGGGGTCGCGTAGGCGCCGTCCTCGATATCGTCGAAACCGACGACGGCGATATCGGTCGGGATGCGCAGACCGTGCAGGTGTAATGCGCGGTGCGCGCCGAGCGCGAGAAGATCCGAGAAGCAGAAGACCGCGTCCGGGCGCTCGCTTCGTGCGAGCAGCCGCTCCATCGCGTCGGCACCGTCCGCCCGACGGAACTGGAGGACCTCCTCGACGAGACCTGCGTGGCCAAGCCCCGCAGCCATGAGAGCCTCTCGATAGCCGCGGAGACGGAGCTCGCTGGACGCATACGGGGATGCCTGCGCTCCGATGGCCGCGATGCGTCGACGCCCCGCTGTCGCGAGATGCGTCACCGCGTCTCGCGCCGCGGCGACGTTGTCGATGGCGATCCGGTCGAACCGCGGCAAGGAATTCTCGCCGAGGAAGATGATCGGGCGTGCGGGGTCGACGGCGGCGAGGTCGTCGGGGGCGAGTGCGAGAGGGCTGATGACGAGAGCGTCGAAGAGCGAGCCGGCCACCGTGCGATCGATCAGATACCGCTCGCGTTCGATGTCTCCGTCTGTCTGATCGATGACCACCGTCATCCCTCGTCGTGCTCCTTCCTCGACGAAGGCGCGGGTGAGTTCGGCGAAGTAGGGCGTATCCAGCTCGGGCAGCACCAGTCCGACGAGTCCGGATCTGCCTCGCTTGAGGCTGCGCGCGATCTCGCTCGGGCGATAGTCGAGGTCCGCGATCGCCTGCAGCACGCGCGCACGCGTCGGCTCGGCGACGTGCGCGAACCCGTTGACGACGTTGCTGACCGTGCGAAGCGACACCTGAGCGGCTTCCGCCACCTCTCTGCGTGTGCCCATGCGAGTCCTCCTCACGCCACGTTACCAGTTGCATCGAGGCAAGATCTGCATTACCGTGATGTCGTTTGCATCGAAGCAAATCTTGCCGACGACCACTTCACGCACATCCAGAGATGACGCAATGTCGATCACCATGCCCCGTCCGGAGCACCCGCGACCGCAGTTCTTTCGACCCGACTGGTTGAACCTCAACGGCGAATGGGGCTTCGAGATCGATCGAGGGGATTCCGGGATCGACCGTGACCTGCGCACCAGCGAACTCGCTGGCAGCATTCTCGTGCCCTTCGCGCCTGAGTCGACGGCGTCACGCGTCGGCGACGTCGACTTCCTGCACGCCGTCTGGTATCGCCGCGAGGTCGACATCCCCGCATCGTGGGAAGGCCGTGAGATTCTCCTCCACTTCGGCGCCGTCGATCACGACGCGACGGTATGGGTCGACGACGTGGAGGTCGCTCGTCACCGAGGCGGATTCTCGTCGTTCACCGCGTCGCTCGCGGGCGTGGCCTCACCGGGCGAGACCGTCACGATCGTCGTTCGTGCTCGCGACACCCCCACCGCGCCGCAGGCGCGCGGAAAGCAGTCGACATGGTTCCGCAACACCGCCGCCAATTACACCCGTACGACCGGTATCTGGCAGACGGTCTGGATGGAAGCTGTCGACCCGGGGCACGTGAGGAGGATCTTGGTGACGCCTCAACTCGCCGATTCGAGCTTTCTCATCACAGCCGAACTGACCCCGGCCGCGGCAGGCACGGTGCTCGAGGCGACGCTGCATGACGAGCACGGCACGGTCGTCACTCAGTCGGTCGTGGGAGACGAGTTGGCTCCCCGCATGACGTTGCACATCCCCGACGACCGCGTGCGTCTGTGGGGACCCGAGGATCCGCACCTGTACAGCCTGACGCTGCGGCTGACTCGCGACGGCCGGATGCTGGACGAGGTCGAGTCCTATGCCGGGCTGCGCTCGATCGCGATCGACGGCAATCGCATCCTGATCAACGGCGAGCCCGTCTTCCAACGACTCGTGCTCGACCAGGGGTACTGGCCCGAGACCCTGATGACGGCACCCGACGATGCGGCGCTGCAACGCGACATCGAGTTGTCGATGGCCGCGGGCTTCAACGGCGCACGACTGCACCAGAAGGTGTTCGAGGAGCGCTTCTACTACCATGCCGACCGTCTCGGCTATCTCGTCTGGGGCGAGTTCGGCGACTGGGGCGTCTCAGGCCTCGGCCCTCGCGGTGACAACCAGCAACCCACGGCATCCTTCATCACCCAGTGGCTCGAGGTGCTCCTACGAGACCGCAACCACCCGTCGATCATCGGCTGGTGCCCGCTCAACGAAACGCACCAGAGGCTGGACGATCGCATCACCCAGCTCGACGACGTCACCCATGGCATGTATCTCGCCACGAAGGCGGCCGACCCCACTCGCCCTGTGATCGACGCGTCCGGGTACTCCCACAGAGTGCGCGGCGTCGATGTCTACGACTCTCACTCGTACGAGCAGGACCCCGATGCCTTCCGTCGGGAACAGGCCGGCCTCGCCACCGGTGAGCCGCACGTCAACCTCGAGTACGACGACACGATCTCACTGCCCTATGCGGGACAGCCGTACTTCGTGTCCGAGTACGGAGGCATCTGGTGGAATCCGGACCGTATCGCCGAAGCCCAGATGTCGGCGGACGACCCGAATCGCGATACGTCGTGGGGATACGGAGAGCGTGTGAGGAGTCTGGATGACTGGCACGCTCGGTACGAGGGTCTCACTCGTGTTCTGCTGGAGAACCCCGACATGTTCGGATACTGCTACACGCAGCTCACCGACACGTTCCAGGAGGAGAACGGCATCTACGACTTCGAGCGCAACCCGAAGTTCGATATCGAGCGCATCAGGGCCGTGCAGACCGCGTCCGCGGCGTACGAGAGTCGCGGTGGATCAGAAGGGCCGCGCGCGTGATCGACGCCAGCGACCTTATCGTCGATCGGCGCATCGCCCGGGTGTACCGCGACGTCATCGTGCCCGCGCTCACGGCGGTGCACGAGAGCCTCGCGGTGGCCGCATGGGAGGCGCCGGGCGAGCCCGTGCCCTTCGCAGACGCGGCGGCCCAGACCTACGCTCCGCTGGAACTCGGACAGCATTGGGGACTGCCGTGGAGTACCACCTGACTGCGCCTGAGCGGAGAGATCTCCGCCCACTGGCCGGCCGGCGCCGACCTCGACGTGCAGGTGGATCTCGGGTTCCCCGCCGGTCAGCCGGAATTTCAGGCGGAGGGACTGTTCTGGCGTGCGGAGGGCATGCCTCTGGCGGGTCTCGAACCCCGGAACGCGACACTGCGGCTGGATCGCGGCCTTTGTGGACATCGATCGCCGCGCAATCGTCGACGCAGCACGTCGCCGAGGCAAATGTGAGCACCCAATGGGCCGTACTCGACCTGCGGTCTAGACGGGTGACCACGACGTTGCCCGATGGCTTGCGCACAAGCACACGATCGGTTACAAACGTGGAGGAACGTGTTCAGGCAGGCGAACATACGATGTGACGTTGCGATCTCACCCGTACCTTCTGCGGCATACGTTCGCCGTGCTCACTCTCGAGCAACTGCAACGCGGCCATATCGAGGCCCTGTCCGCTTTGGTCGGGACACCAGCGCACCCAGCACATGCAAGTTCTCGGAGAGCCGTTGGACTGGGTGCGCCGCGCTCTCGGCCACAAGAGCGTGACCACCACCGAGCTGTATCTTCACGCTCTCGAAGCGCTGCAATCGGAGACTCGCCTGGCGCTGATTCCCCGCGAATGTTGCCGGTACGGATCGCCTCTCCGGGGCGGCCGAAGCCCGACGTTCGTCTTGGCGCCGCGCTGCGGCTTGATCCAGTCCGCCACTGCTTGTGCGGGGTCATCGGCACCGCACTCGACGTTTACATCTGCTGTCGGAGACGAGGACTCAACCTTCGATGCGCATCTCTACCCACAAGGCGGTGGCCTGGTTGGCGTCCTTGAAGTGCGCGATCATGAGGGCATTGGCTCTCACCGGATCATGGTCCGCGAGAGCTCGAGCTATCTCGGCATGCTCTTCGAGGTTCCGGCGCAGGAGATGGCTCTTGCCTTCGTAGGCGCCGAAAGAGAGATTCCGCGGCATTCGGTGATGAAGGTCATTGAGGGTGAGCGAGAGCTGATGGTTGTCGGCAGCGCTGACGATCACCGCGTGGAAGGTCTCGTTCGCGTCTGCCCAGAGGGCGCCCAACTGGTCGCGCCGATCGGGATCTTCGAGGGCATCCCGAAAATCGTCCCAGGTGTGACTGATGACATCCAGCTGCTCATCTGTCACGCGCTGAGCGGCAAGGCCTGCAGCAAGGCCCTGCAGTTGAGCTCTCACCTCTCCCAGTTCTCGAATGTCACGCCCTGACAGGCCGTTTACGCGAGCACCACGGTTGGGGACTATGGTCACGACTCCCTGTGCAGCCAGCACCCGCAAGGCCTCCCGGACAGGGGTCCGACTTACGGAGAACCTCTCCGCAAGTGCGCCATGTCGCAGCCACGTGCCGATCGGGATCGCCCCAGTGATGATGTCGCTCTGAAGTCCAGTGATGATGCGATCGATCGTCGAGGGAGTCTCGGAGCCGCGCGAGTGCTCGATCTGGTCGCCTCTCCCCGTCGGCATATTCGCTGCCTCAGCCAATGCGCTGGAACTGTTCATCTGCTCGTCCTGTCGTTCGAACTTGGGTGGGACGCGCCCGTCTGAACTGAAATCTACCCGAACTATCGATAAGTGTGCCAGATTGTGCTTTACTGCATCCAATCCTAATTGAATCTGATGCAAGATCTGCAGAAGGCGTCTCATCTCACATGGCCTCACCTACTCCGTTCCTGGCACGTCCCGACCTCTTGGGCTCTTTCGGGATGTGCGCATCGACGCACTGGATTGCTTCGGCCGTGGCGCAGTCCGTGTTGGAACGTGGCGGGAACGCTTTCGATGCCGCGGCGGCCGCAGGCTTCGTCCTGCATGTCGTCGAGCCGCATCTCAACGGCCCCGGCGGTGATCTCGTCGCTCTCTTCGCACCGATCGGCAAGCCGCCACGCACTCTGGTCGGCCAGGCCGCCGCGCCGCGACGGGCCTCCATCGATCACTTCCACGATCAGGGACTCACGATGGTCCCGGGAGCCGGCGCTCTGGCGGCGACTGCTCCCGGCGCCGTAGATGCGTGGCTCCTCCTCCTGCGAGATCACGGCACGTGGGAACTGGCGGATGTTCTCGCGTTCGCGATCTTCTATGCGCGCGAGGGGCACCAGATCCTTGCGAAGGCTGCGTCGACGATCGCCACTGTCGCGGGGATGTTCCGGGATCATTGGACGACCTCGGCGGAACTGTGGCTGAGTGGAGGGCGAGCGCCAGAACCGGGCGAGGTGATCTACAACCCCGCCTATGCAGAGACACTGACCCGACTGTGCCACGAGTCCGTCGGAGCAAGCCGTGTCGACAGAATCGACGCCGCGCGCCGAGCCTGGAGTCACGGCTTCGTCGCCGACGCGATCGATGACTTCATCACTCACACTCCTCACCGTCACTCCACGGGGACCGACCACCATGGGGTTCTCCGCAAGGACGACCTGGAGGCTTTCCGTGCAACGTACGAAACACCGGTACGGGGAGCGTTCCGGGGCACGGAGATCGTCAAGGCCGGCGCCTGGAGCCAAGGTCCGGTCCTGTTGCAGACGATGGCGATCCTGGACGGGTACTCGAACGAGGAACTCGATCTCGATACCAGCGACGGCGTGCACCGCGTGCTCGAAGCGCTGAAACTCGCCTTCGCCGACCGGGACGCCTACTACGGCGAGGACCTCGACGACACGGTCCTCCAGACGTTGATCTCGCCCAGCTACGGATCCGCACGACGAAGACTCATCGGCGATTCGGCATCTCTCCGGATGCGCCCGGGAGCGCCCACCGCGGAGTCGGCGCCGTTCCTGCCGCCATTGCGTGAGGCGGAGGGCGACGACTCCCACCCGACCACCGGGGAGCCCACGGTCAGCGTGTCCGGCGTCACCAACGGCGATACCTGCCACATCGACATCATCGACCGATGGGGCAACGCGATCTCCGCGACGCCGTCCGGCGGATGGCTACAGTCCTCTCCGACCATTCCCACCCTCGGGTTCGCACTGGGGACCAGACTGCAGATGACCTGGCTCGATCCCGGAAGCCCCTCGGCTCTCGTGCCGGGAAACAGGCCGAGGACCACCCTGACGCCGACGCTTCTCGTCCGTGACGGAGCCGTGGTGAGCGCGTTGGGGACGCCCGGTGGAGATCAGCAGGACCAATGGCAGGCCGTCTACCTCGTACGCCTCCTCGCAGGAGGCAGGACACCCCAGGAGGCCATCGAAGCTCCAGCGTTCAACTCCACCAGCTTTCCCCAGAGCTTCTGGCCGCGGCAATGGGTGCCCGGCGGCGCCACCGTCGAAGACCGGCTGGGCGCAGGCGTGATCGATGACCTCCGCCGGCGCGGGCACGTGATCGCCTGCTCCGGGGACTGGTCGCTCGGACGACTGTCAGCCGTCTCGCGAGACCCGTCGACCGGAATGCTGTCCGCGGCGGCCAACCCCCGCGGAGCACAGGGGTATGCCGTCGGGCGATGAGGCCCGAAGTAAACAGTATGTTTCAAATTCACCCTCTGTGATTGGATGCAATTAGTCTTTTTCTTGCATCCACATTTACTGCACCTAACCGAAAGGTCAGCACATGCACTTGACCACACGACGGCGGCTCGCCTGCCTGGCCGCTCTCACGATCGCCGCTCCGCTACTGCTCGCCGGGTGTGCTCAGGCAGCGGGCGAAGCAGCGGACGACGAAGTCACCCTGCTCGTACCCGTGATGGCGAACTCCTGGGATACCCGCCAGACGTCATCGACTCTCCTCTCCATGCAGCTCCTCGTGACGGAGCCGCTCGAGGTGTACAAGGCCGACGGAACGTTCGAGCCTGCTCTGGCCACCGAGGTCGAGCAGCCCGATCCGAGCACCTACATCTACACGATCCGTCCCGACGTCTCCTTCTCCGACGGCACCGAGCTGACCCCCGCCGACGTCAAGTTCTCGTTCGAGTTGCACATGGCAGAGGACACCACGTCGTACATGGCCCGCTACTGGACCGGCGTCACCGACGTTTCGGTGGTGGGCGACGACCAGGTGCAGGTGACCCTCGCCGCACCGGATCCGGAGTTCCCGTTCACCGTCTCCAAAACCGGCATCGTCAGTCAGGCGGTCTACGAGGAGAGCGGTGACCAGGTGGGTACCCCCGACGTCCCGAACATCGGCACCGGCCCCTTCACCTTCGACAAGTTCACCGCGATGAGCTCCGTCACGATGGTCGCCAATCCGGACTACTGGGGTACGGCGCCGACGGTGGAGAAACTCACGTTCGAGCAGGCGAAGGACGACTCCAGCCGCCTCCTTGCGCTGCAGTCGGGCCAGGTGGACGGCATCCTCGGTGCCCCGCTGCCGCAGCTGTCCGCCTTCGAGGCATTGGACGGCTTCACCGGCGTCACCGCACCCGACCTCGGCGTCTACAAGGTGAACTTCGACACCACCAAGGCGCCCTTCGACGACATTCACGTGCGTACCGCCATCGCACACGCGATCGATCGGGATGCCCTCATCCAGGGAGCCTTCGGTGGAAAAGCAACCTTGGCGAACAGCTTCGTGACGGACGGTGCGCTCTCGGCGCTCGGCGAACCGGGCCCTGCCGAGGAAGCTCTCTCCGGCTTCGCTGAGGACTTCGAGTTCGACGTGGACGTCGCGAAGGCTGAGATGGAGAAGTCGAGCGCACCGGACGGCTTCACCATCGAGATTCCCGTTCAGTCGAGCGATCCCAGCCAGGCGCTCGTGGCGCAGATCATCGCGCAGCAGCTTGCGGCGATCAACATCACCGCGACGGTGGCATCCTTCGATGACAACACCTATGCCACGGCGGTCAACCGCGAGCACAGCACAGACGGGCTCATCGTCGACGCCTGGAGCGCGGGTTCGCCGGAGCCCGCGAACATCCCGCGGGCAATGCTGACGCCGGGAAGCATCGGCAACGTCGCGCAGTTCGAGGATGCCGCAGTCTCCGCATCGCTCTCCGAGTACTACGCGATGGCGGTCGACGATCCCAACCGCCAGCAGGTGTTCATCGACATGCTCACCCAGACACACTCGACGATGACGTTCATCCCCATCGCGTTCCCGGACGCCTACGCCTTCTCTGGGAACGGGGTGACCATCGACGGCTTCGAGTCCTTCTGGTGGCTGACCCGCCTCACCGACGGACTCGGAAAGCAATGAGCACACTCGTCGTTGCTCCGCGGGCACGCGCCCGCGGAGCCGTCCCCCGGGCGCTGGTGCTCCTGCTGAGTAGACTGCTCGGTGCGCTGCTGGTGCTCCTGATCGTCACCATCATCATCTTCGGCTTCGTCCACGCCTCTCCGGGAAGCCCCGAACAGGCGATCGGCGGGCGCGAGGCCAGTCCGGAGCAGCTTGCAGCGATCCGTGCGGCCTACCACCTCGACGACCCGCTGCCCCTGCAGTACTTCACCTACCTGCGCTCGGTCGTGTCCCTGGATCTCGGCCAGTCCTACTCGCTGCGCGAACCCGTCGTGACCGTCATCACCCGGGCCGCGCTGAACGTGACGATCCCGCTGCTGCTCATCAGCTGGGTACTCGCGACCGTGGTCGGGGCGATCCTCGGGTACCAGTCGGCTCGAAGCCGCGGCGGAGTCCTCGACCGCATCATCGTCGGGTTCACCGTGCTCGGTGCCTCGTCGCCGGCGTTCGTCACCGGGATGCTCCTGACCTACGTGTTCGGCATCCAACTGCACTGGCTCCCCGTTCTCGGCGGCGGGGACGGCGGACTGGACACCATCGTCCACCTGATCCTCCCCGCCCTCACGATCACCATCGTGCTCCTGGCCTCCACCACGAAATTCACGCGAGTGCGAATGGCGCAGATCCTCGAAGAGGACCAGCTCACGTTCGCCCGCGCTCGGGGGCTGTCCCGGAGCTACCTCATCCGACAGGTCTTCATCAAGAACTCCGCCGTGCACCTCATCACCTTCTCGGGGGCGCTCCTGGTGACCCTCATCAGCGGTCTGGTGCTCGTGGAGCAGCTGTTCGGTCTCTCCGGAATCGGATCCCTCCTGATCACCGCCATCAACAATCGAGACATCCCGCTGGTGCAGGGGGTCACACTGCTGATCGCCATCGCCGTCGTGCTGGTGAACCTCGTGGTCGATGTGCTCAACTACGCGGTCGATCCCCGTATTCGACAAGGAATATCGGTGCCCTCATGACGACTCTCGCGACCGGCGCGGTGCGCGGCCTGCGCATCGCCACACGACTGCCTTTCGTGGTCGCCCTCGCAGGAATCGTCCTGCTCGGTGTGATGGTCATGGTGCTCGCCCCGCAGCTGGGGCCCTACGACCCGGCTCTCATCTCACCCGCGGAGTCCCTGCAAGGACCCAATCCCACGCACCTGCTCGGCACGGACCAACTGGGCCGCGACGTCTTCTCCCGCGTGATAGCGGGAGCTCGCACCGCGTTCCTCGCGCCCTTGGCGCTGGCTGCCGGCTCGGTCACCCTGAGCGTGGTGCTGGCGATCCTGGCGGGCTTCGTCGGCGGCCGCGTCGATGATCTCATCAGCCGGATCATCGACGTGCTCTACTCCATCCCCTCCCTGATCGTCGCGATCGTCGTCGTCGGCGTGACCGGAGGCGGATTCGTCATGGCGTTGGTCATCCTGCTCATCTTCGGGATCCCCACCAACGTCCGAGTCCTCCGAGCGGCGGTGCTCGAGCGGGTGCGGCTGCCTTACATGGAGGCGGCGCGCACGGTGGGGCTGTCGAAGATCCGGATCGTCTTCACTCAGCTCATCCCCGCCCTGACGCCGTTGATCGTGACCTCGCTCTTCATCCAGTTCACCTACGGGGTCGTGGAGGTGTCGTCCCTGTCGTTCCTCGGCCTCGGCGTACCCGTGGGCTCGCCCGACTGGGGTCGGATGCTCTTCGAGAACAGATCCGCACTGTCGTCGAACGTCTGGGCGACAGCGGCGCCCGGCATCTGCATCGTGGCGCTCGCCGTCTCGGCGAACATCGTCGGCGACTGGACATTCAACCGCTTCGAGAAAGCGAGCCGACAGCGATGACCGCAATTACCGACCCGACAGGCGCAAGCGGATACGAGGACACGAGGGCGCTGATCGTCGACGATCTCAACGTCACCATGAAGCGCAGCGGCACCGCGGTGCAGATCACCGATTCAGTGAGCTTCAACGTCAACCCCGGTGAGGCCGTCGCGATCGTCGGAGAGTCGGGCAGCGGCAAGTCGATCACCGCGAAGGCCATCCTCGACCTGCTGCCGCACGGGCTCACCGTCACAGGCGCGGTGACCGTCACCGGAAACCGCGTTGATCGGATGAGCACCGCCAGCAAGCAGCGCATGCGGGGATCCGACATCGCGCTGGTGATGCAGGACCCCTTCACCATGCTCAATCCCATGGTGCGGTGCGGGGAGCAGGTGACCGCCGGACTGACCAATGCCGCCGGAAGACCACTGCGCGGCGCCGTCCGGCAGGCGGAGGCCGTGCGCCGCCTCGCCGAGGTGGGCATCTCCGACCCGGCCGTCGCCAAGCGCTACCCCTTCGAGCTGAGCGGGGGGATGCTGCAGAGAGTGGGAATCGCAGCGGCCATCGCCAAGAATCCCAAGGTGCTCATCGCGGACGAACCCACCACCGCGCTCGACGTCACCACGCAGAAGGAGATCCTCGAGCTGCTCAAACGCTTGCGCGACTCTCATAGACTCGGCCTCATCCTCATCACGCACGATCTGCGCGTCGCCTTCTCCGTGTGCGATCGCGTCTACGTGATGTACGCCGGCGAAGTCGTCGAAACCGCTGCCGCCCCGGTCATCCTCGCCAGCCCCTCCCACCCGTACACCGCCAATCTCCTCCTGGCGGACCCGCCTTTGGACCGGCGCGTCGCCACGCTGGCGAACATCCCCGGTTCCGTACCCGCGCCCGGGAATCGACCGGTCGGGTGTCATTTCGCCGAGCGCTGCGAATGGGTGACGGAAGCGTGCCGCGCCGCACCGATCGACCTGCTTCCCGTGGACGGGTCGGATCATCGCAGCAGATGCATCCGAACCGCTGAGATCGCCGGAGAGATCGCCGCGCTCGACACGCGCCGTGCGGAGACGGTCACGGCGGTCGAACCGCCTCCACAGACTGAGGAGCCCGTCATCTTCACTCGCGACGCCCGACGTGAGTTCGGGCCGAAGGTCGCCGTCGTGGGCGCTACCATCGAGATCCACCGCGGCGAGAGCGTCGGCCTGGTGGGGGAATCGGGGTCGGGCAAGACGACGACCGCGCGGATGCTCGTCGGTCTCACCACGCCCACCTCCGGCCTGGTGTCCGTCGGCGGGATCGATCTCGGCGCGAAGATGGGTAAAGAGGCATGGGGTGACGTCCGCTCGACCGTGCAGATGGTGTTCCAGGATCCCTTCTCCACCCTCAACCCGCATCGCAAGATCGGCTCCACGCTGCGGGACTCGCTCCGGATGGTCGACCCCCGCAATCTGGGCGCGCGAGCGGGCGAACTGCTGGAGCTGGTCGGACTTCCGCCGACCTACGTGAACCGCCTGCCGACACAGCTGTCGGGCGGCGAACGCCAGCGAGTCGCCATCGCCCGTGCCCTGGCGCGGAAGCCCGACGTGGTCGTCTGCGATGAAGTCGTGTCGGCGCTCGACGTCTCCGTGCAGGCTCACATACTCAACCTGCTGCGCCGCCTTCAGTCGGAGCTCGGCCTGGGATACGTCTTCATCACCCACGATCTCGCCGTCGTCCGACAGATCACAGACAGGGTCTACGTGCTCAAGGACGGCGAGGTCGTCGAGAGCGGCCCCACCGGCCGCGTCCTCGACCAACCCGAGCATCCCTACACACGGCGCCTACTCCAGTCGGTGCCCACTCTCAAGGAAAGCAGCATGAAGTGACCGTTCAAGAACACAGCCACACGGCAGAGGTCGGCGCACTGACCGTCGCCTACCTCGAGTCGGGGGCTGGAAGCCCACTCATCCTGATTCACGGGGCAGAAAGCGACCGATTCCAATTCACCGGCCTTCGAGAACACCTCGGAGCGGACATCCGGGCCATCTCGTACGATCAGCGCGACACCGGTGACACGTTCGGCCCGGACGGCCCGTACTCCCTCGCCGACCTCGCGGAAGACGTCGTCGGCCTCATCCATGCACTGGGACTGGAGAAGGCGACCCTGCTCGGCACCTCGTTCGGCGGGATGATCGCCCAGCACGTCGCTCTCAACCACCCCGAGGCGGTGGACGGCCTCATCCTGGTCGCCACGACTCCGAGTGCGGCCCTTCTCGCCGAATCGACCGCGCCTCTCGTGCGGCTGAGCGAGGATGAGCGCCGTCTCGCGATGGTCGACGCGCTGCTCTCGCCCGCCGGCCGGGATCGGGACCCCGAGCTGGCCGCGCGCGGGCGGCGCGTGCTCGCCCGCCGCACCGCTGAGCAGTCGGCGCGGCGATTCGCGGTCATGCCCGAGCACGAGACCGTCGAGCGTCTCGGAGAGGTGACCGCGCGAGTGCTGCTCATCCACGGCAGCGACGACCCGATCACGCCCCTCTCCGGAGCCGAGCTCATGAGAGGCGCCCTGCGCGATGCGCACCTGGAAGTGATCGAGGGAGGTCGCCATGGGATCGGGACGGAGTTCCCGGATGTCGTGGCCGGCCACGTCCGCAGCTTCATCTTCTCGACCACGTCCGCAGCAACCACCCCCGATACAGAACCGAACGGAACAGCATGAACACGAAAGCACCGCGTAGGGCCCTCATCTCCGGGGCGAGCGTTGCGGGACCCGTCACCGCGTTTTGGCTCACCCAGGCAGGATGGGACGTCACGATCGTCGAGCGTGCCCGGCACATCCGAAATGGCGGTTACCCCATCGACATCCGCGGAACAGCCGCCGAGGTCGCCAAGCGGATGGGGGTGCACGAGGATCTCCATCGTCGCCGAGTGAAACGTCGGACCAGCTCGATCGTCAACAGGGAGGGCCGGCCGTTCGTGACGATGGATGTCGGAGACGTCATCAGCAACGTGAACACCCACGACATCGAGTTGCCCCGCGGCGAACTGACCAGCGTTCTCTTCGGACTGACGGAGCATTCTGTCGACTACCGGTTCAACACCTCGATCGTCCAACTGCACCAGGGGTCGGACTCCGTATCCGTCGTCCTCTCCGACGGCACGGAGGAGACGTACGACGTCGTCATCGCGGCAGACGGCATCCATTCGAACACGCGTCGACTCGTCTTCGGCGACGAGAAGCAGTTCATCAAGCACCTCGGCCCCTGCGTGGCCATCTACCGGCTGCCCGCGGATGTCTCGCCCGAGCTCACGAACTTCATGTGGAACCAACCCGGCCGGATGATCTCCGTCGCAGCCGAGCCCGACGGGGGCAACCAGGCATTCATCGCCTTCGTCACCGACGATCCAGGCTCCGTCGACGTGTCAGACATCGAGTCGGTCGCGACGGCGGTCGGTCAGGCGTATGCCCAGGACGGCTGGGTCGTCCCCCGCGTGGTCGGAGCGGTCAGAACCACCGACGACCTGTACTTCGACACCGTGAGCCAGATCCGGATGGACACCTGGCACAGCGGGAGGGTGGTGCTCGTGGGTGACTCGGCGTTCGCGCCGGCGTTCCTGTCAGGACAGGGGACGAGCATCGCGATCATCGGCGCCTACGTGCTGGCGAGCGAGCTGGCGGCGCACGATGATCCGGCCGAGGCCTTCACCGTCTACGAGAACCGCCTCCGCGAGTTCATCCGGAAGAACCAGGCGCTCGCCATGCGCAGCGGCTCGGTCGTGCTGCCCCGCACCGCCAAGCTGCTCAGGAAACGCAACCGCCTGTTCCGCCTCCTGCCGTGGATGAAGAGGCTGGGCCTGCTCAGATTCCTCGGCGGTCAGGTGCGCGAAGCATCCAACGACCTGTCGATCGAAGGGTACGGGCTGCGTCGAACCGCCGACGCCCACGCCTGACGACGGACGACCCCAGCCGAAACGATTCTCTAATAACAAGGAGCTTCTGACGATGAACGACGCCAAGGACAACGTCTATCCGGCAGTGGCCGGCGACGAGCTGGTCTTCGAGAACGATCGCGTACGAGTGTGGGCCATGAATCTGCCGGCCAAAGGCATGTTCGACTACCACCAGCACTTCCACGACCACCTCATCATCTGGCCTGACGCGGGCCGCGCAGAGGCGCAGGATCTCGGGGATGAGGACTGGAGCGTGAAGCAGAGCGCCGAGCGCGGATACGTCGCCTTCAAGACGGTCGGCAGGGATGCGCCCCTCACCCCGCACCGTATTCGCAATCTCGAGGACCACCCGGTGACTCACTACATCGTGGAGTTCATCAGCGAGGTCTCCCCGAGCGCTACCGCTCTGCCCGCGCAGAACAATGGTCGGGGAACATCCTCCCGACCGGGCGCCGTGGTTCTCGTCCCGGGAGAGAAGAATGACGACCCCGAGTGATGCTTCCTCATAGGGCGGCGCAGTTGCCCGACCTCCTCGGCGGCGACGGGGTCTCACTGCTCGGAATGGTGCCGACCCCTTTCACAGAGGACGGACGCCTCGTCGACGACCGGTCCTTGGATCGCATCGCGAAGGCCCTGGTGCGAAGGGGATGTTCCGGGCTCATCGCCCTGGGTGTCGTGGCCGAACCGGCGTCCCTGTCCGTGGCGGAGCAGATCCACATCGTGGAGGTCCTGCTTGAGGCGGCGTCCCCCTCGACGCCGATCGTCGCGACGCTGATGTCCGTCGGCCCCGACGGCGGCGACGCGGCGACCGCGCAGCTCCTGCGGGAAGTCGGCCCGCAGCTCAGCGGGGTCATGGTTCCGGTCACGACCTCCGATGCGGACGGGTTTCGCGAGCTGCTGATCAACGTTCACGAACGGGCAGGACTTCCGATCATCGTCCAGGACTTCCCGGCATCCACGGGAATCACCATCACGGCGAGCGTGCTCGCTGCGGCCGTCGAAGGACTGGACTTCGTCGCGAGCATCCGGTGTCAGGCCCCTCCGACCTTCTACAAGATGCAGCAGTTGCGTCGGTTGACGCCTGTCCCTCTGATGTCCGGTTTCGGCGGGGTCGGTCTGATCGACGAACTCCTGTCCGGGGCGACCGCGGTCGCCTGCGGCATCACGAGGCCGGAGGTGATCGCCGCTGCCCTCAGCGCTTGGAATCAAGGCGACGTCGCAGGTGCGCGCAGGCTCACTGCCGACGTGAGCCCACTCATCAATTTCGAAACGCAGGCCTCGACGAGTATCGGCATCCGAAAAGAGCATTGGCGTGCCCAAGGCGTCATCGCCAGTGCCGCAGTGCGTTCCCCGGCGATCGCCTACCAGGAGTCCTTCCGTCCGCTCAGCGCCCTGCACGGGTTCGCATCCTCCTAGCGGCCGATCCGGCGCTCCCACCCTTTCGACGAACAGAGGGTCACTCATCCTCGAGATCCAGGAACGAGGTCCGTTGGCGAGCGCGCAGAGCCAGCTTGCCGAAGCGATCGACCGCTTGGGGTACGGCACCGACGTACACGCGGTACTCTGCCGGCCTCGGAGGGAGCTGACGGTCAGCATCCCACTGCGACGCGATGACGGTTCCGTCTGCGTCTTGACCGGGTATCGCGTCCAGCACAACTACTCGCTGGGCCCCGCGAAAGGGGGTGTGCGATTCAGCTCATCCGTGAATCTCGACGAGATCCGTGCGCTCGCGATGTGGATGACCTGGAAGTGCGCGCTCATCGACGTCCCCTTCGGCGGTGCGACTCGGCCTAGCCTTCCGGCCGCGCTGACCCTTTCGAGAATGTCGATCTGATCCTGATGGGGGATGGCCATGGGCGGATCAGCTTTCGTTGGGGGCGCCGTGGGCGAGGAGGCTCTCGGCGGTGTCGGCGATGGTGTCTTCGATCGGGCGGGGCGCCCATCCGAGGAGCCGGATGGCCTTTGTGCTGGTGGCGTCGAAGTCCTGACCGAGCTGTGGGCGCAGGGCGCGCAGACCGGGGTTGAAGCGGCTGAGGATGCGGGCGAGGAAGAGGGGGAGCTCCCACGTCGGCGCCTTCGCGGCGCGCTCTCCGAGCCGCTCGTGCAGGATGCGAGCGACCTCGACGACGCGCAGACTCGGGCCGGCGGAGGCGAGCCAGCGTTCGCCGGCCGCGGCAGGGTCGGTCATGGCGCGCAGGTGCAGGTCGGCGACGTCGCGGACGTCGACCCAGCTCGTGCCGAACGGCGGGCAGGCGGGGACGTCGCCGTCGAGCATGCCGCGGATGATCCGCAGTGACGGCGGGTCGTCGGGGCCGAGGACGGGGCCGACGACGGCTGCGGGATGGACGGCGGCGAGTTCGAGCCCGTCGCCTTCCTCCTCGATGAAGGTCCAAGCGGCGCGCTCGGCGAGGGTCTTCGACCGCTGATAGGGGGCGATGTCCGCGTCGACGTCGGTCCAGTCCTCTTCGGTGAAGGGCGTCGAGCGGCGCGGGTGGCCGTAGCCGACGGCGCCGAACGCGCTGGTGAGGACGACTCGGCGCACGTGGGCGTCGCGGGCGGCTCGCAGCACACGGAGCACGCCGCCGCGGGCGGCGTCGACCATCGCGGTCTCGCTCTCGGGGGCGTTGCGGAGCGTGGGGGAGGCGATGTGCAGCACATAGTCGCATCCGGTGACCGCCTCGTCCCAGCCGTCGTCGTCTCCGAGGTCCGCGCGCACGACGCTCAGCCGTGCGTCGTCGAAGTCCTCGGCAGCGTGGAGCTGTGCGCGCAGCGCCGTCTCGCGGCCGAGGCTGCGGACGGTCGTGCGCACGTCGTATCCGGCCTGCAACAGGGCGAGCACGCACCAGCTTCCGATGAATCCCGACCCTCCGGTCACCAGTACGCGTGTCATCGTACGGCTCCTTGCTTGGTTGCCTCGTTGATCATCGATGGTCCGCCGAGCGTGTTCTGGCGGCGCTGGGCGACGAGCAGGCCGCTGCCGAGGAGCACGTGGCCCACCATGATCGGGTAGATCACGGCACGCTCGAACAGCCCGATGTTCCACATCCAGCCCGTGAACACGTCCGCCATGAACAGCGGGAGCGCGACCAGGCCCACGATCCCCGCCACGAGGCTCGCGATCGACCGGCCTCGGCCGAGCCCGATGCGTGCTCCGTTCGTGCCGACGACGACGGCCATGAGGTTGCCGGCGAGCATGACGCCCTGCGCTCCGAGGGTGTGGAACGCGATCAGCCCGTTCTCCACGTTCGCATTCGAGCCCTGGAAGAGCCCCACGAGGGACACGCCGATCCCGGCGAGGGTCGCCAGGATGACGATGACGATCGGACGGGCTCCCTTGCGCAGGTCGAACGCGAGGAACGCGCCGATGATCAGCACGACGCCGTAGATCACCCAGCCGGCATCCATGACGGCGCCCAGCGGAGAGTTGCCGGCCTGCCCGAATGCGGTCTGAGCGGGACCGGTCAGGCCTAGGTGACTGACCCAGTTGTGCAGCGGCGAGTACGGCGGGTCCTGCCAGGCGGCGGCCGTGATGAACTCGGCCGCCCACGACACGAGCGGGCCGAGGAGGAGCAGGATGCCCCCGGCGCGGAGCGCCGTGCCGGAGCGGACGATGGATCGCATCACAGGGCCATTCCGGGGACTCGCTTGCGGATGGCCTCCAGCTCGGCCTCGTCGGAGACGCCCTGCCAGTCATATCGCGGCGTGTACGGGGCCTCCAGGGCGTGCACGTCATCGTCGTCGAGCTCGACGTCCAGGGAGGCCACCGCCTCGTCGATCTGCTGGATCGATCCGGCCCCGACCAGGGGTGCGGTGACGACGGGCTGACGGTGAAGCCAGGCCAGGGCGATCTGCGCGCGGCTGACGCCGTGAGCCTCCGCGATCCGGCCGACCGCATCGACGATGGCGTGATTGGACTCCTCCTGCTCGGGTGAGTAGAGGGTGTCGGCGTAGGCGCCGTCCGTCTCCGAGCGGGTGGTCGAGCGGGCGTCGTCCCAGGCGCGGGCGAGGCGGCCTCGGGCGAGCGGCGACCAGATGATGGCGCCGACGCCGTTGTCGAGTGCGAGCGGGATCATCTCGCGCTCCTCCTCGCGGGCGAGCAGGTTGTAGTGGTCCTGCATCGACACGAACCGCGCCCAGCCATTGAGCTTCTGCAGGTGCAGGGCCTTCGCGAACTCCCAGGCGTGCATGGAAGAGGCGCCGAGGTAGCGCACCTTGCCGGCCTTCACCAGGTCGTGGAGCGCCTCCAGGGTCTCCTCCCACGGAGTCGTGTGGTCGTTGCGGTGGATCTGGTACAGGTCGATGTAGTCGGTGCCGAGCCGCTGCAGCGAGTGGTCGACCTCCTGCATGATCGCCTTGCGAGAGAGCCCCCGACCGTTCGGGCCCAGACGCATCGGGTGACGCAGCTTGGTCGCGATCACGACCTCGTCGCGAGCGGCGAAGTCGCGCAGCGCACGGCCGAGGATCTCTTCACTCGACCCGAGCGAGTACAGGTTGGCCGTGTCGAAGAAGTTGATCCCCGCATCCAACGCGTGCTTGATGAGCGGCCGCGCCTCGTCCTCGCCCTTCGACCAGACAGGGTGGCCGCGGTTCGGCTCGCCATAGGTCATCGCTCCGATCGCGATGGGCGAGACATCCAGGCCGGTGGTACCGAGCTTCACGTAGTCCATGAGGGTCCTCTGCTGCTATTCTTCGACATGCGGATGATTCTCCGCATATTGCGAAACTAGCGGAGGATTCTCCGCAAGTCAAACGAGGGCATCATTGAGGCATGAGCGACGAGACCCCGGTCACCTATGGCACACAGCGGAAGGCTGCTGCGAAGAACCGGGGTGCGATCATCGCGGCGGCGCATGAACTGTTCGCCGAGAACCCGTTGGTGCCGCTCAGCGAGGTCGCCAAGCTCGCCGGTGTGGGCGCGGGCACGCTCTACCGCCACTTCCCGACCCGGGACGATCTGATCCTCGCGGCCTACCAGCACGACGTCGAGCGGCTCACCGCCACAGCCGAGGAGGTGCTGGCGCGTCACGCGTCCGCCAAGGCGGCCTTCATCGAGTGGTTCGAGACTCTCGCCGGTTACATCCGCATCAAGCACGGGCTCGGCGACGCACTGCATTCCACCGCAGCCCAGCAGGTCGTCGAGGACTCCTGGGGGCCGGCCGGCGAAGCGGTGGCCAAGCTCCTCGACGCCTGCGTGACGGAGGGAAGCATCGCCGCCGGCCACGATCCGGCCGACGTCATCATGTTGATGAGCTTCCTGTGGCGGGTGGCGAACAATGACGACGGTCTGGCCCAGGGGCGCCGGCTCGTCTCCGCGGTCTTCCACGGACTCGAGGCGGCGCCCCCGCGGGCCTAGCTCGTTCCGGCTGTCGACATCACGGTCACCTGCTGCAGGGTGACGTGCCGGGGCAGGGCCACCAGGAGGGCGACGGCCTCGGCGATGTCGGCGCCGCCGAAGACGCGGCGCGTCGCCGCGCTCTCGGACATCACCTCGCGGACGCGGGATGGGCGACGTGCTCGATGAGCTCCGTGTCCGCGCCGCCGGCGTGGACGGCGACGCCGCGCGCGGCTTTCGCTGAACCTGTGAGGCGCACATGTTGGGGGCGTAACGTCAGGCTATGGAGACGCAGACACGAACGAGCGGTGCAGACACCGCGGCGCTGGGCCTGGGATCGGTTCTGGTGGGTTCGTTGCCTGCTGCGCTGATGACGGATGAGGCCCCGGATCGTTACACGGTGGAGGCGGTGTTCACACGCCGCCCCGAACGGGACGAGATCACCGAGATCCTGGGGAGCGAGACACGGGAACGTCTCGCGAAGGCCGGATACTCGACCGTCGAGGTGACGATCTCGGATCGTCGTCTGGAGATCGCGAACACGAATCTCGAAGAGCTGCGCGACGGCCTCGGCGGCGTGCTCGCTGACCGGCTCGCCGAGATCAGTGCGGGTGTCCGCACTAGGCAGGATGCGGCGGCGGTCCGGTTCCGCGAGGCGGCGGCGGGCGAGCAGGACAGGGCGGCATCTGTGGCCGTTCTCGCGGAGTCGGTGACTTTCCGCACCTCCGCGGACCGAGGTTCGGGAGCGATATCCATGTCGGATCAGCGATCCGCAGCGACCGGCCACCGCGCCCGGATCGACGACGGGGCAGACGAGGACGGTCACGGGCGCTGATCACGTCCGCGACCATGGGATGCGGGGCGCATCATGGACGGGATCCGTTCGACCACGCCGCGCTCGGTGGATCGGCCAGGCAGCCGGAGCGGAAGCGAGTTCACGGCGCTGGCGAAGACGATCCGGGATCAGGGTCTGCTGCGTCGCAGATACGGGTACTACTGGTCGAAGCTGATCGGCCTGCCGCTCGTGCTCGCCGGCGGGCTGCTGGCGTTCGTGTGGATCGGCGACACCTGGTGGCAGCTGTTCACGGCGGCGTTCCTGGCGGTCGTGTTCACGCAGATCGCCTTCCTCGGGCATGACTCGGCGCACCGGCAGATCTTCGTCTCGGGCAGGTGGAACGACTGGGTGAGCCTCGTCCTGGGCGACCTGCTGGTGGGGATGAGCTACGGATGGTGGCAGCACAAGCACACCCGTCACCATGCGAACCCGAACAAGCTGGGGTCCGATCCCGACATCGAGCTGCCGGTGATCGTCGTCGCCCCGGAGAGCGCCGCGCCGAGAGGGCGGGTCCTGTCGTGGTTGCGCTCGCACCAGGGGATCTTCTTCTTCCCGATCCTGCTCCTGGAGGGCGTCTCGCTGCATGCGTCCGGGGTGCGCCGGGTGGTGACGCGCGGACCGTTGAATCGACGAGGGGTCGAGATCGGGTTCCTCCTGGTCCGCCTGCTCGGCTTCCCGGTGCTCATCTTCCTCGTGCTGTCGCCGGGTATCGCGTTCGTGTTCCTCGCCGTACAGCTCGGACTCTTCGGGTTCTACATGGGCGTCTCGTTCGCCCCGAACCACAAGGGGATGCCGATCGTGCCCCGCGACGCGAGCTTCGACTTCCTGCGCCGCCAGGCGATGATGAGCCGGAACGTCCGCGGCGGGCGTCTGCTCGACACGGCGATGGGAGGGCTGAACTATCAGATCGAGCATCACCTGTTCCCGTCCATGCCGCGCCCTCATCTGCGCAAGGCGGCGCCCATCATCGCCGCCTACTGCCGAAGCCACGATGTGCCGTATGCGCAGACCGGGCTGCTGGCGTCCTATGCGATCATCGTGCGGTACATCAACCGCGTCGGACTCGGGGAGCGCGACGTGTTCACGTGCCCCCTGGTCGAGCAGCGCCGCTACGTCACCGCAGTCCCGCAGTGAGCGCGCCCGATCGCTCGGCAGGGCAACGGTGCGCGGCTGTCGTGTACAACCCGGTGAAGACCCCTCTCGATCGGCTTCGCCCCATGGTCGCCGAGCACGAGGCCCGGCATCGATGGGCAGAGACGCGCTGGTACGAGACCAGCGGCGACGACTCAGGACGGGCTGCTGTCGAGAGCGCTCTTGCCGCCGCTCCGGCCGTGGTGATGGTCGCGGGCGGCGACGGCACGGTCCGAGTCGTCGCGGAGGTGATGCGAGGGACCGGCATCCCGGTCGCGCTGGTTCCCCTGGGCACCGGCAATCTCCTTGCCAGGGACGTCGGTGCGCCGCTCAACGACATCGCCGCCTGCGTCTCCGCTGCGTTCTCTGGTGAGGACCGGTCCGTCGATGTCGGCGTCGCCGAGCTCGAGGATGAGAACGGCGTCCGGCGTTCGCATACGTTCATGGTCATGGCGGGTATCGGACTGGATGCGGAGATGGCGGAGAGCACGAGCACCATTGCGAAGAAGCATCTCGGCTGGTTCGCGTACGTCACACCGATCGCCCGCTCGGTCATCGCGAACAAGCTCTTTCACCTCGACTATCGGATCGACGGAGGGCGGGTGAGGTCGACGCGGGCGCACACGGTCATCGTCGGCAACTGCGGAACCCTCACCGGGAACATGCTCCTGATTCCCGCTGCGATCATCGACGACGGGCTGTTGGACGTCGTGATGATGCGCCCGACAGGACGCTTCGGGTGGGCGCGGATCGGAACCCGCCTCACGCTGCAAGGCCTCGCCCGCCGCTCCCCGCTCAGCCGCAGGATCCTCCAGCAGACGCCAGACCTCCACTCGCTCGCCTACGTTCAAGGCAGCCGGTTCGACGCCCCTCACCTCATCGAACTCGACGGCGACAGCTTCGGCCGCGTCGCCCGTGTGCGCGTCAGCGTCCGCCCAGGCGCCCTGCGCATCCGGCGGCCGGCCCGCTCGAACGCGGTGGGGGCGAGCGCAGCAGCAGAGCAGCCATCGTCACATCCGTAGAGGGCCCGGTCGCGAGGGCACGGACCAGCGCCTTCCAGCGGGGGAGGACTACGGCTTCGCGCGCTTGGCGCGCTGCCGGAGCATCCCGAAGATCAGTGTGCCGACGAAGAGCACGATTCCGATGATGGCCAACCAGAGCAGGCCCTCGAACACGAATCCCACGATCGACAGCACCGCCCATGCCACAAGCAAGATGAGAAGAACTGTCCACATGTCGGTCACCCTACGCTCAATCGCGCGAGAAGAACGGTGATCGGCGACATCGCGTCTGCGCGATCGGTCCGGGGAGTTGCGAGTGCCGGCCGGAGGATTCACAGCGTGGAGTGACACAGTAGGAGGGTGCTCCGCCTCGGTGATGGCATACCGATCCGAGGAGAAGGCGCGCTCATGCCCGCATGGTGGGAACAGCTCTTGCACATCGCCGTCGGTCGTATCAGCCGCCACGACGAACTGCCCGATCTGCGGCACCTGCCGACACGACCGATCGCGCTGGAGCGGACCCACTACCTCGTGAACGATCGCGAACGCGACAGCCGAGCGCCTCGCACGTACGTCCTTCGCACCCGGCCCCGCACACGGAGATCTCCCGCAGGCGTCGCCGTCACCTCGAACGGCCGCGGCGTCGGCCATCTGCCCGCCGATTCGGCAGACGTCATGGGACTGCTTCTCGACCAGCTCGGCGGCGCGGCGATCGTCAACGGCACAGGACCGAAAGCCGGAAGCATCCGACTCTGGATCGACCTGCCTGACTCCGAGGCCGTCGACGAGTTCATTCGCAGATCCGAGAAGCTCGTCGCGCACACGCCGCGAGACGTGTGACCGTCAGCGTCTCCGCCATCACCCGCGCTGCGCGCGATGCGCAGTGGGATAGCCTCTCGCTATGCCCCGAGACAGCACGCCCGCAGCGCGGGGGATCACCCTGCAGCAGTTGAGGTACTTCGTCGAAGTCGCCGCCGAGGGCTCGATCAGCGCGGCCGCGGACCTGCTCTACGTCTCGCAGCCGACGATGTCCGCCTCGTTGAAGGACCTCGAGAGCCGCACCGGTTGCACTCTCTTCCTCCGCTCCGCCCGCGGCGTGACGCTCACCGAGGACGGTGCCGAGTTCCTCGGCTACGCGCGTCAGGTCATCGAGCAGGCGGAGCTCCTCGAGCAGCGCTACCTCGGACGCGCGCCGTCACGGCGCCTGCTCGCCGTGTCCACGCAGCACTACTCGTTCGTCGTCGACGCCTTCGTGCGGATGGTGAAGGCGACGGACGCGGCGGAGTACGCGTTCAGCCTTCGCGAGACCCGCACCTGGGACATCATCGAGGACGTCCGCACGCTGCGCAGCGAACTCGGCGTCCTCTACCGGAACGACTTCAACCGCAACGTCATCGACAAGCTGCTCCGCGACTCGGGGCTCGTCTTCACCCCGCTGTTCCTCGCCACGCCGCACATCTTCATCGCGAGGACCAACCCGCTCGCCGAGCGCGCACGGGTCACGCTCGCCGATCTCGACGCCCTGCCCCGTCTCACCTTCGATCAGGGCGCGAACAACTCGTTCTACTTCGCCGAGGAGATCCTCTCCACCCGCTCCGCGAAGCAGGACATCCGGGTGAGCGACAGAGCGACCATCTTCAACCTCATGATCGGTCTCGGCGGATACACCATCTCCACCGGCATCATCTCCGACGACCTCGACCCGTCGATCATCGCCGTCCCGCTCGACGTCGACGAGCGCATCGAGATCGGCTGGATCGGCCAGTCCTCCATCTCGCTGACGGCGCAGGCGCAGCGCTTCGTCGCGGAGATGCGGGACGTCGTGGCGGACTTCGGCGTCGAACTCCTGGCATAGACACCGCCTATGGTTACGTATTGCGGCTCCTGATGGGGCTATGGCGGATGCTTGTGCATACACTGAGGTCTCGACGCGCGAATCGACGCGATTCCGCGGATCCCGAGACTCTTGAGGCATCAGATCACCATGACGAACGAATGTGCTTTCCGCATCAGCACGACACGCTTCGATGAGGAGTATTCCCCTTCGTCCAGCTCTCGAAGCACGACCAACTTCGCGAATCTGGCCCGAGGCGAGAACCGCCGGCAGAACCTTCGCACCGCCCTCGCGATGATCGACGGCCGCTTCAACGAGCTCGTGCACTGGGACAACCCGCGCCGAGACCGCTACTCCGTCGAGCTCGACATCGTCTCCGTCGACCTGCAGATCGCCGCCGCCGGCGACGACGCCGTGTTTCCGCTGATCGAGGTCCTCGACGTGCACATCCTCGACGCGCAGTCCGGCGCTCGTGTCGAGGGGATCGTCGGCAACAACTTCTCGTCGTACATCCGCGACTACGACTTCAGCGTGCGGCTGCCGGCCCACGCGGCGAGCGCCCCCGGCGCCGGCATCCCGAGCGACTTCGGAGAGCTGCACGGGCAGCTCTTCGAGCGCTTCCTCGACTCGGACGCCTATCGGGAGCGCTTCACGCAGCCGCCCGTCATCTGCATCAGCGTGTCGACGTCCCGGACGTATCGTCGGCTCGTGAACGAGCATCCCCTCCTCGGCGTCGAGTACCAGCAGGACGAGTACTCCCTGACCGACGAGTACTTCGGGAAGATGGGGCTGAAGGTCCGCTACTTCATGCCCCCCGGCTCCGCCGCACCCTTGGCGTTCTATCACCGGGGCGACCTCCTGGGCGACTACACCCCCCTGGCGCTCGCCGGGACCATCGCCACGATGGAGACGTTCCAGAAGATCTACCGCCCGGAGATCTACAACGCGAATGCGGCAGCCGCAGAGGTGTATCAGCCCAGCCTGGAGAACCACGGCCATTCGGTCACGCAGGTCTCCTACGATCGCGAGGAGCGCAGCCGGCTCGCCGTCACGCAGGGGAAGTTCACCGAGGTGAGCCTGATGGAACCGTACGGCGCCGTCCTCGAGCAGTGGGCTGCTCGGCAGCCCGCCTGACCGCACGATACGCGAGGAAACACCGATGAATGCACTCCTGCCCACCTCGATCGTCGGCAGCCTGCCGAAGCCCTCCTGGCTCTCGGAGCCGGAGAAGCTCTGGTCGCCGTGGAAGCTCCACGGCGACGAGCTGGCCGAAGGCGCCCTCGACGCGCAGTCCCTGGCGGCGGACGAGCAGCGCCGCGCGGGGCTGGACATCATCAGCGACGGCGAGCAGACCCGGCAGCACTTCGTCACCACGTTCATCGAGCACCTCAGCGGGGTCGACTTCGAGCGACGGGAGACGGTGCGCATCCGCAACCGCTACGACGCGAGCGTCCCGACCGTGGTCGGCGCGGTGGGCCGCGAGCGATCGGTGTTCGCCGAGGATGCGAAGCGTCTCCGCGCACAGACGGATCAGCCCATCAAGTGGGCGCTGCCCGGCCCGATGACGATGATCGACACGCTGTACGACGCCCACTACAAGAGCCGCGAGAAGCTCGCCTGGGAGTTCGCGACGATCCTCAATGAGGAGGCGAGGGAGCTGGAGGCCGCCGGCGTCGACATCGTCCAGTTCGACGAGCCCGCCTTCAACGTCTTCTTCGACGAGGTGAAGGACTGGGGCGTCGCCGCGCTCGAGCGGGCGACGGAGGGGCTGCGCGGCGAGACGGCCGTGCACATCTGCTACGGCTACGGGATCAAGGCGAACACCGACTGGAAGGCGACGCTCGGAGAGGAATGGCGCCAGTACGAGGAGTCGTTCCCGCTGCTCCAGCGCTCCACGCTCGACATCGTCTCGCTGGAGTGCCACAACTCCCACGTGCCGGTCGACCTGATCGAGCTCCTCCGCGGCAAGAAGGTGATGGTCGGGGCGATCGACGTCGCCAGCAACACCGTCGAGACGCCCGAGGAGGTCGCCGAGACCCTTCGGAGCGCGCTTCCGTTCGTCGACGCCGACAAGCTCTACCCGAGCACCAACTGCGGCATGGCGCCTCTGCCGCGACGCATCGCCCGGGACAAGATGATCGCGCTGGCCGCGGGCGCGGAGATCGTGCGCGCAGAACTCTCCTGATACGGCCGCCGTCATAGGCTCTCGTCGGTCTTGCGGCCGTCGAGCTTCCGTCGAGCGATCTCCGGATCCCGCTCGCGCGCCCATTCCCCGCGCGAGGGGCTCGGCTGAGCGCGGCGGACGGTGTCCGAGTCCGAGTCGGGCGCACGGTAAGCTCGACATCGTGAAGATGAGAATGATTCCTATTATCGGTACTTTGGGCGCAGCGGCTCTCCTCGCGGGATGTTCCGGAGCATCTCCCGCAGGGGACGGCGGCGGACAGGACGAAGAGGTCGCGGGCAGCGGGTTCCCGTTGACGATCGAGAACTGCGGGACCGATGTCGTGTTCGACAGCACGCCTCAGCGGGCCGTCTCGCTGAACCAGTCGGCGACCGAGATCCTCATCGCGCTCGGCGTGGAGGATCGCGTCGTGGGCACCGCGTACCAGAATCAGCCCGTCGCCGATGAGATCGCCGGAGCCTACGAGAGCATCCCGCTGCTGTCCGACGGGATCCTCACGCACGAGACGCTGCTGGAGGCGCAGCCGGACTTCGTCTACTCCTCCTTCGCCTCCTTCCTGACGGCGGAGAACGCGGGGGAGCGCGCCGAGCTGCACGAGCTGGGCGTGCCGACCTATCTGACCGAGTTCGACTGCACGTACCACGAGGCCGTCGAGGGCGGTGCGACCTTCGAGATGCTCTTCGACGAGATCGAGACGATCGCGAAGATCTTCGGCGTGCCCGAGGCCGGCGAGCAGGTCGTCGCCGAACAGCAGCGGATCATCGACGAGGGGCTGGAGACGGCGGAGCAGATCGAGGACGCCCCCAAGCTCGTCTGGTTCTACTCGACCGCCGCCTCCGCGTCCACTCCTTCGGTCGCCGGTCCCGGCGGCCTGCCGCAGACGGTGACGGAGATGCTCGGCGCGGAAAACCTGTTCGCCGACGCGGACACGAAGTGGCCCGAGGTCAGCTGGGACGAGATCGCCCAGCGCGACCCGGATGTCATCATCCTCGGCGATCTGACCCGCGGATACCCGGGCGACACCGCCGAGGAGAAGATCGACTTCCTCAAGAGCGACCCGCTGACCAGGACGATGGATGCCGTGATCGACGAGCGCTTCATCATCGTGCCCGGCCAGTACATGGATCCCTCGATCCACAGCGTGGAGGCGATCACCGCCGTCGCCGACGGGCTGGTCGGGTTCGGGGCCGGCGAATGAGCACGGAATCTCTTCAGGCGCTCGTCCAGGGCTGGGACGATCAGCAGGCCGCCTACATCACGCACCGTGAGCAGCGGTTCGGCATCATGCTCGACGCGATCGCGCACCTGCTCGGCTCGACGAAGGAGCTCGGCGAGAGCGGAGCGGGACTCACCGTGCTCGATGTCGCCTGCGGCACGGGAAGCCTCTCCCAGCGGATCCTCGACCGGTTCCCGGAAGCCAGGGCGATCGGCATCGACTACGATCCGGTCCTGCTGCGCATCGCCGGAACCTGGCTCGAGGAGCGGCATCCGGGGCGGTTCACCCCCGTGGATGCGGACCTGGCGGGGGACTGGGCGGCGGCGCTGGAGGGCGTGCCCATCCAGGTCGCGGTCTCCTCGACGGCGCTGCACTGGCTCGCCCCGCACCAGCTCGTCGCCGTCTACGAGCGGCTGGGCCGGCTGCTCCCCGAGGGCGGTCTCTTCCTCAACGCCGATCACCTCCGTTACGACTCCCGGGCGCAGCCGTTCCTCGCCGCCGGCGCCGCCGCCGATGACGCACGCACGCAGCGGGAGGCGTATGCGCGCGGGGTGCTCACATGGGACCAATGGTGGGAGAAGGCCGTCGCCGTCCCCGAGCTCGCTGCGCTCCGGGCGGAACGCGAGCATCGGTTCGCGGATCGCCCGCCCACGGCCGATGCGCCCCTGGAGCTGCATCTGAGCGCACTGCGCACGGCGGGCTTCCGTGAGGCGGGTGTGCTCTGGCGGTTCTGGGACGACGTCGTGGTGCTCGCGCGACGATGACCACGGACGCAGTCGCAGCGGGGGAGAAGCTGTCCGGTCAGGAGGACTCGCCGGCGGCGCAGCTCGTGTCGGGGCGTCGCCTTCGTGCGGGGATCGTCGTGGTCGTCTTCGCCGCGGGGCTCGTGCTCTCGGTGCTCACGGCCGGTTTCATCGGCACGGCGAACATCGGGCCGGGCGATGTCTACGGGATCCTGGTCCGTCATCTGGGCCTCGGCGTTCTCGCTCCGGGGCCCGAGGCGCCGCCGCTGATCGACGCCCTGATCTGGGAGTCGCGGCTGCCCAGGGTGCTGCTGGCCGCGGTCGTCGGCATGGGTCTCGCCGTCTCCGGAGCCGTGCTGCAGTCCATCACCCGCAACCCGCTCGCCGAGCCGTATCTGCTCGGCGTCTCATCCGGCGCGTCGACCGGCGCGGTCGCCGTGATGATCCTGGGTCTCGGCTCGGGTGCGGTCAGCTTGTCGACGGGCGCATTCGCCGGAGCGATCGTCGCCTTCGCAATCGTCCTGCTGCTGATCGGCGGAGGGCGCATCTCGAACCCCGCCCGCGTGGTGCTCACCGGTGTGCTCGTCTCGCAGTTCTTCTCCGCGGTGACGTCCCTGGTGCTCATGCTCGACGGAGACGCCGACTCCACGCGAGGCTTCACCTACTGGCTGCTCGGCTCCCTGGGCGGAGCCCGCTGGGAACCGCTGCTCATCGCAGGAGCGGTGATCCTCACCGGCACGATCCTGTGCCTGCTGTTCGCTCCGGCGCTCGATGCCTTCGCGTTCGGCTGGGACACCGCAGCCTCGCTCGGGATCAACGTCGCGCGCGCACGCGTATCTCTCATGATCCTCACCGCGCTCATGACGGCGGCGGCCGTCGCGGCCTCCGGTGCGATCGGCTTCATCGGTCTGCTCGTCCCGCACATCGTCCGCCTCCTCGCCGGTCCCGGACATCGCGTCCTGCTGCCGCTCTCGGCGCTGGGCGGTGCGATCTTCCTCATCTGGATCGATACCTTCGCCCGATCGGCCTTCTCGCCCCATGAGATACCGGTCGGCGTCGTCACCGCGCTCCTCGGCGCTCCCGTCTTCGCCCTCGTGCTCAGAAAGGCGGCGACCCGGTGAGCACCCTCACCGCCGCAGGCCTCATCTGGACGAAGAGCTCCCGCCGCATCCTCGACGACGTGTCCCTGGAGGCGCGCGCGGGCGAAGTGCTGGGGATCCTCGGCCCCAACGGCGCAGGGAAGAGCTCGCTGCTGCGCATCCTCGCGGGACTCCGCCGGCCCGATTCGGGGACCGTCCTCCTCGACGGCGCTCCCGTGGCCGGCATCCCTCGCCGCCGGCTGGCGCGCAGCCTCGCGATCGTCGAGCAGTCCCTCGAGGTCCACGAGGACGTCACCGTCGAAGAGACCGTCGCACTGGGGCGCACGCCCTACCGCGGCACCTTCGAGCCCCTCGGCGCGGAAGACCGTGCAGCGGTGGAGCATGCGCTCCGTATGACGGGAATGGGAGCGCACCGCGCACGCAGCTGGCGCACGCTCTCCGGCGGCGAACAGCAACGCGCGCAGCTGGCCCGTGCCCTTGCACAGCAGCCTCGCGTCATCGTCCTGGACGAGCCGACCAATCACCTGGACATCCGGTACCAGCTCGAGATGCTCGAACTGCTCCGCGACGAAAGCATCACCGTGGTGACGGCGCTGCACGACCTGAACCTCGCCGCGCGCTTCTGCCATCGCATCGTCGTGCTGCGGAGCGGCAGCGTCTGCGCGGCGGGGCCGCCCGAAGAGGTCATCACCGCATCCCTGATCGACGACGTCTACGGCGTCGCGGCCGTCGTAGAGCCCTCTCCGCACACCGGATCGCCCGTGGCGACGTACCTCCGCGTCAGCCGTGGGACCGGTCCGGATCCCGCTCGGGCGTGACGCGTTCCCGCCTGCGACGTCAGGAACTGGCCGCCATCGTCTCGACGAGGACGTCGGCGACCTCTTGCGCTGTGAGATCCGCGAACTCCTCTTCGCCGAGCGAGTTGATCTCGAGGGATACGAGAGCGTTCTGCTCCTCATCGAAATACAGGGCCTGATACAGACCCTGCGGGTTCGTGGGATACCAGCGCGTGAGGACCAGCACATCGAGCTCTCCCGACGTGACCTCCTCGACGGAGTTCTCCTGCTCCGACGTGCTCTGCTGGGTGCGGAACTCCTCCACCGTGCGCTGTGCGTCCGCGGCCGACGAGGCGCGCATCAGCTGGAGCTGTCCCGAGTAGGCATCCGGCTTCCACAGGCCGCAGAGATACCGGTAGCCCTCCGGCCGGCCGCCATATGCGCCCCAGCCCGTGTCGGTGAACTCCGCGCCTCCATCGGGCAGCGGGGGAACGGTGTCGCCGAGCAGGCACTTCTCCCTGGAGAGGACGGGGACATCGCCGCCGTACGCCGGCGAGGACGGCCACCCTTCCTCCGTCGCCGCGAGCCACGTCTCAGGGATCCCCGTGACGCTGCCGGGGTCGGCTCCGCCGCTGGGGGCGCAGGCCGAGAGCACGGCGACCAGAGGGAGCATCACCACGGCGGACAGTCGAATCTCGAATCGCATATCACTCACGATATCCAGAGCGTGGCATGCGGCCCGGCCCAGCGTCGAACCGTCTCGAGCGTTCGACTCCGCTGACGTCCGCGCGCCTACTTCGCGATGTCGGCGAGCAGCGGTGCGGCCGCGGCCAGCCAGGCATCGGCGAGCACCCGGTGCCCGCGGGGGGAGGGGTGCACGCCATCGGGGGCGAGACCTGCGGCATCGCCCGCCGCGCGCAGGATCTCGTCGGCGGACACCCGCACGGCGCCGAACTCCTCGGCGAGTCCTCGTACCACGGCGATCTTCTCGTCGAGGTCCTCGCGCCAGGACTCCTGTTCTTCGCGCACCGGCAGGAGGAACGGCTCGATGAGCACGAGACGCGCGGACGTCGCCTCCAGCAGGGCGCGGTAGTCGTGCTCGTACTCCGCAGCGGTCGTGGGGTCGTCGCTGTCGAACCGGCGCCAAGTGTCGTTCACCCCGACGAGCACGCTGACCACTGCGGCGTCCTCGGCCACGACATCGGGCGCCCAGCGCGCACGGAGATCGCGCACGCGGTCGCCGGAGACGCCGCGATTGCGCACGCTCCAGCCCGCCAGCGCGGGAGCCCCCGCGAGCAGGCGCACATAGCCGTCGCCGAGTCCCGAAGGGTCGGTGCGGCGTTCGCCGTCGGTGACGCTGTCACCGACGAACACGATGACGGGAGTGGTCATACGATCCTCCGGAGGTCGAGCAGCATCGACTGCTGCGGGTTGAGTGTGGGCATCGGGACGCCGGCGACCGCGAGCACGGCACCGGGCAGTTCGACCCCGCCGGACTCGGCCAGGCGCACCCACTCGGGGTCGGCGCCCTCGTGCCTGCTCGCGCGCCCGAGCTCGCCGCGGACGACCACGCGGTAGATCGTATCCCGGTCGAGTCCCGGGAAGCGGACGCGGCCGGACTGCCCTGCGGCGGAGGTCTCGAACCGGGTCCAGGTGAAGAGAGAGCGCGCGCCGTCGTCCGAGACGATCCCCTCCAGCGCCGACGCGTCGTCGGCGAGATCCGCGTTGACCACGCGGCCGCTGTGGATCAGCCCGCGCAGCTCCCGGTACAGCGCGGACCATGCCGAGAAGGCCTCGAGCTCCTCGCCCGTCGCCTCGGACAGGTCCATCTCGATGCCGGCGTGCGCCGTGAGCGCCGCGATCAGCCGGAACGACAGATCGGCCGTGCGCGAGGTCGTGTGCGATCGCGCCGCACCCACATGGGAGCCGATCAGCTCAGGGGGGACGAGCAGCCGCGTCCACCGCTCGATGCGGACGCGTTCCACGGGGTCGTTGCAGTCCGAGGCCCAGATCCGATCCGTGCGGTCGAGGATGCCGAGGTCCACGCGGCCTCCTCCGCCTGAGCACGTCTCGATCTCCAGCCCCGGATGCCGGTGCCGCAGCGCGTCCATGAGGGCGTAGAGCGCGACGGTCTGCTGATGCACGATCGGGCGGTCGCGCCCGTCGCGGCGTCCGACGGCCTCGAACAGGTCGCGGTTGTGGTCCCACTTGAGGTAGTCGATGCCGTACTCGGCGACGAGCGCGCTGATGCGCTCGAGCAGGTAGTCGAAGGCGTCGGGATGGGCGATGTCCAGCACATGCTGGTGCCGTGCGGTGCCTCCGAGTCCCTGTCGGGGTCCGACGACCCAATCGGGATGCTCCCTGGCCAGGTCCGAGTCGAGGCTGATCATCTCCGGCTCGAACCAGAGCCCGAACTGCATGCCTCGGGAGCGGACCAGGTCGACCAGGGGAGCGAGCCCGTCCGGCCAGACGTCGTCGTCGACGAACCAGTCGCCGAGGCCCGCGTCGTCCCCGCGGCGGCCGCGGAACCATCCGTCGTCGAGCACGACCCGCTCGACGCCGACCTGGGCGGCACGGTCGACCAGCACGCTGAGCCGATCGAGGTCCTGATCGAAGTAGACCGCCTCCCACGTGTTGAGCACGAGAGGGCGGGGGGCGACCGGGTGCGTCGCCCGCGATCGCAGCCGTCGGTGGAGCCGGTCGGCGATGCCGTCCAGGCCGGTGTCTGACCAGACGAACACGGCCGTCGGCGCGTCATAGCGGTCGCCGTCCGCCAGGATCACCTCGCCGGGCCGCAGCGCCTCGCCGGCGCCCAGCACGGAGGCGAAGGCGCCGGCGCCCTCCGGCAGACGCTCGGCGAGGTACTCTCCCTCGCCGCTCCATGCGAGGTGGACCGCCCACACCTCGCCGCGCCCGAAGCCGAACGACGGCGTGCCTGCGGCGAGGAGGTAGGGGGTGTCATGGCCGGGCTTGCCCCGGCGGGCACGACGCAGGTGCGTGCCGAAGTCGAGAGCGGAGCGCTGCGGTGCGCGCTCACGGCACCACTTGCCGGTGAAATCGAGCAGCTCCGTGGCGCGGTCCGGCAGCGGCAGCAGTGCTCGCAGACCGTCGAGCCGATACGGCACCGCGCCCTCGAAGGGGTCGAGCGAGGCGTCGCGCACCACGGACATGTCCACGGCGAGCACGCCGTGCGCGTCGAGGCGGTAGCGGGCGGTCGCCCGCACCGCGCTGACGGCGTCCTCGAACGAGAGCTCGATCTCCCCTCCGCCGGCGGGATCGAGCGTCCGCCGGGCATCCGTGAGTCGCGGTCGGGGAGTGGTCGCGCTGCCGTCGGCGTCACCCGATTGCGCCGGCGTTCCCGACCAGCCGCCCGCCTCGGTGGGCCAGACGCCGAGGACGCGAGGAGCATCGGGGGAGTTGTTGAGGATCGCGGGGACCGCCGTCGCGCGCAGCGCCGTGAGCACCTGCGCGCCGTCGCCGGGATCGGAGCCCCAGTGCAGCACGGTCGGCGTCTCCCCGCCCGCATCGATCGCGATCGCCGCGCCGCCGGCTCGGAGAATGAGGACGGCGTCGTCGCCGTGGGGCATCGTGAGCTCCTTGATCGGTATTACTTGACAATGTCAATAAATCATGTTTACTCTGACGCTGCAAGCCCGAATCGCGGCCGACCCGGCCTCCGATCCGTGGCACGCCCCCAGTGACGGGGAACAGAAGAGGAAGACCGATGACGCTCTTGGAAACCGAATCCGTGGCGCCGCTGCCGCCCGTTCCCGGCGCCCCGCGTCGACGCAGTCCGCGCCGTCCTGTGAACGCGGCGGCCCCGTCTCATCGCGGAGACGCACGTCTGGCATGGATCCTCATCGCGCCGGCGATGATCGGATTCCTCGTGTTCGCCGTGTATCCGACTCTGCGCGGGATCTATCTCAGCTTCACCGAGTTCAGGGTGCTCACCCCTCCCGAATGGGTCGGCATAGACAACTTCGCCGAGATGTTCGCAGATGCCGTGTTCTGGTCGGCCCTGGGCGTGACCGTCTACTTCGTCGCCCTCGCCGTCGGGCTCACGATGATCCTGTCGGTCGCCACGGCCGCCATCCTGCACCGGCTCACATCGTCGACGGTCATCCGAGGTCTCATCATCCTGCCGTTCCTCATCTCCTCCGTGGTCGCGGCGACGGTCTGGTCGTGGATGCTCGACACCCAGCTGGGCATCGTCAACATCGCGATCGAGGCCTTCGGCGGCGACGGCGTGCAGTTCCTCACCTCCCGGGGCCTCGCGATCCCCTCGCTCGCGCTGATCCACGTCTGGAAGAACCTCGGCTACACCTCGATCATCATCTTCGCCGGGCTGCAGACGATCCCGCCGTCGATCTACGAGGCCGGCCGGATCGACGGGGCGAGCGAGACGCAGATGTTCTTCCGGCTCACCCTTCCGCTGCTGCGGCCGATCATCGCGCTCGTCCTGGTTCTCAACGTCATCGGAGCGTTCCAGGTGTTCGACATCGTCGCGGTCACCACCAAGGGCGGACCGGCCAACGCGTCGAACGTGCTGCAGATGTACATCTACAGCAAGGCGTTCGGGCAGTTCGACTTCGGCTACGCCGCCGCGATGTCACTGTCGCTCTTCGCCATTCTCATCGTCATCACCTTCCTGCAGATGCGCCTGCTGAAGGCCAACGAATCGGACAACAGCTGATGCGCATCCGCAGCAGACTCGGCATCGGCCGCCTCGCGGCCTGGGCGTATCTGATCGCGATCCTCTTCGTCACGATCTTCCCCTTCTACTGGATCCTGCGCACGGCGCTCTCGGACAACTACGCGCTGCTCGCCGATCCGTCCTCCCTCCTGCCGGTGGACTTCACGTGGGGGCCCTTCCGCCGGGTGCTCGGCCTGGCGACGCCCCAGGAATCGCTCGCCGAGGGAGGATCGGGAGCCTCGATTGACCTCGCTCCCTACCTGCTCAACTCGATCGTCTACGCGACCCTGTCCACCGCCCTCGTCGTGTTCTTCTCCACACTGGCCGCGTATGCGTTCGCGCGGCTGCAGTGGCGGGGGAGGGAGCTCGTCTTCTCGATGTTCCTCGCGGCGCTCATGGTGCCGGGCATCCTCACCCTCCTGCCGAACTTCGTGCTCATCAAGGAGCTCGGCCTGCTCAACACCTTCGCCGGAATGATCCTGCCCTACGGACTGTTCTCCGCCTTCAACATCTTCTTCCTGCGTCAGTTCATGCTGGGGCTCTCCACGGAGACGGAGGAGGCGGCGCTGCTGGACGGCGCCGGACGACTGCGAGTGCTGTTCGGCATCACGCTGCCGATGACCAGCGGCCCCATCATCACCCTGTCGATCCTGGGCTTCATCGGCATGTGGAACGACTACTTCTGGCCGCTGCTGGTCACGACCGACTCGTCTGTGCAGCCGCTGACCCTCGCCCTGGCGGTGTTCAAGCAGTCCTCGCCGCAGTCCCAGCCGGACTGGGCCGGCCTGATGGCGGCCACCCTCGTCGCGGCCCTTCCGATGCTCATCCTGTTCATGGCCTTCGGCAAGCGCATCGTCAACTCGATCGGATTCACGGGTCTCAAATGAGCGAGCAGAACCTGAGACTCGCCTGGCGCTCCCCGGCGTCCGAGTGGACCGAGGCGATCCCGATCGGCAACGGCAGGCTCGCGGCGATGGTGTTCGGCGGCGCGCGGGCGCGCTATCAGATCAACGACGCCACCGTCTGGTCGGGCGATCCGGACGGCCCCGCCAGGGAGCGCGAGCGGGTCGTCGCCGGCGGCGCGGGACCCGAGCGTCTCGCGCAGGTGCGCTCCGCCCTCCGATCCGGAGACCTCCGCCTCGCGAACGAGCTGCTGCTCACCTTCGAGGGTCGCTATTCGCAGGAGTATCTGCCGTTCGTCGACCTCGTCGTCGACGTCGTCGGAGCTCTCCCCGCCGAGGGCGTCCCCGCCCGCGTCCTCGACCTCGACGACGCCGTGGTCGAGGAGCAGCTGACGGTGCGGGGCGTGCCGGTGCGCCGCCGCTCCTGGGTGTCCGCTCCTGCCCGGGCGCTGCTGATCGAGCTCGTCGCCGACGCGCCGGTGCTCGACGTCGCGATCGCGCTCGACTCGCCGCTGCGCGTCGCCGGACGGGAGGTCCGCGGCGACGGCGCGACGCTCGACGTCGAGGCGCCCGTGGACGGCGCCCCCTTGCACGAGCCTTCGGTGGTCCCCGCGCTGACGTTCGCGTCCGACGCTCAGGGGATCGCCTTCGATGCCTTCGCCGCCGCGTCCGTCGCGGTGCGAAGCGACGGCACCGCTGCCGCCGTCGACGACTCCGTCCTCGGGGTCACCGGTGCCGGCCGGCTGCTGATCGCCCTCTCGTCATCCAGCCGCGCCGAGTCGTGGTGGGCCGGCGCGCCGGACGAGGAGTGGCGGACCGTCTCACGGGAGACGATCCGGGACCAGGCCCGTGCGCGAGCGGAGACCGCCGCCGGCGGCACCGCTCGGCAGCGCTGGGACGAGCACGTCGCCGACCTTCGAGAGGTCGCGGCGGCGCGGTTCGCGATCGGCGGCCGGCGCGGCGGGCTCTGGGACGTCGAAGCAGATGTGCTCCGTGGTGACGACGACGCCCTGCGCGCGACCGTCGCCGCCGAGTACGGGCGCTATCTGCTCCAGTCGGCTTCCCGCTCCGGCGGGCCGGCCGCCAACCTCCAGGGCATCTGGAACGAGGAGCTGCGCCCCGCCTGGTCGTCGAACTACACGATCAACATCAACACCCAGATGAACTACTGGGCGGCGCCGGTTCTGGGCATGACGGACTCCTTCGAGCCGCTCATCTCCCTCGTGGAGCGCCTCGCGCGCACCGGGCGCGAGGTCGCCCGCGACCTCTACGGCGCTCGCGGCTGGGTCGCTCATCACAACAGCGACCTGTGGGGCTGGAGCCTGCCGGTGGGCATGGGCCACGGCGCTCCCAGCTGGGCGATCTGGATGATGGGCGGCGTGTGGCTGTGCCACAACCTCTGGGATCGGTGGGACTACTCGCGCGATCTCGATCTGCTGCGCGACCGCATCTGGCCGCTCCTGCGCGGAGCGGCGGAGTTCTGCCTGGACTGGCTGGTCGAGGACGGCGGAGTGCTCGTGACCGTGCCCTCGACCTCTCCGGAGAACTCCTTCGTCGGCCCCGATGGGCGTCCGCAGGCGGTGGGACCGACGGCGACGATGGACCTGGCGCTGATCGGCGCCCTGTTCGATCGCGTCGTGATCGCCGCGGAGGCGCTCGGTATCGACGACGTCGTCGCGGCGGAGGCCGCCGTTGCCAGGACCGCGCTGGCTCCCGTGGGGATCGGCGCCGACGGACGGCTGCGGGAGTGGTCGCAGGACGTCGTCGAGCACGAGCCCCATCACCGCCACCTCTCGCCGCTCGTGGGGCTCTATCCGCTCGAGGACATCACTCCTGAGCGCACGCCCGAGCTCGCCGAGGCGGCGCGTCGCTTCCTCGAGGCGCGCGGTCCCGGCGCGATGGGGTGGTCGTGGGCGTGGAAGATCGCGCTGCGCGCCAGGCTGGGCGATGCCGGCGCCGCCCACCGGCTGCTCGACGAGGCGCTGACCCCCTACGACGGCATCGTCGGACGTCACGCGCCCGTGGACGGATCGGAGTGGGGCGGTCTGCTGCCGAACCTGTTCAGCACCCATCCTCCGTTCCAGATCGACGGGAACCTCGGCTTCCCCGCCGCGATCGCCGAGATGCTCCTGCAGAGTCACGACGGGCTCCATCTGCTCCCCGCCCTGCCGGAGGCCTGGCCGAGCGGTCGGGTGACGGGGCTGCGCGCCCGCGGTGGCATCGAGGTCGATCTGGACTGGGAGGCCGGAACGCTCGTGTCGGCCGCGATCCGCGACCTGCTCGGATCGGAGCGGGGGATCGCGGTCCGCCTCGGCGATCACGAGCGGCGCATCGCGCTGCCGGCCTCCGGCGTCATCGTGCTCGGCTCCGCTCTGGAGGTGCGCGGTGCACGGTGAGACCGGGCTGATCGACGTGCCGACGACGCAGACGGAACCGGTGGACTTCGACGCCTTCTGGGCCGACACGATCGAGCAGGTCCGAGCATCCGACCTCGACCTGCGCGTGACGGCGCACCCGACACGTCTGCAGACCCTCGACGTCCACGACGTGAGCTTCCGAGGATTCGGCGGGAGCACCGTGCGGGCGTGGCTGCGGATGCCGAGAGGAGTCGCCCGGCCGCTCCCGGGGATGGTGCAGTTCACGGGCTACGGGAACGGACGCGGCCATGCTCTGCGCGATCTGAGGTGGGCGTCCGCCGGCTATGCGCACCTCGTCGTCGATGCACGAGGGCAGGGGCACGGCGACACCGACGACGATGTGCGCGGCGGACCGTCGTCCGGAGGCTTCCTGGTGCGCGGCATCGCGTCGCCGAAGGACTACTACTACCGGCGGGTGTTCGCCGACGCGGTCCGCGCCGTCGACGCCCTGCGTCGTCTCGATGAGGTCGATGAGAGCCGGGTGGGCGCGGCGGGCGCGAGCCAGGGCGGCGGCATCGCCCTGGCCATGGCCGGTCTGATCCCCGATCTGGCCGCCGTCATCATCCAGGCGCCGGCGCTGTGCGAGCTGAACCGCATCGTCGAGCTCAGCTCCGAGTTCCCCTACACGGTGCTCGCCCAGCACCTCGCCGATCGTCCGCTCGAGGCGGCGACCGCGCTGGACACGCTCCGCTATTTCGACGGCGTCCTGCACGCCCGGCGCGCCAAGGCCCCGGCCCTGCTGAGCACGGGGCTGCGGGACGGCGTCACTCCACCTGCCTCCGTGCTCCCGGCCTTCACGGCATACGCCGGACCCAAGCGCGTCGTGCTCTGGCCCTACAACGGCCACGAGGCAGGAGGCGAGCTCGACGAGGAGAACGCCCAGGATTTCGCCGCGGCGCATCTCGCACCCGGCGCCGGACCCACCACAACACACCGAACGGGCGCCGAAGGCGGCGCCCCACACCAGAGTGAGGAACTATGAGACAGCAGCGGATCATCGCGAGCACGGTGCTCGCGGGCATCGCCATCTCAGGACTGGCGGCGTGCGCGCCGTCGGATCAGGGCGACGAGGGCGGTGCCGACGGGCAGGCGACCGTGAACTGGTGGACGTGGGACGAGCGGCAGGCGGAGTCCTACCGCTCGTGCATCCCTGCGTTCGAGGAGGCCAACCCCGGAATCACGGTGAAGATCTCCCAGTACGCCGTGGACGACTACTTCACCAAGCTCACCACCGGCTTCGTCGCAGGCACCGCACCGGACGCGTTCCAGAACAGCGTTCCGCTGCTGGGCGCCTACGCCGGGCAGGGCCAGATCATGGCGCTCGACGACCTCATCGCGGAAACCGGATACGACCTGTCGGTGTTCGACATCGGAGTCGACTCGTGGAAGTACACCGACGGCAAGCAGTACGGCATTCCGCTGGACTGGGCGGGAGCCGCGATCTACTTCAACGAGGACAAGGTCGCCGAGGCGGGCCTGACCGCCGACGACATCCGGACGATGACCTGGAACCCCGACGACGGCGGGACGTTCGACGACATCGTCGCCCGTCTCACCATCGATGAGAACGACGTGCGCGGCGACGAAGCCGGCTTCGACAAGGATCACATCGCCACCTACGGCATCGGCAGCCTCGCCTCGGGCGACTTCAACGGCCAGACATCGTGGAACTCCTTCGTCTCGACGCTCGGCTGGCGTCTGGGCGGCGACGCGACGGCTTGGCCGACCAAGCTGCCGTACGACGACCCGGACTTCGCGAAGACGCTCGACTACGTGCGCGGACTCGGGGATCGCGGCCTCATGCCGGCCTTCGGCCAGTTCACCGTCTCGGGTGCGGAGCAGATCGGCTCCGGCTCGGTGGCCATGGTGCAGGGCGGGACGTGGGACGCCACCGCCATCACCAAGATCCCCGACGTCCCCGTCGGCATCGCCCCGACCGTGGAGGGTCCCGAAGGGCGCTCGATGATCAGCAACTCCAACGCGAACAACGTGTTCGTCGGCACGAAGCACGTGGACGAGACCTGGAAGTGGGTCACCTACATGGGCTCGGTGGAGTGCCAGACGGCCGCCGGCGTCGACGCGACCTTCCTCCCCTCGATCGCCGAGGCGCTGCAGGCCACGGTCGACGCCCAGGCGGAGGCGGGGCTCGACATCTCCAGCTTCGTGGACGCGCTCAACGACGGCGTGCTGTACCCGGCGCCGCCGACGGCCAACGGGCAGGAGATCGTCGACACGATCCAGCCGATGTTCGAGGCGTTCTTCACGGGAGAGCGCGACGACGACGTGTTCGCCGAGATGGCGCAGCGCAGCGAGGAGATCCTCGCCGAGTGACCGCGTCGGGGCGGGGCGCGCGTTCGAGCGCACCCCGCCCCGATACCGTAGTGTCACCGGCGAGCGGAGAGGCGACATTCGTGACGGACCAGACGGCCGAACGGGCGACCCTGCTGAGGTCGTCGTCGGCGGCGGCGACGCGCGTGTTCACGACGATCCTGACGCGCAGCCCCATCAGCCGCATCGACATCGCGAGGCTGACGGGGCTGTCGCAGGCGGCCGTCACGAAGGCGGTCACGCCGCTGGCGGCCGCAGGGCTCGTGGTCGACACCGTCGGCGCCCAGCGCGACGGGATGCCGGGGCGTCCTGCGACCCCGGTCGCCGTGGTGCCGGATGCGCTGACGCTGCTGGGGGTCAAGGTCACGTTCGACGAGCTCGTCGGCGTCGCGACCGATCTCACGACGCGCGTGCTGACGACGCACCGTATGCCGCTGGACTCGCGGGACGAGTCCCGTGTGGTGGACGCGATCGTCCGCATGTGCGACGTGCTCTTGAGCGGCCTCGACGGCAGCGCCTCGACCGTCGTCGGCGTCGGCGTCGCGGTGTCGGGCGACGTCGACTCGACGCGAGGCGTCGTGCGCGAGTCGGCGATCATGGGCTGGAGCGGCGTTGCGCTGGGCGACAGGATCGCCGACCGCGTGGGATTCCCCGTGCTCGTCGAGAACGACGTCCGCGCCCTCACGATCGGGGAGCACTGGTTCGGCGTCGGCGTCGGCACCGAGTCGTTCGCGATCGTCACGATCGGACGCGGCATCGGCAGCGGACTGCACGTCAACGGGGAGGTGGTCGAGGGAGCGTACGGCGTTGCGGGCGAGATCGGGCACCTTCCGCTCGCCTCGCCCGAGCACGTCTGCCCATGCGGTCGTCGTGGCTGCGTCGAGGCGGTGGCCGCGACCCCGGCCATCGTCGAGACCGTCTCCCGCGCGCACGGACGTGCGGTGTCGATCGAGGAGGCCGTCGCGCTCGCCCACGCAGGGGATGCCGCGGCCGGTGATGCGTTCCGCGTCGCCGCAGAGCTGATCGGGACCGCGATCGCGAGTCTCGTGAATCTCACCGGTCCCGAGCTGGTCATCATCGGCGGCGAGGCGGTGTCGAACTTCGACCTGTTCGACGAGAATCTCCGTCGATCCTTCCGGGAGCACGCGTTCGGCGCGGCTTCCCGGTGCCGGATCGTCACCCGCCCGCACACCTTCGAGGACTGGGCCAGGGGAGCGGCGGCCTCGCTCATCCGGTCGATCGTCGAGCAGTAGCGCAGGGCGAGCGGGTCCTGTGAGTTTTCCACGGCCGGATCGCTCCCCGCTCCGCACTCCTTCCTGCTAGGAAGAGGGAAGAGGAGGTTCGGTGATGAGCGGACGCATTGTGGTCGGTGTGGTCGACACGTCGGCAGGGGAACGGGCCCTGAACTGGGCGGCGGATCGCGCGCGGGGTCGGCGGACGCCGGTGCTCCTGGTCTCCGTCGTCGGGGGAGCGGTCGGGGCCGTCGGCGAAGGCTCGGTGGTGGGGGAGGCCGTCGCCGCCGCACAGGAGCTGCTGGAGGAGAAGGCCGTGGCCCTGCGCGGATCCGGATTGACCGTGGACGTCGAGGTGCTCCGCGGAGACCCGGTGAGGCAGATCGTCGCCGCCACCGAGGGCGAGTCGCTGCTCGTGATCGGCAGCGACTACCGCGGGCATGGCGCCGGCCCTTCGCGGGGTGTGCACGGCATCCGGATCGTCGCAGGGGCGGCATGCCCCGTCGTGGTCGTCCCCGACCTGGACATCTCCGCCCGGAGCGGCGTCGTCGTCGGCGTGGACGGATCGCCGGTGTCGGAGGCGGCGATCGCCTTCGCGGCATCCGAGGCTGATCGACTCGGCGAGCCCCTCATCGCGGTCGCGGCCTGGACGCCGCTGGCCGTCCCCGGCAATCCGGTCGTGTATCCGGAGGAGTACCTGCGCTCCATGCAGGCGCTCACCGAGGAGGCTCTCGCGCTGTCGCTCGCCGGGCTCCGGCAGACCTATCCCGACCTGGAGATCCAGCGCCTCATCCGCCGCGGCTATCCTTCGCGCGCGATCAACGAGGCCGCGGCCTCCGCACGGCTCACCGTCGTCGGCTCTCACGGGCGTGGAGCGGTCGCACGATTCCTCCTGGGCTCCATCAGCCACGAGGTGCTCTCCTCCCTCGTCGCGCCGACGGCCGTCGTCCGGTAGCGGCACGGTCGGGGTCTCCTCTCGTGAGTCATCGCACGCCGTCCCCTCCGGAGCCGGGGCGCCCGCCGAGAGCACTGGGGATCGTGCTCGCCGCCGTCGCAGGGTTCAGCCTGCTCTCCGCGCTCGTCGGAGGGGTCGGGCTCACCGTCGGCAGAGGCCTGGGCATCCCGCTGGAGTGGCTCGAGGGGAGCGTCTTCACCTCCTACTTCTGGCCGGGGGTGATCCTCGGCGTCGTCGTGGGCGGCGTGCAGGCGGCGGCGCTCTTCACGCAGTACCGGAGGTTCCGTGCGGCCTGGGGCATGCATGCCGCGGCGGGCCTGACGATGATGATCTGGATCTTCGTCGAGATCGCGATCATGCTCGTCTGGTCGCCCTTGCACGGTGTCTACTTCATCGCCGGCCTCGTCCAGACCGTGCTGGCCGTCCTCGCCCTCGGCGCCTGGCCGCGACCTTTCCTCGGGCGCGACGCGCGCTGAGGCCGTCATGCCGGATCGGCGACGGCCCGCCTGGTCAGGAGGGCGACGGGTACGTGCCCGGCGGCGAGGATCAGCGCGGCCACGGCGATCCAGGGATTGCCGAGCCACGCGGCGGTGGCGAGGAACACCACGACCGGCAGGATCGCCATGGGGAGGGGGAGGATCCACAGCGATCGGTAGAGCGTCGCGACCCGTCGTCCGGAACGCAGGTACCGTGCCCACAGGCCGTAGTATCCCAGCAGCGCCGCTCCGCTCACGGCGGCCCACCCGATCGTGAACTCACCCGGTTCGGTGATCGCGGGCACGACGAGGCACAGCGCCTGACCTGCGCGTTCCAGCCAGGACAGAGCCGCAGGAGGGCGGAACGCCGGCATGCCCTCGACCGGAGGGAACCGGATCAGGAGGAGGTTCGGCGCGAGGACGGCCAGACCCACCGCCAGCCCGATCCATGAGAAGCCCACGTGCCTGCGCGACCGTCAGCCCCGGACGAGACGCTCGATCAGAGGACGGGGATCGCCCTCCCGGCGGAAGGCTCCGAGCGCGGCGAGATAGTCGGCGACGAAGACATCGTCATCGGCGAGATCGCCGAACCAGTCCGGATTGCGGAGGAAGCCGACGGGATCGTCGGCATTCCGGTCGACGGCATCCAGGACCGCCGCCTCCTGACGGTCGCGGAAGGGCACGTCGTCGGCCGTCGCGCGGCGTTCGGCGTACCGCACCCATCCGGCCATCACGGCGGCGCTCAGCGGCGACCCTTCGCCCGAGGCCCGGCGTTCGCGGATGACGGGGACGAGCCACTTCGGGATGCGGTCGGACGCGTCCGTCGCGAGACGCGCCAGCGTGTCCCGCACGAACGGATTCGCGAAGCGCTCGAGGAGCCGGTCCTTGTAGGCGTCGAGACCCACGCCGGGAACGGGCGCGAGCGTCGGAGTGGCCTCCCGATCCATGTAGGCGCGGAGGAACGCCGCGATCACGGGGTCGGAGGCACCCTCATGGGCGAACTCGTATCCGGCGAGGATTCCGGTGTACGCGAGCGCCTGGTGGCCGGCGTTGAGGAGGCGGAGCTTCATCAGCTCGTAGGGGCGCACGTCCTCGACCAGCTGCACGCCGACCCGCTCGAAGCCGGGACGACCGAGGGGGAAGCGATCCTCGAGAACCCACTGGACGAAGTCCTCGCTCAGCACCGGCCAGGCATCCTCGACGCCGTACCGGTCGAGCACCCAGGCGCGGTCCGCGTCCGTGGTGACGGGCGTGATGCGGTCGACCATGCTGTTCGGGAAGGACACCGAGGACTCGATCCATGCCGCCAGCTCGGGATCGATGAGCCGCGCGAACGCGGTGAAGCTGCCGCGGGCGACGTCGCCGTTGCCCTCGATGTTGTCGCAGGACATGATCGTGAAGGGGGCGATGCCCCGCTCCCGACGGAGCCGGAGGCCTGCGACGACGATGCCGAACACCGTGGCCGGCGAGGCGCCGGGCGCGGCATCCGCGACGATCGTCGGATTCGCGACGTCGAACTCGCCGGTGATGTCGCTGATGTTGTAGCCGCCCTCGGTGATCGTCAATGAGACGATGCGCGTCGCAGGGGCTGCCAGGCGCTCCAGGACCGCGTCGATCTCTTCGGGCGCGTGGAGGAAGTCGACGATGGATCCGATGCGGGAGGCCGGCGCCGTGCCGTCGGGGCGGCGCTCGACGAGGGTGTATTCGTAGTCCTGTCCGCGGAGTGCGTCGCGCATCCGGACGTCGCCGGGCAGCACGCCGACGCCGCAGATGCCCCAGGTCCTCGTCGCCTCGAACGTCTCGGGATCCCGCAGGAGGGCGTCGACGTACATCGCCTGGTGGGAACGGTGGAAGTTGCCCACCCCGAAGTGCATGATCCCGGCGGTGACCCGGCTGCGGTCGTAGGCGAGCGGACTGAGGGCTTCGGTCATCGCGTGTCAGCTGCCTCTCCTGTGGGGCGGGCGGAACCTGACGCGGATCTCCAAGGGGCGGAGTCGCATCATCGTCAGACGATTCTATGCGGCTGAGCATCTCGTCGGTGCGGCGTTAGAGTGTCCGGATGGGGCGTTACCGGGAGTTCGCGCCGCCGGCGCAGCTGCGCTCCCTGGTCGCGTGCCTGTGGGAGAACGACCGGGGTGCGGGAGACGAGCAGCGGGTGATCCCGGACGGATGCGTCGACCTGGTGTGGATGGACGGCGAGCTGTTCGTCGTCGGCGCCGACACCGGCCCCGTCGTCCACATCGCGACGGGTCGTCAGTCGATCAGTGGAATCCGGCTCAAGCCGGGCGCGGCAGGAGCCGTGCTGGGCATCCCCGCATCGGAGGTGCGGGACCGGCGCGTGCCGGCGACAGCGGTCCTCCCGGAGGATCCGGCGATGCTGATCGACGACCTCGCCGCCGAGTCGGCGGATCGGCGCGCGCTGCTGGCTCAGTGGGGCCTGGGGCGCAGGACGGAGCCGGACGCTCTCGTCGCCGCCGCCGCTCGCCTGCTCAGGGCCGGGTCTGCGCGGGTCGGATCGGTCGCTGCGGATCTCGGGGTGAGCGAGCGGCATCTGCATCGTCGGACCGTCGCCGCGATCGGGTACGGCCCCAAGACGCTGGGACGGGTGGCCCGACTCCGCCGGTTGATCGCGCTGTCCGGTCGGCCGGGGACGCCGGCGCTCGCCGAGCGCGCCGTTCTCGCCGGCTATGCGAGTCAGACGCACATGTCGGATGAGGTGCGGCGGCTCACCGGGCTCGCGCCGGTCCGATTCCTGGAAGACGCGTCGCTGACCGCTGCGTAGCGTGGGGACATGACGATCGATCTCGAAGCCGCCCGAAGGTTCCTCTACGACGGCGCGCGCGTGCTGGAGCGGCATCTCGCCGCGGTGCTGCTCGACGGCGCACCGGCGGATACGGCTCTCGCCGCTCTGCGCGCCTATCGCACGGTCGATGGCGGGTGGGGGCATGCCCTCGAGCCTGATCTGCGAGGCCCCGACAGCCAGGTCTCGGCGGCGATGTCCGCCCTGGGCGTGCTCGCGCGGATCGGTGCTTCGGGCGATCCGCTGGTGGCGGCGACCGCCGACTGGCTGCGATCGATCGCCCTGCCGGATGGGAGCGTGCCGCATGTGCTGTCGTCGGCCTCTGCGTATCCTCGCGCGCCGTGGATGCAGCCCGGCGACGCCGGTTTCCTCACGTTCCGCACGGCTGCGCACCTGTGGAGCCTCGGTGCGCGCCACTCCTGGCTTGGCCCTGCGACGGCGTGGTGCTGGGGCCAGATCGAGACGAGGGAGCTCGCCGGCTATGAGGCGGTCTTCGCGTTGAGCTTCATCGATGCCGTGCCGGAAGGGCCGCGTGCGGCGGAGGCCGTCGAGCGGTTCCGGCCGAGCCTCGACTCCGATGGCGGCATTCCGATCCCTGGCGGGGTCGATGGGGAGCGCGTCACACCGCTGCAGCTCTCACCCCGGCCCGGGGCGCCGAGTCGTGCCCTCTTCAGCGATGACGTGATCGAGGAGGGGCTGGATCAGCTCGAGCGCGAGCAGCTGGACGACGGCGGCTGGGACTTCGACTTCCTGCACTGGTCGCCAGGGCAGGAAGTCGAATGGCGCGGCATCGTCACCCTCGAGGCGTTGAGCACCCTGTACGCGCATGATCGGATCCCTCGAAGCATCGCCCGCTGAGGGCGGTCGCTGTGCCGCCGGCCAGGATCAGAGCTCGAACGCGAGACCCTGCTCCGAGATCGTATGCCGCCAGAGCTCCCCGGCGAGATCCACGTCGTTCACCGGCCCGCGCAGGGTGTCCAGGCGCGGGGGACGGGTACCCGTGGCGGATCCGGGACCCCAGATCTGCCCGCCCTCGGCGCGAGGATCGAGAGCCGCTCGCACCGCGGGCCAGGCGGCACGGTCCTTGCCCTGCACGAACGGGCGCATCAGCGGCGCGGATCGGCGCTGACGGTCCGTCCGCGCGAAGGCCGGCGCCCGATCGGGGGTCAGGGCGTCGACGGCGCCGCCGGGATGGGCGATGAGGCTGATGAGATCGCGGTCGGCCGCGCGCAGTCTCCGGTCGAGTTCGAGGGCGAACAGCATCTGCGCGAGCTTCGCGGTCCCGTAGGCGCGGAATCCGCGGTAGGCGCCGCGCGTCTGCTCGAGGTCGTCGAGGTCGAGGCGCCCGATCCTCTGTGCGACACTGCCCATCGTGATGATCCGCGCTCCGGGTGTCCTCTCGAGGTGGGGGAGGACGCCCGAGAGGAGATGGACGTTGCCGGAGAAGTTCGTCCCGAACACGAGCTCGTGCCCGTCGGACGTCTCCCGCCGCCGCCTCTGCATGAGGGACGCGGCGTTGAGGACGAGCCCGTCCACGCGCTCGAGGCCTCCGATCTCGTCGGCGGCGCGGCGGACGGAGGCCATCGAGGCGAGATCGAGCGCGATGCGGCCCAGCCGGGCGCCCGGCACCTTCGCGGTGATCGCCTGCATGGCGAGCTGCGCCTTCGCCTCGCTGCGCGAGGCCAGCACGACGCTCGCGCCTGCGGCGGCGAGCTGCTCGCTGATGAAGTAGCCGATGCCGGCGTTGCCGCCGGTGACGACGAAGACCCGATCGCGGGCGTCGGGAAGCTCGGCGGGATTCCAGGGAGTCTCGGGGATCGTCATCAGATGGCCGTGGATCCGCCGTCGATGGGGATGATCGCACCGTGGATGTGAGCCGCGGCAGGGCTTGCGAGGAAAACGACGAGGCCGGCGACCTCCTCGGAGGTCCCTGGTCGGCGATCGGGATGCTGCAGCGTCAGCGCCTCCAGGTGCTCGCGGTGGGCGGCGTTGTCCTCCGTGACGGTCGGACCGGGCGCGATCGCGTTGACCCGGATGCCGCTCGGAGCGAGCTCGTCGGCCCAGGAGCGCGTGAGGGAGTGCAGCGCGGCCTTGCTCGCGCCGTACAGGCCGGCGGCGGCCATGCCGATCGTCCCGGCGTTGGATCCCATGTTCACGATGATGCCGCGCCCGCGGCTCTGCATGCCAGGGGCGATTCCCGCGGTGAGCACGATCGGGGCGGCGATGTTCACCGCCAGGGCGACGGCCAGCTGCTCGTCGGTCACGTCGAGCATCGACTGGCCGGGGATCAGGGCCGCGGCGTTGTTGACGAGGATGTCCACGCCACCGTCACCGGCGGACGACAGGGCGTTCGAGACGAGGGACCGGACGGCATCCGGTCCTGCGCTGAGATCCGCGACGACGGGCAGCGCCGTTCCGCCGGCGCTGCGGATGCGCTCGACCACGGCGTCGACCCTGGCGCGATCACGTCCGTGGACGAGCACGGCGGCGCCCTCGGCGGCGAGCGCGAGCGCGATGGCCTTCCCGATCCCGCTCGTCGCTCCGGTCACGAGGGCGGTCTGATTCTTCAGGTTCATGGATGCGGTTCTCCCCGGGGTGCGTATTTTATGGACTGTGAAGTCCACTATGAGATCCGATCCTCTGGACTGTCAAGTCCAGAATGATAGAATCGCGCCATGACCACCGCGAAGGGAACCGCCACGAAGGCACGCATCCTCGACGCCGCCGTCGAGGTTCTCGTCCGCGGAGGCCGCGAGGCGGTCCACCTCGATGACATCCTCGCCGTCACCCGGACGAGCAAAGGACAGCTGTTCCACTACTTCCCCGGGGGCAAGCAGGAGCTCATCCGCGCCGCGACGGAGCAGCAGCTCCAGCGGCTCGCCGTCGAGTCGACGGCGGAGCTGGATACCTTCACGGCGTGGGAGCGCTGGATCGAGGGCATCATCCGCCTCCATCGATTGCAGACCAGGGAGGACGCCTGCGAGGTCGCGGCTCTCGCCGGGCGGATCCTCGACTCCGATCCCGCCGAGCGGGCATTGCTCGGCCGCAGCTTCACCGTCTGGCACGCCCATCTCGCTTCAGGCCTCCGGTCGATGACCGCCGCAGGGCTCCTCCGCGAGGAGGCGGACGCCGATGCGCTGGCCGCACTGTTCCTGACGGCTCTGCAGGGCGGCGCCGTGGTCGACAAGGCGACCGGGACGCTCGATTACCTCGAGCCGTCGCTGCGCGCGGCTCTCGACCACCTGCGAAGCCTCAGTGCAGAGAGTCGTCCGCCGGAGTGACGCGCCAGGCGAGGAATTCCGTCTCGAAGCCCGAGCGGGTCGGCGCGCAGAGGTAGGGGCCGGCGGACACGGCCCGATCGGCGATCGCGGGCCAGGGGGCGAGCCGGATGAACTGCAGGGGCTCTCCGACGAGGCCGGCCCTGACGGTCAGCGCGTCGTCGGCCCAGCTCGCGCGAATCCGGATCGGTCGCTCGTTCCAGCCGGGGACAGGGGCGGAGGACCAGTCCGACAGCCCGTCGGTGACGACGGCGCCGATGCGCGGAAGGCCGTCGGCGAACTCCGTCCCGGCCTTGATCCAGTGCTCGTCGTCGAACCGGACGATCAGCCCGGCCTGGTCGAACTGCTGCGACATGCGGGGGAGATAGTCCACCTCGATCGCCATCCCCGGCGCGAACGGGCGCAGCAGGGCGTGCTCGGTGTCGTGCACGAAGCCGTACGACGTCGTGCGCCAGGCATCGCTGCCCTCGGCGGCCTCGGCGACGAGGGCGCCGAGGGACGTGGTCGCCGTCCTGACAGGCGGATTCCGCCACTGCCCTTCGTGCCAGGCGATGGTCTCGCTCATCGGCTCTCTCCCTTGCTCGTCCTCTTCCTCGGGCAGTCGACGAGGTGATCGTCGACGATCCCGACCGCTTCGAGGAACGCGTACACGATCGTGGTCCCCACGAAGGAGAATCCCCGCTTCTTCAGATCCTTGCTGATCGAGTCCGAGAGCGCAGACGAGGGGACGAGATCGGCGAGCGTCCGAGGACTGTTCACGATCGGCGCACCCCCGACGCGGTCCCACAGGTAGTCGGAGAACGAGCCGGACTCCTCGCGCAGGCGCAGCAGCGCCTGCGCGTTGGTCCGGACGGAGAGGATCTTCGCCCGGTTGCGGATGATCCGCTCGTCCTGCATCAGGGCCAGCAGGCGATCGTCGCCCCAAGCCACGAGCTCGGCGGCGTCGAAGTCGGCGAAGACGCTCTTGTATCCGGAACGCCGCCGCAGGACGGTCAGCCAGGACAGCCCGGCCTGCGCGCCCTCGAGCGTGAGCATCTCGAAGAGATGCCGGTCGTCGGAGGAGGGCACGCCCCATTCCGTGTCGTGGTAGGCGCGCATCTCGGCGGTGCCGTTCGCCCACCCGCAGGTTCCGTCGTCCACGTCGAACCCGGCATCCGGCATCTGCTCCATGCGCGTCATCTCACTCCTTCGGTTGGACTGTACGGTTCAGAATACTCGTCAGTGCCGACATCGAGTCCGCCAGGGCTCTGGCCGTCGCGACGGACGTCGCCTAGCCGGGGTCGGGCCGGGATCCGACGGCGACCCGGTCGCGGGGCTTCCAGGCATCGCCCCTCGAAGCCCCGCCTCCTTATGAATGCGGCGCCTGTGCGGTGACCGCGAGGGGGAGCCTCGGCATCACGATCTCCGTCGAGCCGAGCGAGGCGAGGGCCTCGCGGAAGAGCACACGGTAGTCCTTGTCGTGGTCGCCCTTCCACTGCTCGTCGACGCGGTAGAAGATGTCCAGCGCGATTCCCACGGAGATCTGCACGGCGTGGTCGGTCGGCGCGAGCCCCATGCGCTCGGCGAGCGCCGTCTCGAACTCCGCACGGCTGTCGAGGAACACGTCCCACAGCCGCGCGCGCGGAACGGCCGAGGCGTCGATGATCCGGCGGATCTCCGTGATGCGGCGGGCGGGGTCGGCGAACTCGTCGGCGAGATCGAGGAGAGCGCCGGCCAGCGCCTCGCCGACGGGCTCGTCGGCCGGACGCGCGCGGAGGAAGTGCGCGTAGTCGAGGACCTCGGAGAACGGCTCGAGGATCAGCAGCTCCTTGCTGGGGAAGTACCGATAGAGCGTGGAGGTGCCGATCTCCGCCGCTTCGGCGATCTGCTCCATCGTCGTCTCGTCGTATCCCTGCTCGATGAAAGCGGACACGGCGACCTCCGCGATCTGGCGTCGCGTGCGTGCGGCTTTCATCTCCCGGAGTCCCACGGACACGAGTCTAGATCGTCCGGGGGCCGCGCTTGACAAAGAATCGGGTGATCCTCCATATTGGGAGTCACTTCCATTTTGGAATGACTCTCACGCACATTGGAGTGCCATGACCACCCGAACCGACGCAGCCGTCGACGAACTGCCCCTCAGACCCGCCACCCCGCTTCCCCGCCTCATCGCGGCGATGTTCTCCTCGAACGTCGGCGCCCTGATCGCTCTGCTCACGCCCCTTCAGCTTCTGCTCACCCTGCAGACCACTCGCATCGCCGGCGCGGACGCCGCTGCGGCGTTCGGGTTCATCACCGGCATCGGCGCCCTGTTCGCCCTCGTCGCCAATCCGCTCGCCGGGCGCATCAGCGATCGCACCGCCGCACGCTTCGGCCGCCGTCGCACCTGGATCCTCACCGGATCCATCGGCGGCTCGCTCGCCGTCTTCGCCTTCGCCTTCACGACCGAGATCTGGCAGGTCGCCCTCATCTGGTGCCTCACCCAGACCCTCTTCAACTTCCAGCAGGCCGCGACGAACGCGCTGCTCGCCGATCAGGTGCCCATCCACCGCCGCGGCACGGTCTCCGGCTTCGTCGGCCTCGCCGGGGCCCTCGGCCCCCTCGCCGGCATCGCGGCCGTGAGCGCCCTGACCGATCCCGTCGCCCAGTGGGCGACGGTCGCAGGGATCTCCGTCGTCCTCGGCGTCGTCGCCGTCATCATCCTGCGCGACCCGCAGCACACGCCGGCACCCGACCAGGCCGGGCTGAACCTGAAGCAGCTGCTGCTGTCGTTCTGGCTGAACCCCCGCAAGCACCCCGCCTTCGGCTGGGCATGGCTCGTGCGCTTCCTCCTCACCTGCGCCTATGCGAGCGGCACCTACAACGCGTTCTTCCTCATGGACCGCTTCGGCATCTCGCCGGAGGAGGTCGGGGGCAGCGTCCTGACGCTCTCCCTCATCTCGGTGGGCCTCCTGGCGGTGACGAGCGTCGTCGCCGGGCCGATCTCCGACCGGATCCGCAGGCAGAAGCCGTTCGTGATCGCCGCAGGACTCCTCGCGGCCGGCGCCCTCGTGCTGCAGGCCTTCGCCCCGACCATCGAGGTCGTCTACCTCGCCGTCGGGATCCTCGGGCTCGGCACCGGGCTGTTCTTCTCGATCGACAGCGCCCTGTGCGTGCGGATGCTCCCCAGTGCGGAGAACGCGGGCAAGGACTTCGCGATCATCAACATGGCGAACACGCTCCCGCAGTCGTTCGTGCCGTTCATCGCCCCGCTGCTGCTCGGGATCGGCGGCTTCAGCGCCCTCTACGTCACGCTCGCGGTCATCGGCATCGTCGGCGCGCTCCTCGTGCTGCGCCTGCCCGAGATCGGCAGGGAGGGCGACCCGCGCTGGGCGCAGATCAGCCGCGAACCCGCCGTCACCGCCTGACCCAGACCCTTCCCACCGAACAGGAGACCAGGAATGACCACCCTCGCCATGTCCTCGTACAGCGTCCGAGAGCATCTCGGACCCGTCGAGTTCAGCTTCACCGACCCGCAGGGGGAGACGCACACCTTCTCCTTCCCCTACGAGAGCCTCACGACGCTCGCCGAATTCCCCGCCAGGGCCAAGGAGGCCTTCGGGGTGGACCAGATCGAGACGGTCGCGTTCCAGTTCCGCGACGGCCTGGACGATCCGGAGCTCGACGCCTTCGCGGAAGGCCTCAGAGCGTCGGGCGTGCGTCTGCTGAACGTGGCGATCGATGCCGGCGACCTGCTCGAGGCGGACGACGCGAAGCGCGCGGCGGATATCGCAGAGCTCAAGCGCTGGATCGCCCGCTTCGCCGGGATGGGAGCGCGGTTCGTGCGCGTCAACCCCGGATCGCCGTTCAGCCCGCATCATGGCGATCGGCCGCCCGCGCACCTCGTCGACGCGCTCGTCGAGCTCGGCGACCACGCGAACGCGCTGGGCAGCCGCCTGCTCGTCGAGAACCACGGCGGCCCCAGCAGCGACCCGGCCTGGATGCTCGGGCTGCTCGACGCCGTCGGCGCCGAGCACCTGGGGCTCCTTCTGGACCTCGGAAACTTCGACGCCCTCATGCAGCCCGTCATGGCGCTCATGTTCCAGCCGGAGGGCGCGCCGGCCGTCGACCCCGTCGCCCTGCTCGAGAACGTCGACCTGACATCGGTCTACGCGGGGATCGAAGAGCTCGCGCCGCGTGCCGAGCTCGTGCACGTCAAGGCGCACGATGTGGACGATGAGGGCGTCGTCCGTCCCGTCGATCTCGATCGGGCCATCGGCATCCTGCGATCCCACGGATTCGACGGGCCGCTCACCGTCGAATACGAGGGGACGGGCGGCGATCCCTGGGCGAAGAGCGCGCGCGTGCTCGACGTCGCCCGCCAGGCGGCGGAGGTGCAGGCATGACCGTCCGCACCGACGACGTCGACGTCCTCATCATCGGCAGCGGCCCCGCGGGGTCGATGTACGCCAGGACGATCGGCGAGCAGGTCCCGCACGCACGCATCCTCATGGTGGAGCTCGGGCCGCGCGTGCCCGGTCTCCGTGGCGACCACACGCAGAACATGACGGACGAGGAACGGGCCGCGGTCCAGCTGCTCACGCAGGGGCCGGAGGCCGGCGTGGAGCGCGCCGCCGCCCTCCAGGACATCGCGGAGGGTCTCGATCCGAGTCTGGAGTTCCGCCAGACGATCCTCCCCGGACTGCACTTCGTCGATCCGCGGCCGGCGCTGCGCGAGGGCGAAGTGGGGCTGCCGGCGGCGAGCATGTCGACAGGTGTAGGAGGGATGGGCATCCACTGGGGCACCTCGACGCCTCGACCGCACCAGTCGGAGCGGATCCCGTTCATCCCCGAGGAGGACATGGATGCCGCGCTCGCGCACGCCGAGTCCGTGCTGGGCGTCACCGTGCAGACGCCTCCGGGCGCGGGCCTCGCCGCGAAGATCTACCAGGCCATGTCCGACGAGTTCGACGGTCCCGGCTTGACGCCGGTCGGCTTCATGCCGAGCGCCACCCACTGGGAGGGGGAGCGGCTGACCTTCTCCGGGACCGGCGTGATCCTCGGCGAGATCGAGGACTCCGTGCCCGGGTTCGAGCTGCGCCCAGAGACCCTCGCGCGTCGGGTGGTCGTCGAGGACGGCGTCGCCGTCGGAGCCGAGCTGGAGGACAGGACGACCGGTGAACGCTACACCGTGCGCGCCGCGCGCGTGGTGGTCTGCGCCGACGGCCTTCGGACCCCGCAGGTGCTGTTCGCGTCCGGCATCCGCCCCGCAGCGCTGGGGCGTCACCTCAACGAGCACTTCCAGATGGCGTCGTTCGTGCTGCTGTCCGACGAGTTCGACCCCGCCGCGTTCGAGCGCGACCCCCGGGGGCTGGGCTACGTGCTGATCCCATTCTCGGACGAGCGGCCGATGCAGGGCGGCGTCATGGCGCTGGCGGGGTCGCCGTACGCGCTCGCGATCGGCGACGACGCGGCGGCCATGCGGCTCGGGATCCTCGCGTGGTACGCCGCGAAGGACGTCCGCGCGGAGGACGCCGTGGAGTTCAGCGACACCGAGACGGACTTCTACGGCATGCCGAAGATGTCGATCCGGTACTCGCGCACCGAACGGGACCTCGAGACGATCGCCGAGATGAGGGCGAACTCGATCCGCTCCGCGGAGCGGATCGGCACTCTCACCGAGGAGCCGGCACTGGCGGCGGGCGGCTCGTCCCTGCACTATCAGGGCACGGTGCGCATGGGCGCGGTGGACGACGGCACGTCCGTCTGCGACGAGCGCCTGCGCGTGTGGGGCGTCGAGAACCTCTACGTCGGCGGCAACGGGGTCATCCCCACCGCCACGGCGGCCAACCCGACGCTCACGACCGTCGCGCTGGCGTGGCGCGCCGCCTCCGCGCTGGCGTCGTCGCTCAGCGAGGAGCTCGCCGCGGGCGCTCCGATCAGCCGCTGACGCAGACCGGGCGGGCGTCGGGAGCCGGCGCCCGCCCGACCGAGGAGGAGACCGACCATGACAGCATCCGTCCGCGCCGCCATCATCGGCAGCGGCATGATCGCGACCGTGCACGCGCGAGCGGTGCGGGCCGCCGGCGGGGAGGTGACGGGCTTCCTCGGCTCCCGGCCTGGCCGTGCTGCCGCCCTGGCGGCGGAATGGGGCGCCGAGGAGTTCCCCGACCTCGACGCGCTCCTGGGCGCCGGGATCGACGTCGTGCACGTCTGCACGCCGAACGGCACGCATGTCGCGTACAGCGAGGCCGCGCTCCGAGCGGGCCGCCACGTCGTCTGCGAGAAGCCCTTGGCGACCACGCCGGAGGACGCCGAGCGCCTCGCCCGCCTCGCGTCCTCGTCGGGTCTCGTCGCGACCGTGCCCTTCGTCTACCGCTACCACCCCCTCATCAGGGAGCTGCGCGCACGGCGACTGCGCGGGGACTTCGGCCGCTGGAACGCCCTGCACGGCTCGTACACGCAGGACTGGCTCCTCTCGCCGGACACGGGGAACTGGCGGGTCGACGACGCTGCCGGAGGCGTCTCGCGGGCGTTCGCGGACATCGGATCGCACTGGTGCGACCTCGTCGAGTTCGTCAGCGGCGAGCGGCTCGCGGCGACGAGCGCGCTGTTCTCCATCGCCGTGCCCGAGCGTCCGGCCGGATCGGCGGAGGCCTTCGCCGGCGCCGCCGGGGGAGAGCGCTCACCGGTGACCACGGAGGACATCGCGATCGCGACCTTCGCGACCGAGGCGGGGACGCCGGCGAACGTCGTCGTCTCCCAGGTCGCCGCCGGCCGCAGGAACCGGCTGTGGTTCGAGCTCGACGGCTCCGCGGGATCCGCCGTCTTCGACCAGGAGCAGCCGGAGACGGCGTGGCTCGGGAAGACCGACGGCGCGCAGATCATCGCCAGGGGGACCCCGCCGATGGCGCCGGACCACGCCCGTCTGGCCTCCGTGCCCGCCGGGCATTCCCAGGGCTACCAGGACTGCTTCACCGCCTTCGTCGCCGACACCTTCGCCGCGATCCGCGGCGACCGGCCGGACGGGCTTCCCGTCTTCGCCGACGGGCTCCGTGCGGCGCGGATCGTGGATGCCGTCGCCCGGTCGGCGGCGTCCCGCGCCTGGACCGACATCGATGGAGGAGAAGGATGACCGCGCCCGTCACGCTGTTCACCGGCCAATGGGCCGATCTCGAGCTCGAGGAGGTCGCATCGCGCGCGGCCGGCTGGGGATACGACGGACTGGAGATCGCCTGTTCCGGCGAGCACCTCGACGTCGTCCGGCTCGTCGAGGACGACCGCTATCTGCGCGAGCGCAAAGACCTGCTCGCGCGGCACGGCCTTGGCGTGTGGGCGATCTCGCACCATCTCGCGGGGCAGGCCGTGTGCGACGATCCGATCGACTTCCGCCACCGGGCGATCCTCTCGTCCCGGGTGTGGGGCGACGGTGGCGCCGAAGGGGTCAGGCAGCGTGCTGCCGAGGAGCTGAAGACGACCGCGAAGGCCGCCCGGCGGCTGGGCGTCGACACGGTGGTCGGGTTCACCGGCTCGAAGATCTGGCCCTATCTCGCGATGTTCCCGCCCGTTCCTGCGGAGGTCATCGATCAGGGCTACGAGGACTTCGCGAACCGCTGGAACCCGATCCTCGACGTCTTCGACGGCGAGGGGGTCCGCTTCGCCCACGAGGTGCACCCCTCGGAGATCGCCTACGACCACGTCACCACGACACGGGCGCTCGAGGCGATCGAGCACCGCGAGGCGTTCGGGCTGAACTGGGATCCCAGCCACATGATGTGGCAGGGCATCGACCCGGTGGCGTTCCTCGTCGACTTCGCCGACCGGATCTACCACGTCGACTGCAAGGACACGCGCGTCAGGGAGCGCAACGGCAGACGCGGCGTGCTCGGCTCCCATCTGCCCTGGGGCGATCCCCGGCGGGCCTGGGACTTCGTGTCGACCGGCCACGGCGACGTGCCGTGGGAGGACTGCTTCCGGACCCTCCGGGCGATCGGATACGACGGGCCGATCTCCATCGAATGGGAGGATGCCGGCATGGATCGTCTGCGCGGAGCTCCCGACGCGCTGGAGTTCGTCCGCTCGATGCTGTGGGAGGCTCCGGCGGCGTCCTTCGACGCCGCGTTCTCCGTGCAGGAGTAGACGGCTCCGCCTTTCCTCACGCTCCCGGCTCCGCGCCGACCCCGGTCAACTCGACGGAGAGGTCCCAGAGCCGACGGGCGTCGTCCTGGTCGATCGCGTACGCAGCGACCCCCCGTCGGATTCCCGGGGCGAAGGGCTCGGCCTCCTGGCAGTCCTCGAAGTACCGTCCCGTGACGCCATCGACGAGAGGAGAGGCCGCGAGCAGGACGGAGGTCGCCGCGCCCTGGGCGATGCTCTTCTCGGAGACTCCCGTCGCGCCTGCGGGATCGAACGTCTGCGGCGGGGTCTCGATGTGGCGTCCCAGACCGGTCTCCCAGATGCGTCCGGGGTTGAGCGCGTTCACGGCGATGCCGTCGGCCGCCCAGCGTCGTGCGGCCTCCACGGCGAAGAGGATGTTCGCGGTCTTCGACTGCGCGTAGGCGAGCCAGGGGTCGTAGGGCTCCGCGGTGAAGTCGGGATCATCGAAGCGGACGGGCCCGTTGACGTGTCCGACGGAGCTCAGCACGACGACGCGCGACGACCCCGCGGCTCGCAGCGCGTCGTGGAGTCCGACGGTGAGGGCGAAATGGCCGAGATGATTCGTCGCGAACTGAAGCTCGCGGCCCTCCGGCGTGCGCTGCTCGGGGGTGGCCATGACGCCGGCGTTGTCGACGAGGATGTGCAGCGGGCCGGACCAGCTCCGCACGAACTCCGCGACGGATGCGGGATCGGCGAGGTCAAGGTGCGCGGTGCGGACGCCGGGGTTCCCCGTCTCGAGACGGATCTCCGCGGCGACCCTCTCCGCGGCGTCGAGCCCGCGCGCCGCGATCGTGACCTCCGCCCCCGCCGAGGCGAGCGCTCTCGCCGTCTCGCGGCCGAGCCCGCCGGCGCTCCCCGTGACGATCGCGCGCCGGCCGTGCAGGTCGACGCCGGCGATCACCTCCTCGGCGGTCGATCGTGCGTCGAACGGCGTGCTGATGCGGGCGGTCATGCGTACTCCTTCTCCTTCTCGTGCTGCTCTTCCTGGTCCTGTCGGCTTCCGGCGTCCGAGCGCGTCGGAGGCCTCACGTCCCCGAGGCTCACCAGATCGTTCCTGACGCGAGCTGGGGAGGCAGATCCGTGGCCTCGCCGTCGACGGTCGTGCCGGCGTTGCGGGCGAGCCGCGCATAGAGGGCGTTGTTCTGCGCGGGGAAGTCCAGACTCGGCCGGGACACCGCGTCCAGACGGGCGACGAGCTCGGACGGCAGCGGGAGGTCGAGGGCGGCCAGATTCGTCTCGAGCTGCGACATGGTCCGCGCGCCGATCAGGGTCGAGCCCACCGCCGGCCTGCTCTGCACCCAGGCGAGGGCGACCGTCGCCGCGGGGACTCCGAGCTCGGCCGCGACGGCGTTCGTCTCGTCGATGACGGCGAACTCCTCCGACGTCGGGGTGCCCTTGTACGCGCGCGTCGTGTCGACGGCTCCGGATGTCGTGCTCGAGTACTTCCCGGACAGGAAGCCGCCGGACAGCGGCCCCCAGGGCATGACGCCGAAGCCGAGCTGCTGCGCCATGGGCAGGAGCTCGCCCTCCGCGGTGCGCTCGAGCAGCGAGTACTCGAGCTGCAGGGCGGTGATCGGCGCCCAGCCGCGGAACTCGGCCATCGTCTGCGCGCGGGCCGTGGCCCACGCGGGGGTGTCCGAGAAGGCGAGGTACCGGATCTTCCCTGCCGTCACGAGGTCGTCGAGCGTCCGCATGGTCTCGTCCATCGGCGTGACGGGGTCGAAGTTGTGCAGCCAGTAGACGTCGACGTAGTCGGTCCGCAGCCGCCGCAGCGAGTGATGGAGCTGGTCGATGATGCCCTTGCGGCCCGGTCCGCCGCCGTTGGGATCGCCCTTCCACAGATTCCAGTAGAACTTCGTGCCCAGCACGATCCGATCGCGGACGCCTGGATTCGCTTCGAGATAGTCGCCGACGATGACTTCCGAATGCCCGTTGGTGTAGACGTTCGCGGTGTCGACGGAATTCCCTCCGCGATCGAGATAGGCGGCGAGGACGCGATGGGAGACGTCCGGCGGCGAGCCCCATCCGCTGTCCTCCCCGAACGTCATCGTGCCGAGGGTGAAGGGGCTCACACGGAGTCCTGACCGTCCGAGCGTGATGTAGGAGGTGAGCGGCATGGGGGTTCGTCCTTCGTCTTCCGCGATCTTTTTCTCTGCTTCCTGCAGTCCATCACCCGGCTCGCATCCGATCCAGGACGATAGGGTCGATCTCTTGCACGATCCGCGCATCGTGGATCGGATCGGATCGGCGCCTGTGCTTGAATCGTCCCCATGGATGAGAGCGATCGCCTGGCAGAGCTGAGAGAGGCCATCAGCGGGCTGGCCACGGGGCATCCCGATCCGCGGACCGTTGCGCCGGGCGTCACGGTGTTCGCCTCCCCGCACGCGACCGCCCCGATCGGGGTGCTCTCGGAGCCGAACGTGGCGCTCGTCGCGCAGGGGGCCAAGCGGACGCTCCTCGGCGATCGCGTCTTCGACTACGCCTCCGGGCAGCTCCTCGTCGTCGCGGTCGATCTGCCGCTCACGTCCTGGATCAGCGAGGCGAGCGACGACGCGCCGTTCCTCGCCGTCGGCATCACGCTCGATCCGCCGCTGATCGCCGAGCTGCTCCTCGACCTGCCGGCGCGCACGAGCGTGTCGACGGGGTCAGCCGTGGGGGAGTCCGACGCGGAGCCCGAGCTCGTGGACGCCTTCCTCCGGCTCCTGCGCACGGTCCGATCGCCGCTGGACAGTCGGGTGCTGGGACCGGCGGTCGTCCGGGAGATCCACTGGCGACTGCTCACCGGCGTCCGGAGCGAGATGATCCGGAGCCTCGGCAGAGCGGAGGGGGAGCTCGCCACGGTGGCGCGTGCGGGAGCGTGGCTCCGGGCGAACTTCGATCGTCCCTATCGCGCCGAGGAGCTCGCGGACGCCGTCGGTCTCAGCGTCTCCAGCGTGAACCGTCGGTTCCGCCGGGCGACGAGCATCAGCCCGCTGCAGTATCAGAAGCAGGTCCGGCTGCACCAGGCCAGGATGCGTCTGCTCTCCGGCACGAGTGACATCGCTCAGCTCGGGTACGAGGTGGGGTACTCCTCGGCATCCCAGTTCGCCCGGGAGTACCGGCGGCTCTTCGGAAGGGCGCCGCGGGACGAGGCGCGCACGGACTGACCGGGTCCGCCGTGTCGGACCACGCCGCGCCGTAGGCCAGGACGAGGCCTTCCGCGGGGCATCCGCGCCTCTTCGCCGGGAGTCTCGTCGGTCGACGTCACCGGCGATGAGCGTCAGCTCGCCGAGGTGTGGCGATCCCTCGTGAGCGAGAGGGGGTCCGCCGGTGCACGGCGGCCGACTCCGTGATCCCCCACCGGCGGACGTCGTCGCATAAGGGTTGCTCTCCAGCAACCGTTGCTCTAGAGTCACCGTTATGAACGCGACGGACGATGTCTTCGACGCTCTGGGCGAGCCCATGCGTCGTCGCATCGTCGAGGTCCTCCGCGAGGGACCGCTGCCCGTCGGGGAGCTGGCGGACCGGCTGCCCGCCCGGCGCCCTGGCGTCAGCAAGCATCTGCGCGTGCTGAGCGACGCGGGCCTGGTGGAGCACCGCCGGAGCGGCACGCGGAACCTCTACGCGCTCGCGCCGCCCGGCCTCGCCACCGCTCAGCAGTGGCTGGTCGGCGTCTGGGACGCCGCGCTCGCCGACTTCGCGGCAGAGGCGGAGTCCGCGGGCTCGCGCGGCGCAGCGGGGGCGAGCCGGGAACGTCCAGAAGCACCGCATGGCTCGACAGGAGAGAGACGCGCATGACCACCATCCTTCCGCCCCTCCACCGCGAGGTGATCGTGAACGCCGATCCCGGCACGGCCTTCGCGGTGTTCACCGATCGGATCGACCGCTGGTGGCCGGTGTCCGAGCTGAGCGTGTTCGGCGCGGAGGCGACCGTCGCCTTCGTCGACGGGACGATCGTCGAGACGTCCGCAACGGGGGAGACCTCCCCCTGGGGTCGGGTCACGCGCTGGGATCCGCCGCATCGGCTCGACTTCAGCTGGCATCCTGGCCGGGACGAGAGCCTCGCCACGGCGGTGACCGTTCAGTTCCTCGCCCTCGACGAGGATCGCACGCTGGTGACCCTCGAGCACGCCGGCTGGGAGCGTCTGGCCGCACCTGCCGCCGCGCGCGAGGAGTACGGCCATGGCTGGCCGAAGGTGCTGGAGCGGTACGCCGGGCATCTTCACGGAGAACCGGCGGATGAGGGCGGGGAGACCTGGGTCGCGCTCCTGCATCGCTCCGCGATCGGGCGGGGGGTCTTCGACGACCCTCGCTTCGCCGGGCACATCGCCTTCCTCCGGCGCCGCGCCGAGGCCGGCGAGCTGATCGCGGCCGGCTCGTTCGGCGATGGCGACGGGGAGGGGATGACGATCCTCCGCCTCGCGGGACCGGACCGGATCGGCGATGCCGAACGCCTCGCGAACGAGGACGATCGCAGTGTCGCCGAGGGGCTCTTCGGGGTTCGCGTCCGGCCATGGCGCGTCGTCATGCACGCCTGAGCGGGTGCGGCGGGGTCACCAACCGGGATAGGGATGCGCCGTCGAGCTCTCGGATCCGTCGAAAGCGGCCACCGACAGCCGGGCGAGATCCGGGGCGAGCACGCGCACGGCGGATGCGCCGGCGTCCCTGACCCTGCGTGTGGTGACATCCACCCGCACCACTCGCCGGCAGCCTCTCGTCAGCGCCGCGAACGGGGAGCCGGACGGCGGTGCGGTGGCTTCCGCCTCCACGCCGGATGGCTCGAGCCGCCGGCGCGTATGGTCGACCGCCTCGGGGTCGAGGCCGTACTGCAGATGGCACATCGGGTCGATCATCCTCCGCCGATCGGAGAAGGCGTCGGCGTAGCGCCGTCGCGCGTCGTACGGGGCGAGGCCGGCGACGCCGCCGTTGCCGAGAGCGGCCGCATCGCGGATGAGGCTGTCCGGCCGGAGGAGATCGCGGGCGGAGGCGTGCTGGACGAGAGCCTCCGAGAGGGCACGCGCCGCGGCCTCGGACGGCGACTGCGCGCATCCGTGGCCGAGCGCCACGACCCCCTCAGCGGGATCGTCGACGACGGCGAGACGGACAGGCATGCCGAACCGGCTCGGCACGGCCATCACCCGCACCCGCCAGGGGCTCTGCTCCCATCGTGCGACGGCGGGCAGCGGCGTCTCCGCGAGCCGGGAGCCCCCTGACCACCACCGGGCCACGGCATCCTGCGCGATCAGGTGGGCCGCCGCCCTGTCCAGCGCCTCCGCCCGGGTGAACCCGGCCTGCAGCCCGACGAGATTGTGACCGTTGGTGGGCGGGAGATCGTCGAGCCGGCTCGCGAGGTAGCCCGCGTGGACGAGGCTGAGCGGCACCCAGCAGGCTCCCTGCGCGTCCTCGCCGCGCAACCACGTCGTCCGCAGCGCCGGATCGTCGCGGACGAACGGGAATCCGGGCATCTCGTGCAGCCGGGGATCGTGCGGACGCCATTCCGTCACGGTCAGGACCCGCTCTCCGGCCAGGCGCAGCTCAGCGGCGCTCGCGGCACGGCGAACCCCCTGTCCGAGGTAGGCCCCGCACTCGTGCGCGACGCCCGAGAGGATCGCCTCGTGCTCGGGAGGGGTCGCCGCACCGCGGAAGCCTCCGGCCGGTGCGAGCGGATCCGGCCGGAATCTGCCGTCGATGCTCGACAGGTGCGGGAGCTCGGCATGCAGGTGCACGAACTCGGGCGGCGACTGCGGGTCCCGCGGACGCTCGACGATGCGGCGCAGGATGCCGGTGACCGCGTCGACGAGGGGCGGCGGATCGAGCCGGTGGGGATGCCATGCGCCGTCGGCCCAGCGCTCGAGCATCCCCTCGGCAGGCGGCCGCCGGGCGGGACGTGCGCCGGAGATCTCGTCGACGAGCGGACGCGCGGCGAGACCCCTCGCCTCCTCGGCATCCGCGACGGTGGCCAGGAGGCACGCGGTGACCTCCCGTGCTACGGATGCCGCATCGCCGGGACGGAGCAGCACCCGGTGCATCCGCCCGGCGAACGTCCACTGCGCCGTCGTCGGTGCGGTCACGGTCGCCGCGAGCCGTGCGAGGTCGCCTAGGCAGGTGAGAAGGATCGTCGCGTCGTCGGCTGGCGGGACGATGACGGCATCCGCCTCCGGGCCGCGGAGCGCGGAGAGCGCATCGCGCACCGCCTCGTCGTCGATCAGGGCGGCGGGCGCGTCGATCGTCCAGCGGCGTCCGTCGTCGGCGCAGACGACCATGCGGTCGTCGCCCAGCGCATGGACGGCGAGCCGCGTCATGCGTGCGGGATCGGGAAGTGGTTCAGCTCGGACTCCTCGAGAGCCGTCCGCCGCCAGCCGAGCTCGACCCCGAGGTCCTGCACGCGCCGCCGGCCGAGGAAAGGGAAGGCGGCCGGTGCGTTGCCGACCGTGCCCGGCACGATCGCGCGCACGACGGCCATCCCGGTGCTGGCGATGTCCGGCGAGGTGATGTCGACGACGATCACCTCGTGGCCGGCGGACTCGAGGGCCGCCCGGTAGGCGCCCGGCGTGCGCGAGGGAAGGCTCGGGGCGTCCGCCATCCTGCGGGTGACCGGCCGCTCCAGCAACGGCGCGACGCGCTGCACCGCGCGGGGATCGAGGTGCACCTGCTGCTGGACCATCAGGTCATCGCAGTCGCGCATGTCCTCCCGGTAGGAATCGAGGTAGCGACGGTCGGCGCGCCAGGGCTTGAAGGAACGGCTGTTGAGCTCGCCTCGGCTCATCGCATCCCAGTGCGCGCCGTCGGCACGGAGCAGATCGCGGCTGCCCTCCTGCAGGGTGCACGCCTCGGTCCAGGCCTTGCGGGCCGCGGCCTCCGGCGTGTCCCGGCAGGCGAAGCCGACGTTGACGAGAGTGTCCACGTCGTTGTGCAGCACGCCTGCGGCGACCGGCACGCCGAACTCGTTGTCGAGCATGATCAGCGACGGGCGCTGGCCCGCGTCCCCCGGCACCCCGTCCCAGAGCGCGGCGAGGTCTCCGGGATCGGTCGCGTCGATCGGCTGTCCGTTCAGCCACCACACCATCGTCGCGTGGCGCTCGATGACCTCCTCGAGGGCGGAGGTGATCGCGTAGTCCATGGTGGGGCCGGCGGCGATCCCCGCGAAGGGGCAGAAGTTCGTCACCGGTGCGCCCGAGTACCCCGCGGTGAACCAGTTGACGTAGACCATGCTCGCGGGGACGAGCAGATCCTCGCCGGTCGTGAGCGATCTGCCGGGGACCCAGTGCATCTCCAGCTCGGGGGTCATCCGCACGAAGGGGAAGCCGGGCGTCCCGTACTGCGCGTCGGAGTACAGCACGAGCGCGTCGGGGTCGAGCGCGCGCACGGAACCGCGCCGCAGCGTCTCGTAGCTCGCGAAGGTGACGGGGAGAGTGTCGAGGAGGTTGCCGCAGTAGCGCTCGACGGCCTCGCCGACGGCGCTCGCACGGGCCTGCTCCGGATCGCCGAACGCGGCGCCCTGGCAGGAGGTGTTGTTGGCCCATCGTGACACCCTGCGCATGTTGCACACATCGCTCTGCGCCGTGGCCAGCGAGCGGGGGATGCCGGGATGGTGGGTCACGTCTCTGGTGCGCTGGACGAGACCGGTCACCCGGTCGACGAGGTCGTCCGGGGTGTGCGGTCGCGCCGCGCTGATCACACTGTTCGGGAGGGGCAGCACGGGATGGGACCCGACGGCGCCGTTCGCGCCGATCTCGTGCACGGCGTCCCCGGCACGATCGCCGTGCAGGATGTCGAGCGCCCTGCCGAGCGCGGCGCCGAGAAGATGCGGCGGCCTTCCGGCGTCGCCGCCGACCGAGGGTGCGCGGAGAGCGCGATGCGCCGCCGCGTCGAAGGCCGCGGCCGTGCGCCTGGCCGCGAAGTCCTCATAGCCCGCTCCGGTGCCCGGCGTCACGAAGGGACCGAGCCAGACCGCGGAGAGGCTCACCTCGAGAGCGACCCACGGAGTGCGTGCGTCGGCGCACAACCGGTCGAGCGCGATGAACGTGGCGTCGTCGGCGCCCTGCAGCGTGTAGACGAGAAGCTCCCCCGTGCGGAAGGCGCGATGCACGACACGCTGCCAGTCGTCGGCAGGCACGGCGCGGAGGACCCGTGAACGGGATGCCTGCTGAAGGGCCGCCACGACCCGGGGGTCGCCCGTGAGGAGAAGATCGCCGGGCAGCGCATCGGAGCCGTCGCCCTCGTCGTAGGCGGGAGACGCCTCGGCGAGCAGACCGGCCGGCACGGGCTCGGCGAAGGCGCCGTCGCGCTCGAGGACGTCGTGCAGGACCGTCGCCGCCGACTCCCAGCCGTCTGCGAGCGCGGGGGAGGCCTCTCCGGTCGCCCAGGCATCGAGCATGCGCAGCACGGTCGACGGATCGACCGCAGCGGTGAAGGAGGCGCCCGTCGGCGTCGTGATCAGCGTGCGGCCGCCGGTCAGCGGACGCACTTCGACGCGAGGGACGGCGAGGGTGGACGGTGCGGGCATTGTTCCTCCTGTGAGGCGTTATTGGGGCGAGAAGGTGCGGGCGCCCCCTTCCGGGGGCACCCGCAGGTCGGTCACGACCAGGCGAACGCGGTCGAGACGTGTCCGTGGTTGTTCGCGTTGGGCGCGAGGATCTGCTCGTCCGAGCGCTCCGTCGCAACCTCCGAGATGACGATCTGCTGCATGTCTTTCACCTCCTTCCTCTCTCCGATGCGGTGTCGGCGTGAAACGCCGGCGGGGGGCTCTGGAGGGTCTCGTCGTGGGCGATCAGCTCGCGATAGCGGGGGCTCGTGGCCAGCAGATGGTCGTGCGCGCCTTCGGCGATGACGCGTCCGCCGTCGAGGAGGACGACCCGCTCGGCCCGCCGGATCGTGGAGACGCGGTGGGCGATGACGAGGGTCGTGCGTCCGGCTCGAAGGCGCGCGACGGCGTCGGAGAGGTCGGATTCCCGCACGGCGTCGAGCTGCGCCGAGGCTTCATCCAGGATCAGGACGGCCGGATCCCGCAGCAGGACCTGCGCGATCGAGAGGCGCTGACGCTGCCCTCCCGACATCGTCGCGCCCCGGTCGCCGATCCTCTCGTCGAGGCCGCCCGCCCAGTTTTCGACGGTGTCGGCGAGACCGGCATCGCGCAGCGCCGTCCTCATCGTCTCGTCATCCGCGTCGGGAGCGGCCAGCAGCAGATTGCTGCGCACCGTGCCGCGGAACACGAACGGATGCTGCGAGACGAGGGCGACCTCTCGCCGCACGGCATCGCCCGCGACTCCGGCGATGTCGACGCCGTCGAGCAGGATGCGTCCGTCATCCGGCCGCCAGAGGGCCGTCAGCAGGCGCGCGATCGTCGTCTTGCCCGCACCGGACGCGCCCACGAGGGCGATGTGCTCACCGGCCTTGACACGCAGATCGAGTCCGTCGAGCACGGGTCCTCCGCCCTCATAGGCGAAGCGGACCCCGTCGAAGCGGACGTCGCCCCGTCCTCCGGAGCGCAGAGCGCTGAGAGCGTCGGGGGCATCGGCGGCGGGAACCTGGATGAGCTCCCGCACGCGCTCGGCCGCGGACGACATCTCCCCGAGGCGCTGGAACATGACGAACGCGCCTGCGGCGGGGGCGACGGCAGCCGGCACCAGCACGAGCGCCGCAGGGATCACGGTCGGCTCCACGGCCCCGCGTGCGGCGGCCGAGATCAGCGCGACGAGGAACCCCAGGCTGGTGAGCGCGATCACGACGTCGGCGAGGGCGGACTCCACGGCGGCGCGCAGGGCGAAGCGGCGCTTCGCCGTCTGCACATGCGCGGTCCGCTCCAGCACGTGCGCACGGTGATGCTCGGTGAGACCGAGCGTCGCGAGCTCCCTTCGCGCCTCGGCCCCTTCGAGGGCGATCGCCTGGAGATCCCCGAGGCCGCGACGGATCGCGGCGCCCTGGCGGAGCTGCGTCGAAGCGAACAGCCACGGGATGAGCAGCAGGAGCAGGATCCCGGCGGGGACGATGAGGCCGATCGGTCCCACGAGGAGGACGAGCACGACGGAAACGATCAGCGGGGACACGACGGCGTTGATCCCCGAGCCGAGGGTGTGCGCGTAGAACCACTCGAGGACCTCGACGTCGTTCATCGCCGTGCCGGCGACCTCGCCGGTGCGCCGGACGCCGGTTCTCGCGGGGACGATCCGCTGCACCGCGTCGTACACGCGCATCCGCAGGGCGTCGATGATCCGGTAGGCGAGCACGTGGCTCAGCCAGGACTCGATCCAGGTGAACACGGCCACGGTCGCGACGGCGGCGAACAGCCCGATCAGCGTCGCGGAGACCACGTCGTCGCCGGCGCCTGCGACGACGCCGGTCGCCACCGCCGTGCTGAGCCCGGCCGATGCGGCGGTGGCGAGCTGGAGCACGGTCATCGACAGCGTCGAGCGCAGGAACAGGGCGCGCTCGGCGCGCACCTCGGCCAGCAGTCCGACGACGGGACGGAGCAGCGTGCGTGCGGCGTTCATGCGTCCACCTGCTCGGCCTGGGCGGCGTGCAGGCGGGCGAGCACGCCGCCCGCTTCGACCAGCTGCTCGTAAGAGCCCTGCTCCGCAGCGCGTCCCTCGTCCACCGCGATGACGAGGTCGGCGTCCCTGATCGCCGTGAGGCGGTGCGCGATGACGACGATCGTGAGGGGACTCCCGTCCGCTTCGGCCGCGCGCAGTCCCTGCAGGAGATCCCGTTCCCGGCGCGCGTCGAGCGCGGCGGACGCCTCGTCCAGCACGAGGATGCGAGATCCGCGCAGCAGCGCCCGCGCGATGGCGACGCGCTGGCGCTGGCCGCCCGAGAGCAGCGTGCCGCCGTCTCCCACCTGCGCGTCGAGGCCGTCCTCCGCATCGACCAGCTCCGACGCCTGAGCGCTGCGGAGCGCACGGCGCAGCGCGTCGTCGTCGGCATCCGGTGCGACGAGAGTCAGGTTGTCACGGAGCGTGCCGGAGAACAGCACCGGATCCTGCGAGACGAGGCTGACAGATGCGGCATTCTGACCCTGCGCGATCCTGGCATGTCCGCTCTCCGGGGCGAGCAGCCCGAGGACCACATTGGCCACGGTCGACTTCCCCGCACCGGAAGGGCCGACGATCGCGGTGAACGAACCCAGCGGGATCTGCAGGGAACAGCCCTCCAGCGCGAGGCGGTCGGCGCCGGGATAGCGCACATGCACGTCGTCCAGCTCGATCGCGATGCCGGGAGCGGGGGAGCCGGACGCGGGAGCCCGGAGCCCTGTCCTCTGCGGCGTCGTCTCCGGTGCGGGAGCGGAGAGCTGATCGAGCAGCTGCGAGCCCGCCGTCACGCCGAGATAGCCCGCGTGCCAGTGGCCGGACAGCTCCCGGAACGGCCGGAAGACCTCGAAGCCCAGGAGCGCGACGGCGAACAGGGCTTCCGGGGCGAGCGCTCCGGAGGCGACGCGCATCACGCCGACGGTCAGCGCGGTGGCGGGGCCGGCGACGAGGAGGAAGCCGGTCAGGCCAGACTCGGCGAGCGAGAGCTGGAGCTGGCGGAGCGTCGCGCGCAGCAGAGAGCGGCTCGCGGACGCCAGCTCTGCGCGGCGCCGTTCCGATGCGCCGAGCAGCTTCAGGGTCTCCATGCCGCGCATCGAGTCCACGACATCGGCGTGCAGAGCCGCGTAGGCGCTCCAGTGCTCCTCGCCGCGTCCGCGCAGCACGCGGTCCCACAGGCGCGGCACGAGGGGGACCAGGACGGCGACCGCCCCGGCGACGGCCCCGACGACCGGATCCACGAGGACGAGGAGCGCCACGGCGACGAAGGCCGTGATCGCGGTGATGGCGACCTGCGGAAGGTATCGGGTGACGTACGGCTCGAGGTTCTCGACGCCCTCGATCAGCAGCGCGTGGCGGGTTCCCGTCCGCTCTCCGCCGTCCCCGAACGGCCCCTGGGCGCGTTCATGGTCGAGGATGCGGCCGCGGAGGTTCCGCTTCATCCGGCTCGCGGCGGCGTGCGCCACGAGTTCTCTGGCCGCCGTGAGGAGCGGTCGGAGGAGCAGGGCGGCGGCGAGGACGGCGAACGGTGCAGCGAGGGCCGCCGGAGCGGCGCCGGCGAGGATGCCGCCGAAGAGGGCGGACATCGCGAGCGCCTGTGAGATGGCCAGCCCGCTGAGGATCAGGCCGATCAGCACGGCGGAGGCCAGGCCGCCGCGGCCGCCGACCAGGCGGAGCAGTCGGAAATGGATCACGGGCGACCTCTGCTAACGTATTAGTGATAATCGTTCTCAATAATGGAGTGAACACCTTTGTACACGATGACGACCCGCTCATGCCAGTCGTGATGCGCGCCGCCGCCGCTCCCGCCTTGGCAGCACAGGCGACACGCCGTCGGCAGCGGGTCCTCCTTCTCGCACTCGGCATCCTGCTGGCCGGCGTGTCGGTGGCGGCCGTCGGCATCGGACCGATCGCGATCCCTCCCGAGACCGTGGTGAGGATCGTCGCCGGGGAGCTGGGAATCGGCGCCCCCTGGGGCGGGAACTCCTCCGAGCACGCCATCGTCTGGCTCATCCGCCTGCCGCGCGTCATCCTCGGAGTCTTCGTCGGCGCGGCGCTCGCGATGTCCGGCGTCGCGATCCAGGCGCTCGTGCGCAATCCGCTCGCCGATCCGTATCTGCTGGGCATCTCTTCCGGCGCCTCGACCGGCGCCGCCGCGAGCATCCTGTTCGGCTTCGGGAGCGGGCTGGGCGCGATCGCGCTCACCGGCAGCGCCTTCCTCGGCGCGATGCTCGCGATCGTCCTGGTGCTCTCGATCGCGCGTATCGGCGGCCGGCTGGTCACCTCCCGTCTCGTCTTCGCGGGGATCGCCGTCGGGTTCGCGCTCACCGCGCTCACGAACTTCCTCGTGTTCGCCAGCGAGTCGCGCGACGGCGCCCGTGCCGTGCTGTTCTGGATGCTCGGATCCCTGGCGCAGGCGCGCTGGTCGTCCGTTCCGATCCTCGTCGTCGCGATCCTCCTCGCGACCGTCGTGCACATCGTCTGGTCCCGGCGCTTCGACGCCCTCGCCATCGGCGACGACACGGCCCTCGCGCTCGGCACGGATCCGACCCGGTTCCGCGCCGTCGCGGCGGTCCTCGTGGCCCTGACGGTCGCCGTGGCCGTCGCCGTGTCGGGGCTGGTCGGATTCGTCGGCCTCGTCGTCCCCCACATCGCCCGCCGCCTCGTCGGGGGCACGCATCGCATCCTCTTCCCGACCGCCGCCCTTCTCGGGGCGCTGCTCCTCGTCGCGGCGGATGCACTGGCCAGGATCGCCTTCGCCCCGCGCGAGCTGCCCCTCGGCATCCTCACCGCCCTGATCGGCACGCCCCTGCTCATCGCGCTGGTGCGCCGCTCCCTCGCCCGCTGATTCGCACGAACCGAAGCAGCGTCCCACCCCGAAAGAGAAGGAAGATCCATGTCCCCTGCAACACCCCGCCTGCGCCCGGTCGGCGCCGCCGCCGCGCTGACCGGCCTGCTCCTGCTCACCGCCTGCGGCGCGGAGACCGCCGAGCCCGCGCCCGAGCCGGACGACGTCTCCGCCTACCCCGTGACCATCGAGAACTGCGGCGCCGAGCTCACCATCGACAGCGAACCGCAGGCGGTCCTCACGATCGGCACCTCCGCGATCTCGCTCCTCGACGCGGCGGGCGCATCCGACCGCATCACGGCCAGGGCGGGCGAGTTCGGCGCCGAGCTCCCGGAGGGACTCGTGCACGCGCCCTCGGACGCGGTCGTCGTCGATCCCTCCGATCCCGCGATCGAGGCGATCGTGGGGGCCGAGCCCGACGTCATCGTCGGCTACGGGCTCTTCAACGCCTCGGAGGACGACGTCGCCGCCGCCGGCATCCCGGACATCGTCATCGACGGCGAATGCAGCCACGACGCCGCGCTCACCGGGAAGACCGATTTCGAGGCGATCTTCTCGGACGTCGAGAGGCTCTCGCGCGTGTTCGGCACGGAGGAGACCGCCGACGAGCGGCTCGCCGGCCTGCGCGCCGAGCTCGAAGAGCTGACGGCGGCCGTCCCCGCGCAGGACGCGGGGGAGACGGCGGCCGTCGTCTACTACTTCTCCGAGAGCGCCACGCTGTCGGCGCGCGGCGGACAGGGCATCGCCGATGACGTGCTCGCGCGTGCGGGGTTCGAGAACGTCTACGGCGAGGAGCCCTCCGTCTACCTCGAGGCGAACATCGAGACGCTGCTCGATGCGGACCCGCACACGCTCGTGCTCGCCTACGGGCTCTACGGCGAGAGCTTCCAGGACGCCTACGACCACCTGCTGACGGAGCCGGGAGCGGCGGGACTGACCGCGGTTCAGGAGGACAGGGTGATCGGCGTCCTCGCCGCGGACCTCTCGCCCGACCCCGGCGCGCTGCGCGGGCTCCGCACCGTCCTCGAGGGGACAGGGGCGCTCGCGGGATGATCACCGCCGAGGGGGTGAGCGTCCGGTACGGCCGGACGCTCGCCGTGGACGCTGCGGATCTCGTCGCCCCGGACTCCGGCACCCTCGGACTGATCGGCCCGAACGGCTCCGGCAAGTCGACGATGCTGCGGGCGATCCTCGCCGCCATCCGCAGGGACGGCGGCAGGGTCGTCGTGGACGAGGATCCCATCGAATCCCTCACTCCTCGGAGACGCGCCGAGCGCATCGCGGTCGTCGCGCAGGAGGAGCCGAGCGGGCTGCCGCTGACGGCCTGGGACTCGGTCCTGCTGGGCAGATCGCCGCGACTGCCGGGATGGAGCCGCTATCGCGAGATCGACGAGCGCGCCGCCGCGGACGCGATGGCGCGCGCCGGAGTCGCCGCGCTGGCCGGAAGATCCGTCGACGAGCTCTCGGGCGGGGAGCGCCAGCGCGTGCTCATCGCCCGGGCGCTCGCCCAGGAGGCAGGCCATCTCCTCCTCGACGAGCCGACCAACCATCTCGACGTGCGCTATCAGCACGAGATCCTGGCGCTCGTGCACGGCCTGCCGCTCACGACGATCGTCGTGCTGCACGATCTCAATCTGGCGGCGCGGTACTGCGACGAGCTCGTCCTGCTCGCGCGGGGCGCTGTGGTGGCGAGGGGCGCGCCGGGCGAGGTGCTGGTCCCCGAGGTGCTGCAGCCCGTCTACGGCATCGACATGCGCCGGATCGACTTCGACGGCGTGCCCCAGCTGTTCTTCGCCCCGACGGATCGCGCCGATCGATGAGGGTTTCGCGATCCGCGATGCTCGCCTAGGCTCGACGGGTCGAGGGCGACCGCCCTCGTGAGGGGGAGAGATGGGCCTGTTCGGACGCAAGAAGACGACGATGGACGCCGCCCCGCCGGCTGGTCCGCATCACCGCACCGATCTCGTCGTCCCCCTGCTGGCAGGGACCGCGTGGATGGCGGCGAACACCGAGCGGTTCGCGCAGATCCCCGGCTTCCCCGAATCCGCCCATCCGCATGCCCGTCCCCTGGCCGAGGGCCTCTGGGCGACGTACGCCTCGGATGCCGAGGGGATCTGGGACCTCGTCCAGCGCGGGCAGGTCGACGAGCTCGGCGGCGAGGAGGCGCTGCACGCCCTTGCGCGGGAGAACCTCCGTCGTCGTGTCGGCGGCGGGATCCGCCTCGACGGAGGTGAAGGGCGCTACGGCCTCGAGGTCCCCTCCGAGTCGGACCTCACGGCCTCGCTCCTGCTCATCCCCGAGGTCTGGCGCAGCGCGGTCGCGATCGAGGGACAGCTGGCCGTCGCGGTTCCGACCCGTGTCGAGCTCTTCCTGTGCAGCGCAGCGGATGCCGAGACCGTCGCGTCCCTGCAGGAGATGACCCCTGCGCTGTTCGACGGCGCACGAGGCAAGCCGGTCTCGCCCGCGCTGTTCACGCTCGACGGCGGGACGCTGCAGCCCATCGGCTGACGGTCGCAGCGCTCTGCGGGCGGATCGCCGTGCGCAGGCCTGAATCGGGAATCTCGCAGACGGCGTCGGATGAGCGGGAGAGCCCTCCGGCGGCGCTAGCGTGGGGGTATGGAGCGCTTCACGTCCCCGACGCAGGGGGCCGGGCGCCGCACGGCGGCCGAACGGGATGCGGCGATCGGCGACATCGACTGGACCACGCCGCCCGCTGGCGCGCATCATGCCCGCTTCACCGCCCCGAGCGGGGAGCTCGCCGTCGTGTCCCTCGGCGATCCCCGGCATCCTCGCGTCGTCCTCGTGCCCGGTGCCACCGGCTCGAAGGAGGACTTCACGCTGATGCTCCCGCTGCTGGCGGCCGCCGGCTACTATGTGCAGTCCTACGACATGGCGGGTCAGTACGAGTCGGCGACAGCCGGTCCGGGGGAGGGGGAGCGCTACACCCACGAACTGTTCGCGGACGACATGGTCGCCTTCCTCGAGGCGGGGGAGCCCGCGCATCTGCTGGGATACTCGTTCGCCGGAACGGTGGCGCAGCTCGTGGCCCTTCGTCGTCCGGATCTCGTGCGTTCCCTGGCACTGCTGGCCACGCCGCCCGGCGCGGGGAACGTCTTCCGCGCGATGCGGGTGCTCGGCCCCGCGGCTCCGCTCGCCACACCGCGGGTGGGCGCATCCCTGATGCTCTGGGGGATCGTCACGAACAAGAACCGGGTGCCGCCGGGGAGGCTCGCCTTCGTCCGCTCCCGGTTCGCGCACACCGACCGGCGCAGCGTCGACGACATCGTCGGGCTCATGATGCGGACGCCGGATGTGCGCGGCGAGGTCCGCCGGCTGCCGATGCCGAAGTTCCTCGCCGCAGGAACCCGTGATCTGTGGCCACGACGCGCCCATGAGCGGTACGCGGAGGCGATCGGCGCGGAGGCCGTGTTCTACCCCACGGGGCACAGCCCCTGCGAGACGACGCCTCATCAGCTCTGCCTGGACCTGCTCGCCCTCTACGCGCGGGCGCGCTGATTCAGCGGGGTGCCTCCGCAGCGCTGGATCGTCCGCGGTCGTCGCGGGACGCCACCGCGCGGCGGGCGGCACGCCGGCGTCCCGGCGCATCGGCCGGCCAGTGCAGGCGCACGGTCGGCAGGACCCAGGACAGCCGCCGCCGCAGGGAGCGCCAGCTGTCGAACGGGCGCGCCGACACGTCGACGATGAGCTGCCGGTCGCGTCGCACCGTCATGCCGGGCCGGATGTGGAGGGACAGGTCGAAGTCGTCGTGGATGTCGGTGCGATCGCGGTGGACCTCGTCGCTGAGCATCCGCCACGCCGCGGTCCGCATCGCCATGTTCGAGCCGAACAGCGGGGGGTGTCCGAGCAGCGGCGTCAGCACGGCGTACATGCCGCCGATGTACAGGTGGCGCCCCGCCCAGCGCACGAACGCGGAGCCGCCGTAGAACCGCGGCTCACCGGTCAGGAAGTCCAGATCCGTCCCGCGGAAGGCGGCGTCGATGCGTTCCAGCCAGTCGGGGGCGGGACGGGAGTCGGCGTCCAGGCGGGCGATGACGTCGCCCGTCGCGGTGTCGTAGCCGGCGGCCGAGGCGCGCGGGATGCCGGGGATGGCCTCGAAGACGACGCGGGCGCCGGCCGCGGCTGCGATCGCCGCCGAACCGTCCGAGCTGGCGTTGTCGACGACGACGATCTCGTCCGGTGTCCGGCGCTGCACGGCCAGCGCCGCCAGACAGCGTTCGAGCATCGGCGCGTCGTCGCGCACCGGTATCACCACGGAGATGCGCATCAGCCGCGTCCCGCTCTCGACGGGAACCGTCCCGGCGCCCAGCACCGGACCCGGTCGCGGTAGGCGCGGAACTCCGCGCCGAAGCGCTGCTCGAGATCCTCCTCCTCGAGGGGACGGATGAGCGCGTTCCACACCAGGGAGCCGCACAGGGCGTAGACGATGACGAGCCATGAGCCCGTCAGCATCCCGACGGCCGCGCCCTGGGCGATGCCCGCGACGGCCATCGGATTGCGGACGAGACGATACGGACCCGTGACGACGAGCCGCGCCGCGGTCTCGGAGGGAAGCGGCGTGCCCTCGCCGCGCGTCGACATCGCCAGGGCGGACCAGACGCCCAGAGCGCTGGCCGCGAGGAGCATGATCGCGCCGAGCACGCGCACGAGGGGAGGAAAGGGGATGTCGAGCATCCAGCGCCGCTCCACGAAAGCGATGACGAGAGGGGCTGCGAAGAGAAAGGCTCCCCAGAAGACCAGCAGCTGCACGACGGTGCGACGCAGGTGATCGCCCGTGCTGCGCTCGGTCGCCGGATGGAACGCGAACGGCCCGACGAGCAGCCGCTCGCCCGGCAGACGGCCTCGGAGCACGAGGAGTCCCGCGCCGATGCCGCCGACCGCGGCGCCGGCCATGAGAAGCGCACCCCATCCCGCAGCCGTGGTCATCGTGGCGTACACGGCCATGCCCGCGGCGACGAGCGCCGTCCACGGCACGACGACCCACGCCGCCCAGCGGAGACCCGAGGCCGCCAGAGCGGAGGCGACGACGAACAGCGGGATGTCGGCGATGGCGATGACCACGGGGTCGAGCTCGCCGAGAGTCAGAATGCGCAGCGTCTCGTTCGAGAAGACGCCGATCCACCATGCGGCGCCGAGCACGGCCTGGGCTGCGAAGTAGACGCGCCCCGTCCTGGCATCGAGAGGCAGCGGCATGATCTCGAGTCTAGGACGGCGTCCTCCGAGCCCGAGACTGCGACACCACGCCGAGACAGCGTCGTATCGCTGCGGGTTCGGCGTGGTGTCGCAGACTCGAGGAGGGGTGGGGGCGCGCGACAGCGCTCTGGCGCGGCGGCGGGACGCTTCCTAGAGTGGAGCCATGGACAGAACGCTCGTGCTGGCGGCATCCGCGGCCCTTCCCGTCGGGCATCTCGTCGAGGTGACCGAGCAGCTGGGCCAGGACGGGACGCCCCGATCGGTGGTCGTGATCGTCGATCTCGAGACCGGTGTGCGCTATCAGCGCGCCGAGGAGCCCCGTGGGGAGCTGGCGGTGTGGCAGGGCAGGGTCCTGACGACGACGATCACCTCGACCGCCGACGGTCCGCGCACCACCGTGCGGGTCGATCCCGCACGGTCGGCCGCCGTCGAGGCGGATGCGGCGCTGCGCGGGGCGGATGCGGCGGCGGGAGCGGCGAAGGCGGAGGCCGACCGCTGGGGCGGAGGCGACCGTCCGCCCCACCAGGAGCCCGTCCGCATCTGGTGAGCCGCGCTCATCAGCCGCCGGTGAGAACTCATCGGAAGTCCCTGGAACGATGGGCGATGCCGGTGCGCAGATCCTCGAACGCGTCGGCGAGCACGTTCACGACGTCTTCCTCCGACCTCTCGAGGATCCCGCGCACGATCAGCGCAGGGGAATCCCTCGCGACGCGCTGATGCCTCTTCCACACCCCGGGTGAGCAGACCACGTTGACGAGGCCGTGCTCGTCCTCGAGATTGAGGAAGGTGATCCCCGACGCCGTCGCCGGACGCTGCCGGTGGGTGACGAGGCCCGCGACCTCGATGCGGCGTCCGCTCTCGTGCGAGGCCAGGTCGGCGGAGCGCAGCACGCCGCGCGCCTGCAGCTCGCTGCGGAAGTGGGCGAGAGGGTGATCGTCGGTGGCGATGCCGGTGGCCCACAGATCGGCGGAGAGCCGCTCGTATCCGCTCTGGTCGGGGAACAGCGGAGGCTGCACGGCGATGGTCGTATCCGGCAGGTAGCGTGCGCGGTCCTCGGCCGCGACGCCGGCCAGCCAGACCGCCTCCCTCCGCTTCATCCCCATGCTCTCGAAGGCCCCTGCCGTGGCGAGCGCCTCCAGCTGAGCCGCCGTGGCATCCGTCCGGCGCACGAGGTCGTTCAGATCCTGGAAGGGTCCGTTCGCCTCCCGTTCGGCGACGATGCGCCCGGCGAAGGGGACTCCGATGCCGCGGACGTCAGACAATCCCAGCCGCACGGCGAAGCCGCCGTCCCTGCGGTGAGCGGCGGAGACGTCCGGAGCGCTCCGGTCGAAGACGCGGATGCTCTCCTTCCCCCGGGAGACGAGACAGGCGTCCTGTCCCGTCGCCGCCCTGTCCTCCCCGAGCGGCTCGAGCGTCGCCTGCGCCGCCGAGGCGTGCAGGTCTGGACGATGCACCAGGACGCCGCGCCTGCGGGCATCGGAGGTGAGCGTGGACGCCGAGTAGAAGCCCATCGGCTGGGAGCGCAGGAGCCCGGCGAGGAAGGCCGCGGGATAGTGCAGCTTCAGCCAGGAGCTCGCGTAGACGAGCAGCGCGAAGGACAGCGAATGCGATTCCGCGAAGCCGAAGTTGGAGAACGCCTGGATCTGCGCGTAGATGCGATCGGAGGTGCTCTCGTCGAGTCCCTTGGCGGCCATCCCGGCGTAGAGCTTCTCGCGGATGCGCTCGATCTTCTCGAGCCCGCGCTTGGATCCCATCGCGCGGCGGAGCAGATCGGCCTCGTCGGCGGTGCAGTCGCCCAGCGTTGTCGCCATCTGGATGAGCTGCTCCTGGAACACCGGGATGCCGAGCGTCCGCTCCAGGATCGGTTCCAGGTCGGGGTGGGCGTAGGCGACCTTCTCCTTGCCGAGCTTGCGTCTCACGAAGGGGTGCACGGCGCCGCCCTGGATGGGACCGGGACGGATGAGGGCGATCTGGACGACGAGGTCGTAGAACTCCCGGGGCTGCAGACGGGGGAGCAGTCCCATCTGCGCACGGGACTCCACCTGGAAGACGCCGATCGAGTCGGCGCGGCACAGCATGTCGTACACCTCCGGCTCCTCCTTGGGGAGGGACTGCAGCGTCCAGCGCTCACCGGTGGAGCCGGCGATCAGGTCGAAGCAGTGCTGCAGCGCCGCCAGCATCCCCAGGCCCAGCAGGTCGAACTTCACCAGGCCCATCCAGGCGGCGTCGTCCTTGTCCCACTGGATGACCGTGCGGTTCGGCATCCTGGCGTGCTCCACCGGGACGACCTCGCCCACGGGACGTGCAGTGAGCACCATGCCGCCGGAGTGGATGCCGAGATGACGCGGCGCCTTCAGCAGGTCGCCGGCGTAGGCGAGCACCTGCTCGGGGATGTCGTGCCCTTGGGCGGGTAGCAGATCGGCGCCCCATCCGTCGACCTGCCGCGACCAGGCGTCCTGTTGGCCGGGGGCGTGCCCAAGGGCCCTCGCCATGTCGCGCACGGCGTTCTTCGGTCGGTACTGGATGACGTTCGCCACCTGCGCCGCACGTTCGCGACCGTATTCGTCGTACACCCACTGGATGATCTCCTCCCTGCGGTCCGAGTCGAAGTCCACGTCGATGTCCGGCTCCTCCTCACGGGTCGTGGCGAGGAAGCGCTCGAAGGGGAGCCGGTACAGGATCGGGTCGACCGCCGTGATGCCCAGCAGGTAGCAGACCGCGCTCGCCGCAGCGGAGCCGCGTCCCTGGCAGAGGATGCCGCGATCCCTCGCCTCGGCGACGATGCCGTGCACGATGAGGAAGTAGCCGGGGAAGTCCTTCTCCTCGATGACGTCCAGCTCCCGCTCGATGCGGGCCCTGCCTGCGGCATCCAGGTCCGGATACTTCTCGGGGACGGCGTCCTGCACCAGAGAGCGCAGATGCTGCATCGGGGTGCGCCCGTCCGCGAACTCCTGCCGGGGAAGCGCAGGGCGAGCCCTGCGCAGCGGGAAGGCGCAGTCCTTCGCGATGACCAGCCCCTGTTCGATCGCGCCGGGATACCTCCGGAAGCGCTCCGTCATCTCCGCGCCGCTGCGAAGATGCGCGGAACCGTGCGCGGGCAGCCAGCCGTCCAGCTCGTCCATGCTCCGTGTGGCGCGCACCGCGGCGACGGCCTCCGCCATGCCGGCGCGCTCCGGGCGTGCGTAGTGCACGTTGTTCGTCGCCACCACCGGCAGGCGATGCGCGCGGGCGAGGTAGGCCAGCGCGTCGTTGCGTCGGGAGTCCATCGGATCGCCGTGGTCGATGAGCTCGACGGCGACCTGATCCCTTCCGAACAGGTCGACCAGCCGCTGCAGGGGCGCGGCGGCGTCACCGACGTCGAGTCCCTGCCGTACGGCCCCTTTGCGGCAGCCGGTGAGGATCGTCCAGTGCCCGTCCGCGCTCGCAGCCAGGTCGTCGAGGTCGTAGCGCGGCCGGCCCTTCTCGCCGCCGCGCAGCTGGGCACGGGTGATCGCGCCGGACAGCCGGTGGTATCCCTCCATGCCGCGGGCGAGGACCAGCAGGTGCTCCCCCGGGGGATCGGGGCTGCCCGCGTGGGCCGTGGAGAGATCGAGCGACAGCTCGGCGCCGAACACCGTCTGCACCCTGGCCTTCATGACATCGGCCGCCTCGGCGAAGCGGGCCGCTCCGTAGAACCCGTCGTGGTCGGTGATCGCGAGGGCGCTGAGTCCGAGACGTTCCGCCTCCGCCAGCAGATCCTCCGGGGAGGAGGCGCCGTCCAGGAAGGAGAAGGTCGAATGCGCGTGCAGCTCGGCATAGGGGATCGCATCGGAGGGCCGGGTAATCGGCTCCGGAGGGGCGGGGCGCCGGGATCTGCTGACCGGACCCGGGTCCGGCCGTCGTCTCGGGTCGGGCTCTCGGGCGCTCAGGGTCTCCTCGAGCTCCCTCCAGTTCATGCCGGGGTGGTTGTTCCAGCCCATCAGCCGTACCTCCCCTCCAGCCACCAGCGCTCGTCCTCCCAGAGCACGAGCCAGGCCTGCTGGTCCTCGTCGAGGAGCTGGAAGCGCTGCGCGCGGCGCGCCTCATCCCTGTCCCAGCCGCGCTCGTGCAGCGGCCAGGGGCCCGCCCAGGACAGCACGGATCTCTCGGCGATGAAGGCGGGCGGAGCGGAGAGCATCCCTCGGGCATCGACGGTCGGAGAGGAGCGATCGGATGCCGCGACGGCCACCGGACGTGGCGGATCGAACACCTCTGAGGGCAGCGGATGGGGGAGACTCCCCGGCCACGGCAGCGCAGGATCGCGGTCGACGGGGGAGCGATCCCCCCAGGGCTGCAGCCATTGTCGCTCGGCCAGACGGCGCCCGCCGACGAGGGCAGGGGCCACGACGCCGCGATGCCCGAGCATGGCCTGCACGCGGGAGACCGCGTGATGGAGGCGCTGCTCCGGTCCCTGTCCGAAGAGGCCGGGCTGATGGTGACGGCTGTCGTCCGTGCGGGTGGGGATGATCCGTGCCAGGACGATGCCGCTGTCGAGGTCAGCGGTGGCCTCCAGCTGCCAGCGCACGCGGTCGACGAGGTCGGCCGCCTCGAAGGAGGTCGGATGCATCCACACGCGCTGCGAGACCGCTCCGTCGTCGTCGGTGAGCTCGATGCGCACCTCCGTGCACACCTGTGCCGCCTCGGCGAGACCCTCCCAGACGGCGTCGGCGGTCTGCCGCACGGCGAAGGCGATCTGATCGGCCTGGGTCAGCGGCGTCTCGAAGGAGACCTCGCGCGACAGCTCGGGCGGCGGAGATCCGGCCGGGAGAGGACGGGAGTCCGCTCCCGCGGCCAGCGCATGCAGCCGGGCGCCCCGTTCGCCGAAACGATCGTGGATCAGGCCCTCGTCGAGCCGGGCGAAGCCGTCGAGGGTGCGCACGCCCAGCTTGTCGAGCAGGGCGGTGAGCTCGTCGTCGCCGAGGATCCGGACGGGGAGAGGCGCGAGGAAGATGCGGGCTCCGCCCGCGGGGACGACGAAGGCGGGATCCCCCAGGCGGGCGGCCTGCTCCGCGGTGAACAGGCCGTCGGCCACCCCGGCCCTGGTGCCGGGATGACCGTGCTCGGCGAGCACCTCGATCAGACGGAGCGCGGCCTCCTCCTCTCCGCCGTAGTAGCGGGCCGGCCCTCTGGCGCGCAGCACCGCGAGCCCGGGGCGCAGCGGCTGGACGCCCGGCACCAGTTCCTCCAGCGCCCGCAGCACGGGGAGGAAGGCGCTCTCGTCGCGGAGGGCGTCGGCCGGTATCAGCCGCAGGGAGGGCGAGCGCATCTGCGCGAGCCGGCGGCGCTGGCCACGGCGCACGCCCTGCGCTCGCGCTTCGGCGGAGCAGGCGAGAACCGTGTTCGCCTGCACGACGGCGACCGGCCCGTACGGCGGTGGCGCGCCCAGAGCGGCGCGGACCGGCCAATCCGGCAGCCACAGGACGAGATGACGCTCTGGAGTCATCCGGCAACCGCCCAGGCGTCCTGCTGCGCCGCGGGATCGTGCGCAGTGAGAGGGAGGGGAGCGACGGGGCGAAGCGGTGCAGGCGCCGCATCCACCCGGCCGAGAGCACCGGGAAGACGCACCCGCACGCTGTGCGGGCTCTGCCGGCGGGAAGAGGCGCGCAGCGTCACCGTGCGGTCGGCCAGCAGTCCCCACCCCTCGCCGAGGCCGTGCCATTCGATGTCCTCGACGCGGATCGTCGCCTCGCTCTGCGGCCAGCGCGCGGTGACCAGGAGCGTGCAGGAGCGGTCGCGCAGGCGGGCGCCGAGCCGCTGGACGTCGGCATCCGAGACCCTGCTGCGCGGATGCACGCCGATGAGCGGCACGACCTCGGAGAGCGCGGAGGCCGCGGAAAGCCAGCGCTCACCGGGATCGGGGACCAGGATGAGGCGGGACAGGTCGACGCCGAGGGCGGCCATCGCCTCGACGCCGAGATGGGGCATGCCGATCACCGCGCACCAGGCCCCCTGTCGTGAGGGCGCCGCGAGCAGTGCTCCCAGCAGGCTGGGCGAGGGGGAGATCGAATAGGCGGAGCCGGCGCGCAGCCCGGGGCCGGGCAGCAGCCCCTCCAGTGCGGGATCGAGGGGGAGGAAGGGCGCGTCGCTGCGTCGACGCTGCATGCGGGAGATCTCGCTGCGCAATCGGTGCAGCTCCTGCGCGCGGGCGGGTTGTGCCATGCCCATGCCTCCATTATCGAAGATAGATACGAAGATATCACTTGATGATCAGAGCGTAATTCGGACATCGGACATCGGTCTGCAGTTATCCACAGCCCCGAGAACGCGCACGGCGGCGATCTCGTAGCCTTCCGCTCATGCCTTGGCCTTCCTTGCACGACCTCTTCGTGATCGCCGTGCATGCGGGGCTCATCGGAGCCGGCGCGTGCCTTCTCGTGATCGACGCGAGAACGCACCGGCTGCCCAACCGCATCGTCCTGCCCGCCGGCGCCGCGCTGCTCGTGCTGATCCTGCTCGACGCCCTCGCGACGGGAGAGTGGGGGAGTCTCGGACGCTCGCTTCTGGGCATGATCGTCCTCGGCGGCTTCTACGTCCTGCTGAGCCTGACAGGGGGAGGCGTGGGCGGCGGGGACGTGAAGCTCGCCGCCGTCATCGGCCTGGTGCTCGCCTGGCACGGCTGGCAGTCCCTCTTCATCGGAGCGGCGGCGGCCTTCCTCCTCGGAGCCGTCTACGCGCTCGTCCTGATGAGCCTGCGCCGCGCGAAACGCACGACGCGCATCGCCTTCGGACCGTGGATGATCATCGGCGCCGCCATCGGGATCGTCGTGGGGTGAGGGGGCTATGGTGATCTCATGGCACTCGCGCGACTCCACGGCGGCCCGCTGGACGGGCAGATCATCCCCCTCGAGGGCGATGTCGAAGACAAGCTGATCGTCCCCTACAGCGAGACCCAGGTGGTCTACAACAGGACGGGCGACCCCCAGAACACCGGTGCGAGCGACGGTCCCACCGAGGTGGACTACCGGTACGAGGAGTCCCTCGAGGACCTCACGACCTCGGATGACTGAGACCGCATCGACCGGCTCCGAGCCCTCCCGCAGCGTGGAGGTGGAGCGCAAGTACGATGTGGACGCAGGCACGCCGTTGCCCGTCTGGACGGGGATCGACGGCGTCGAGGAGACCGCCGGCGGCGAGCTGCGGGAGCTCGACGCCCGCTACCTCGACACGGCGGACGCCGCCCTCTCCCGTGCCGGTGTCGCGGTGCGCCGTCGGACGGGCGGTCCGGACGAGGGCTGGCATATCAAGGGACCCCGCTCCGGCGACGGCAGACTGGAGATCGGCTGGCCGCTCGGCGAGGGCGAGGAGATCCCGGATGCCGTCAGGGCGACTCTCTCCCGCTGGACCACCGCGGCGCTGACCCCGCTGGCCCGCATCGAGAACAGCCGCATCGCCTATCTCCTCACCGGGCCGCGGGGCGTCGTCGCGGAGTTCGTCGACGATCGCGTGGCCGCCACGGATCTCCGCCGCGGTGTGCGGCGCGAATGGCGTGAGTGGGAGCTGGAACTGGGGCCCGCCGCTCCCGCCGATGCGGCGGGCCGCGAAGCTCTCTTCGCCGCAGCGGAGGAGGCGATCCGCGCCGTGGGCGGGCGTCCGGCGGCATCCGACTCGAAGCTCGCCCGCGCGCTCGGGCTCTGAGCCTTTCCGAGATCAGGAGAGTGCGCCAAGGTCAGGAGGAAGCGCCGCAGATCCTTCTGACCTCGGTGCCTCTTCCTGACCTGGGTGCCGGCTGTGTCGCCGATCAGAAGTTGATCATGTGGCCGGCGAGGCCGTGGAAGCCCTCCTGCAGCGCCTCCGACAGCGTCGGGTGCGTGTGCACGTTGCGGGCCAGCTCCAGGGCGGTGAGGTCCCACTTCTGGGCCAGCGTCAGCTCGGGCAGCAGCTCGGAGACGTCGGGGCCGATCATGTGCGCGCCGATGAGCTCGAGGTGCTCGGCGTCGGCGATGAGCTTGACGAAGCCCACCGGCTCGCCCAGGCCGTGCGCCTTGCCGTTGGCCATGAACGGGAAGGTGGCGACCTTGATCTCGCGGCCGGTCTCCTTCGCCTGCGCCTCGGTGAGGCCGAAGGAGGCGACCTGCGGCGAGCAGAACGTCGCACGCGGCATCATCCGGTAGTCGCCCAGCGTCTGGGTCTCGGCTCCGCCGATGGTCTCCGCCGCCACGACGCCCTGCGCCTCGGCGACGTGCGCCAGCTGCAGCTTCGCGGTGACGTCGCCGATCGCGTAGATGCCCTCGACATTGGTGCGCATGTGGTCGTCGATGTCGATCGCGCCGCGCTCGGTGAGCTGCACGCCGGTGTTCTCCAGGCCGAAGCCGGAGACGTTCGGGGCGAAGCCGACGGACATGAGGACCTTGCCCGCCTCGATGGAGGCCCGTGCGCCGTCCTTGCCCGTATAGGCGACGGTGACGGACGAGCCGTTGTCCACGATGGTCTCGACCTTGGTCGAGGTGAGGATGTCGACGCCCAGGTTCTTGTACTGCTTGGCGATCTCCTTCGACACGTCGGCGTCCTCGTTGGGGAGCGCGCGGTCGAGGAACTCGATGATCGTGACCTTCACGCCGTAGTTCGTGAGGACATAGGCGAACTCCATGCCGATGGCGCCGGCGCCGACGATGACGATCGACTCGGGGAGCTCGCGGGAGAGGATCTGCTCCTCGTAGGTGACCACGTTCTCGCTCAGCGTGACGCCGGGCAGCAGCCGGACGGTCGAGCCGGTGGCGATGATGACGCTGTCGAAGGTGACCTCTTCGGTCGTGCCGTCGGCCTTCGCGACCGAGATGGCCTTCGGGCCCGTGAAGGCGCCGCGGCCGTTGTACTCGGTGACCTTGTTCTTCTTCATCAGGAAGTGGATGCCCTTGACGCGGCCGTCCGCGACCTCGCGCGAGCGGTCCCATGCCTTGCCGAAGTCCATCGTGACCTCGCCGGAGATCCCGAAGAAGTCGGCCTTGTGCTTCAGGGTGTGCGCGAGCTCCGCATTCTTCAGGAGCGCCTTGGAGGGGATGCAGCCGACGTTGAGGCATACACCGCCCCAGTACTTCTCTTCGATGATCGCGGTGGACAGGCCGAGCTGTGCACTGCGGACGGCGGCGACGTAGCCGCCGGGGCCCGCACCGAGGATGACGACATCGTAATGTGGCATGGCTCCAGCCTATCCCTCCGCAGGGGTGTCGGAACCGGCGTCCCGGCCCTTCCGCCCGGCGCGTGCGGTGTACACGATGACGAGGAAGACCGCGATGAGCAGGACGACCGCTCCCGCGATCAGCCACGGCACGGAGAGGGAGAAGCCCGCGGTCATGTTCGGGTCGTCTGCGGTCGGCACGGCGCTCGCGTCCGCCTCCGGCGTCGGAGCCGTCTCCTCCGACTCGGCCGGCGACGGCGACGGCGACGCCGTCGATCCGGTGGCCACGGTGAACGCGAAGTCGCCCTCGGTCGGGTGCCCGTCGCTGGAGACGACCTGCCACAGCACCGTGTAGACGCCGGCGGGCGCGCCGTCCGTGCGCAGCTTCTGAGTGACGATGGCTCCGTTGATCTCGGGAGGGCCGTCCGTGAGCGATGCGCCCTCGGCATCCGTCACGACCACGGCCGTGCCGCCCGGCGCGTCGATGAGCGCGGCGCTGAACGTCAGCGTCAGCTCCTCGGGGAGCGTCTCGATCGCGGAATCGGCCGCCGGATCGCTGGAGACCAGCGAGTCGTGGGCGGATGCCCGAGCGGCGGGGATCAGGACGAGAGCGGCCGTCAGCAGCGCTGCGGCGAGGACGAGAGGAGCGGATGGGCGTCTGAGAGCGGTGGCGGACACCCCTCAAGCCTACGGAACGCGCCTGCGGATCGCGCCGGATGCCGAATCGCCCTCCCGGCGGACGCGCTCGATCGGTTAGGCTTGGACGTCTTAGGAGGGCACCGTGACAGACAACGACAGCCGACGCATCGGGAACGCCGCGATCCACAGGGACGGCGAGCAGAAGCACGATGTGACGCAGACGTTCGGGCATGATTCCGATCTGTCGTTCGTCCCGTTCGGCGTGGAGCTCTCCGAGGCGGAGCAGGCCGCCATCGCGGCCCTCCCCTCCGGATCCGCGCTCCTGCTGGTCCGCTCCGGCGCTCTCGCCGGAGCACGCTACCTCCTCGACACGGACGTGACGACGGTCGGCCGTCATCCGGAGGCGGACATCTTCTTCGACGATGTGACGGTCTCGCGTCGTCACGCCGAGATCACCCGTGCGGGCGCCGCCTTCGAGATCATCGATCAGCGCTCCCTCAACGGCACGTACGTCAACGGCGAACGCGTCGATCGCAGCCCGCTCGCCAACGGCTACGAGCTGCGCGTCGGCAAGTTCCGGCTGAACTTCTTCGCTTCGCCCGCGGACGTCGTGGCGGCGGACGACTGATGGCGGCTGCTCCCTCCGCCCGGGAACGCTCTGCGTCACCGGGCCTGTTGAGCATCGGCCAGGTGCTGGCGCGCCTGACCCCCGAGTTCCCCGACATCACGGCGAGCAAGCTCCGCTTCCTCGAGGACAAGGGGATCGTGACGCCGTCGCGCACCGAGTCCGGCTACCGCAAGTTCTCGACGGCGGATGTCGAGCGTCTGCGCCTCGCGCTGACGCTGCAGCGCGACCACTACCTGCCGCTGAACGTCATCAGGGAGCAGCTCGAGGAGGCGCAGGCGAACGGCGATCCGGATGCGGCGCTGACGCCGCCGCCGTCGATCACCCCGACGGCACGCCGCTATCGCAGGGAAGAGCTGCTGGCGGCGGCCGCGGCGGGTCCGCAGCTGCTCAACGACGCCATCAGCACGGGCATCATCACGGCGGCGGAGTCCTACCCGGACTCGACCGTGAGCCTGCTGCGCAGCCTCGTCGCCCTGGACAGGCACGGCATCGAGCCGCGTCATCTCCGGACGATCAGGCAGAGCGCGGAGCGGGAGGTCGCGCTGGTCGAGTCCGCGCTCGCAGCCCTGCTGCGCCGGACGGACGCCGCGTCGAGGGGCAGGGCGGGCGAGCTGGCTCCGGAGCTGGCGTCGCGCATCGACGAGGTGCGCACGCTGTTCGTGAGGGAAGCGCTCGCGCGCACCCTTTCGTAACGAACTGATTGCGACACACCTTCCGCGCGATGCGGATGTCATTGCCGGGGCAGGAGCACTGCTCTAGCGTGGAGCATAAGCGCTCCAGGGAGGACAGAGTATGAATGCGGACGAGCTGAACGGCGACCCGCGGTTCGTGACGGAGCTCCTCTTCACGGACGGCCTGCCCGCCATGGACGACGAGGTCGGCTACCGCGGCGCGGTCGCCGCGCGTGCGGCGGGCATCACCTACCGTCAGCTGGACTACTGGGCACGCACGGAGCTCGTCGAGCCCACGGTGCGCGGCGCCTCCGGCTCCGGCTCCCAGCGTCTCTACGGCTTCCGCGACATCCTCGTCCTCAAGCTCGTGAAGAGCCTTCTCGACACCGGGATCTCCCTTCAGCAGATCCGCACGGCCGTCGAAGAGCTCCGCAGGGCCGGCATCCGCGATCTCGCAGGGACGACGCTGATGAGCGACGGCGCCTCGGTCTACCTGTGCACCTCGAACGACGAGGTCATCGACCTCGTCAGCCGTGGCCAGGGCGTCTTCGGCATCGCCGTCGGCAAGGTCCTGCGCGAGGTGGAGTCCACGCTCGTGGAGTTCGATCCGACGGCTCCGGATCCGGTCGACGAGCTCGCGGCCCGACGCACCAAGCGCTCGGCCTGACCTCGATCGGGAAGCCGCTGGATCAGGGCTTCTCCGGGACGGGGACGCGGCCGGTGCGGACGATGCGGTCCAGCAGCAGGTCGAAGTCGGCGGCGAGCTCCTGCGCCGAGTCGCCGGGCCAGATGTGCAGCGGCTTGGCCGCACCCTGGGCCTGCTGGAGCGAGGTCCGCTCGGGCAGCTGAGGGGAGAGCACCAGCGGGCCGAACATGTCGCGCAGCTCCTTGATGCGGAACTGGTGCTCGATCGACTGCGGGCGCACGCGGTTCACGACGATGCCGAGCGGCTGGAGGCGGGGGGAGAGACCTCGGCGGATCTCCTCGATCGCGCGGAGCGCTCGGTCGGCCGCCGCCACGGAGAACAGCCCGGGCTCGGTGACGACCATGACGCGGTCGCTGGCCGCCCATGCCGTGCGGGTGAGGGCGTTCAGGGACGGCGCGCAGTCGATGAGGACGAGGTCGTAGTCGGCCTCCACCGCGGCCAGCGCCTCTTCCAGCTTCCACACGTCGCGCACACTCGGATGAGGACCGTCGAAGTTGATCGCCGATGGGCTTCCGATGAGGACGTCGATGGTCCCTGGATGCACCTTCGCCCATCCGCTGGAGGTGATCGCCTGGCGGACGACCTTCTCCTTCGGATTGGCGAGGACGTCGGCGATGTTGAGGCGTCCCGCGACCTGGATGTCCATTCCGGTGGAGACGTCGGACTGCGGATCGAGGTCGACGACGAGCGTCCGCACACCCCTGGCGAAGGCCGCTGAGGCCAGGCCGAGGGTCACGGTCGTCTTGCCGACGCCTCCTTTGAGGGAGCTGACGCTGAGTACGTGCACGGACTCCACGTTACAGTGCCCAAGCCTGAGTCTTCCCTTCAATCGCCTGCTGCGCGGGTGCCTGCGGGTGTCTCGCGGCGTTGTCGTCGGTCGCCGCACCCCGGTTCGGCTTCCTCCTCCGCCTTGCGAGCCACGGCGCAGACTCCCTGCTCGCTTCGGTTCAGAAGAGAAGACTCAGGCTAGTCTGGGGAGACGCTCAGCCCCGCCCTTGCGTGTGCGAGATCACGCGCATCGAGCATCCAGAGGTGTGCATGTTCCAGAAGATCCTTGTGGCCAATCGCGGCGAGATCGCGATCCGCGCCTTCCGCGCCGCTTTCGAGGTGGGGGCGCGCACCGTCGCGGTCTTCCCCCATGAGGACCGCGGGTCCCTCCACCGGCTGAAGGCCGACGAGGCCTATGAGATCGGGGAACGGGGCCATCCGGTCCGCGCCTATCTCGATGTGGACGAGATCATCCGCGTCGCCCTCGAGTCGGGCGCGGATGCCGTCTACCCGGGGTACGGGTTCCTCTCCGAGAACCCCGAGCTGGCGGAGAAGGCGGCGGCGAACGGGATCGTGTTCATCGGTCCGCCCGCGAAGGTCCTCGAGATGGCGGGGAACAAGGTGGAGGCCAAACGGCACGCCGTCGAGGCCGGAGTGCCTGTCCTGCGCTCCACCGAGGCATCCGACGACGTCGACGAGCTGCTCGCGCAGGCCGACGGGATCGGCTTCCCGCTGTTCGCCAAGGCCGTCGCCGGCGGCGGAGGCCGCGGAATGCGCCGTGTCGAGTCCATGGCGGAGCTCGCGCCCGCCCTCGCCGAGGCCATGCGCGAGGCGGCCAGCGCCTTCGGCGACCCTCGGATGTTCCTCGAGCAGGCGGTCGTCCGCCCGCGCCACATCGAGGTGCAGATCGTGGCGGACAAGACCGGCGAGACCGTCCATCTGTTCGAGCGGGACTGCTCCGTGCAGCGCCGTCATCAGAAGGTCGTCGAGATCGCGCCCGCACCCAACCTGGACGAGGGCATCCGGACCGCCTTGCACGGGTACGCCGTGGCGTTCGCCCGCTCGATCGGCTACGAGAATGCCGGAACGGTCGAATTCCTGCTGGAGACGGCGGGGGAGCGGGCCGGTGAGGTCGTCTTCATCGAGATGAATCCGCGCATCCAGGTCGAGCACACGGTCACCGAGGAGGTCACGGACGTCGACCTCGTGCAGACCCAGATGCGCATCGCCTCCGGCGAGACGCTCTCGCAGCTCGGACTGACGCAGGATCGCATCCAGCTGCGCGGTGCTGCTCTGCAATGCCGCATCACCACGGAGGATCCGACGCAGGGCTTCCGGCCGGATACGGGCAAGATCACCACCTATCGCTCGCCGGGCGGCGCCGGCATCCGTCTCGACGGCGGCACGGTGCATCAGGGAGCGCAGATCAGCCCGCACTTCGACTCGATGCTCTCCAAGCTCACCTGCCGCGGACGGGACTTCCCGGCGGCGGTCGCCCGCGCCCGGCGCGCACTGGCGGAGTTCCGCATCCGCGGCGTCGCGACGAACATCCCGTTCCTGCAGGCGCTGCTCGAGGACGAGGCGTTCATCGCGGGCGACGTGAGCACCTCGTTCATCGACGAGCGCCCGGAGCTGCTGCGCGGCAGGGTCTCCAAGGATCGGGGCACGAAGATCCTGAACTGGCTCGTCGACGTCACGGTCAACAAGCCGCACGGCCGGCATCCCGGCACGGCCGACCCTCGCACGAAGCTGCCGGCGATCGACCTGTCCGCCGAGCCGGCGCCGGGCTCCCGCCAGCTCCTGCTCGAGAAGGGGCCGGAGGGCTTCGCGTCCGCGCTGCGGCAGCAGAACGCCCTCGCGATCACCGACACGACGTTCCGCGATGCGCACCAGTCGCTGCTGGCGACCAGGGTCCGCACGCGCGACCTCGTCGCCGCGGCGCCCTACCTCGCACGACTGACGCCTGGGCTGCTCTCCGTCGAGGCCTGGGGCGGAGCGACCTACGACGTGGCGCTCCGCTTCCTCGGCGAGGACCCGTGGGAGCGGCTGGACAGGCTGCGTGCCGCCCTGCCGAACATCGCGATCCAGATGCTGCTGCGCGGGCGCAACACGGTGGGCTACACGCCGTACCCGACCGCCGTCACGGACGCCTTCGTCCAGGAGGCCGCCGTCAGCGGCGTCGACATCTTCCGGATCTTCGACGCGCTCAACGACGTCTCGCAGATGCGTCCGGCGATCGATGCCGTGCGCGCCACGGGAACGGCCGTCGCAGAGGTCGCGCTCTGCTACACCGGCGACCTGCTGAACCCGGCCGAGGACCTCTACACGCTGGACTACTACCTGCGCCTGGCGGAGCAGATCGTCGATTCCGGCGCCCACATCCTCGCCGTCAAGGACATGGCGGGACTGCTGCGTCCCGGCGCGGCCGCAAAGCTCGTGCGGGCGCTGCGCGAGCGCTTCGACCTGCCCGTGCACCTGCACACGCACGACACCCCCGGCGGGCAGCTCGCGACCCTGCTCGCGGCGAGTGCGGCCGGCGTGGATGCCGTGGACGCCGCCTCCGCCCCGCTGTCCGGCACCACCAGCCAGCCGTCGCTGTCCTCGCTCGTCGCCGCGCTCGCGCATACCGAGCGCGACAGCGGCATCGACCTCGCAGGCGTCAGCGACCTCGAGCCGTACTGGGAGGCCGTGCGCAACACCTACGCCCCCTTCGAGTCCGGACTGCCGGGGCCGACCGGGCGGGTGTACCACCACGAGATTCCCGGCGGTCAGCTCTCGAACCTGCGCCAGCAGGCGAAGGCGCTGGGACTGGCGGACGACTTCGAGCTCATCGAGGACATGTACGCGGCCGCCGATCGCATCCTCGGACGGGTTCCCAAGGTGACGCCCTCGTCCAAGGTCGTCGGCGACCTCGCCCTGCATCTGGCGGCCGTCAGAGCCGACCCCGCGGATTTCGAGGCCCACCCGGAGAAGTACGACGTGCCGGACTCGGTCGTCGGCTTCATGGCGGGCGAGCTGGGCGATCTGCCCGGCGGATGGCCCGAGCCGTTCCGGACCAAGGTCCTCGCAGGGCGTGAGGTGCGCCAGGGGAGCACCTCGATCAGCGCCGAGGACGAGGCGGCGCTCGCAGGGTCAGGCGCGGAACGCCGTGCGCGCCTGAACCAGCTGCTGTTCCCTGCTCCCACACAGGAGTTCACGCAGATGCGGGAGCTCTTCGGCGATCTCTCCGTGCTGGACACGAGCGACTACCTGTTCGGGCTCGTCCCGGGCCAGGAGCACCTCGTCGAGATCGATCGGGGCGTGCAGCTCTACGTCGGCCTGGAGGCGATCGGCGATGCGGACGACCGCGGCATGCGCACGGTCATGACGACGCTCAACGGCCAGCTGCGCCCGGTGTTCGTGCGGGACAGGTCGATCTCGGTCCAGGCGCACGAGGTGGAGAAGGCGGACACCTCGAAGCCCGGCCAGATCGCCGCCCCGTTCTCGGGAGTGGTGACGGTGAAGACCGAGGTGGGCACTGCGGTTCGCGCCGGTGAGCCCGTGGCGTCGATCGAGGCGATGAAGATGGAGGCGGCCATCACGGCCTCCGTCGACGGCGTCGTCGAACGGCTCGCGATCGCCGGGACGGCGCAGGTCGAGGCGGGCGATCTTTTGGTTGTGATCCGTCCAGCCCAGTAATCTTGTGCGGGCGACACGCTCGCACAGGCTTGGAGTTGACACAGTGACCGCGAAGAAGACCACAGATCCCGCCGAGGAGGACTCGCTGGGCGTGCTCGACGCCGCCGCCTCGCTGGACACCACCGGAATCGGCCTTCTCGGCGGTACGGCGCAGGTGAACGTCGCGATCCCCACCGGGGACGAGGACGATCTCGTCGACGACTCGGTGATCGGCGAGGTGGTCTCCGATCTCATCATCGATGACGCAGAGGACGCCGCCGGGATCGGTCGCATCCAGGGAGGCTCGAAGGACATCGTCATCGAGCTGCCCGCCGACGAACCGCCGGCGGAGCCGGTTCCCGTCGAGGCCGTCACGGCCGAGGTGATCGTGGAGTCGGCGGATGCGGAGGGGGAGCCATCCGCGGATGCCGGTGCGACGACGCCCGAGGCGGTGGAGCCGGAGATCGTGGTCGAGCCCGTTCCAGCCCCGCGCCGGCCCGTGGCTGAGCCCGAGTCCGAGCCCGCGCCGAAGGCCGATCCCCTCGTTCCCGAGGCCGCCCCGCGCCCCGCTTCGCCATGGGTGACCTCGGTCGAGAGAGCCGCCGCAGGAACGGCGTCCGAACCCGCAGAGAAAGCGACGGAGATCGTGAGCGATGACAAGCCGTCCATCGAGCCGCAGAGCGCGCTCGCCCCGAAGCCGTCCGGCGCGCAGCCCCGGGCGGACGTCGAGCTGACCGCCAAGAGGCTGGGCGACCAGCTCGGCCAGGCCGCGCGCGAGTCCGCCGATCTGCTCACCGCGGATCGGCTGCTCGACCCGCATCAGATCACCAGGCCCGAGCCCGAGGGGGCGTGGAGCCACTTCCTCTACTCGGTCTCAGGGCGCCGCATCAACATCGGCGACGGCCGCAAGGCGAAGGCGCGCAAGGCGCTGTCGGCGCGGATCGCGGCGCCGCTGTCGGGCGGGGCCCGTTTCGTCCCCGTGCTGTCGCGCAAGGGAGGGGTGGGCAAGACCGCCGTCACGGCCCTGCTCGGGATGGCGCTGGCGGACGCCCGCGACGACCGCGTGATCGCGGTGGACGCCAATCCCGATCGCGGGACGCTCGCGGAGCGCATCGTCCGCTCCCACGGCCGTTCGGTGCGGGATCTGGTCAGGGCTCGCGGCGAGGTGCGCGGCTACCACGACATCTCCGCCATCGTGGCGCGCGACGCCACGCGTCTGGACGTACTCGCCTCCGACACCGATCCTCGGATCGCCGATGCCTTCAGCGACGCCGACTACCGGGACGTCGCCGATGTCGCGGCGCACTACTACTCGCTCGTCCTCACGGACACGGGGACCGGCATCGTCCACTCCGTGATGGGTGCGACGCTCGAGCTCGCCGACCAGCTCGTGATCGTGTCCGGCCTCAGCGTCGACGAGGCACGACTCGCCTCCGAGACGCTCACCTGGCTGGAGACCAACGGCTATGCGGAGCTGGCGAGGAACGCGGTCGTGGTCCTCAACCAGTCGACGCCGGGGAGCCCTCTGGTCCGGCTCAACGAGCTCGAGGCGCACTTCGGCACGAGGGCGGGTCACGTCCTGCGGATCCCGTACGACGCGCAGATCGCCGGCGGCGGACCGATCGTGTTCTCCGCCCTCCAGCCGGAGACCCGCCAGGCGGCCCGCGAGCTCGCCGCCCTCCTCGTCGAGGGCCTGCGCACCGGCGTCGCCTGATGGCCGTCCGTGAGATCCGCCTCTTCGGCGACCCCGTGCTGCGCACCGTGTGCGCACCGGTCGAGGAGATCGACGACGGCGTCCGCGCGCTCGTGACCGATCTCGTCGACACCGTGGAGCTGCCAGGACGCGCCGGCGTCGCCGCCAATCAGATCGGCGTCGCCGTCCGCGCGTTCAGCTACAACATCGACGGCGACATCGGCTATGTCCTGAATCCGGTTCTCGTCGAGGTGCGGGGCGAGCCGGTCCCGACGGGTGAGGGATGCCTGTCGGTGCCCGGCCTCTGGCACGAGGCGCTGCGCCATCCGTGGGCGAGGGTCGAGGGCATCGACCTGGACGGCAACCCGGTCGTCCTCGAGGGCGAGGGGCTGCTCGCCCAGGCGCTGCAGCACGAGACCGATCACCTCGACGGCATGGTCTACCTGTCGCGGCTGGCGCCCGAGACCCGCAGGATCGCCATGCGCGAGGTCCGGGAGAGCGACTGGTTTTGATATTGATACGGGCGGGCTCAAGGCCGCGCAGCGGCGTTGAGCCCGCATCGTATCAACGTTGAGCGAGGACGCCGTAGGCGCCCGAGTCGAAACGCGCTCGTGTCGAAGCCCGTTTCGACTCGCCTTCGGCTCGCTCAACGAGCGGGTGGGGGCTGGCGTCGCTCTAAGGGTGGGTGGGGCTGGCGTCGCTCAACGAGCGGGTGGGGACGACGGCGCGCCCGACGAGCGGGCGGGGTGTCCCTCAGCCCCCGATGGCGACGTTCGTCGTCTGCACCGGCTCGTCGTAGATCGCCGCGATCTCGTCTGCGAAGTCCGACACGATCACGTTGCGCTTGATCGACAGCTTCGGGGTGAGATGACCGGACGCCTCGGTCCACTCCGAGTCCAGGATCGTGAACTTGCGGATCGACTCCGCGCGCGAGACGGTCGCGTTCGCGGCGTCCACCGCACGCTGGACCTCGGCGCGCACTGCCGGGTTCCTCGCCGCCTCCGCGAGGGTCATCGTCGCATCCAGGCCGTTGTTGCCGAGCCAGGTGGGCAGCATCTCGGGGTCGAGCGTGACCAGGGCCGCGATGAACGGCTTCTGATCGCCGACCACGACGACCTGCCCGACGACGGGATTCGCGCGGATCGGATCCTCCAGCGCGGCCGGCGCGACGTTCTTGCCGCCCGCGGTGACGATGATCTCCTTCTTGCGCCCGGTGATCGTGAGGAAGCCCTCGGCGTCGAAGCTGCCGATGTCCCCGGTGCGGAACCAGCCGTCGTCGAACGCGGCCGCCGTCGCCGCCGGGTTGTTCCAGTACTCCTTGAAGACGTTGATGCCGCGGATCTCGATCTCGCCGTCATCCGCGAGGCGCACGCCGACACCGGGGAGGGCGGGCCCGACGGTGCCGATCTTGGACTTGTCCGCGAGGTTCACCGTCGCGGGCGCCGTGGTCTCGGTCAGGCCGTAGCCCTCGAGGATCGTCACGCCCAGGCTGTGGAAGAAGTGGCCGAGACGCGGGCCGAGCGGCGCCGAGCCGGAGATGGCGTAGGTGACGTTGCCGCCCATGGCCTCCCGGATCTTCGACAGCACCAGGCGGTCGAGCACGGCGAAGCGGATCTTGAGACCGAACGGCACCTTCTCGCCCGCCTCGACGAGCTGCGAGTGCTCGATCGCTGCGGCTGCGGCGGCGCGGAAGATCTTGCCCTTGCCGCCGGACTCGGCCTTCTGCTCGGAGGAGTTGTAGACCTTCTCGAACACGCGGGGGACCGCGAGGAGGAACGTCGGCTTGAAGGAGCCCAGTGCGGGGAGGAGGTGCTTGGTGTCCGGCTGGTGCCCGGTGCGGACGCCGGCGTGGATGTCCAGGATGGAGATGAACCGGGCGAAGACGTGCGCCGTGGTGATGAACAGCACGGTCGACGCGCCTGGCGTGTTGACGACGTCCTCCAGGGACTTCGCCGCGTTGCGGGCCAGCTCGACGAAGTTGCTGTGCGTCAGCACGCAGCCCTTGGGGCGACCGGTCGATCCGGAGGTGTAGATGAGCGTCGCGATGTCGCTGCCGACGGCGAGGTTGCGGCGGCGCTCGATCTCGGCGTCGTCGACGGACGCGCCCTGGGCGGTGAGCGCGTCGACGGCGCCGAGGTGCAGCTGCCAGACCTCTCGGATGAGGGGAAGGTCTCCACGCACCTCGTCGACGCGTTGGAAGTGCTCCGCCGACTCGACGATGAGAGCCGACGCCCCGGAGTCCTCCATGATCCACTGGATCTGCGAGGGGGAGCTGGTCTCGTAGATCGGGACCATGACGGCGCCCGCGTAGAACAGCGCGAAATCGATCAGCGTCCACTCATAGGTGGTGCGCGCGATGAACCCGATCTTCTCGCCGGGCTGGACGCCCGCGGCCACGAAGCCCTTGGCGAGGGCGATGACCGCGGTCTGGAAATCGGCGGCGGTGATGTCGCGCCAGCCTTCGCCCTGCGGCACGGAGAACAGTGCCAGGCTCGGGGTCGCCTCCACGCGCTTCACCAGGAGATCGGTGACGTTCGCGTCGGGGTCGGCGGGGACGATCGCAGGGACTTCGAACTTGACCACGGCAGCTCCTTCGGTACCGGTCGGCACGGGTGTGCCTCGAGTCTATGTTATGGGATTCAGTCGCGCATCTAGTGAGACCGAGTCGCAGCACTCTGCGGGCGCTAGACTGCACAGCGATGTTCTACTGGCTGATGAAATACGTGGCTATCGGCCCCATCGTCAAGGCGGTCTTCCGTCCTTGGATCGTGGGTCGGCGCAACGTGCCCAAGACCGGCGCCGCGATCCTCGCCAGCAACCACCTCTCCGTCTCCGACTCGGTCTTCCTGCCGCTGATGATCGATCGTCCGATGTCCTTCCTCGCCAAGAGCGACTACTTCACCGGCAGGGGGATCAAGGGCTGGGCGACGAGGATCTTCATGAGAGCCACCGGGCAGATCCCCATCGATCGCTCGGGGGGCAAGGCCTCTGAGGCTTCCCTGAACGCCGGTCTCCAGGTGCTCGGGCGCGGCGACCTCCTCGGGATCTACCCGGAGGGCACCCGCAGTCCAGACGGGAAGCTCTACCGGGGGCGGACCGGCATCGCGCGCATGGCCCTCGAGGCGAAAGTTCCAGTGATCCCGGTCATCATGGTGGACACCGACACGGCGATGCCGATCGGGCAGAGCATCCCGAACGTGATGCGCGTGGGCATCGTGATCGGCGAGCCGCTGGACTTCTCGCGCTACGCCGGCATGGAGAACGACCGCTACATCCTGCGCTCCGTGACGGACGAGATCATGATCGCCCTGCAGCGCCTCGGCGAGCAGGAATACGACGACGTCTACGCATCGACGGTCAAGGACCGGATGCCTGCTCGCAGGCGCCCCTGAGCGTCACGTCGCGGCATCCCGTGCCCCACTAAGCTGGGGGCATGCCGACAACGCACGACCTCGACGCCTGGCGCTCCCTCCCGATCAAGCAGCAGCCGCAGTGGCCCGACGCCGAGCGCGTCACCGAGGTCTCGACGCAGATCGCCGCGCTTCCGCCGCTCGTCTTCGCCGGCGAGGTCGACAACCTCCGGGACAGGCTCGCGCGCGCGGCATCCGGTCAGGCGTTCCTCCTGCAGGGCGGCGACTGCGCGGAGACCTTCGCCGGGGCGACCGCGGAGCAGATCCGCAACCGCATCAAGACCGTCCTGCAGATGGCGGTCGTGCTCACCTACGGCGCCTCGATGCCGGTCGTCAAGATGGGCCGGATGGCCGGGCAGTTCGCCAAGCCGCGCTCGAGCGACGCCGAGACGCGCGGCGATGTCACGCTGCCCGCCTACCGCGGCGACATCGTCAACGGCTACGACTTCACGGAGGGGTCGAGGCAGGCCGATCCCGCACGTCTCCTGCAGGGCTACCACACGGCCGTGTCGACCCTGAACCTCATCCGCGCGTTCACGCAGGGCGGCTTCGCCGACCTCCGCGAGGTGCACTCCTGGAACAAGGGCTTCGCGCAGAACCCCGCCAATCAGCGCTACGAGCGGATGGCGGCGGAGATCGACCGCGCCATCAAGTTCATGGAGGCCGCCGGCGCGGACTTCGACGAGCTCAAGCGCGTGGAGTTCTTCACCGGCCACGAGGGGCTGCTGATGGACTACGAGCGCCCGATGACCCGCATCGACTCGCGCACGGGCACCCCGTACAACACCTCGGCGCACTTCCTGTGGATCGGGGAGCGGACCCGCGACCTGGACGGCGCGCACGTCGACTACTTCTCCCGGATCCGCAACCCCATCGGCGTCAAGCTCGGCCCGACGACGACGCCGGAGACCGCTCTCGCCCTCATCGACAAGCTCGACCCCGACCGCGAGCCGGGTCGCCTCACCTTCATCACCCGCATGGGGGCGGGGAGGATCCGCGACGCGCTTCCCCCGCTGCTCGCAGCGGTGAAGGACGCCGGCGCGACCCCGCTGTGGGTGACGGACCCCATGCACGGCAACGGCATCACCACGCCCACCGGCTACAAGACGCGCCGCTTCGACGACGTCGTCGACGAGGTCCGCGGCTTCTTCGAGGCGCATCGCTCGGTCGGGACCTTCCCCGGCGGCATACACGTCGAGCTGACCGGGGACGACGTGACCGAGTGCCTCGGCGGCTCCGAGCACATCGACGAGGCAGACCTCGCCACCCGCTACGAGAGCCTGTGCGATCCTCGCCTGAACCACATGCAGTCGCTCGAGCTGGCCTTCCTGGTCGCCGAGGAGCTGGCCGCGGCTCAGCGTCGCTGAGGACGCGCGGAAGAGAGGGGGCCGGAACAGATCGTTCCGGCCCCCTCTCTTCGCGTTCTCAGGCCCGGCGGCGACGGAGCAGCAGCGCGCCGGTCGCGAGCAGGAGTCCTGCGATGACGACGGACAGCACGGCACCGGTCGCATCGCCGCCCGTGTCCGCCAGCGATCCGGACTCCGTGTCCTCGTCGGCCGCATCCGGATCGCCGCCGCCGCTCGTCGCGGTGACCGTCAGAGCGGCCGCCGCCGTGATCTCGCCCGTGAAGGCGACGATCTCGTGCTCGCCCGCCGGGGCGGACGCCGGGATGGTCGCGACGAAGACCAGCCCGCCATCGGCATCCGTCGTCGTCGTGCCGAGGACGACCGGCGTGCTGTGCAGCTCGATGCGGACCGCAGCGGACGCGGGGAATCCGGAACCGGTGACGATGACCTTCGAACCTGCCGCGGCGGACGTCGCGCTGAGCGCGAGGGCCGGATCGGCGGGAGCGGCGACGTCGGGGAACGCCGTCGCCGCCGACCCGAGGCGCAGGAACACGGTCTCGCCGGTGGCATCCGTCAGGCCGTCGTTGTCGGTGACCGCATAGAGACCGCCGTCGGCGGCGATCGCGAAGCCCTCGAGCTTCTCCTGGGTCCAGCCGGCCGTGGCGCGCAGCAGCGGCAGCACATCGATCGCCGTCGACTTCTCCAGCACCGTGAGGGGCTCGCCGAACGCGCTGCCCTCGGCGTCTGCCGGGATCTCGACCCTGGTGATCCGCTTGACCGCTGCGGAGGGGCCGTTCAGCTTGTCGCGCTCGATGATCGCGAAGGTGTCCTCGTCGATCGCGGTGATCTCGGAGAGTCCCATCCAGTCGCCGGCCTTCGTCGTGGCGTCCAGCCGGTACCCGAACCAGTCCCATGCGCCCGTGGCAGGATCCAGACGGCCGATCCGCGCGACATCCGCATCGTCCACGGTCCCCGCTGAGGGAGTCGCCGGGTCGTTCCACAGCGGACGCTGGATGACGCTCCAGACGCGCACGTCCGCACCGGAGCCCGTGACCGTCACACCCTCGAAGCCCCCCCTTGCCGACGTGCGCGGCGACCTCGGCGGGCAGCGGGTGCCGTGCGATCACGGCACCGTCGGCGTCGGCGTGCACGATCGTGTTCCCCGCGCCGTCGGCGCCCTCGGCGGCGAGCCAGAACGTGCCGTCCTCGGCCGCCGAGAGTCACTCCACGTCCAGGGCGATCGGCGTGCCGTCCTCCGTCACCTGCAGCGCGGAGGTCACGCGAGCCGGCGCCTCGGAGACGTCCACGCTGTAGATCGTCGCGGGGGACAGCACGACGTCGCTCGCGGCGTACACGGTCGAGGCCTCGCTCGGGTGGCCGGAGAGCGCACCCAGTGCGGACCACCCGATCGGCGCGCCGCCCACCGCATCCGAGACGATGCTCGGCTGCGCGGCCGGGGACGAGCCGCCGAACGAGAAGACGTTCACCGCGGCGCGCACTCCGACGGCGGCGTCGTCCGTCTCGCTGGAGACGACGAGCAGGTCGCGGTCCGGCACGGGAGGATGCCCTCCGGGCCGTTCGTCGTGAACAGGATCTGAACGAACTCCGGCGAGGTCGGATCCGTCATGTCGTACACGGCGACGAAGTTCGAGCGCTCACTGGCGACGAACGCGTATGGGATGCCGTCGAACACGGCGAAGGCGAGGCCCTCGGGCTCCGCTCCCTTGCTGTCCGCGCGAGCCTCGTTGTGCAGGCCGTGTCGCACCGCGATGCTCTCGAAGGAGCTCCCCGCATCCCAGACCGGCTCGCCCGACCGGGCGTCGAACACCGTCCAGCCGCGCGTGCCGCCCTTCCAGTCGCCCTCGTTCGCGGTGGCCACCAGGCCGTCGCCCACCCAGGCGATCGCATCCGGCTCGCGCGGGGTGTCCTCGATCGACCCGGTCAGATCGATCCGGCCGTCCTCGGCGGTGTCGATCCCGGAGACCGAGACCGTGCCGGCGGAGAACACCGACGTGATCTCCTTCGTCGTCAGGTCGATCACGGCCACGCCGTTGTTCTCCTGCAGGGTGACGGCCAGCTCGCCGGCTTCGTTGATCGTGACGTACTCGGGCTCCGGGTCCTCCGGCGTGTCCAATCCCGCCGCCTCGACGATCGGCAGCGGGACGCCCTCGTCGTCGAGGAAGGACACCGGTGTCGTGGTCCATGCGGCAGGGTCGTCGCCGAGCTCGAGCACCTGCACGAAGCCGCCGGGGAGCTGAGGCAGGTCTCCCTCCTCGCCGCCCTCCGGGGCGGCGCCCTCGTCGCGCTGGTTCTCGATGGCGATCGCGGCATACGCCCCATCGTGCGAGATCGCGATGGAATCCGGCTGTCCGCCCAGATCGATCGAACGCACGACCACGCGGTCGGAGGCGCGCAGCACGTCGAGGCGTCCGCGCGGGTTCACGAAGTCGCCGCCGGTCTCGTCGATCACGACGAGGATGTAGTCGCCGTACGAGGCGACGGAGGTCGGCTGGTCGTCCGCGTGACCGAGATCGGCGAGTGACACCGTGCCGGTGCCGACCGGGTTCGCGGGATCGCTCACGTCGACGAAGCCGACCCGCCTGCCCAGCGCATCGGTGTAGACCACGGTGCCGTCCGCGGTGATGGCGGAGATCTCGGCGACGGTCGCGGCCGACGGGTCGACGCCGTCCGGGACGTCCTGATAGACCGGGTAGGTCGCCGTGCGCGCGAAGGCGGATGCGGCGGGCGATGCGGATTCCGGCGCTGCGGATGCCGGGACGGCGACCCCGATGGCGCCGACGACGAGGCAGGTGGCGAGCAGTGCTGCGCGCAGGGAACGAGACGGCATGGGACACACTCCGATGAGGTCCGACGGGGGGATGCCGCCAGGATGTTGTCGCCAGGAAGACGTCGCATGCCGAGACGATGTCCGTCCGGTGAGCGCGAGGTGAACGAATCGTCTCCCTGCGCGCCGGGGCTCAGAGTCCCGGCGTGAGGGTGATGGTCGCGCCGGGCAGCGCCTCGTCGTCCGGATCGATCCCGCGGACGCGGTAGATGTCCCAGTAGCCCCCGCCGAACGGCAGCTCGAGGTCGTCGATGCCCGCGTTCACCTCGAAGCCGAGGCCCTTCAGCTCATCGACGGCGTCCCGGATGGTCCATCCGATCACGTCGGGGATCTCGATGGGCCTCGGGCCGAGGGAGACGATCAGCGTCACCTGGTCGCCGGGCCGCCACGACCCCTTCTCCGCGCGGTCGCCGATCCGGATCACCGCGTCCTCGGCGATGTCGTCGTTGTACTCCGTCGGCGTCTCGGAGTTCACGGTGAGGCGCTTCGCCTCCAGCGCCGCGGTCGCCTCGGACACCGATTTGCCGACCACGTCCGGCATGGGGCCGAGCGAGACCTGGATGATCGCGTCGTCGTCCTCGAAGACCTCGCATCCGTCGCCGCAGGCGTGCGTGTCCCCGCCGTCCCGCGGGATGATCTTCACATTGATCGCAGAGCCCTCGGCGGTCTGCGAGGAGAAGTACTCCTCGTTGTCGCGGATGTTGATCCTCGCATCGCCCAGGAGAGAGCGCACCTCGTCCTCGGTCCTGCCCGCCAGCGCCTCCAGCGTGTGCGGCGCCGGTCCGTCGGAGACGTAGACCGTGACCTCTTCGCCCTTGTCCAGGCGCTGTCCGGGCTCCGGATCGCTGCGGGTGGTCGTGCCGGCATCCACGTCGATGGAGTTCTCGTGCGCTTCGACGGCGACGAGGTCGTGCTCCTCGAGCATCGCCTCGGCGGTGGCGAAGTCGACGCCGGCCACGTCGGGCACGGCGACGAGAGACCCGGGCCCCGAGCCGAACCACCAGCCGACGCCGCCGGCGACGGTCGCCAGCAGGAGCACGAGCGTGAGCAGGAACGCTCCGCGTGCGCGGCGACGCGAGGTGCGCCGGCGCAGCAGCGTGGCATTGTCCACGGTCGTCGTCACCGGCTCGGTCGTCACGGCGGCCACGGTTCCGGGAAGGACTTTGGTCACGTCGCCGGAATCCAGCTGCGAGCGCGAGGGGGGAGCCGTGGCGGCCGCGACCTGCGGTGCGATGCCGAGCTCCCGCTCGATCTCGCGGAGGCGGTCCAGCATGGCCTGCGCGTCGTCAGGGCGGTCGTGCGGAGAGCGTTCGGTCGCCCACAGCACGAGCTCGTCCAGCTGCTCGGGCACGCCGGCGTTGCGCGCGCTCGGGCGTGGAACCGACTCCGTGGCGTGCTGGAAGGCGATCTGCATGGGCTGCTCGCCCTTGTACGGCTGCTCGCCGACGAGCATCTCGTAGAGCATGATGCCGAGGGCGTAGATGTCGCTGCGCGCGTCCGCGGTTCCGCGGGTGACGAGCTCGGGGGCGAGGTACGCGATCGTGCCGAGCAGCTGCGCGCCGGTCGCGGTGTTCGCGGTGGTGGCGCGGGCCAGGCCGAAGTCGCCGATCTTGATGCGGCCGTCCTCCGCGAGGAGCACGTTCTCCGGCTTCACGTCGCGATGCACGATCCCCGCGCGGTGCGCGGCGGCGAGGCCTGCGAGCACCGCGTCCATGATCGTGATCGTCTGCGGCACCGTGAGCCGGCGCTGCTCCCGCATGAGCTCGCGCAGCGTGATGCCCGGCAGGTACTCCATCACCAGGTAGGCGAGCTCGCCGTCCTGACCCTGGTCGAAGACGTTGACGACGTGCGGATCGGCCAGGCGCGCGGCGGCGCGGGCCTCCTGGATGAAACGGCTCTGGAAGGCCGAGTCGTCGCTCAGGTGCGCATGCATCACCTTCAGGGCGATGCGGCGCTCGAGCCGTAGGTCCGTCGCGACGTACACCGTGGCCATCCCGCCGCGGGCGATGCGGGCCCTGACGCGGTAGCGACCGTCGACAAGCCGCCCGATGAGGGGGTCGGCCTGCTGATTCGTCGTCACAGAGAGAGTCTACGGAGAACAGGCTGGAAGCCGGGGGAGCGGCTCGCCCCCTGGACCGCGCGGTTCCCGATCATCCGTACTGCTCGAGCCACCGGTAGGCCTGCGTCTCCCACTGCCCGTACCGCTCGGGATACTGCGAGATCTGCACGGACTGCGCGGCCTCGCTGAAGCCCATCGACTCCCATCCTGGGATGTCGAGCAGACCCCGCGTCTCGGAGCCGTTCGGATCCGAGGGTCCGCCGTAGAACGCCCGGATGCTGTAGTCGCGATCGCGGATCTGCGCCGGCGTTCCCCAGCCCTGGCTCGGCCGCTGCTGGAAGAGTCCCAGGGAGTCGCGGTCTCCCCAGTCCAGGTTGCGCATCCAGGCCTCGACCATGCTCGTCGCCAGCGCGATCGCGATGCCGCGGTCGGAGACGCCGAGCTCGCGCCCGATCCGGATGATCATCCTCGCGTTCTCGGCCTGCCTGGAGTTCAGCGATCCCGCCGTCGTCGAGGGGATCTCCAGCCTCTGCCCCGGGTAGATGATCGACGAGGAGGAGAGCCCGTTCGCCGCCAGGACCGCGGTCACGGTGGTGCCGTACCTCTGCGCGATCCCGAAGACCGTGTCGCCCCTGGACACGGCGTGCGTGGTGGAGGCGGGCGCCGGGGCCGCTGTCTGCGCGGGGGCCTGTGCGCCGGGCAGCCGCACCTTCTGACCGGGGTGGATGATCGACGAGGACGAGAGCCCGTTGGCGGACAGGACGGCCGCGACCGTCTTGCCGTACTTCTTCGCGATGCCGTAGATCGTGTCGCCGGCGACGACGGTGTGCGTGGCCGATGCGCTCGTGGCCGGTGTCTGCGGGGAGGAAGCGCCTGGTCTCAGCCTGAGCACCTGACCGGGGTGGATGACGGACGCCGCGCTGAGGCCGTTCCACGCCAGGACGTCGGCCGTGCGCAGCCCGAAGCGCTGGGCGATGGCCCAGACGGTGTCGCCGGAGCGCACGGTGTAGCCGGCCGGCGCCTGTGGCGCGGCCGGGGCCGTCCGGCCGGCCGGTGCCGGCGAGGCCAGGCCGGACGCGCCGACCGCACCCGGTTCCGCGGCCATGGCCGGTGCGGCGGTGAGAACACCGGCGAGCGAGCCGATGATCGCGGCCGGCACGCCGATCTGAAGCTGTCGCGAGCGGGCTCGCTTCGTCGTCGGGCTCATGTCTTCCCCCTCATTAGCCTTCACAACGGTGTCACGGATATATACGCAAGTCAACAGAAGTTGTTCCTGTGACAGAAGTGACGAGTGTGATGGAAGTGCGTGCGGTCCGCCGAGATGAGATAGTGGCAACGTGCCTGAGAACACTCCCGCCTCGATCCCGACCGACTGGCTGACCCTGCCCGATCTCGTGGAGGCGCTCGGCGAGCCGCTGGGCCGCGTGCGGCGTCTCCTCGACGAGCACCACCTCATCGGCATCCGTCATGACGGCGTCTTCGCCGTGCCCTCCGTCTTCATCGTCGACGGGCATCCGCTGGCTTCGCTGCGCGGAACGGTCATCGCGCTGCGGGACGCCGGCTTCGGCGACGAGGAGATCATCGACTGGCTGCTCGCTCCGGAGGAGTCGCTCGGACGCACGCCCATCGAGGCGCTGCTCGCCGGACACAAGAGCGCGGTCCGCCGCGTGGCGCGCACGCTCGCCTGAGCGCGGACGCCGTCACGCCGCGCGGACGGTCGCCTGGCGCGCGAGCTCGCGCAGACCGCTCACGGCCGCATTGTCCAGGCGCGCGGCGTTGAGCGCGCGGACGGCCGTCTCGGCGTACTCCGCGATGAGGCGTTCCACGCGGTCCAGGGCGCCGGCGTCGCGCACGGTCGCCTGAAGCGCCGCCACCTGCGCGGAGTCGAGCTCCGGATCGCCGAGCAGGTCGTCGAGAACGGCACGCGCGGAGGAGGGGAGCCTCTCACGGGTGAAGGCGATCAGCACCGTCCGCTTTCCCTCGCGGAGGTCGTCACCGGAGGGCTTTCCCGTCACGGCCTCGTCGCCGAACACGCCGAGCACGTCGTCGCGCAGCTGGAACGCCATCCCGACCGGATGCCCGAAGGCGCGCAGCGCCGCCTGCTGGTCGGCATCCGCTCCCGCGAGCAGGGCGCCGAGGAGCAGGGGCTCCTCGACGCTGTACCTGGCGGACTTGAGCGAGATCACGCGCAGCGCGCGCTCCGCATGCTGGTCCAGCGGGCTCACGCTCCACGCGGACTCCTCCGCGATGTCCAGGAACTGGCCGGTGGTGACGTCCCTGCGCATCCTGGCGTACTCGCGACGCACCGCGTCCGCGTTCGGGTGCGCAGCGATGGACTCCTCGAGCAGGTCGTCGCTCCAGGCCACGAGGAGGTCGCCGAGCAGGATCGCGGATGCGCGGCCGAAGGATGCGGCGTCCCCGCTCCACCCCGCCGCCGCGTGGTCGCTCTCCAGGGCGCGGTGGGCCGAGGGCCTGCCCCGTCGCGTGTCGGAGTTGTCGATGAGGTCGTCGTGCACCAGGGCGGCGGCCTGGAACACCTCGAGGGCGGCGCACACGCCCCACAGCGCGTCCGGCGCCGCGGCGGTGCGATCGGACGCGCGCGCCACCGCCTCCCACCCGGCATGGCAGAAACGCGCGCGGAGCCGCTTCCCGCCCTCGAGCGTGCGCCCTGCCGCCTCGGCGAAACGCCGCCCCTCGGGGCCGTGCCCGGCGGTCTCGGCGTGCATGCGCTCGAGGAAAGCGGTCAGGCGCGCGGCGACGGCGTCGAGGACGGAAGCGGGATCGGGCACGCTTCCAGCCTACGGGGAGAAGCACGGCGAGCTCTCAGCCGATCTCTAGCCTGTGACCCTGCGCGCGAGTAGACTGGTGGGCACTACACCCGAGGGGGACGGAATGCCACTGTCCGAACAGGAGCAGCGTCTGCTCGACGAGATGGAACGCCATCTCCTCCAGAACGACGCGGACGTCGTCAGCGCGCCATCCGGTGACCGTGTGCTGAGCTATCGCAACCTCGTCTACGGGGCGCTCCTGCTTCTCGCCGGCATCGGAGCGCTCGTCGTCGGCGTCGCCCTCGGCAAGGAGCTCGGGATCGTCGCCGTCGTCATCGGCGTCATCGGCTTCATCGCGATGCTCGGCGGCGTCATGCTGGCGGTCACGCCGACGCGCCGCACGACGCCCGTCCCGCCGAAGGAGCCCAAGAACGGCGCCGCTTCGGCCGGCAGCTTCATGGATCGCATGAACGACCGATGGGACCGTCGCCAAGAAGGTCGCTGACCCCTCCACTTCTCTCCACGAAGAAGCCCGGATGCCTTGAGCATCCGGGCTTCTTCGCGTTCTGGGCGCCCTTCCGACACCCGCTGCTCCACTGTCCTCCACTGCTGCTCCACCGCGGAATCCCGGGGGTTCGGGGCTGGACATCTCCTGTATGTGCCAGGATCGTGCCATCTGGTCGTAGGAAAGTGGAGCAAAGTGGAGTAAAGTGGGGAATACCTCGAGTTGGCCGGACGAAGAGGGGGTGAAGGCCGATGTTGCTGGGGACGCACTCTCCGAAGCTGGACGACAAAGGTCGAGTGATCCTCCCCGCCAAGTTCCGTGAGGACCTGGGCGGCGGCATCGTCGTCACCCGCGGGCAGGAACGCTGCCTGTACGTCTTCAGCACGGCCGAGTTCGAGGCGATGCACGAGCGGATCCGTCAGGCGCCGCTCAGCAACAAGCAGGCCCGCGACTTCCTGCGCATGTTCCTCTCGGGGGCGAGCGCTGAGATGCCGGACACCCAGAACCGCATCACGATCCCCGCACACCTCCGGCAGTACGCGGGGCTCGAGAAGGAGCTCATCGTCACCGGAGTCGGCGCCCACGCCGAGATCTGGGATGCGGCGGCCTGGAACGCCTACCTCGAAGGCAACGAGGAATCGTACGCAGATCTGGAGCAGGAGGTGATCCCGGGACTGTTCTGACCCTCGACTGTGATGCCCCGCCGCTCCCGCCCCGACACACTTCCCCGGTGCCGGGTCGAGAAGCGGAGGGGGATCAGGGTCGAAGGCCACCCGAAGACATCATGGGCATTCGCGACATCCACACCCCCGTCCTGCTCGAGCGCTGCCTCGAGCTGCTGGCGCCTGCGCTGCAGCACGACGGCGCCGTCCTCGTGGATGCCACGCTCGGCATGGGCGGGCACTCCGAGGCCTTTCTGGAGCGCTTCCCCGGCATCCGCGTGATCGGCCTCGATCGCGACACCGATGCCCTCCGGATCGCCTCGGAGCGGCTCGCCCGCTTCGGCGATCGGGTCTCCTTCGTGCACACCGTGTACGACGAGATCGGCCTCCACGCGCACGGAGCCTCCGGCATCCTGTTCGATCTCGGCGTCTCCTCGCTGCAGCTCGATGAGGCGGACCGCGGCTTCGCCTACGCCAAGGACGCGCCGCTGGACATGCGGATGGATCAGACCAAGGGCACGACGGCCGCCGAGGTGCTCGCCACGTACAGCGAGGGCAACCTCCGCCGCATCTTCGAGCGCTACGGCGAGGAGAAGCTCGCCGCCCGCTACGCCCGCTTCATCGTGCAGTCGCGCGAAGCCCAGCCCCTGGAACGGTCGGGGCAGCTCGTCGATCTGCTCATCGCCGCGACGCCCGCGGCCGCGCAGCGGGCGGGACACCCGGCCAAGCGCGTCTTCCAGGCTCTGCGCATCGAGGTCAACAGCGAGCTCAGCGTCCTCGCCGACGCCATCCCGTCCGCCATGGACGCCCTGAACATCGACGGACGCATCGTCGTCATGTCGTACCAGTCCCTGGAGGACCGCCTCGTCAAGCAGGCGTTCGCCGCGGCATCCGCATCGACGGCGCCGGCGGGCCTGCCCGTCGAGCTCCCGGAGCACGCTCCGCGATTCCGGATGCTGACCAAGGGCGCCGAACAGGCCGACGAGGGGGAGAGGGCGCGCAACCCGCGTGCGATCCCGGTCCGCCTCCGCGCCGCTCAGAAGCTGCGGGAGGCATCATGAGCGCAGAAGCACTGCTGCTGCCGGAGCGGGTCCGTCCGGCCCGGCCCGAGCGCGGCCGCATCCTCCGCCCGGTGGGCGCGCCGTCGCCGCGCCGTCGCCCCAGGCTCGCCTACGCGCTGCTCGCGCTGGGCGGTGCGGCGCTGATCGCCGTCGCGCAGATCGGCCTCACCATCGCCACGACCCAGGACTCCTTCGTCCTGGCCGGCCTCACGTCCGAGAATCGCGCGCTGACGCTCGAGGCGCAGGCGCTGCAGGACGAGCTCGCCGGCATCAGCTCGCCGCAGGCGCTGGCCACCAAGGCCTCCGAGATGGGCATGGTCGTGGCCGGGAGCGCCTCGTACCTGCGTCTCAGCGACGGCACGGTCGCCGGAGCGGGCTCCGGCGCCGGCTGGATCTCCAGCATCGACCCGAAGGGCTCGGGCGCCGTCGCGAACTCGCTGCTCGCCGACAAGACCCCGGTCGCCGCGGCCGAGGAGCAGGCCACGGAGGACGCCGAGGCGGCATCCGACCTTCCCGCGACCCTGGAACAGGGTCTTCCGACCCCCAGCACGCACTGATCAGGAGATGCCATGACGACGCGCGCAACCCGTGGACCCCGCCGGAGGACCGTCGTCGCCCTCGCCGTCGTGCTCGCCGTGATCGCGGCGTTCGTGGTGCGACTCGTCGACATCCAGGTCGTCAACGCGGACGATCACGTCGACGACTCGCTCAGCGTAGGACAGCTCGGGACCTCCACGACCCTGGCGGGCAACCGCGGCAGCATCGTCGACGCGCAGGGGACCGTGCTCGCCTCCAGCACCCTGGTGTACGACGCGCAGCTCTCGCCCTCTCTCATCGAGGAGGTGGACAAGAACACGAAGAACCCGCCGACCTACCTCTGGGCGGAGGCCTCGGAGCGCATCGCCGCGATCGTCGGCGCCTCGACCGGTGAGGAGCTGCGCGCCGCGGTCGCCGCGAATCTCGAGAAGAACCCCGACTCCCAGTACTACCTGCTCAAGAACGGCCTGAGCACCGATCAGTACCTGCAGCTCAAGGAGCTGGAGCTCCCGTATCTGGCGATGAAGCCGCGCAGCGTCCGCGTGTACCCGAACGGCGCGGTCGCGGGGAACATCATCGGCTTCCTGGACGGCTCCGGCGAGGCCAAGTACGGCGTGGAGCGTCTCGCGAACGAGTGCCTCGCCGCGCAGAGCGGCGAGCGCACCTACCGACGGGGCAAGGACGGCAACGTCATCCCGGGAAGCGAGACGACCACGGACGCGGTCGACGGGGGCGCGGTCGAGCTCACGATCAACAGCGACCTGAACTGGTATCTGCAGCAGATGATCGCCGAGGAGGCGCAGCGGCAGGGCGCGGCGAGCGCCACGGCGACGGTCGTCGAGGTCAAGACGGGCAAGATCCGTGCGGCGGCGGAGTGGCCCTCCGTCGACCCCAACGACATCGACGCGACTCCGGCCGAGTACTGGAAGTCGCAGATCTTCTCCAGCACGTTCGAGCCGGGCTCCACCTTCAAGGCCGTCACGGCCGCCACGGTCATCGACCAGGGGGCCGCGAACTGGTCCACCTCGGTGACCGCGCCCAGCCGGGAGTACTTCGACAACGGCGCCGAGATCAACGACCCGTTCCCGCACCCGGTCTACGACTACACCCTCGCGGGCGCCCTCATCGACTCCTCCAACGTCGCGCTGTCGAAGTACGGCACGATGGTCTCGCCGCAGACCCGCTACGACTACCTCGACGCCTTCGGGGTGGGGCACCGGACGGACATCGGCTTCCCCGGCGAAGAGTCCGGCACGCTGCACCCCGTCAGCGAGTGGGACAACCAGTCGCTGTACACCACGACCTTCGGCCAGCACTTCACGATCACCGCGGCTCAGCTGGCCGGGACCTACCAAGCCATCGCGAACGACGGGAAGAAGATCGACCTGTCCCTGATCGAATCCTGCACCGGCGCGGACGGCGCCGTCACGGAGTCCGCCGATCCCGAGAGCACCAGGGTGATCGCGGAGGACACCGCGGCGCAGCTGCAGCGGATGCTGGAGAACGTGGCCGTGCAGGGGAACCTGTCCGAGCGCATCGAGATCCCCGGCTACCGGATCGCGACCAAGACGGGCACCGCGCAGACCCCGAACGGCCACGGCGGATACAAGTCCGGCGTGTACGACGTGAGCATCGTCGGATATGCTCCGGCCGAGGACCCTGAGTACGTCGTCGTGATCACGATGGACGAGCCGACTAAAATCAGGTCGTCGGCCGCAACAGCCACCGCCTTCCAGAAGGCGATGACGCAGGTGCTGAAGACGTACCGGGTCCAGCCGTCCACCGAAGCCAGGGAAGACCTGCTGCCCAAGTTCAACTGAGTCGGCGAGAGCCGCGCATGGAGAAGTCATGATCGCCCTGTCGCTTGCCCGGATCGCCGCTGTCCTCGCCGGAGAGCTGCGACTCTCCGGCGAGCACGCGCCCGACACCCTCGTGGACGGAGTCGTTGACACCGATTCCCGCGTGATGGGGCCGGGGTCGATCTTCGTCGCCAAGCCCGGGGCGACCACCGACGGCCACGAGTTCGTGGCGGCCGCGGCCGAGGCCGGAGCCGTGCTCGCGATCGTCGAGCGCCCCGTCGACGTCGCGATCTCGCAGGTCGTCGTGCCCGATTCCGTCGCAGCCCTGGCGGATCTCGCCCGCGAGGTCGTCGCGCAGGTGCGTGCTCGGGGCGGCCTGCGCATCGTCGGGATCACAGGATCCAACGGCAAGACCACGACGAAGAACATGCTGGCGCGGATCCTCCAGGACGAGGGCGAGACCGTCGCGCCGATCAACTCCTACAACAACGAGGTGGGCGCGCCGCTCACGATGCTCCGGGTGACGGAGTCGACCCGGTATCTCGTGAGCGAGTTCGGCGCCGCGACGCCGGGCAGGATCGCGCGGCTCGCCGGTCTCGTCGAACCCGACCTGTCCATCGTCCTCATGGTGGGGATGGCGCACGCCGGCGGTTTCGGGGGGATCGAGGAGACCGCGAAGGCCAAGTCCGAGCTGATCGCCGCGACACGCCGTGGCGGCGTCGGCGTCCTGAACCTGGACGACCCCCGTGTCGCCGCGATGCGCACGCTCGCCGAGGAGCGGGACATCACCGTGATCGGCTTCGGCCGGAGCGCGGAGGCGGACGTCAGCGCCAGGGACGTCGAGGTGACCGCTGAGGGCACGCGCTGCGTCGTCGAGACGGCGGATGCCGGTGCGCTCCCGCTGCGCCTCAAGGTGCTGGGCGCGCATCATATCGGCAACGCGCTGGCCGCCATCGCCGCGGCCGGAGCGCTCGGGGTGCCGGCGGCGGCGGCGATCGAACGCCTCGAGACGCTCGAGATCGCCGAGCGCTGGCGGATGCAGCCGCTCGGGAACGATCGCGTGCGCATCATCAACGACGCGTACAACGCCAGCCCCGACTCCATGGCGGCGGCGCTGCGCACCCTGGCGCAGATCACGCAGCCGCATGAGAGGACGGTCGCCGTCCTCGGTGCGATGAACGAGCTCGGCGAGGACGCGGGGGAGGAGCACGACCGGATCGGCCTGCTCGCCGTCCGGCTGAACATCCAGCGCATCGTGGTCATCGGCCCCGAAGCGCGACGGCTGTACCTGTCCGCGGTCGGAGAGGGCTCCTGGAACAGCGAGGCCGTGCATCTGCCCGATCAGGACGCCGCCTTCGAGTACCTGAGAACCGAGCTGCGCGACGGGGACCGCGTGCTCGTGAAGTCGTCCAATTCCGTGGGGCTCCGGCACCTCGGCGATCGTCTGGGAGAATTGTTCTCGTGAGGTCCCTGCTTATGGCGGCGGCGATATCGCTCGCCTTCACGCTCTTCCTGACTCCCGTCTTCCTGCGGCTGTTCCGCAAGTGGGGCTGGGGGCAGGTGATCCGCACCCCCGACGCCATCGAGAACCCGAGCCACGAAGCCAAGCGCGGGACCCCCACCATGGGCGGCGTCATCTTCATCGTCGGGACGATCCTCGGGTACTTCACGGGCATCTACGCCGGCGGGAGCCAGCCCACCCTCTCGGCGATGCTCGTGCTCTGGGTCATGGTCGGCTTCGGCGTCGTCGGCTTCATCGACGACTACATGAAGGTCCGGTCCCAGCGCAGCCTCGGCCTCTCCGGGTGGCGCAAGATCCTCGGCCAGCTCCTGGTGATCATCCCCTTCGGCATCGTCGCGCTGAACTTCCCGAACGACTGGGGCCAGACGCCCGCCAGCGCCTTCGTCTCGCTGTTCCGCGACATCCCCTGGCTGAACCTCATGGCGGGCGGGGTGATCCTCGGCTGGATCCTCTACCTCGCCTGGATCTCGGTCATCGGGGTGGCGACCTCGAACAGCGCCAACCTGACGGACGGCCTGGACGGCCTCGCCACCGGCGCGGGCATCTTCGTGATCGGCGCCTACAGCCTGATCGCGTTCTGGCAGTTCAAGCAGGTGTGCGGCGAGGACGTCGACCCCAGCGTGCTGTCCGCCTGCTACGAGGTGCGCGATCCGTTCAGCCTCGCCGTCGTCTCCGCGTCCTTCGCCGCGTCCCTCATCGGCTACCTGTGGTGGAGCGCGCCCAAGGCGAAGGTCTTCATGGGCGACGTCGGCTCGATGGCGATCGGCGGCGTCGTCACGGCGATGGCGATCCTCACCCGCACGGAGCTGCTGCTGTTCATCATCGCGGGCAGCTTCGTGATCTCCTCGGGGTCGGTCATCCTGCAGCGGCTCTACTTCAAGGTCACCCGCGGCAAGCGCATCTTCCTGATGAGCCCATTCCACCATCACCTCGAGATGCGCGGCTGGCCCGAGGTCACGATCGTGGTGCGGCTGTGGATCATCGCGGGGCTGCTCGCGGTGTCGGCGGTCGGACTGTTCTACGTCGAGTGGCTGAGCCAGGTCCCGTGAGCGCGTCGCGTCTGGATGATCTGACCAGCTGGCACGCCGACTGGGCCGGGCTTCGCGTCGCCGTGCTCGGGCTCTCCGTGACCGGCTTCGCCGTCGCGGACACGCTCACGGAGCTCGGCGCCGACGTCCTCGTGCTCTCCGAGGACGCGAGCGAGGAGTACGAGCGCCTCGTCCCCGTCGTCGGCGCACGGCTCGAGCTGGGTCCTCTGTCGGAGGCGCCGGAGGCGCTGCGCTCCTTCGAGCCGGAGGTCGTGATCGCCTCGCCGGGCTTCTCGCCCTCGCACCCGGTCATCCGCTGGGCGCGCGACGCGGGGATCGCCCTGTGGGGCGACGTGGAGCTCGCCTGGCGCGTGCGCGACAAGGTGCTGCGCGCCGACGGCACGCCCGCGGAATGGGTGCTCATCACCGGGACGAACGGCAAGACGACGACGACCCAGCTGACGGCGACGCTGCTCGTCGAGGGGGGACTGCGGGCCGCGCCATGCGGCAACATCGGCATCCCCGTGCTGGACGCCGTGCGCGATCCGGCCGGATTCGACGTCCTCGTCGTCGAGCTGTCCAGCCATCAGCTCTGGTACATCGGGCAGAGCGCCGCGGTCGCGGAGCTCGTGCCGTATTCGTCGGTGTGCCTGAACCTCGCCGACGACCATCTCGTCTGGCACGGCAGCGCCGAGGCGTACCGCGATGCGAAGGCGGTCGTGTACCGCAACACCAAGGTCGCCTGCGTCTACAACAAGGCGGATGCCGCGACCAGGCTCATGGTCGAGGAGGCCGACGTCGTCGAGGGCGCGCGCGCGATCGGCTTCGACCTGGGCGTGCCGGGCCCGAGCGATGTGGGCGTGGTCGACGGCATCCTCGTCGATCGCGCCTTCCACGAGGACCGCGCCCGCAGCGCTCTCGAGCTGACCACGATCGCCGATCTGCGCAGTGCCGGCCTGTCCGCGCCTCATGTGGTGCAGAACATCCTCGCCGCCGCAGCCCTGACGCGGTCGCTCGGCGTCGCCCCGGCCGCCATCGCGACGGCGCTCGCCTCCTTCCGTCTGGATGCGCACCGCATCCAGGTCGTCGCGACCCACGGCGGGATCACCTGGGTGGACGACTCCAAGGCGACCAACCCGCACGCCGCCGCATCCTCGCTGCGCGCGTACCCCGGCGCCGTCTGGGTCGTCGGCGGCGATCTCAAGGGCGTCGACATCGGCGGCCTCGTGGCGGAGGTCGGCTCCTCGGCGCGTGCGGCCGTGGTGATCGGCGTCGAAAGGGACGCCGTCGTGACCGCGTTCGCACGACACGCGCCGACGGTGCCGGTCTTCGAGGTCGATCATGGCGACACTGGACAGGTCATGAACCGCGTCGTGGAGATCGCGTCGGGGATCGTCGACGGCGAGGGGACGGTGCTGCTGGCCCCCGCCGCGGCCTCCTTCGACCAGTTCTCCGGCTACGCGGATCGCGGCCGCCGCTTCGCCGAGGCGGTGCAGGAATGGATCGAGCGGGGGAGCGCCGATGACGCAGGCGGCTCGCCCGAAGCGCACTGAGGGCGCCGGCCTCGCCGCGCGGGTCTCGCTCGGGCGCATCTTCACGCCGGTCTCCACGGAGTTCCTGCTCATCACCTCCTCGGCGCTTCTGCTGACCGTCTTCGGGCTGGTGATGATCATCTCGGCCACCAGCGCCACCGAGGCCGGCACGATGGACACCGCCATCAAGCAGGGGCTGTTCGCGATCGTCGGCATCCCGATGATGTTCCTGGTGAGCCGCATGCCGCTCGCCTGGCTGCGGCGCCTCGCCTGGCCCGCCCTGATCGGCGCGACGCTGCTGCAGCTGCTCGTGTTCACCCCGCTGGGCGTCGACTCCTACGGGAACCGCAACTGGATCGGCATCGGCGGATTCCAGCTGCAGCCTTCCGAGTTCCTCAAGCTCACCCTCGCGCTGTGGATCGCCTACGTGCTGCTGCGCAAGAAGACGCTGCTGGCCAACTGGAAGCACGTCTTCATCCCCGTGATCCCGGTCGCGGTCCTCGTGATCGGCTCGGTCATCGCCGGCGACGACCTCGGCACGGCCATGGTGCTCGTGCTCGTGCTGCTGGCGTGCCTGTTCTTCTCCGGGGTCAAGCTGCGGCTGTTCATCATCCCGCTCGTGCTCGGCGCCGGCGCCGTGCTCTTCTACGCCCTCTCCAGCGACAACCGCATGAAGCGCATCACCGCGCTGTGCGCGAACGTCGATCCGGCGGTCGACGCGAAGGCCTACATCAACGAGTGCTATCAGTCCATCCACGGGATGTGGGGGATGGCCACCGGCGGCATCTTCGGGCTGGGGCTGGGCAACTCCCAGGAGAAGTACGGCTGGCTGCCCGCGGCCTCCAACGACTTCATCTTCGCGATCGTCGGCGAGGAGCTGGGCCTGATCGGGTGCATCGTCGTGCTCGCTCTGTTCCTCATCTTCGCGGTCGGAGCCTTCCACGTCATCCGCAAGACCGACGATCCGTTCATCCGGGTGGCGGCCGGCGGCATCACCGTCTGGATCATCGGTCAGGCGCTCATCAACATCGGCGTCGTGATCGGCATCTTCCCCGTCATGGGCGTGCCGCTGCCGTTCATGTCGCAGGGGGGGACGGCGCTGCTGTCCGTGCTCCTCGGATGCGGTGTCCTGCTCGCCTTCGCCCGCACGCTCCCGACCGCCGAACGGGGTAGGGTCGCACGGTGACCACCTACCTGCTCGCCGGCGGAGGAACCGCCGGACATGTCAACCCCCTGCTCGCCGTCGCCGACGGGCTCCGCGAGCGGGACGCCTCGGCCGACGTCCTCGTGCTGGGGACGGCGGAGGGGCTGGAGGCCAGGCTCGTCCCGGAACGCGGCTACGAGCTGCTCATCGTCGACAAGGTGCCCTTCCCGCGCAAGCCGAATGCCCAGGCCCTCCGATTCCCCGCCAGGTACCGGCGCGCCGTGCGGCAGGTCCGCGAGCACATCCGCTCCCGCGGAGTCGATGTCGTCGTCGGTTTCGGAGGCTACGCATCCGCGCCGGCGTACGTCGCCGCGCGCAGGGAGGGAGTCCCCTTCGTCGTGCATGAGGCCAACGTCAGGCCCGGGCTCGCGAACAGGCTGGGCGCGCGCAGGGCCGCGGGCGTCGGCGTCGCGTTCGACGGCACTCCGCTCGCCCGCGCGGAGACCGTCGGCATGCCCCTGCGGCGCGAGGTCGTCGAGCTCGACCGCCCGGCGCTGTGGACCCGGGCTGCTGCGGAGTTCGGACTCGCGCTGGATCGCCCCGTCCTCCTCGTGTTCGGGGGATCGACGGGCGCGCTGCGCCTCAACAACGCCTTCGGCGATGCCTGGCAGGACGTCCTGGACGCCGGCTGGCAGCTGCTGCACGTGACGGGGGAGCGCAGCGACCTGGCCGACCCGGGGGCGCCCGGCTACGTCGTGCGGCGCTATGTGAACAGGATGGATCTCGCGTTCGCGCTGGCCGATCTCATCGTTTCCCGCTCCGGGGCGGCGACCGTGAGCGAGATCAGCGCCCTCGGCCTTCCCGCCGTCTACGTGCCGTACTCCGTCGGCAACGGCGAGCAGCGGCTCAATGCGGCGTCGTCGGTGGCGGCGGGAGCGGCGATCCTGCTCGACGATCCGACCTTCACGGGCGACGTCGTGCGGTCGACCGTCATCCCGCTGCTGAAGGATCCCGAGCGCATCGCGGCGATGGCCGCAGCTGCAGGGCGGATCGGCACGCGCTCCGGCACCGAGAACGTCATCGCCATGATCGATCGCGCCGTGGCGGACGCATCCGCCCGGTGAGCGAGGGCGAGCCGCAGAGCCGACGCGGAGCCTCTCCGACTTAGGATTGACGGGACATGATCAGACCTGACCTCTCCCTCCCGATCCCGGAAGACATCGCCGCCGCGCACTTCATCGGCATCGGCGGCTCCGGTATGAGCGGGCTCGCCAAGATGTTCCTCGACGCCGGCATCCGCGTGTCCGGCTCCGATCGTGCGGACAGCGCCGCTCTGCGGTCGCTCGCCGCCGCGGGCGCGACGGTGCACGTCGGTCACGACGCCGCCCAGCTCGGCGACGCGGACACGGTCGTGCACACCGGCGCGATCTGGGCGGAGAACCCCGAGTTCGTCACGGCGAAGGAGCGCGGGCTGCACGTCATCCACCGCTCGCAGGCGCTGCACTGGCTGATCGGCTCCCGGCGGCTCGTCTCGGTCGCCGGCGCGCACGGCAAGACGACCTCGACGGGGATGATCATCACGGCCCTGCGCGAGCTCGGAGCCGATCCGAGCTTCGTCAACGGCGGCGTGATCGAGCAGCTCGGAGCGTCCAGCGGCACAGGCTCCGACGAGCTGTTCGTCATCGAGGCGGACGAGTCGGACGGCACCTTCCTGCTCTACGACACCGCCGTCGCGCTCATCACCAACGTCGATCCCGACCATCTGGACTTCTACGGCTCCGACGAGGCCTTCCACGACGCCTTCATCCGGTTCGCCGACGCTGCGACCGAGGCCGTCGTCATCTCCGCCGACGACCCCGGCGCGCTGCGGGTGAAGGCGGGACTCTCGCACTCGCGCGTCGTGACCTTCGGGCTGGCGGAGGACGCCGACCTGCGCGTGAGCGACATCGACGTGAACGGCCCGGTCTCCGCCACGCTCACCCGCGACGAGGAGTCGGTCCGCCTCCGACTGGCCGTTCCCGGCGCGCACAACGCGATCAACGCCGCCGGCGCCGTGGCCGTCCTGCAGACGCTCGGCCACTCCCTCGCGGAGGCGGCGCGGGCCCTGGAGGGATTCGCCGGGACGGTGCGGCGCTTCGAGCTGCACGGCGCCGAGCGCGGCGTCAGCGTCTACGACGACTACGCCCACCACCCCGCCGAGGTGCAGGTCGCCCTCGCGACGGCTCGCGCGGTGGTGGGCGACGGACGCGTCATCGCGATCCAGCAGCCGCACACCTACTCGCGCACGCAGCACATGTACCGGGAGTTCGCCGAGGTGCTCGAACGGGGCGCGGACCACACGGTCATGCTCGACGTCTACGGCGCCCGGGAGGATCCCGTGCCCGGCGTCACGGGAGAGCTCGTCTCCGGGGCGTTCGCCGATCAGGGCAATGTGCACTACGTGGCGGACTGGCAGGAGGCCGCCGACTACACCGCGTCGATCGCGCGCGAAGGCGACTACGTCATCACGCTCGGCTGCGGCAACGTCTACCAGATCATCCCGCAGGTGCTCGGCGCTCTCCGGCGGACCGCGGGGGAGTGAGGGATGCGACGGCCCGCACCGCTTCCGGCTGAGCAGGCCCCGCCGGAGAAGCCGGCGCCGTCGCGCCGCGAGCCGCGGCGCACGCCCGTCGATGAGCCTGCGATCCACCCGGTGCCGGAGGAGACGCCGCCAGGGGACGCGCCGGCCGGGGAGGCGCCGCTCACGCAGCGCGACGTCTGGCGTGCGGCCAGAGCCCGGCGGAAGGCGCTCAAGAGCGAGATCCGGCGCTTCACCCAGCGCTCGCGCCGTCGGCGCATCGTCTGGTGGAGCGTTCTCGGGGCGATCGTCCTGCTCATCGGCGGGAGTGCGCTGGCCGCCTACAGTCCCCTGTTCGCGGTCGAGAAGATCACCGTCGTCGGCGCATCCACGCTGGACGCGGCCACGGTGGAGGCCGCGCTCGTCGACCAGGTCGGCACGCCGCTCGCCCTCGTCGACGGGAGCGAGGTGAAGGCCGCGCTCGTCGCGTTCCCCCTCATCGAGACGTACACGCTGGAGGCGAGCCCCCCGCACGGGCTGACGGTCCGCATCGTCGAGCGCACGCCGGTCGGCGTGATCCGATCCGACGCCGGCTACACCCTCGTCGACGCCGCCGGCGTCGTGCTGTCGACGACCGACGCCCAGCCGGAGGGCCAGCCGCTGCTGGAGATCGACGGCGGGACGGATTCCGGGGCCTTCGCCTCGGCGGGCCTCGTGGTGCGATCCCTGCCCGCGGATCTGCGGGCTCAGCTCACCAGGGTCCGGGCGAGTTCGCCGGACGACGTGAGCCTGACTCTCGGCGGCGTCGCCGTCGTCTGGGGGAGCTCGGAGAGATCCGCGGAGAAGGCGCTCGCGCTTCAGGGACTCATCGCCGCCAATCCGGATGCGCGATCCTTCGACGTCTCCGCGCCCGGCGTCGGCATCGTCGGCTGAGCGCCGGCACACGGGATTGCCCGACACGCGCGTGTCATAGCGTGCGCATGCCGAAGCGGCGCATACCTTCGATCAAGAGAACGCAATACCGGGAAATACTTTACACCTCTACCTGAGGTTTAAGGTTCACCACCCCCCAGGACAGAATTCAGGCTCGACACATCGGAGGCCGGCCATGAGCCAGAACCAGAACTACCTCGCCGTGATCAAGGTCGTCGGCGTCGGCGGTGGCGGCGTCAACGCCGTCAACCGCATGATCGACCTCGGCCTCCGCGGAGTCGAGTTCATCGCCGTCAACACCGACGCCCAGGCGCTTCTCATGAGCGATGCCGACGTCAAGCTCGACGTCGGCCGCGAGCTCACCAGGGGACTCGGCGCGGGAGCGGACCCCGAGGTCGGCCGTCGTGCCGCCGAGGATCACGCGGAGGAGATCGAGCAGGCCCTCACCGGTGCGGACATGGTCTTCGTCACCGCGGGTGAAGGCGGAGGGACGGGCACCGGAGGCGCTCCCGTCGTCGCCCGCATCGCGAAGTCCATCGGCGCGCTCACCATCGGCGTCGTGACCAAGCCGTTCTCCTTCGAGGGTCGGCGCCGCCAGAGCCAGGCCGAGGCCGGCGTCGCCAAGCTCAAGGAAGAGGTCGACACGCTCATCGTGGTGCCGAACGACCGGCTCCTCGAGATCAGCGACCGGGGCATCTCGATGATCGAGGCCTTCGCCACGGCCGATCAGGTCCTCCTGGCCGGTGTGCAGGGCATCACCGACCTCATCACGACGCCCGGCCTCATCAACCTCGACTTCGCCGACGTCAAGTCGGTCATGCAGGGCGCGGGCTCGGCGCTCATGGGCATCGGCTCGGCGCGCGGCGCGGACCGCGCGATCAAGGCGGCCGAGCTGGCCGTCGAGTCTCCGCTGCTGGAGGCGTCCATCGAGGGCGCGCACGGAGTGCTGCTGTCGATCCAGGGTGGATCTAACCTCGGCATCTTCGAGATCCACGACGCCGCGGACCTCGTCAAGGAGGCCGCTCACCCGGAGGCCAACATCATCTTCGGCACGGTCATCGACGACACTCTCGGCGACGAGGTGCGCGTGACCGTCATCGCGGCCGGATTCGACGGCGGAGAGCCCACGCTGCGCCTGGACCCCACATTCGTCTCGCGACCGGCCACGCTGCCGGAGCAGGTGAAGGAGGATCTGGACGAGGCCGCAGCGGCCGTCGAGGTGAAGTCGGAGGCGGAGCAGGCCGCGCCGATCTCGGTGACCAGCAGCATCGAACCCGCCTTCGCGGACGACGGGGATCTCGACATCCCCGAGTTCCTGAAGTGACCCTCGCCGCACGGCTGTCGGCGATCGATGCGCAGATCGCCGAGGCCGCGCGTGCGGCGGGACGGGATGCCGCGGGGATCACGCGCATCGTGGTGACGAAGTTCCATCCGGCCGCCCTGGTGCGCGAGCTCTCCGTGCTCGGGGTGACCGACGTCGGGGAGAACCGCCAGCAGGAGCTCACCGCCAAGCGCGAGGAGCTGCAGGACGTGCGGGTGCGCTGGCACTTCATCGGCCAGGCCCAGACGAACAAGGCGGGCGCCATCCGGCGCAGCGCGGACGCCGTGCACTCGATCGACCGTGACCGCATCGCCCAGGCGCTGCATCGCGCCGCCGAGGGGCCGGAGCTCCTCGACGTCCTGCTGCAGGTGAACCTGACGGACGATCCCGGCCGCGGGGGAGTGCAGCCGAAGGACGCTCCCGCCCTCGCCGACGCCATCGCAGCGCTGGACACGCTCGCGCTCCGCGGTGTGATGGCCGTTGCGCCTCTGGACGAGGAGCCGGCATCCGCCTTCGCCCGGCTGCGCGCCGTCGCCGACGAGGTGCGGGCGCAGCATCCTGATGCGTCGTGGATCTCGGCCGGCATGACGGCGGACTTCGTCGAAGCCATCGCGATCGGCGCGACACACCTGCGGATCGGGTCCGCAATCACCGGTCCTCGCCCTGCGCGGGGATAACCTCGAAAAAGACCAGCCCCAGACGTTCGAACACCGGAGGACACGATGGGTAACCCGCTCAAGAAGACGATGGTGTATCTCGGCCTCGCCGACGAGGAAGACGCCTACGAGGACCAGGCGCCTCAGGCTCCCGCCCGTGCACACCGTGAACGCGATGTCGAGGAGTCGGCGCCCGCGCCGGTCACCCCGCTGCGTCGCCCGACCGCCGTGCGCCAGCCGGCCGGAGGAGCCGTGAACGAGATCCTCACCGTTCATCCCAAGCAGTACCGCGATGCGCAGCTGATCGCCGAGAGCTTCCGTGAGGGCGTTCCGGTCATCATCAACCTGTCGCAGATGTCGGATGCCGAGGCGCGTCGCCTGATCGACTTCGCCAGCGGTCTCTCCCTCGGCCTGTACGGCCGGATCGAGCGCGTCACCTCCAAGGTGTTCCTGCTCTCGCCGGAGAACATCGCCGTCTCGGGCCATGGGGGAATCGCGCACGCGGACGCCGAGTCCGCGGGCTTCGACCACGCGTAGCACCCCGTGGGCTCGCTGGTCTCCGTCATCGCCGGCATCGTTCACCTGGTGCTGCTGCTGTACATCTTCGTGCTCTTCGCGCGCCTGATCCTGGACTACATCCCGATCTTCAACCGGTCGTGGCGTCCGAGGGGATTCGGGCTGGTCGCCGCCGAGGCCGTCTATACGGTCACGGACCCTCCGATCCGGTTCTTCCGGCGGATCATCCCGCCCCTGCGGATCGGTGGGCTCTCGCTGGACTTCGGGTTCGCGCTGACGATGCTCCTCGTGCTGATCCTGATGTCGATCGTGCGCGTCATCGCCGTGTCCGTGCTGTGATCGCGGGCGGATCGGCACCGGGAACGGACGCCGCGCCGACGGCCTGGCGTCGCGGTCCGCAACTGCGGGGACTATGCTTGGCTCCCAGGTGCGCGCCCCGGGTACGCACCTGATCAACACCGCGCCATAGTCGAAAAACTGGCAACCGAACTCATCGAAAGAGGAGCCACCCATGGCACTGACCCCGGATGACGTCGTCACCAAGCAGTTCCAGCACGTCCGATTCAAGGACGGCTTCGACCCGGACGAGGTCGATGACTACCTCGACGAGATCGTCGTCGAGTGGCGCAAGGTCATCGAGGAGAACAAGGAGCTGAAGGCGAAGCTCGCGGCCTACGAGTCCGGCGAGCAGCAGGCCGCTGCTCCCGCACCGGTCGCCGAGGCGCCCGCTCCCGTCGCTGCTCCCGCTGCGCCGACGACTCCCGACGCGACCGGTTCCACCACGGCCACGGCCGGCATCATCGAGCTGGCCCAGCGTCTGCACGACGAGCACGTCGCCGAGGGCGAGGCCAAGCGCAAGCAGCTCATCGCAGAGGCCGAGACCGAGGTCGAGAAGATCCGCAGCGAGGCGGCGGCCAAGCAGCGCGAGGAGTCGGCCCGCCTGGAGCGCGAGCGCAACTCCCTCGAGGCCCGCATCACGGAACTGCGCACCTTCGAGCGCGACTACCGTACGCAGCTGCGCGGCTACATCGAGGGTCAGCTCCGCGACCTCGACGAGAAGTCGGCGTCGACGGACTCCACACCGGTCTCCGCGATCGGCCTGTAAGGCGCCCTCTTGTCAGGACGCCGTCCCCTTCGTCGGTCGGCGGCCGGTGCGATCGTCGCGATTCTCGCGATCGTCGTGCTGGCCGCCGATCAGTTCGTGAAGCACCTCACCATCGAGAACCTCCCCAAGGAGGAGGCCGTCCCGGTGCTGGGCGACTTCCTGCAGCTGTACTACATCCGCAACTCGGGCGCGGCCTTCTCGCTGCTGCCGGAGATGACCTGGATCTTCACCATCGCGCTGGCGGTCGTCGCCGGTGTGATCGTCTGGAAGGCCTTCGGACTCCGTTCCCGGCTGTGGGCGGTCGTGCTCGGGGCGCTGCTGGGCGGCGTGCTCGGGAATCTGACCGACCGGCTCTTCCGGGAGCCCGGCTTCGGCAACGGGCACGTGGTCGACATGATCTCGATGCCGTGGATGATTCCTGCGATCTTCAACGTCGCCGACGTCTTTATCGTGACCGGCATGATCTCCGTCGCGCTGCTCGTCGTCCTCGGTCTGCGCTTCGACGGCACGCGTGAGCGCGATCATGCCGAGAAGGACGTCGCGGCGGAGTCCGAGCAGGATGCCGAGGCAGCCGAGGCGGACATCGCGGATGCGGCGGACGCCGATCGCGTGGACGCCGTGGACGATCAGGACCTCGAGACGCCGTCGGGCGCGGCATCCTGAGCATGGATTCCCGGACTCTGCCCATCCCTGACGGGCTCGAGGGCGTACGCGTCGACGCGGCCCTGGCGAAGATGCTCGGCTTCTCCCGGACGTTCGCGGCGGAGGTCGCGGAAGCGGGCGGGGTCAGCATGGACGGGGTGACGCTCGGCAAGTCCGGCCGCCTGCGGGCCGGCGGGTGGCTGAGCGTCGAGTGGCGTCCGAGGGAGGAGCCGCGGATCGTCCCCGTGGCCGTTCCGGAACTCGGCGTCGTCCACGACGACGACGACATCGTGGTCGTGGACAAGCCGACCGGCGTCGCGGCCCATCCTTCGCTGGGCTGGGAGGGGCCGACCGTGCTCGGCGCCCTCGCCGCCGCAGGCTTCCGCATCGCGACGAGCGGTGCGGCGGAGCGAGCCGGCATCGTGCACCGGCTCGACGTCGGGACCAGCGGCCTCATGGTGGTCGCCAAGACCGAGAGCGCCTACACCGCGCTCAAGCGCGCCTTCAAGGAGCGCACCGTCGACAAGATCTACCACGCCGTCGTGCAGGGGCATCCCGATCCGCTCGCGGGCACGATCGACGCGCCCATCGGGCGGCACCCGAGCCACTCCTGGAAGTTCGCCGTCACGCCGAGCGGCAAGGACTCGGTGACGCACTACGAGACGCTCGAGGCCTTCCCCGGCGCCTCGCTGCTGGAGATCCATCTCGAGACGGGCCGCACGCATCAGATCCGCGTGCACATGGCCGCGCACCGGCATCCCTGCGTCGGCGACCCGCTCTACGGGGCCGATCCGACGCTGTCGGCCCGGCTGGGTCTCACGCGCCAGTGGCTGCACGCGCACCGGCTCGCCTTCGAGCATCCCGGGACGGGGGAGCGGGTGGAGTTCTCCTCGCCCTATCCCGCCGATCTGGCGGACGCCCTGGAGATGCTGCGCGGCGAGTGACCGGGCCGGCGTCGCCTTCGGCCACGCTTCGGCCGGGGTCCCGCGAACGGAAGTCGCCGCAGTCATGACCGAACCGATGTCGGTGAGGGAGCGCACACTGAGGGGATGAGCATCGAGGTTCGTCCCGCCACCGTGTTCGACGACGTCGCCACGCTGGTGGGGCCCAAGAATCCGTCCTCGAACGTGTGCTTCTGCCTGAGCTACCGGATCGGGAACAAGGAGAACGTCGCGCTGCGCGGAGCCGACCGCGCCGCGCGCGTCCGGGAGCTGTGCGATCACGATCCGCCGCCGGGAGTCATCGCCTACCTCGGCGGCGAGCCGGTCGCGTGGGCGGCTCTGCACCCGCGGCGCGACACGAGCTTCGCCCGCAACCGGCTCATCCCGCACGTCGATGATCTCGACGTGTGGTCGCTGTGGTGCTTCCGTGTGCGACCGGGGCATCGTAAGCAGGGCATCTCGCACGCGCTGATCGAGGGCGCGGTGGCGTATGCGCGCGAGCGCGGCGCGCCCGCGGTCGAGGGCTACCCGGTCGACAGCGCCGGCGCGAAGGTGAACCTCACGATGGCGTACGCGGGCACGCGGCGCCTGTTCGAGGCGGCCGGATTCACGAAGGCCGCCGATACGGGATCGGTGCTGGACGGTTTTCCGCGCGTGCTGATGCGGAGGGACCTTCGCGGAGGAGAGGAGAAGTCGTGAACCGCTTCCGGGCACGCGCCGACGTCGGACGTCGAAAGTAGACTCGGAGCATGGCATCCGACTCCTTCGTCCACCTCCATGTGCACAGCGAGTACTCCATGCTGGACGGCGCCGCCAAGATCGGCGCGATGACGCAGGCGGCCGCCGAATACGGGATGCCGGCGATCGCGGTGACGGACCACGGCAACACCTTCGCGGCGTTCGAGTTCTACCGCGCGGCGCAGTCCGCGGGCGTCAAGCCCATCATCGGGCTCGAGGCCTACGTCACACCCGGCACGCACCGCAGCGACAAGTCGCGCGTCCAGTGGGGATCGCCCGATCAGAAGGGCGACGACGTCTCCGGCTCCGGCGCCTACACGCACATGACGATGTGGAGCCAGTCGACCGAGGGCATGCACAACCTGTTCCGGCTGAGCTCCCTGTCGAGCATGGAGGGCTACTACTTCAAGCCCCGCATGGACCGCGACCTGCTGCAGACCTACGGCAAGGGACTCATCGCCACCACAGGCTGCCCCTCGGGGGAGGTCCAGACCCGCCTCCGCCTCGGCCAGTACGACGCCGCTCGCGCCGCAGCGGCCGAGTTCCAGGACATCTTCGGCAAGGAGAACTACTTCGCCGAGATCATGGATCACGGGCTCTCCATCGAGCGCCGCGTCATGACCGACCTCCTGCGGCTGGCCAAGGATCTCGGCATCCCCCTGGTCGCGACCAACGACTCGCACTACACCCACCAGCACGAGGCCGATGCGCACGCCGCGCTGCTGTGCGTGCAGTCCGGCTCGACCCTCGACGACCCGAACCGCTTCAAGTTCGACGGCGACGGCTACTACATCAAGACCGCGGCGGAGATGCGGCAGATGTTCCGCGACCATCCAGAGGCGTGCGACAACACGCTCCTGATCGCCGAGCGGTGCGAGGTCGAGTTCAACACCTCGGCGAACTACATGCCCCGCTTCCCGGTTCCCGACGGCGAGACCGAGGACAGCTGGCTCATCAAGGAGGTCGAGAAGGGGCTGCACTACCGCTACCAGAACGGCATCCCCGACAAGGTCCGCAAACAGGCCGAGTACGAGACCGGCATCATCCTGCAGATGGGCTTCCCGGGCTACTTCCTCGTCGTCGCGGACTTCATCAACTGGGCCAAGGACAACGGCATCCGCGTCGGACCCGGCCGCGGTTCCGGTGCGGGCTCGATGGTGGCCTACGCCATGCGCATCACCGACCTCGATCCGCTCGAGCACGGCCTGATCTTCGAGCGCTTCCTCAACCCGGACCGCGTCTCGATGCCCGACTTCGACGTCGACTTCGACGACCGCCGCCGCTCCGAGGTCATCGACTACGTGACGGAGAAGTACGGCTCCGAGCGCGTCGCGCAGATCGTCACCTACGGAACGATCAAGTCCAAGCAGGCGCTCAAGGACGCCGGGCGCGTGCTCGGCTTCCCGTTCAGCATGGGGGAGCGCCTCACCAAGGCGATGCCGCCGCCCGTGATGGGCAAGGACATGCCGCTGGACGGCATGTTCGACTCCGCGCACCCGCGCTACAAGGAGGCCAGCGAGTTCCGGGCGCTCATCGACACCGATCCCGAGGCCAAGACCGTCTTCGACCGTGCGCTCGGGCTCGAGGGGCTGAAGCGGCAGTGGGGCGTTCACGCGGCCGGCGTCATCATGTCGTCCGAGCCGCTGGTCGACATCATCCCGATCATGCGCCGCGAGCAGGACGGCCAGATCGTCACGCAGTTCGACTATCCGTCGTGCGAGACCCTCGGCCTCATCAAGATGGACTTCCTCGGGCTCCGCAACCTCACGATCATCTCCGATGCGCTCGACAACATCCGCATGAACCGCGGCGAGGAGCTCGACCTCGAGCATCTCGCCCTCGACGATCAAGCCGCGTACGACCTGCTCGCCCGCGGAGACTCCCTCGGCGTGTTCCAGCTCGACGGCGGACCGATGCGCGCCCTGATGCGCCTCATGAAGCCAGACAGCTTCGGCGACATCTCGGCTCTCATCGCCCTGTACCGCCCCGGCCCCATGGGCGCCAACTCGCACACGAACTACGCGCTGCGCAAGAACGGCCAGCAGCCGATCACGCCGATCCATCCGGAGTTCACCGAGTCGCTCGCGGACATCCTCGAGGAGTCCTACGGCCTGATCATCTACCAGGAGCAGGTCATGGCCATCGCTCAGAGGGTGGCGGGCTTCTCCCTCGGCCAGGCGGACATCCTCCGTCGCGCGATGGGCAAGAAGAAGAAGTCCGAGCTGGACAAGCAGTTCGAGGGCTTCCAGGCCGGCATGCACGCCAACGGCTATTCGGATGCCGCGGTGGGCGCCCTCTGGGAGATCCTGCTGCCCTTCTCGGACTACGCCTTCAACAAGGCGCACTCCGCCGCCTACGGCGTGGTGTCCTACTGGACGGCGTACCTCAAGGCGCACTATCCCGCCGAGTACATGGCCGCGCTCCTGACCAGCGTCGGCGACTCCAAGGACAAGATGGCGCTGTACCTCAACGAGTGCCGCCGCATGGGCATCAGGGTCCTTCCGCCGGACGTGGGCGAGTCGATCAACTTCTTCGCCGCCGTCGGGGAGGACATCCGCTTCGGGCTCGGCGCCGTGCGCAACGTCGGCAGCAACGTCGTCGACGGCATCGTGCAGGCCAGGCAGAAGGAGAACTTCACCTCCTTCCACGACTTCCTCGGCAAGGTGCCGCTGCACGTCGCGAACAAGCGCACGGTGGAGTCGCTCATCAAGGCCGGAGCCTTCGACTCCATGGGAGACACCAGGCGCGCGCTCCTGGAGATCCATGAGGATGCCGTCGAGGCGGCCGTCGACCGGAAGAGGAACGAGGCCCAGGGCGCCATCGGCTTCGACTTCGACAGCCTGTACGACGACCTCGAGGAGGCCGCGCCGGCGAAGGTGCCTGAACGTCCGGAGTGGACGAAGAAGGACAAGCTCGCCTTCGAGCGGGAGATGCTCGGGCTCTACGTGTCCGATCACCCCCTGGCGGGGCTCGAGGTCCCGCTCGCCAAGCACGCCTCGATCGCGATCCACGATCTGAACAACTCCGAGGACCTGCAGGACGGCGACCAGGTCACCGTGGCGGGGCTCGTCACCAGCGTGCAGCATCGCGTCGCCAAGGCGAGCGGGAATCCGTACGGCATGATCACCGTCGAGGACTTCAACGGCGAGGTGACGGTCATGTTCATGGGCAAGACCTACACCGAGTTCCAGCACGTCCTCCAGCAGGATTCGATCCTCGCCGTGCGCGGCCGGGTCTCGCGTCGCGATGACGGCCTGAACCTGCATGCGCAGTCGGCGTTCGCCCCGGACGTGGGGTCTTTCGACGCCGCGGGCCCCCTGTCTCTTCTCGTCGCCGAGCAGCGGGCGACCGAACAGGTGATGAACGAGCTCGCCGCCGTGCTGAGGCGACATCAGGGCGAGACCGAGGTGCTGCTGCGCGTCCACAGAGGTCGGACGGCGAAGGTCTTCGAGGTTCCCCTGCCGGTCTCGGTGACCGCCGACCTCTTCGGCGATCTGAAGTCCCTGCTCGGTCCCGCCTGCCTCGGCTGAGCGCGTTCATGAGAAACCCGTGAGGATCACGCGCCCGGGCATGAGCGCTTCAGCGCGTCCGGGTAGGATCGGGACGCGTTAGGCGCGTGGAGCAGGCACGTCACGCGTCACGATGAAAGGAACTCCGATGACCTTCCCGCAGCCGTTCGACGAAACCCCGGCGCCCGAGGCGGCTCCGACGGTTCACGGCGCCTTCGACGATGGCGACGTGCTCTACGAGGAGCAGGTGACGCCGGAGCACGGCGTCCTCGGATTCACGCTGCGAGAGCTGATCATCGTCGGCGTCTGGCTCATCGCCTTCGTCACCTCCTTCTTCCCCGTGCTCAGCCCTCTCGGCGGCTCGGTATGGCAGGGCATCCAGTGGATCCTCCCGATCGGCCTGCCGACGACGGCCGTGTTCCTCATCGTGCTGCGCCGCTTCTCTCCCGACGGCATCCGCCGGGTCGGATCGCTCGGGATCGATCAGTTCGCATCCGTCGTCTTCTCGGTGGCGGTGCTGTCCTGGGCGCAGTTCCTGTGGGAGCTCGTCGCGAGCTCCATCGCGGCGGGCGTCGGGCCGGTCGCCTGGGTGCCGTGGGTCCAGTTCGTGGCGATGCTGGGCCTCGTCGCCGTCTCGGCCTTCGCCTTCCTCATCCCGGGTCTGCGGGAGGACTTCCGCGGACGTCTTGAGACCCTCGCGCACCGCAACGCCAATCCCGTCCGCCCTGTCATTCCGCGTCCGCGCGCGCCGAAGCCGGAGACCGCCGCGGAGCCCTTCCCTGCGCCGGCCGAGGAGCCCGCTCCCGCGCCGGCAGCCCTGGACATCGAGCTCTCCGGCGAGCACAGCACGGACGAGATCGCCCGGCTCGACCTCTCGGAGCAGATCCCCCTCTCGGCGCATGCGTCCGGCGGCGACGTCGGCACCGCGCCCGCTGTCGCCGAGGAGGAGTACGTGCCCGGCTACGCCCGCCGTTCGCGCCACGCCGCGGAGGAATCCGAGGCGGACGAGGAGCCGATCGAGGTCCTCGGATTCGAACCGGACGAGGCTGCAGAGGACGTCTCGACCCGAGCGGTCGACATCGACGCCACGAACCCTCGGACCTCTCCGTCTGCTCAGCCGTTCTGGGCTCTCGCGCCCACAGAACGCGACGTCGTCGACGAGCAGGGGCAGGCGATCTTCCGGATCGGGCCGAACGCCTGGGCCCTGGTGATCGAGGACCGAGGCGGCGCCTACGTCGTTCGCCATGACGACGGCCGCATCGGCTATCTCCACGACATCGCAGACATCACGAAGGGCTGACGTGCGCACCATCGATCTGCGGGGGCGCGAGCTCTCGCCGGCAGACATGCTCGCCTCCGTTCCGCGCGCCGCGCAGGCGCGCGCGGAGGCGCTGGAGACCGCGGCGCGCATCGTCGACGACGTCCGCGTCCGCGGCGAGGAGGCGCTGCGCGAGCAGGCGGAGCGCTTCGACCGGGTCACCGGCCACGCCATCCGCGTTCCCGCGGAGCACATCGCCGAGGCGCTGGCGACGGTCGATCCCGCCGTGAAGACGGCGCTGGAGACCGCGATCGCGCGGGTGCGCCAGGGCTCCGCCGCGCAGATCCCCGCGCCGCGGACCACCAGGATCGGCCCTGGCGCCACCATCACGCAGCGCTGGCAGCCGGTCACCCGCGCCGGGGTGTACATCCCGGGCGGCAAGGCGCCGCTGTCGTCCAGCGTCGTGATGAACGTGGTTCCGGCCCAGGTCGCCGGCGTCTCCGTGGTGGCCCTCGCCTCGCCGCCGCAGGCCGAGCACGGCGGACGCGTGCACCCCACGATCCTCGCCGCAGCGGGTCTCCTCGGCATCGATGAGGTCTATGCGGTGGGCGGAGCAGGCGCGATCGGCGCCCTCGCCTACGGCGTCGCCGGCCTCGGCCTCGACCCCGTCGATGTCGTATCCGGACCGGGGAACAACTACGTGGCCTCGGCCAAGCGGGCCGTCGCCGGCGTCGTCGGCACCGACTCGGAGGCCGGGGCGACCGAGATCCTCATCGTCGCGGACGCGGCAGCGGACCCGCGGTTGATCGCGGCGGATCTCATCAGCCAGGCCGAGCATGACGAGCAGGCGTCGGCGGTGCTCGTCACGGACTCGCCAGGGCTCGCGGAGCACGTCGCCGCCGAGGTGGCCGAGCTCGCACCCAGGACGCGGCACGCAGAACGCGTCGCGGCGTCGCTCGCGGGGGAGCAGTCGGCGATCGTGCTCGTCGACGACCGCGCGATGGCCGAGGCCTTCAGCAACGCCTACGCCCCCGAGCACCTCGAGCTGCACCTGGAGGACGCCTCCGATGCGGCGGCGCGCTTCACGAGCGCCGGCGCCGTCTTCGTCGGCGATCAGACCCCGGTGAGCCTGGGCGACTACATGGCGGGGAGCAACCACGTCCTTCCCACCGGCGGTCAGGCGCGCTACGCGTCCGGTCTCGGGGCTTACACGTTCCTGCGCCCGCAGCAGGTCATCGAGTACGACCACTCCGCGCTGGCCGCGGTGCGCTCCGGCGTGGTCGCCCTCGCCGGAGCCGAGATCCTCCCGGCGCACGGGGAGGCCGTCGAGGCGCGTTTCGCCTCCGAGCCCGACGCGGTCTGAGCGGGTACGCTGAGTCACCATGCACTGTCCCTTCTGCCGGCATCCGGATTCCCGTGTCATCGACTCGCGCACGAGCGACGACGGGCTCTCGATCCGACGGCGCCGTCAATGCCCGGAGTGCGGCGGCCGCTTCACGACCACGGAGACCGCGAGCCTGAACGTCATCAAGCGCAGCGGCGTCATGGAGCCGTTCAGCCGGGAGAAGGTGATCTCGGGCGTGCGCAAGGCGTGCCAGGGACGCCCGGTCACCGATTCCGATCTCGCCGTCCTCGCGCAGCGCGTGGAGGAGGCGGTGCGTCAGACCGGGGTGTCGCAGCTGGATGCGAACGAGATCGGGCTCGCGATCCTCGGTCCGCTCCGCGAGCTGGACGAGGTCGCCTACCTGCGGTTCGCGAGCGTCTACCAGGCGTTCGACTCGCTGGAGGACTTCGAGAGCGCCATCAGCGATCTGCGCGCGGACCACGGACGTGCGGAGAAGGCGGACGCCGACCGGTAATCTGGCAGGGATGTATCCGCTGCTCTTCCGCGTCGTCCTCGCGCGCCTCGACCCCGAGTTCGCCCACCATGCCGCCATGGCGGTGATCCGGGTGCTCGGCGCTCCGCCGTTCTCCTGGGTGACGCAGCGGCTCACCGCGGCATCGGCGGAACAGCGTGTCCAGGCGCTCGGCCTGGAGTTCCCCTCGCCCTTCGGCATCGCGGCGGGCTTCGACAAGAACGCCGTCGGCGTCCGAGGCCTTGCGGCGCTCGGCTTCGGGCACGTCGAGATCGGCACGATCACGGCGATACCGCAGGACGGCAACCCGAAGCCCCGGCTCTTCCGGCTGATCCCCGACCGCGCGGTCATCAACCGGATGGGCTTCAACAACGCGGGGGCGGATGCGGCGGCGAAGCGACTGCGGAGGCTGCGGCGTCGGCGTCCGAACACGGTGATCGGCGTGAACATCGGCAAGAGCCGGGTCGTCGATGTGGCGGACGCCGCCGCCGACTACGTCGCCAGCGCGACGAGACTCGCGCCCCTCGCCGACTACCTCGCGGTGAACGTGTCTTCTCCGAACACCCCAGGACTGCGCGGGCTGCAGGCGGTCGAGACGCTGGCGCCCCTGCTGCGGGCGGTGAAGGGCGCCGCAGGCCCGACCCCGCTGCTCGTGAAGATCGCCCCCGACCTGCCGGACGAGGAGATCGCCGCGATCTCACGGCTCGCCGTCGCGGAGGGACTGGCCGGCATCATCGCGCACAACACGACCATCGGACGCGAGGGGCTGACCACCGACCCCGCGAAGATCGAGGCCGCCGGCGCGGGCGGACTCTCCGGAGCGCCGCTGCGCGAGCGCTCGATGGAGGTGCTGGAGATCGTGCGAGCCGCAGTGCCCGGCACGTTCTGCGTCATCTCCGTCGGGGGCGTGGAGACGGCCGAGGACGTCAGGGCGCGCCTGGACGCCGGCGCGACCCTCGTGCAGGGCTACACGGCCTTCCTCTACCGCGGTCCCCTCTGGGGGCGCCAGATCAACAGGGGGCTCCGCGGGGCCTGACCCCGCTCAGGCCGGATACTGGCCGCGCTTGACCTGAGGCTTCGGCAGGCGCATGAAGCGCATCTGCAGCGCGCGCATCGCCGCGTACCATCCGTGGCCCTTCTCGAGCCTGTCCCTGCCGAACTTCGCGGCCACCTTCTTCTTGACGCGGCGCGAGAGCAGGACCATGTCGATGATCGCGAGGAGGAAGTACGCCCAGAGCCCGGCGAAGGCGTAGAACCCGAGCGCGGGATAGGCCTCCGTGAACAGCGAGATGATGATCACGACGACCATGAGGGCCATGATCCACTCGGAGAGGTGCCACCCGGCATCCACGTAGTCGCGCACCCAGCGCCGCTGGGGGCCCTTGTCGCGGACGGGGAGGAACTTGTCCTCGCCGTTGGCCATGCCGACGCGGGCGCGCTCGCGCTGCTCCTGCAGCTGGGCGCGGGCCGCGGCCTTGGCCTCCTTGGTGTTCGCCACCAGCGGGCGCCGACGGGCAGCCTCCTGCTCGGCACGGGTGGGCGTCGCCCTGCCCTTGCCGACGTTCGGCGTCTCGACGGCGTCGTCGTTCGTCTCTGGTGTCGAATTGGCCACGGGGCTCCTCGGTCGTGCATCGGGTTCGCCCTTAAGATTACCCGCATGACGTCACCTGAATCCCTGGCCCCCGCAGATCCCGCCGTCGAGTCCGCCGTCCTGGAGTCCGTCGCCACGGGCATCCCTCGCGCCCTGGGCGATCTGGGCGATCTAGTCCGAATTCCAGGCATCGCCTGGCCCTCGTTCGATCAGACCAGGCTGGAGCACAGCGCCGAGACGATCGCCGCCCTGGCCGGCGACACCGGCGTGTTCGACGAGGTGAAGGTGCTGCGAGCGGCGATCCCCGGCACGGAGGAGGTCGGCCAGCCGGCGATCCTCGCGACGAGGGCTCCCCGGAACGGACGTCCGACGATCCTGCTCTACGCGCATCACGATGTGCAGCCTCCCGGCGACGACGCCCTGTGGGAGACGCCGCCCTTCGAGCCGACCGTCCGCGAGGGGCGGCTCTACGGCCGTGGCGCGGCCGACGACAAGGCGGGCGTCATGACTCATATCGCCTCGATCCGCGCCGTCGCGGATGCGCTGGGCGAGGACCTGGATCTCGGCATCGCGCTGTTCATCGAAGGGGAGGAGGAGTACGGCTCCCGTTCCTTCGCGCAGTTCCTCAGCGACAACAGGGAGGCGCTGCGGGCGGACGCCATCGTCGTCGCGGACTCGGGCAACTGGGACTCCACGACGCCCGGGCTCACCGTCTCCCTGCGGGGGAACGCGCGCTTCACCCTCACCGTGCGCACCCTGGAGCACGCCTCGCACTCCGGGATGTTCGGGGGAGCGGTGCCCGATGCGATGCTCGCCACGATCCGTCTGCTCGGCACGCTCTGGGACGAGGAGGGCGCGGTGGCCGTGGCGGGTCTGCAGCAGCGGGAGGCGGAGACGCCGCCGTACTCGGAGGAGACCCTCCGCGACGAGGCCGGGCTCCCGGACGGCGTGTCGCCCATCGGGCGAGACGCCATCCTCAGCCGGATCTGGAACAAGCCGGCCGTCACCGTGATCGGGATCGACGCGACGAGCGTCGACGCCGCGTCCAACACGCTCTCGCCGGAGATCTCCGTCGTCGTCAGCGCGAGGGTGGCGCCGGGCCAGAGCGGCGCCGACGCCTATGCCGCATTGGAGCGCCATCTCCGCGCGCACGCTCCGTTCGGCGCCGAGCTGACGTTCTCCGACGTCGACCTCGGGGACGGGTTCCTCGTCGACACGAGCGGGTGGGCGGTCGAGCTGGCGCGCGGCGCGATGCAGGACGGATACGGGAAGTCGCCGGCCGATCTCGGCGTCGGCGGCTCGATCCCGTTCATCGCGGACCTCGTGCGGGAGTTCCCCGGCGCGCAGATCCTCGTCACCGGCGTCGAGGACCCGCACTCGCGCGCGCACAGCCCGAACGAGTCGCTGCACCTGGACACCTTCCGCAACGCCGTGCGCACGGAGGCCCTGCTGCTGACGCGGATGAACCGGATCCGCGTCTGACACGCCCGGATGGCGCGCACGGCGGTAGAATTCCGGTATCGCCGTGCGTGCACGGCCCGTCCCAAGGAGTGAGATGAGCGACACCACACTGATCACCGAGACCGCGACCGCCCACGGCGTCACGCTGACCGACGCGGCGGCGACCAAGGTCAAGAACCTGCTCGAGCAGGAGGGGCGCGACGACCTGCGTCTGCGCGTGGCCGTGCAGCCCGGCGGATGCTCCGGGCTCATCTACCAGCTCTACTTCGACGAGCGCTACCTGGACGGCGATGAGACCGTCGACTTCGACGGCGTCGAGGTCATCGTGGACAACATGAGCATCCCGTATCTCGACGGCGCCTCGATCGATTTCAAGGACACGATCTCGGAGCAGGGCTTCACGATCGACAACCCGAACGCGGCCGGGAGCTGCGCCTGCGGCGACAGCTTCCACTGACCTGTAGGCGCTCGCCAACCTGCGTGGTTGGCGTGAATCGGGTGTGAGGTTGCCCTAGACTGGGGTGTGCCCTGTCCGCAATCTGAAAGGTGCATCGTGCCCTCGAAACGCCGCCTTCGTTGGGCCGCCATTCCTCTGGGAATCGCGGCAGCCGTGGCCCTCGCGGGATGTTCCCAGACGGAACTCCACGGCTTCCTCCCCGGCTTCGAAGACGGCACCGCCGCCACCAATCAGACCGAGCGGGTCTCGGGCCTCTGGGTCAGCTCCTGGGTCGTCCTCCTCGCCGTCGGCGTGATCACCTGGGGCCTGATGGCCTGGGCCGCGATCGCCTACCGCCGCCGCAAGGGCCAGACCGGTCTGCCGGTGCAGATGCGGTACAACATGCCGATCGAGATCTTCTACACGATCGTGCCGCTGATCCTCGTGCTGGGCATGTTCTTCTTCACGGCTCGCGACCAGGCCGAGATCGAGACGCAGTGGGAGAACCCCGACGTCGAGATCACCGCGATCGGCAAGCAGTGGTCCTGGGACTTCATGTACGCGGGCGAGGACGACGACCTGTCCGACGCCGTGTGGACCATGGGCATCCAGGGTCAGCCCGACGCCGAGGGCGACATCGACCAGGAGCAGCTGCCCACGCTGGTGCTGCCGGTCGGCCAGGAGGTCACGATCCACCTCCAGTCGCGCGATGTCATCCACTCCTTCTGGATCATCGACTTCCTCTACAAGAAGGACATGTACACCGGGAAGGACAACACCTGGTCCTTCATCCCGACGCGTGTCGGCGAGTACGAGGGCAAGTGCGCCGAGCTCTGCGGCGAGTACCACTCGATGATGCTGTTCAACGTCAAGGTCGTCGAGCAGGACGAGTACGACGCCTATGTCGAAGAGCTGCGCGAGAAGGGCGACACCGGCGACATCGCCGACGCCTACGACCGCCTGTCGAACCTCCCGGGCACCGATGGCGCGTCCGAGACGGACTCCGAGGAAGAGGGAGAGTAATCCTCATGTCCACCACCTCCGCATCCGGTGAAGCAGGCGGGCAGCGCCCCACCGCACTGCCCGCACGTCAGGCCGCTCTGATGAGCTCCTCGCGCGTCGAGCAGAAGGGCAACATCATCGTCAAGTGGATCACCTCCACTGACCACAAGACGATCGGGTACATGTACCTGATCGCCTCGGTGCTGTTCTTCCTCCTCGGCGGTGTGATGGCGCTGATCATCCGCGCCGAGCTCTTCGCGCCGGGGATGCAGATCATCCCGACCAAGGAGCAGTACAACCAGCTGTTCACGATGCACGGCACGATCATGCTGCTGATGTTCGCGACTCCGCTGTTCGCGGGTTTCGCGAATGCGATCCTGCCGCTGCAGATCGGCGCCCCCGACGTCGCCTTCCCGCGTCTGAACGCCTTCGCCTTCTGGCTGTTCCTGTTCGGATCGACGATCGCGGTCGCGGGCTTCCTCACCCCGCAGGGCGCCGCGTCGTTCGGCTGGTTTGCCTATCAGCCGCTCGCGAACGCGTCGTTCTCGCCGGGCGCCGGTGGGAACCTGTGGATGCTCGGACTCGGCATCTCCGGTTTCGGAACCATCCTCGGCGCCGTGAACTTCATCACCACGATCATCACGATGCGCGCCCCGGGCATGACCATGTGGCGCATGCCGATCTTCTCGTGGAACACCCTCATCACGAGCCTCCTGATCCTGATGGCCTTCCCCGTGCTGGCAGCGGCGATCTTCGCCGCCGGCGCCGACCGCGTGCTCGGCGCGCACATCTACGACCCGGCCAACGGCGGCGTGCTCCTCTGGCAGCACCTGTTCTGGTTCTTCGGCCATCCAGAGGTCTACATCATCGCGCTGCCGTTCTTCGGCATCGTGTCGGAGATCTTCCCGGTGTTCAGCCGTAAGCCGATCTTCGGCTACAAGACCCTCATCTACGCGACGATCGCGATCGCCGCCCTCTCCGTGGCGGTGTGGGCGCACCACATGTACGTCACCGGATCCGTGCTGCTGCCGTTCTTCGCGCTCATGACGATGCTCATCGCGGTGCCGACGGGCGTGAAGATCTTCAACTGGATCGGAACGCTCTGGCGAGGCTCCGTGACGTTCGAGACGCCCATGGTCTTCGCGCTCGGCTTCCTGGTGTCGTTCGTCTTCGGCGGTCTGACCGGCGTCATTCTCGCGGCGCCGCCGCTGGACTTCCACCTCAGCGACTCGTACTTCGTCGTGGCGCACTTCCACTACGTCGTCTTCGGGACGGTCGTGTTCGCGATGTTCGCGGGCTTCTACTTCTGGTGGCCGAAGTGGACGGGCCGGATGCTCAACGAGCGCCTCGGCTACGTGCACTTCTGGATGCTGTTCATCGGCTTCCACATGACGTTCCTCATCCAGCACTGGCTGGGTGTGGACGGCATGGTGCGCCGCTATGCGGACTATTCGGCGGCCGACGGCTGGACCTGGCAGAACCAGGTCTCCACGATCGGCGCGATCATCCTCGGCGCCTCGATGCTGCCGTTCTTCCTGAACGTGTGGATCACCTCGCGCAAGGCGCCGAAGGTGACCGTGAACGACCCGTGGGGCTACGGTGCATCGCTCGAGTGGGCGACCAGCTGCCCGCCGCCGCGTCACAACTTCACGTCGATCCCGCGGATCCGCAGCGAGCGCCCTGCGTTCGATCTGAACCATCCGGAAGCCGCAGAGCATCCGGTCGCGGCTCCCGAGCCCGTCCTGATCGGCGCGAACGGAGAGGCCAAGTAACATGCGCGACAACATCATCCTCTGGTGGGTGCTGACCGCCTTCTTCGGCCTGATGGCCGTGGTGTACACCGGCTGGAACATCCTGGCGCACCAGGACCGTCCGCTGATCCTCGCGATCGAGTGGGTCGGCACGGTGACACTGGTGTTCTCGACGTTCATGGGCGCGATGGTGGCCTGGTATCTCGGCCGCACGCACCACTCCCAGGGGGGTGAGCTGCCGGAGGACATCCTCACCAGCGACATCGACGACGGCGACCCCGAGCTCGGCGAGTTCAGCCCGTGGTCCTGGTGGCCGATCGTGCTCGCGGGCTCAGCCGCGATCTTCGTGATCGGTCTCGCCGTCGGGCACTTCCTGCTGCCGATCGGACTGGCGATCTTCGTCGTCGCGATCGTCGGCTGGGTGTACGAGTACTACCGCGGCAACTTCGCCCGCTGACGAGAGCTCCACGAGGAAAGGGCCCCGGATCATTCCGGGGCCCTTTCCTCGTCTCAGGCGCGGGTGCGGATCCGCGGAACGCCCGTGGTCGGGTCGACGGGACGGCGGTGGATGCCGTCGGCATCCTCGACCGGATATCCCTCCCGCGCCCAGTACTCGAACCCGCCGATCATCTCGCGGACGTCGTAACCGAGCTTCGCGAACTCGAGAGCGCCTTTGGCGCCCGCGTTGCAGCCGGGGCTCCAGCAGTACACGACCACCTCGGTGCCGGCAGGGATCTCCTGCGGTGCGCGAGCGGCGATCTCGCTGTAGTGCATATGGATCGCGCCGGCGACGCGTCCCTGCGCCCATGCCTCATCGGAGCGGACGTCGACGATCGTGACGTCTTCGCCGGCCCTCTGCCGCGCGTAGAGGTCGCTGGCGTCCGTCTCGTAGGCGAGCTTGGCGGCGAAGTAGTCTGCGCGGTCGATCATGCTCTCAGCCTAGTGAGCAGGCCCTGTCGCCTCCGTTCCGGAGCGGTCGGATATCGAATGATTCCAGCCACGGGAACGGCGCGGGTTCACACATCCAGCACTGCTGCCACGGCCTCGATCTCCACCAGCTGGTCAGGATAGCCGAGCACCGTGACTCCCAGGAGCGTGCTGGGAGCGTCGTGGCTCCCGAAAGCTCCGGCCACCACGTTCCAGGCGGTGACGAGATCGGCGCGCGCCGATGACGCCACCAGCACGCGCGTGCTGATCACGTCCGAGAGATCGGCTCCGGCGACGGACAGCGCGGTGCGCATGTTCTCTATGCACCATTCGGCCTGCTTTCCGTAGTCGCCGGGTGCGACGACGGCGCCATCGGAGGCGAGTGGACAGGATCCGGCGAGGAAGATCAGTCGCGCCCCCGCTGGCGCGGTCGCGGCATAGGCGTACGGTGCGTCGGCGAGTGCGGGGGAGCGGATCAGGCGCACAGCGGAGGGCATGACACCAAACCTAACGAAGAAGGCCCCGTCGCGCAGGAAACGCGACGGGGCCTCGGGCGGCGGATCTTACTCGCCGTCCTCCTGCTTCTTCTTCGTCTTGTCGACGGGCTCCGTGGCGATGACGGTGCTCGGCGTGTTCGCGGTCTCGTCGACGTGCGTCTCCGAGGCGACCAGCGGCGCATCCGGAGCGCCTGCGCGCTCGTGGGCGCCCTGGATCTCCTCGGCCTCAGTCTCCTCGTTGTGAGCCGTCACATGATGCTGGTGGGCATCGGCGGCCTCGATCTCGGTCTGCGTCAACGGCGTGAGACGGTCTTCGAAGAACCAGCGGGAGATCGAGGACCGGAGGTTCTCCGTCCACGGGATCCGGCCCTTGGCGTTCGGGCGCACGACGAGCGGCTCGTAGCCGTCGACGTCGATGAGCTTCCAGCGGTCGTAGACATCGACCGGCTGGTGCACCTCGATGAACTCCCCGCCGGGGAGGCGGACGATGCGGCCCGACTCGTAACCGTGCAGCACGATCTCGCGGTCCTTCTTCTGCAGCGCGATCGCGATGCGCTTCGTGATGAAGTAGCCGAGCACCGGACCGACGAACAGCAGCGCCTGCAGCGTGTGGATGACGCCCTCCATCGTGAGCATGAAGTGCGTCGCGATGAGGTCGGAGGATGCCGCGGCCCACAGCACCGCGTAGAAGATCACGCCGGCCACGCCGATCGCGGTGCGGGTCGCCGCGTTGCGCGGGCGCTGGGCGATGTGGTGCTCGCGCTTGTCACCGGTGACCCAGGCCTCGATGAACGGGTAGACCGCGACGGCGACGATGAACAGTCCGAGAACCGCGACGGGGATCAGGATCCCGAACGACCAGGTGCGGTCGAGGAAGACGATGTCGAGGTTCGAGGGCGCCAGGCGCAGCGCGCCGTCCGCGAATCCGATGTACCAGTCCGGCTGCGTGCCGGCGGACACCGGGGAGGGGTCGTAGGGGCCGTAGTTCCAGATCGGGTTGATCTGGAAGAAGGTCGCGATCAGCACGATCGTGCCGAACACGATGAACAGGTAGCCGCCCATCTTCGACATGTACACCGGCATCATCGGGTAGCCGACGACGTTTTCGTTCGAGCGACCGGGGCCGGCGAACTGGGTGTGCTTGTTGATGACCATGAGCATGAGGTGCACCACGATCAGGGCGATGACCAGCAGCGGCAGCAGCAGGATGTGCAGGGTGTACAGGCGGCCCACGATGTCGGTGCCGGGGAACTCGCCTCCGAAGAGGATGAAGGAGGTCCAGGTGCCGATCAGGGGGATTCCCTTGATCATGCCGTCGATGATGCGCAGGCCGTTGCCGGAGAGCAGGTCGTCCGGAAGGGAGTAGCCGGTGAAGCCCTCGGCCATGGCGAGGACGAACAGCACGAAGCCGATCACCCAGTTGAGCTCGCGCGGCTTGCGGAAGGCGCCGGTGAAGAAGACGCGCAGCATGTGCACGCCGATGCCGGCGACGAAGACCAGCGCGGCCCAGTGGTGGATCTGGCGGACCAGCAGACCGCCGCGAAGGTCGAAGGAGATGTGCAGCGACGACTCGAGGGCCGCCGACATCTCGATCCCCCGCATCGGGGCATAGGCGCCGGTGTAGTGCGTCTCCACCATGGACGCCTGGAAGAAGAACGTCAGGAAGGTCCCGGAGAGGAACACGACGACGAAGCTCCACAGCGCGATCTCACCGAGCATGAACGACCAGTGGTCGGGGAAGATCTTGCGGCCCAGCTCCTTGACGAAGCCGGAGAGGCTGGTGCGCTCGTCGATGTAGTTCGAGGCCGCGCCGACGAAGCGTCCGCCCAGCGGCGCCTTGGTGTCCTTGTTGTCCTCTTTGGACAGCGTTGCGGTGCTCAATGGCGCTCCCAGAAGCTCGGGCCGACGGGTTCTTGGAAATCGCTCTGCGCGACGAGGTAGCCCTCTTCGTCGACCATGATCGGCAGCTGCGGCAGCGGACGCGCGGCCGGCCCGAAGATGACCTTGGCGTGGTCGGTGACGTCGAACTGCGACTGGTGGCAGGGGCAGAGCAGGTGGTGCGTCTGCTGCTCATACAGGGCGACGGGGCAGCCGACGTGCGTGCAGACCTTCGAGTAGGCGACGATGCCGTCGTACGACCAGTCCTTGCGGTCCTCCGCCTCGATGAGCTGCTCGGGGCGCAGGCGCATCATCAGCACGATGGCCTTGGCCTTCTCCTCGAGGTAGCCGTCGTGGTGCGACAGGGTCGCGAGATCCTCGGGGATGACATGGAATGCGGAGCCGAGAGTGACGTCAGCAGCGCGGATCGGCGTGCCGTCGGGGTCGCGGACGAGACGCTGGCCCTTGGACCACATGGTGTGCTTGAGCAGGGCGACCGGGTCGCCGGCCGTCGGGTCGTCGGGCGTGCTGTGCGGGGCGAGGCCGCGGAAGAGGGTGACGCCGGGAATGATCGAGGCGACGATCGCGGCGAACAGCGAGTTGCGGATCATCGTGCGGCGTCCGAAGCCGGACTCCTCGTTGGCGTCCGAGAAGGCCTTGATCGCCGCCTCTCGTGTGGAGTCGCGCCCGCGCGTCGGATGGCGCAGCTCGACGTGCTCCTTGTCGCTCATGAGCGCCTTCGACCAGTGGATCGCGCCGAGGCCGAGCGAGAGCAGGGCGAGGGCGATGCCCAGGCCGATGAAGAGGTTGTTGTAGCGGATCGAGAGCAGCGACTGGTCTTCGATCGGGAACAGCATGTACGCGGCGACGGCCCAGATCGAACCGGCCAGCGACAGGTAGAACAGCGTGTAGACGGTGCGGACCGCGCGCTTCTCCGCAGCGGGGTCCTTGTCCGTCATCCGCTCGCGGTGCGGCGGCAGCCCCGGGTTCTGCACGGGGTCGCTGACTGCGACACCCAGCCCAGGAGAGGGCTGGTAGGCCCTGTCGAGAGCCTGCGAGTCGTCGTCGTGTGCCATGGTGCTCCTCGTACGTTCCTCTTCGATGAATATGCGTCAGTTGGACTTCGCCGTGATCCACACGGTGATCGCGACGAGCGCGCCGATGCCGAAGATCCAGATGAACAGGCCCTCCGAGACCGGGCCCAGCGAGCCGAGCGATGCGCCGCCCACCTGCACTGCGTCCTGCTGGAAGACGAGCGCGGCGATGATGTCGCGCTTGTCCTCGTCGGAGAGGTTCATGTTGCCGAAGACCGGCATGTTCTGCGGGCCGGTGACCATGGCCGCGTAGATGTGCAGCGCGCTCGTCGACGTCAGCGCCGGAGCGTACTTGCCCTCGGTGAGCGCGCCGCCCGCGGCTGCGACGTTGTGGCACATCGCGCAGTTGACGCGGAACAGCTCTGCGCCGTGCGCGACATCGGCGCCCTCGTCGTCGGCGTTCGTGGGATTCGCCTCGCCGTCGGTGATCCAGGAGTCCGGGTACGTCGGACCGGGGGCGACGGACTGCACGTAGGAGGAGATCGCCTGGATCTGGTCCTCGGTGAACTGGACAGGCTTCTGCGGAGCCTGGGGGCCCTGCATCTGCAGCGGCATGCGTCCGGTCGACAGCTGGAACTCGGTGGCGAGCTCGCCGACGCCGATCAGGCTCGGACCGTTGTCCGTGCCCTGCAGGTCGAGGCCGTGGCAGGTCGCGCAGTTCGCGGAGAACAGCTTCTCGCCGTCGTCGACCGTGAGGTTCGACGACGCGACGGTCTGCGTGTCGCCGGAGGCGAACGCCGCCGACGCGCCGGCGTACACGCCTCCGCTGATGAGGAGCCCTGCTCCGATGAGGGCCACAGCCGCGAAGGGGCTGCGGCGGCCGTTCGAACGGCGCTTCTTCTCTCGTGCCATCTCGGGGATCAGCTCCGCTCTTATTTCAGGAAGTAGATGACGAGGAACAGCACGATCCAGACGACATCGACGAAGTGCCAGTAGTAGGAGACGACGATCGAGGATGTCGCCTCCTTGTGGGTGAAGTTCTTGACGGCGAACGCGCGACCCATGACGAGCAGGAAGGCGATGAGGCCGCCGGTCACGTGGAGGGCGTGGAAGCCCGTGGTCAGGTAGAAGGCCGAGGCGTACGAGTCCGCGTTGATCGGCATGCCCTCGGCCACGAGCTGGGCGTACTCCCACACCTGGCCGGACACGAAGACCGCCCCGAGGGCGAAGGTGAGCCAGAACCACTCGACCATGCCCCAGCCGAACAGGCGCCGACGACCCGCGACGTTCAGCTGGCCCTTGGGGAGGCGGTAGGGCTGCAGGTCCTCCGCGGCGAACACGCCCATCTGGCAGGTCACGGAGGACAGCACCAGGATCGCGGTGTTCACGGCCGCGAACGGGACGTTCAGCAGCGCCGTCCGCTCGTCCCACAGCTCGCCGGAGGTGCTGCGGAGGGTGAAGTAGATCGCGAAGAGTCCTGCGAAGAACATCACCTCGCTGCCGAGCCACACGATGGTGCCGACAGCTACCGGATTGGGCCGCTTGATCGTTCGGGCAGCCGGGGCATACGTCGCTGAGGTCGTCACCCTTCCATTATGGCCGATCGGCGAGGGTGATTCTTGCACCGGCGGCGGCCGTTTCACCGTGCCAGCACTTAGGGGAACCTAAGAAACAACTGCGAATACACGGTGAATTCGCGGGAAACGCCGGACGGGAGAGCGGACGGATGCATCCGGACGAATTCGGCGCGCCGATAGGATCGCACACATGGCTGAATCCCTGACCTGGTCCGATGTGCTCACGACGCTGCTGGAGCGACGGGATCTGAGCGTCTGGGAGTCCACCTGGGCGATGCGTCAGGTCATGAAGGGGGAGGTGACCGAGGCGCAGCTCGCCGGCTTCCTCATCGCGCTCCGCGCGAAGGGCGAGACCATCGACGAGGTCGTCGGCTTCCGCGACGCGATCCTGGAGGCCGCCGTCCCCCTTCCCGTCTCGCCGGACGTGCTGGACATCGTCGGCACCGGCGGCGACAGGGTGGGCACGGTCAACGTCTCGACGACCGCGGCGATCGTCATCGGCGCGACGGGGATCCCCGTGGTCAAGCACGGCAACAGGGCAGCCAGCTCGGCTTCCGGCTCCTCGGACGTCCTCGGCGCGCTGGGACTCGAGCTCTCGCTCGATCCGGGCGCCGTGGCCGCCGTCCTCGACCGCACCGGGATCACCTTCGCCTGGGCCGCGGCGTTCCACCCCGGCTTCCGGCACGCGGGCGCCGTCCGCTCCCAGCTCGGTGTCCCCACGGTCTTCAACATGCTCGGCCCGCTGTGCAACCCCGCACGCGCCGAGGCCAACGCCGTCGGGGTCGCACGCCCGGAGCTGATCCCGCTGATCACCGGGGTGTTCCGCACCCGTGGTGCGACCGCGCTGGTGTTCCGCGGCGACGACGGGCTCGACGAGCTCACCACGACCGGGCACAGCCGCATCTGGGAGGTGTCGCGGGGCGACGTCCACGAGCACGATCTGGATCCCCGGGATCTCGGCATCCCGCTCGCGGAGCTCGCCGATCTCATCGGCGGATCGCCGGAGCACAATGCGCAGGTGCTTCGGCGCACGCTGGCAGGGGAACAGGGGGCGGTGCGCGACATCGTGCTGCTCAACGCCGCGGCCGGCATCGTCGCCTTCGAGCTCTCGCAGGACGCGACGCGGGCGCAGATCCCGATCCTCGAGCGGCTGCGCGCCGGTCTGGACAGGGCGTCGGCCGCGGTGGACGACGGACGCGCGCTGGCGAAGCTCGACGAATGGGTCGCCGTCTCGCGAGAGCTCGCCAGCGCCTGAGGCCGCCATGGATCCGGTCGCGGCCCTTCTCGAGATCGCCTCGCTGCTCGAGCGCGAGCGCGCCTCCCGCTACCGCGCCAAGGCGTTCCGGCAGGCTGCGGAGACGTATCAGGCGCTTTCGGACGCCGTGCGTGCGGACCCCTCTCGCCTGCGCGCGGCCAAGGGCATCGGGGACTCGACGTTCGCGGTGATCCGCCAGGCTCAGGCGGGCGAGGTGCCCGGCTATCTCATCGAGCTGCGCGGGGAGGTCGAACCGGAACGCGTCTCGGCGCTCCGCGGGCGCCTCCGCGGCGACCTGCACGCGCATACCGACTGGTCGGACGGCGCCACGTCCATCACGGCGATGGCGGATGCCGCGCGGGCGCTCGGGCACGAGTATCTGGCCATCACCGACCATTCCCCGCGGCTGCGGGTCGCCCGCGGCCTGAGCGCTGAACGGCTGAGGGAGCAGATCCCGCTGGCGCGGACCGCCTCAGGGGACGGGCTCAGGGTCCTCGCGGGCATCGAGGTCGACATCCTCGAGGACGGCGCGCTCGATCAGGAGGATGTTCTGCTCGACGAGCTCGACATCGTTGTGGCATCCGTGCATTCCGCGCTGCGCATGGAGGCCGCGCCGATGACCGCGCGCATGGTCCGCGCGGTGGAGTCCGGGCGGGTGAACGTGCTCGGACACTGCACGGGAAGGCTGGTGCAGGGCGAGCGCGGGACGCGTCCGGCATCCGTCTTCGACGCGGGAGCGGTCTTCGCAGCCTGCGCCGAGAACGGCGTCGCGGTGGAGATCAACGCCCGCCCCGAACGACAGGATCCTCCCGACGAGCTGATCGCGATCGCGCTGGCCGAGGAATGCCTGTTCGCGCTGGACTCCGACGCGCACGCGCCGGGGCAGCTGTCCCTCCTCGATCACGGTGCGGAGCGTGCGGAGCGTGCGGAGCATGCGGGCGTGCCGGCCGAGCGGGTCGTGACCACCTGGGGTGCCGAGCGGCTGCTCGCGTGGGCGGAGTGAGCCGGCGGACGGCCGGGGCCGTGCCATGGCTCGTCGTGATCGGCGTGCTCGTCGCCGCCTTGAGCCTGCGCGGCCCGGTCATCGCGGTGACGCCGGTGCTCCCCGAGATCATCACCGATCTCGGGATCGGGTCGGCGGCGGCGGGGCTGCTGACCACGGCCCCCGTGCTGATGTTCGGGGCGATCACGCCGGTGGCCGCCCTCGTGATCCGCAGGGCCGGGGCGGAGCTGGCGCTGCTCGCCTCGCTGTCCGGTGTCCTGATAGGGACTCTGGTGCGCGCGCTGCCCGGTTACGGGGCGATGCTCACCGGAATGCTCATCATCGGGGCGGGGATCACGATCGGCAACGTCGTGATCCCCGTGATCATCCGGAGGGACCTGCCCCCGGAACGTGCGGCGCTCGGTACGGCGCTGTACACCGCGACGCTCAACGCGGGCTCGTTGGCGACCGCGTCGGTGACGGCTCCGCTGGCCGAGGGGCTCGGCTGGTCGCCGGCGCTGCTGCTGTGGTCGTCGTTCACGGGGCTCGGCCTCATCCTGTGGGTCGCGCACATCGTGCGCTCGCGCTCGTGGGGCTCGGCGGAGCGCGGCTCCGGCGAGCCGGTGCGGCACCCCGCGGGCGGCAGGGAGATCATCTCCGATACGACAGGGCCGTTGCCGGTGATCGTGGACGATCGTGTCGGCGCGATCGTGAGACGCCCGATCGTCTGGCTTCTGCTCTGCTCGTTCGGGCTGCAGTCGGCGATGTACTACGGGCTGTCCACCTGGCTGCCGACGATGCTGATCGACCGCATCGGGGCGACGGCGTCGGCCGCCGGCGCGATGTCGTCGGTCTTCCAGGGCGCGGCGATCGCAGGGGCGCTGATCGCGCCCGTGCTGCTCCGGTTCCTCGGAGCCGTCCCGTCCGCCGTCACGATGGGCGCGTGCTGGATGCTGATGGCGCTCGGCCTTCTCTTCGCGCCGGAGCTGGCATGGCTGTGGTCCGCCTTCGGCGCGATCGGGCATTCGGCCGGCTTCGTGATCGTCTTCACCGCGCTGGTGCGCAGCTCGCGCTCCGACGCCGAGGCGGCGACGATGTCCGCTCTCGTCCAAGGGGCCGGCTATCTGCTCGCAGCCTCGGGCGCGCCCGTCTTGGGCGCGTTGAACGAGGCGAGCGGCGGCTGGCAGGTTCCGTTGACGGTGGTCGCCGGAATGATCGTCGTCTACACGTCCGCTCTCGTCTCGGCCATGGTCGTGGCCCGGCGACCCCGCTGAGGGGGAACCGCTCTCAGGAGGGGAGGGCCGCGAGCGCGCGCGCCATCGAGGTGCCGAGGTTCCATCGTTCGGCCAGCGCGACGGCGGCATCGGTCTCGTCGGAACCGAGCGTGCGCAGCGGGGACGCCGGGGGTCGGATGTCGAGATCGGTGGCGACCCGCACGACGGTCGGCGCGACATCGAGGTAGGCCGCCGCGGCCGTGATCCTCGCGGCGACTCCCGCGGACATCCCGGTGCCGCCGGTGGCGGCCGTGCGTATGCCGGCGAGGTCGCCGTGCTCCTTGAGCAGGGTTGCGGCGGTCTTCTCACCGACGCCGGCGACGCCGGGGAGCCCGTCTGACGCGTCGCCGCGCATCGTGGCGAAGTCGGCGTACTGCTGGGGGAGGACGCCGTACTTGGCGACGACGACGGCATCCGTGACGACCTCGAGGTTGCTCATGCCCCTCGCCGTGTAGATCACGCGCACGTCACGGGCGTCATCGACGAGCTGGAAGAGGTCGCGGTCGCCGGTCACGATGTCGACGGGCATCGTCGCGCGGGTGGCGAGGGTTCCGATGACGTCGTCGGCCTCATGCTCGGCGACGCCGACGACGGGGATGCCGAGGGCGGCGAGCTCCGCGCGGATGAGCGGGATCTGGGCTTCGAGGGGATCCGGCACCTCTTCGACGTCCGCGCCGTCGGGGACGACCTCGACGACGCGGTGGGCCTTGTAGCCGGGGATGAGGTCGACCCGCCATTGCGGTCGCCAGTCGTCGTCCCAGCAGGCGACGAGGTGCGTCGGGCGGTAGGTCGTGACGAGCTTGGCGATCATGTCGAGGAGCCCTCGGGCCGCATTGATCGGGGAGCCGTCGGACGCGGTGACCTTGTCGGGCACGCCGTAGAAGGCGCGGAAGTAGAGGGAGGCGGTGTCAAGAAGCATCAGCCGGTCGCTCATGCGTTCAGCATGGCACAGCGACATGAGCGCACGTCGTCGTCGTGCGTGCTGGTCTGGCCTCGTGCGCGTTGCGGCTGTCACGCGCCAGGCGAACGCCATGCGTCTGGCGAACGCCATGGATCAGACGAACGCCACACGTCGGGGCGGTTCGTCGATGTAGGTGCTCCCTTCGGGGCTGATCCACGCGATCACGCCACCGGGGAGATGCCTGGCCGACCACCGGTGCCGATCGAGCAGATCAGGATGCTTGAGGGTGTGATGCCCCGTGCAGAAGCAGGACAGATTGCCGATCTCGGTCCTGCCGCCCTTGGCGTGATCGTGGTTGTGATCGATCTCGCACCGGGCGGCCGCTCTTCGGCATCCCGGGAAGCGGCATCGCTGGTCCCTCGCACGGAGGAGGCGCTTCATCGCGGCGGTCGGGGTGTACGAATCGGTCGCGGAGGGCATGCCGCCGGGGGAGAGGAAGAGACGACTCCAGGAGGAGGCGTGCCCGGCAAGGGTGCGGACATCCTCGGGGAGCGCGGGGCCGAACCCGTCGAGCTCGGCCATCAGATCGTCATCGCCCACCAGCGTCGAGGCGGCGATCGTGACCTGGACGGTCGCCGTGATCGCCTCGGCGGGCGTGCCGGCCACGGCGCCGGCATCCGCGGCGAGCAGCAGCTCGATCATGATGTCGGATCGGATCTGGTCGAGGGTCCGGGTGTCGGCCTCGTCGCTCGGCGAACCGCCGCCGGGACGCTGCGAGATGACCTGCTTGGCCATCTGCGTGGCGCGATCGAAGCAGGCCCTGGTCAAGAGCTCCGACGCCGTGATGCCCAGATGGCCCATGCCGTCGTCGAGCGACTGAACCCTGGCGCCGCGGAGCTCGCGGGCCGCTCGGTGCCGTTCGGCGACGGACGCAGGGGCGATCGCGGCCGCGATCATCTTCGCCGCGGCGAGCGTGCGTCCAGGTGAATCCGCCAAGGCCACGTCGAGAGCGCGAGCCTCGTACTCGGCGCGCTGCTCCTCGGTCGCTTCGATCAAGGAGGAGGCGCCCTGCACGACCATCTCCGCGTGGCGAGGTGTGATCGCCCCGTCCGCCAGGGCGCGCCAGGTGCGCGGATACCTCTTGACGAGCGTGTGCGACCGGAAGAGGGCGCCCTCGACCACGCCGTGGGAAAGGTGCGCGGAGGCGGCGTATTCGGCGGACAGCGATCGCACCGCGACGTCATGATGGACGGATCCGAACGGATCCTCCTCCAGAAGCAGATCGAGGCGTTCGGCGAGCAATGCCGCGCGCTCGGCCTCGAGGGCGGCGATCTCGGCGTTCACGCGCTCCCAGTCGTCGCGCAGGGCTTCTGCGCGCTGCGTTCGATCGTTCTGGAAGATGGCCATATCTCATTTTGGCACAGATATTCGAATATGAAAAGGCTGAAACGCGTATTTTATGGAAGAAATTCTCTAAAAAAATGCACTGCGCATCAGCAGCCAGGAGAGGCCGGTGCCTGCTCGCACGTATAGGCGACCAGCGCTGTGCGCGCTTCGAAGATGCGGATCTGCTGGTCGGCTCCCGCCGCGGTCAGCTCGCCGGAGACCGGGAACCAGCCGATGCCCAGGTCGACCTCCGCGGTGTACCGCACATCGACGCTCGCGGTGTACTCCCCGCGCTCCGAGTAAGTGTGACTCGTAGGGGTCGGCGTGAACTGCGCCTGCCCCAGCTCTTCCCAGCCGCGTCCCGTCTCGGGGGACGATGCGGTCGAACCGTCGCCGAAGTCGAAGTCGTAGCCGACGGGGGTGAAGCGCACGGCTATCGGGTAGCCGAACAGCGTCCCGTTCTCGCTGTGCGCGGATGCCGCGGCGACGAAGTTCGTCGGCAGGCCGGCCACGCCGACGTTCTCCGGCTCGCCGGCGAGCGCGGTCCCCGCGGGGATGAAGCGGACGAGATCGTCGATCGTGACGGCAGGGATCGCGGGGGAGTCGTCCTCCTTCTCGTCGTCCTCCACCTCCTCGGTGAGGAAGCAGGCGATGTGCGCCTCCCAGCTGGCCATGCAGGCGTCCTGGTCGAAGTCGTTCCGTGGCTGGCCGAACGGATCCTGCACCGGATCGCCCCACTGGTCGAGATCCGGCCCGGAGGTGCCGGGGGATGACGTGCCGGGGGAGCCGGGAGTCGTCTGCGTGCCGTCGATGATGATGGAGGTGCCGTCGTTGGATCCGCACGCGCCCGTTAGAACATCGAGCTGACTACATCCAGCCGCGGCTGGGACTGTCAGCGCTGCGACGATCAATACCTGTACCGCGACACCCGCTAACACGATGTCTCTGCCAGATCTGACGTTGAGATGAGTAACTGGGCTGCCGACCCCGTGAAACCGACTTCCAGCATGGCGGTCCTGGCGCGCGAAAGGGGCGTGACGTCTTCGTCGTGTTCGTCAATCACGCTTGTTCCGCTGATGTCGATGCACACCATGCCCGTAAGGGAGTATGGAACTGAATCCAGCTCAGAATCGATCGGCGCGAAAGAAGCGACCGATGTGTTCCCAATGACCCTGATTCCGTTGCTGTCCAGCTCCTCCTGGCTGTCAAGGTGGTCTTCGAGAGCCAGGCCGGTCAGATAGTCAAGCGAGTTCGTCGAGGTGTCGCCTGCGCGTTCGGCATTCAAGGCATGGGTATAAGCCCGATAAACCTCCTCCGCCGCAGCGAAGGCCTCCTCCTCCGAGGCGAAGGCCGCTGTGGGCGTCGGGCTCGGCTCGGGCTGCGGCGAGCACCCCAGCATCCCGCCGGCGAGCAGGGCGAGCGTGGCGACGGCGGCGGTCAGTACGGTCAGAGGGCGCGAGTTTCTCACCCGCACACGCTAACGCGAACCGCGGGATGCCGTCGGGTGTTATCCACAGGCGCACGCCGGGCGATTCTCTGGTAATCTGAAGTGTCACTCGTGGCGTGCTCCTGCATGCCTGTGTGACGAGCAGTCCACAATCCACCCGCTTCCGGCGGTTGAACCGTGTCCGCACGGCGCCGGATGCCCGAGTCTCCATTCAACAAGGACAACCCACTACATGACTACCGCAACGACCGCCCCGGCCACCAAGCAGGTCGCGATCAACGACATCGGATCTGCCGAGGACTTCCTGGCCGCGGTCGAGAAGACCCTGAAGTTCTTCAACGACGGCGACATCATCGAGGGCACGATCGTCAAGATCGACCGCGACGAGGTTCTGCTGGACGTCGGTTACAAGACCGAGGGCGTCATCCCCTCGCGCGAGCTCTCCATCAAGCACGACGTCGACCCGAATGAGGTCGTCAAGGTCGGCGACGAGGTCGAGGCCCTCGTTCTCCAGAAGGAGGACAAGGAAGGCCGTCTGATCCTCTCCAAGAAGCGTGCGCAGTACGAGCGCGCCTGGGGCGACGTCGAGAAGATCAAGGAGAACGACGGCGTCGTCACCGGCACCGTCATCGAGGTCGTCAAGGGTGGCCTCATCGTCGACATCGGCCTCCGCGGCTTCCTGCCGGCCTCGCTTATCGAGCTGCGCCGCGTCCGCGACCTCACGCCGTACCTCGGCCAGGAGATCGAGGCGAAGATCCTCGAGCTCGACAAGAACCGCAACAACGTCGTCCTGAGCCGCCGTGCGCTGCTCGAGCAGACGCAGTCCGAGTCGCGCACCACGTTCCTCAACAACCTGCACAAGGGTCAGGTTCGCAAGGGCGTCGTCTCCTCGATCGTCAACTTCGGCGCGTTCGTCGACCTGGGCGGCGTGGACGGCCTCGTGCACGTCTCCGAGCTGTCCTGGAAGCACATCGAGCACGCCTCCGAGGTCGTCGAGGTGGGCCAGGAGGTCACCGTCGAGATCCTCGAGGTCGACCTGGATCGCGAGCGCGTCTCCCTGTCGCTGAAGGCGACGCAGGAGGACCCGTGGCAGGTCTTCGCCCGCACCCACGCGATCGGCCAGATCGCACCGGGCAAGGTCACCAAGCTCGTCCCGTTCGGCGCCTTCGTCCGCGTCGCGGACGGCATCGAGGGCCTCGTGCACATCTCCGAGCTCTCCAGCAAGCACGTCGAGCTGGCCGAGCAGGTCGTCTCCGTCGGCGAAGAGGTCTTCGTCAAGGTCATCGACATCGACCTGGAGCGCCGCCGCATCTCGCTCTCGCTCAAGCAGGCCAACGAGTCGGTCGACCCGTTCGGCACCGAGTTCGACCCTGCCCTGTACGGCATGGTCGCGGAGTACGACGAGAACGGCGAGTACAAGTACCCGGAGGGCTTCGACCCCGAGACCGGCGCCTGGAAGGAAGGCTTCGACGCTCAGCGCGAGGCCTGGGAGCAGGAGTACGCAGCGGCTCAGGCGCGCTGGGAGGCTCACAAGGCCCAGGTCACCAAGGCCGCCGAGGCCGAGGCCGCCGCTGGCGACGACTTCGCCGCGGGTCAGACCTTCTCCAGCGAGTCCGCCGGTGCGGGCACGCTCGCCGATGACGAGGCCCTCGCGGCTCTGCGCGAGAAGCTCTCGGGCGGCAACGCTTAAGCAGCGCTCATCGGAACGGGCCGTCGCCTTCGGGCGGCGGCCCGTTCCGCGTCTTCAGGTCCTCGTCGCTCCCGTGCGGATGCCGGGACGGACTGCACCCTGCCTCCAGCCGGCATCCGGGATCCGCGGCCGGGCTCGAGACCGCCCGCCGTCGTGCCGACGTGCGAGGTCCGTCGCGTGGAGCGGGCATGCCAGGATGAGACCATGCCTCTCATCGCGCTGACCGGCGGCATCGCCTCCGGCAAGTCCACGATCGCCCGGCGCCTGGAGGAGCACGGAGCCGTCGTCGTGGACGCGGACCGGATCGTCCGTGACGTGCAGGCGCCCGGCTCGCCCGTGCTGCAGCGGATCGTCGAGGAGTTCGGGCGCGACGTCCTCGATGCGTCCGGGGCTCTCGACCGCCCGGCGCTCGGAGCCGTCGTGTTCGGCGATCCTGAGGCGCTGGCGCGCCTGAACGCCATCGTCCATCCTGCGGTTCGGGCCGAGTCGCAGCGCCGGTTCGACGCGGCGCTCGCGTCGGATCCCTCTGCCGTCGTCGTCTACGACGTCCCCCTGCTCGTCGAGGCCAGGGCGGACGACCCGTGGAGCCTCATCGTCGTCGCCGATGCCCCAGCCGAGTCCCGGGTGCAGCGGATGGTGAGCCTTCGCGGCATGACGGAGGGCGAGGCGCGCAGGCGCATCGCCGCGCAGGTGTCGGATGCTGACCGCCGGGCGATCGCGGATGTCGTGATCGACACCTCGGGAACCGTGGAGCAGACGATCGAGCAGACCGATGCCCTCTGGGAGAGGCTCGCGGTCCGCTAGGCCGACGCACCGCCGGCGGAGGCCTCGGCGCGCTCGCGTCGACGCCGGGAACGCCGGCGGAGAAAGACCACGGCGCACACGATCAGCGCGATCAGCAGGAGGCCGGCGAGGACGGGTACGACGATCGCGAGCCCCGCCAGCAGGAAGGACGCACCGTCCTCCGCCGTGCTCAGCACGGGGGCGGCGAGGCCCCCGGTCATCGTGTTCGCCGCGACCCGTGCGGTCGCCTTGGTCGCATGGACGACGAGCGCGATGACGACGCCCGTGACGATGGGCACCCAGGTGTTCTCGCTGAAGAACGTCGAAGGATCGTCGACGGCGACGGTCTGGGCGCTGGATCCCGCGCCGAACACGACACCGCCCGCCGCTGGGCGCAGCACCGTCTGGACGACGTCGTTGATCGAGTCGAGCGCCGGGATCTTGTCGGCCACGATCTCCAGGACGAGCAGCCCGCCGAGGATCCACAGGGCGATGTCGCTGGAGATCCACGTCCACCCCGACGGCAGCTCGACCGCGGGAAGCAGGCGGTCTGCGAGGCCGAGCAGGAACAGCGGCATCCACGCATTGAGACCGGCGGACGCCGCCAGGCTGGAACCGATCAGGAACTCGATCACGGCTCCACTCTAGGGCGACGGCCCCCGATGTCCGAGGCGCCGCCTACGCTGGAAGAATGCAACCAACGCGCAGCGTCCGCCCCTTCGAGGTCGTCAGCGAGTACGTCCCGGCCGGCGACCAGCCGCAGGCGATCGCCGACCTCGCGGCGCGCATCAACGCCGGCGAGACCGACATCGTGCTGCTCGGCGCCACGGGTACGGGCAAGTCGGCGACGACCGCATGGCTCGTCGAGCAGGTGCAGCGTCCGACCCTCGTCCTCGCGCACAACAAGACGCTGGCGGCGCAGCTGGCGAACGAGTTCCGCGAGCTCATGCCGAACAACGCCGTCGAGTACTTCGTCTCGTACTACGACTACTACCAGCCCGAGGCCTACGTTCCGCAGACGGACACCTTCATCGAGAAGGACTCCTCGATCAACGCGGAGGTCGAGCGGCTGAGGCATTCGACGACGAACTCGCTGCTGTCGCGGCGGGACGTGGTGGTGGTCTCGACCGTCTCGTGCATCTACGGGCTCGGCGCTCCGGAGGAGTACCTGCGGGCCATGGTGGCGTTGCAGGTGGGGGAGCGGTACGACCGCGATGCCCTGATCAGGCAGTTCATCGCGATGCAGTACAACCGCAACGACGTCGACTTCTCTCGCGGCAACTTCCGCGTCCGCGGCGACACGATCGAGATCATCCCGGTCTACGAGGAGCACGCGATCCGCATCGAGCTGTTCGGCGACGAGATCGAGGCGCTCTACTCCCTGCATCCGCTCACCGGCGACGTGATCGAGAAGCTCGACGCCGTACCGATCTTCCCCGCCTCCCACTATGTGGCCGGCACCGACGTGATCCAGCGGTCGATCGGCACGATCGAGACCGAGCTCGAGGAGCGCCTGACGGAGTTCGAGAGGCAGGGCAAGCTGCTCGAGGCGCAGCGGCTGCGGATGCGCACGACCTTCGACCTGGAGATGCTGCAGCAGCTCGGGTTCTGCTCGGGCATCGAGAACTACTCCCGGCACATGGACGGCCGTGCGCCCGGCGAGCCGCCGCACACCCTGCTGGACTTCTTCCCCGACGACTTCCTGCTGGTCATCGACGAGTCGCACGTCACGGTTCCGCAGATCGGAGCGATGTACGAAGGGGACGCCTCGCGAAAGCGCACGCTCGTCGACCACGGCTTCCGGCTTCCGAGCGCGCTCGACAACCGCCCGCTGCGCTGGGACGAGTTCAAGAACCGGATCGGCCAGACCGTCTATCTCTCGGCCACGCCGGGCAAGTACGAGATGGGCATCGCCGACGGGGTGGTCGAGCAGATCATCCGTCCGACAGGGCTCGTCGATCCCGAGATCGTCGTGAAGCCCTCCAAAGGGCAGATCGACGACCTGCTCGAGGAGATCCGACTGCGCGTCGAACGCGACGAGCGCGTGCTCGTGACGACGCTCACCAAGAAGATGGCCGAGGAGCTCACCGACTTCCTCGGCGAGCACGGCGTCCGCGTCCGGTATCTGCACTCCGACGTCGACACGCTGCGCCGGGTCGAGCTGCTGAGCGAGCTGCGTGCGGGCGTCTACGACGTGCTCGTGGGCATCAACCTCCTGCGGGAGGGGCTCGACCTCCCCGAGGTCTCGCTCGTCGCGATCCTCGATGCCGACAAGGAGGGCTTCCTCCGCTCGGGCACCTCCCTCATCCAGACGATCGGCCGCGCGGCCAGGAACGTCTCCGGACAGGTGCACATGTATGCGGACCGCATCACGGACTCGATGGCGAACGCCATCGAAGAGACCGAGCGTCGTCGCGAGAAGCAGATCGCCTACAACACCGAGAACGGGATCGATCCGCAGCCGCTGCGCAAGCGCATCGCCGACATCACCGCGGTGCTGGCGCGAGAGGCGTCCGACACCCAGGACATGCTCCGGGGCAAGGGCCGGAACGCCTCGGGCAGGGGCAAGAGCCCGACGCCGCAGCTCCGACGCGGCGGCATCGCCGCCGAAGGCGCGGCGCAGCTGGAGGCGACGATCGAGGACTTGTCCAATCAGATGCTCGCCGCGGCCGAGGAGCTGAAGTTCGAGCTCGCGGCGCGCTTGCGCGACGAGGTGCAGGATCTCAAGAAGGAACTGCGCGCGATGGAACGCGCCGGACACGTCTGAGCACGCGGATGGCCATGGACGCGCGAGGGCAGGAGCTCGCCGATCGGGTGCGGGCGCTGCTGATGGCGGAGGACGGCCTGGAGGAGAAGCGCATGTTCGGCACGCGCGCGTTCCTGCTGGAAGGCCGGATCCTCGTCGGCGCGAGAAAAGAAGGGGTACTGCTGGTTCGGGTCAGCGAGGAGCGCGGCATCGTCCTCCAGGGCGAGCCGGGCGCCGCGGTCGCGACCATGGGCGGAAGGACGATGGGCCCGAGCTGGCTCGACGTCTCATCGCCTGCGATCGCCGACGACGAGGCGCTGATGTTCTGGATCGATGCCGCCCGGGAATCCCGTCCGGAGGTGTGAGAACGGAACGGGAGGCATCGGTCAGGGGCAGTACATGAGCGGTTTCGGCCCCGACCTGTCGATCTCGTGCGCGGACATCGGCGCGCCGCACAGCGGGCACGCGCGTTCCGCGCGCTCGGCGGCGCTGGGCGGAGGCGTCGCCTCGTACGGCCCCACGGATGCAGGACCGCCGAACCGGATGAGATTCGAGTTGAACCACGAATACCACCCGCCCGCGGCGCGGACGCGTTCGCGGAGGGGTACGTGTTCTGAATCCTTTGCCATGTTGATTAGTGTACTAACTATTAGGGCAAATGTATACTCGGGGGATGACCGAGACGGATGACACCCTGAGGCTCGAGAACCAGCTGTGCTTCGCGCTGGTGACAGCGGCGCGCAACGTCGTCGCCGTCTACCGGCCCATCCTCGAGCCGCTCGGCCTCACGCATCCGCAGTACCTCGTGATGCTGGCGCTCTGGGAGCGCGCTCCGCGTACGCTCGGCGACCTCGCCGCCGACCTCGCCCTCGAACCCGCGACCGCGTCTCCGCTCGTGAAGCGCCTGGAGTCGGAAGGCCTCGTGGCGCGGAGTCGCAGCAGGGAGGACGAACGCCGTCTCGACATCGTGCTCACGGAAAAAGGCATCGCCCTGCGCGAGAGAGCCCTCGACGTCCCGCGACAGGTCCTGGCGGCGGTCGGCATGGACGGGGAAGAGGTCGCCGTGCTCCGCGACGGCGTGCAGCGCTTCGCGGGGCGGACGACGCCGGTCGTCGGAGCCTGACGCACCGCGTCGCATAAGGTGGGTCGCATGCGTCGCGACCACACCGGCTCCCCGAGCGGCGCCAGGGTGCGCGCGGCCGTCGTCGTCGCCGTGGCCTTCGCGGGCGTGATGTGCATCGCGTCCCTGCAGGGGCTGCCGGTCTTCGGGACCTTCCCCGGCATCGAGCCGGCGGCGCTGCCCGCAGCGGAGTCGCAGACAGCGCTCCCGATCGACTCCGCACCGCCGGTGCCACCGGAGCCGAATCCCTGGCTCGGCATCATCGCAGGCCTGATCGGCGCCATCATCGCCGTGCTCTTCGCGATCTTCCTCATCCGCGTGCTGGTGCGTCTCATCCGGGACCGGTGGCGCGCGCGGCCGCTCGCCCGCGTCGAGGGGACGGCTCCCGGCGCGGAAGCCGACGTCCTCGCCGTCGAAGAGACCGTCGATGCTCCCATCGTGCGTCGCGGGATCGCCGGTGCGCTGGATGCCGTCGATGCGACCGCGGATCCGGGCGACGCGATCGTCGCCGCCTGGCTCGGCCTGGAGCAGAGCGCCGAGCGCGCGGGGCACACCAGGGGCGCGGCCGAGACCGCGGCGGAGTTCACCGTCCGCATCGTCGCCGCCCGGCGCAGCAGTGCGGGTGACATCCGCGCCCTGCTGCGTCTCTACGAGAACGTCCGCTTCGGCGGGATCGCGGCCACGGAGCGCGAGCGCGGCATCGCCCGCGAGCTGCTTCGGAGCATCGAGGAGCACTGGCGATGAAGGGGAGGATCGTTCTCGTCGTCATCGGGCTCCTCTTCACGGCCGGTCTCGTCGTCGCCGCGGCCGTCGCCGGAATGCCGCCGCTGTTCGTCATCGCCTGGCTGGTGCTGGTCATCGCGATCGGGGTCATCACGCGGCAGACGCTGTTCTCCGAGGACACCGCCTGGCCGCCTCCTGCCCCGGAACCCCCGTTCCGCGGCTCGGAGGTGTCACGCCTCGCCTGGGCGGTGAACACCCGATCGGGGATCGTCGGACTCGGTCTGGTGCGTCGTCTCGACCGGGCTGTGCGGCACCGCGCCGCCGCGCACGGTCTCGATCCCGAAGACCCTGCGCACGTCGCCGAGATCGAAGCGCTCTTCGGCCCCGGCATCCGCACCGCGCTGGAGGCGCGAGTCGTGCGTCGTGACGACGTCGAGCGCATCCTCGCCGCCCTCGAATCCGTACCGCCCACCCTGGAGAGAAGATGACCGAGACCGAGACCTCCCCGAGCCCCGCGCAGCGCATCGACGAGATCGCCGCCGCAGGCGCCCGCATCCTGGCCGGAGTCCGCACGGCCGTCGTCGGGATGGACGAGCCGCTGACGGTCGCGCTGGCGACGATCCTCGCCGGCGGCCACGTGCTGTTCGAGGACGTTCCCGGCCTCGGCAAGACGCTGGCCGCGCGCAGCCTCGCCTCGGCGCTCGGACTCGACTTCCGTCGCATCCAGTGCACGCCGGACATGCTTCCGGGCGATGTCACCGGGTCCTATGTGTACGCACCGGACACCGGCGAGTTCCGCTTCCGTCCCGGCCCGATCTTCGCGGGCCTCGTGCTCGCCGACGAGATCAACCGCACGACGCCCAAGACGCAGTCGGCGATGCTCGAGGCGATGGCCGAGCGGCAGGTCACCGTCGAGGGCGAGCGGTTCGCGCTGCCGCAGCCCTTCCACATCATCGCCACGGCCAACCCGATCGAGTACGAGGGCACCTATGCGCTGCCGGAGGCGCAGCTGGACCGGTTCATGGTGCGTCTGGCGGTCGGCTACCCCTCCCCGGACGCCGAGACCGAGATCATCCTCGCCAGAGCGCGCAGAGGCGCTCCCGAGACCGTCGTCGCGCCCGTCGTCGATGCCGCGGGACTGCGGGCTCTCCAGCGGACCGTGGAGAGCATCCACGTCGACCCGGACGTCGCGCGCTACTGCGTCGAGATCGTGCGCGCGACCCGCACGGCCGCTCACGTCGCCGTCGGCGCCTCCCCGCGCGGATCTCAGACGCTCGTGCTCCTCGGCCGCGCCCTCGCCGCACTGGACGGGCGCGGCTTCGTGCGTCCGGACGACATCAAGCGCATCGCCGTCCCCGTGCTGGCGCATCGGCTCACCCTCACCCCTCAGGCGTGGGCTCAGGGCGTGGATCCGGCGTCCATCGTCGACGGCGTGGTCGCGACCACGCCGGTTCCGCCGACCGTCGCCGTGGCGCGATGACTCCGGATGCCGCGCCGCGCGGCGACGTCGAGGCGAGCATCCGTCAGACGCTGCGCTGGCGTCGTACACCGGCGTTCGCGATCGGATCGATGTCGGCCCTTGTCCTCGCAGGCGCCGGGCTGCTCTTCTCCCGGCCGGACGTCGTCGCTCTCGGGCTGCCGCTGGCACTGTGGTGCGCCTTCACGCTGTTCCGGCCCGCGCATCGCAGCGTCGGCGTCGCCCTGTCCGCGGTCGCCGCCGAGGATGCGGCCGTCGTGACCGGCCGGGTCGACATCGACGCAGATGCGGACTGGGTCCAGCTGGCCATCGACCAGGGCGGGCGGCGACGAGGCACGGCCGATGCGGGCTCCGGGCGCGGCGCGGTCCGCACGCGCACGCGGCTGCAGCACTCCGGGCCCGTCGAGCTCATCGGGGTGACCGCGCGCGCTGTCGACGGGGACGGCGCATGGGTGAGTCAGCCGCTCTCGCCGGTGAAGGCCGTCTGGAACGCCGCGCCACGTCCCATCGAGCTGAGCGGGCTTCCCGTCGGCCGGCGCCTCCGCGGGCTGCACGGCATCCATCGCGGATCGCGCCCCGGGCAGGGCGGCGAGTTCCGCGACATCCACGCCTTCGCGCCCGGCGACGAGCTGCGCAGGGTGGACTGGCGCGCCACCGCTCGCCTCGGACGCCGGCCGGGCGACCTGCTCGTCCGCCGCACCGACGCGCTGAGCGAGGCCTCGATCGTGATCGCGATGGACACGGCCGACGATCTCGGCGCGGTGGTCGCGACCTGGGGGACAGCCGATCCGGAGCGCAGCGGCATCACCTCGCTCGACCTCGCCAGGCAGGCCGCCCTCTCGATCGCGACGACGGCGATCCGCGCTGGCGACCGTGTCTCCTTCCATGAGCTCGCACCGGGCGGTCGCACCGTCCTGCCCGGGACCGGCTCGCGTCAGCTCGCCCGGCTGCGCAGCGCCGTCGCGGCGACCGGCGTCAGCGGGGACGCCACGGGTTTCCGGCGGACGCCGCACATGCCGAACGGCTCCGTGATCTTCGTGCTCTCGACGTTCTTCGACGGAACCGCCGCGCGGCTGGCCGAGCAGTGGCAGGCGAGCGGGCACCGGGTCGTGGCGATCGACGTGCTGCCGGCATCCGACGCCCGCAGGCTCACCCCGGAGCAGCGCCTGGCGCTGCGCGCCCTCGCCGTGGAGCGCGCCAACACCACCGCCGCGCTGCAGCATGTCGGGATCGACGCGGTCTCCTGGTCGCAGGACGGCTCCGATGCCGCGATGCGGGTGGCGGCCCGGGTGCGGCGATGACGGCGCGCGCGCATTCGTTCGAGGTGCGCGCCGGAATTCCGGCGCCGGTGCTCCGCCTGCTGCTGGTGGCCGTCGGAGGGGGCGCGGGGTTCCTGCTGAACCCGTACCCGCTGTGGCAGTGGATCGGCCTTCTCGCGGCCGTCGTCGGCGCGGCCTTCCCGCAGACGCTCGCAGCGTGGGGGAGTGCGGCGGGCATCGTGCTCGGCATCCTGCTCGCCGAGCCTGCGCCGCTGCGCACGGCCGGGGCGCTGCTCGCCGTGCATCTGGTGCACGTCCTCGGATGCCTGTGCCTGACGATGCCGCTGTCCAGCCGCATCTCGCTCGCCGCGCTGCGGCCGACCCTCGCTCGCGTGCTCCTGGTGGAGGTCATCGCCCAGCCGATCGCCCTGCTGGGCGTGCTGCTCCCGGTGCTCGGCACGAGCGGCTTCGCGTGGCTGGCACCCGCCGGCGCGCTGATCGTCGTGGCGCTCGCGGTGCTCGTCCTGCGCGTCCAGCGCGGCGAGGGCTCCGACGGCGGGGCGGCGCTGCGGCGCTGAACGCGCGCAGCGAGCCCGGTGTCGGTGGTCCCTCGTAGACTTGTCCGGTGCCCATCGTCCCTGTCTCCAGCCCCGGAAAGCTCAGCGTCCGCGGTGCCCGCGTACACAACCTCAAGAACGTCGACATCGACATCCCGCGCGACTCGCTCGTCGTGTTCACCGGGCTGTCCGGCTCCGGCAAGTCGAGTCTGGCCTTCGACACGATCTTCGCCGAGGGGCAGCGCCGCTACGTCGAATCTCTGAGCGCGTACGCGCGCCAGTTCCTCGGCCAGGTGGACCGTCCGGACGTCGACTTCATCGAAGGGCTGAGCCCTGCCGTGTCGATCGATCAGAAGTCGACCAATCGCAACCCGCGCTCCACGGTCGGCACCATCACCGAGATCTACGACTACATGCGCCTGCTCTGGGCGCGCATCGGCATCCCGCACTGCCCCCAGTGCGGGGAGCGGATCCAGCGCCAGACGGTGCAGCAGATCGCCGACCAGCTCATGGAGCTGCCGGAGCGCACCCGCTATCAGATCGTCGCCCCGGTCGTCTCGCAGAAGAAGGGCGAGTTCGTCGACCTGTTCCGCGAGCTCGGCGCCAAGGGCTACTCCCGCGCGATCGTGGACGGCGACCTCATCCAGCTCGCCGAGCCGCCGACGCTGAAGAAGAGCTACAAGCACGACATCGCGGTCGTCGTCGACCGGCTGGTGGCCTCCGACGACATCCTCGGCAGGGTGACCGACTCCGTGGAGACCGCCCTCGGCCTGGCCGGCGGGGTCGTGCAGATCAACTTCGTGGACGAGGAGGGGGATGCCGCCTGGCAGTCGTTCTCCGAGAAGCTGGCCTGCCCGAACGGGCACGCGATCACGCTCACCGAGATCGAGCCGCGGACGTTCTCGTTCAACGCGCCGTTCGGCGCCTGTCCCTCGTGCTCCGGCCTGGGGACGCGCATGTCGGTGGACGTGGATCTCATGCTGGGCGACGAGGACCTCTCGATCCGCGAGGGCGCCATCATCCCGTGGACCACGCAGGGCAAGGGACTGTTCCAGTACTACGAGCGGCTGCTCGAAGGACTGGCGCGCGATCTGAACTTCGATCTGGACACGCCGTGGCGCGACCTCCGCGTGGACGTCCAGGACGCCATCCTGCGCGGCGACAACTACAAGGTCACCGTCAAGTGGAAGAACCGCTACGGGCGCGAGATGCGCTATGCGTCGGGCTTCGAGGGCGTGGTGCCGTACATCGAGCGGCAGTACGCCCAGGCCGAGAGCGACACCCAGCGTGCGCGCTGGGGCGAGTATCTCCGCGAGGTGCCGTGCCCCGTCTGCGACGGCGACCGGCTGAAGCCAGAGGTCCTCGCGGTCACCGTGCACGGGCACTCGATCGCCGAGGTCTCGCACCTGAGCCTCGCCGACGCGCGAGCCTTCATGGAGACGCTCACGCTCACCGACCGCGAGGCGAAGATCGCGGCCCAGGTGCTGCGCGAGATCCGGCTGCGCCTGGACTTCCTGCTGCGCGTCGGCCTCGCGTACCTCAACCTCAGCCGCTCGGCGGGCTCCCTGTCCGGCGGAGAGGCGCAGCGCATCCGGCTGGCCACGCAGATCGGGTCGGGGCTGACCGGGGTGCTGTACGTGCTCGACGAGCCCTCCATCGGCCTGCATCAGCGCGACAACCGCCGGCTCATCGAGACCCTGCTCGCGCTGCGCGACCTCGGCAACACGCTGATCGTCGTGGAGCACGACGAGGAGACCATCGAGGCCTCCGACTGGGTCGTCGACATCGGCCCCGGGGCCGGCGTCAACGGCGGCGACGTCGTGCACTCCGGTCCCTTCGCCGCGCTGCTGGGGGAGACCGCGTCGATGACCGGCGACTACCTCGCGGGCCGCCGCGAGATCCCGACGCCGAAGAAGCGCCGCAGGCTCGACCGCAAGCGGATGCTCAAGGTCGTCGGAGCGCGCGAGAACAACCTGAAGAACGTCGATGCGGAGTTCCCCCTCGGCGTGCTCACCGCGGTCACCGGGGTGAGCGGGTCGGGGAAGTCCTCGCTCGTGAACGACATCCTCTACCGGGTGCTCGCGTCCAAGCTCAACGGCGCGCGCTCGCTCGCGGGGAAGCACACCCGCGTCACCGGCCTGGACAACCTCGACAAGGTCGTCCACGTCGATCAGGCGCCCATCGGCCGCACCCCGCGTTCGAACCCCGCGACCTACACGGGCGTGTTCGACCGCATCCGCACGCTGTTCAGCGAGACGCCCGAGGCGAAGGTCCGCGGCTACCAGCCCGGCCGCTTCAGCTTCAACGTCAAGGGAGGACGCTGCGAGGCGTGCTCCGGCGACGGCACGATCAAGATCGAGATGAACTTCCTGCCCGACGTCTACGTCGACTGCGAGGTGTGCCACGGCAAGCGGTACAACCGCGACACGCTCGCCGTGCACTACAAGGGCAAGAACATCGCCGAGGTACTGGAGATGCCGATCGAGGAGGCCGCGGAGTTCTTCGAGCCGATCCAGGCGATCCACCGCTACATGAAGACCCTCGTCGACGTCGGCCTCGGATACGTGCGGCTCGGTCAGTCCGCCACGATCCTGTCCGGCGGCGAGGCGCAGCGTGTGAAGCTGGCCACCGAGCTCCAGCGCCGCAGCAACGGCCGCAGCATCTACGTGCTCGACGAACCGACCACCGGTCTGCACTTCGAGGACGTCCGCAAGCTCCTCGAGGTGCTGAACGGCCTCGTCGACAAGGGCAACACGGTCGTCGTCATCGAGCACAATCTCGACGTCATCAAGTCGGCCGACTGGGTGATCGATCTCGGTCCGGAGGGCGGCTCGGGAGGCGGGGAGATCCTCGCGACCGGCACGCCGGAGCAGATCGCCGCCGTCGAGGAGAGCCACACCGGGCAGTTCCTGGCGGAGATCCTGGGCGGACGCCGTGAGGAGCGGAAGGCCGGCTGATGGCCGACGTCCTCCCGTACAAGCCCAAGCAGGGCGAGATCCCGACCGATCCCGGCGTCTACCGCTTCCGCGATGCGCAGGGGCGCGTGCTGTACGTCGGAAAGGCGAAGAACCTCCGCCAGAGGCTGTCGAACTACTTCGCCCCCCTGCGGACGCTGCACGAGCGCACCCGGCGGATGGTGACCACGGCCGCATCCGTGGAGTGGACGGTCGTGCCGACCGATGTGGACTCCCTGCAGCTGGAGTACATGTGGATCAAGGAGTTCGATCCGCCCTTCAACGTCCGCTACAAGGACGACAAGTCCTATCCGTTCATGGCGATCACGATGGCGGACGAGGCGCCGAGGGTCATCGTCACCCGCAACAGGAGGATTCCAGGGGCCCGCTACTTCGGCCCCTACCCCAAGGTGTGGGCCGTGCACGAGACCATCGACCTGATGATCAAGGCGTTCCCGATCCGCACGTGCAGCGACGCGAGCTACAAGCGGGCGATGCAGACCGGCCGGCCGTGCTTCCCCGGCCAGATCGGCAAGTGCGGCGGCCCGTGCTCGATGACGGTGACGATCGAGGAGCATCGGGCCATGGTCGACGACTTCGTCGCCTTCATGGCAGGAGGGGACGAGCGCTTCACGCGTGAGCTGACCAGGCGGATGCGGGAGGCCTCAGCCGCGATGGACTACGAGGCCGCGGCGAGATACCGCGACAAGCTCGGCGCCATCGAGGCCGTGCTCGGCAAGAGCTCCCTCGTCCTTCCCGCCGACGAGGACGCCGACCTGTTCGGCATCGCCGAGGATGAGCTCTCCGCCGCGGTGCAGCATTTCGTGATCCGCGGCGGGCGCGTGCGCGGCGTGCGGGCCTCCACGATCGAGAAGGAGATCGACCTGACGACGGCGGACCTGGTCGATCAGGTCCTGCAGCGCGTCTACGGCGAGGCCGCCGACGCCGACATCCCGCGGCGCATCCTCGTTCCCGCCCTCCCGGAGGACGCCGCCGAGCTGGAGGAGTGGCTGCGGGGGCGGCGGGGACGCCGCGTCGAGATCGCCGTCGCCCAGCGGGGGCAGCGCGCCGATCTGATGCGCACTGCGACGCTGAACGCCCAGCAGGCGCTGATCCGGCACAAGACGAAGCGCACCAGCGACTACGTCGCTCGGACCCAGGCGCTCACCGATCTGCGGGAGGCACTCGACCTGGACGAGGCGCCGCTGCGCATCGAGTGCTATGACATCTCGCACCTGGGCGGCACGAACGTGGTCGCATCGATGGTGGTGTTCGAGGACGGCCTGCCGCGCAAGGATCAGTACCGATCCTTCAACATCGCGGAGACCACCGACGACACCGACTCGATGCACCAGGTGCTCCTGCGAAGGCTCGCCTATCTGGACGCGCCCGAGGAGGCCGAACCGGCGGATCGGGAGCCGGATCCCTTCGGCGACGAGCCTGTGACGACGACGCGCAGGCGTCCGCGATTCGCCTATCCGCCTCAGCTGCTGCTCGTCGACGGCGGCAGGCCGCAGGTCGAGGCGGCCGCCCGCGCGCTGAGGGACGCCGGCCACACCGAGATCGCCCTGTGCGGCATCGCGAAACGTCTCGAGGAGATCTGGCTGCCGGGCGAGGAGTATCCCGTCATCCTGCCCCGGACGAGCGAGGCGCTGTACCTTCTGCAGCGGCTCCGCGACGAGGCCCACCGCTTCGCCATCACGCATCAGCGCGCGCGGCGCAGGCGGGACATCACCAGCGTGCTGGCCGAGGTGCCGGGGCTGGGCGCCGCACGCATCAAGGTGCTGCTGAAGCACTTCGGGTCCGTCGCGCGGCTGCGCACGGCCACCGTGGAGGAGATCCAGGAGGTGCAGGGCATCGGTCCCGCACTCGCCGGGAGCATCCACGGGCATCTCTCCACTCGCTAGGCTTGTCGCACGGGAGGGAGAACCGATGGCAGACGAGGGCGAAGGACAGTTCCTCATCGTCACAGGCATGTCCGGTGCGGGGCGGTCGACGGTGGGAAACGCCCTGGAGGATCTCGGCTGGTACGTCGTGGACAATCTTCCCCCGCAGATGCTCCGGCCGCTGCTGGACCTCACGGACCTCGGCGGGGGAGCGCTGCCGAAGGTCGCCGCCGTGGTCGATGTGCGGGGGAGGACCCTCTTCGACGAACTGCCGGACGTGGCGAGGGCGCTGCGCTCCCGAGGGTCGGTGCAGGTGCTCTTCCTCGACGCCTCGGACGATGTCCTCGTCCGGCGCTTCGAATCCGTGCGGCGCCCCCACCCGCTGCAGGCCGATGGGACGCTGCTCGACGGCATCCGGCTGGAGCGCTCACGACTCACGCTCGTGCGCGAGGCGGCCGACATCGTCATCGACACCTCGACCCTGAACATCCACCAGCTCGCGACGAAGACGACCGAGATCTTCTCGGAGGAGGGGGCGGCGCGGCATAGGCTCACGCTGCTCAGCTTCGGCTTCAAGTACGGCCTGCCCACCGACGTCGACCTCGTCGCCGACATGCGGTTCCTCCCCAACCCGTTCTGGAACGAGGAGCTGCGCGGCCAGACGGGGCAGGACGAGGAGGTCCGCGACTACGTCCTCTCTCGGGAGGGGGCTCTGGAGTTCCTGGACGCCTACGCGCAGGCGCTCGTGCCCGTGCTGGAGGGCTATCAGCGGGAGAACAAGAGCCACTCCACGGTCGCGATCGGATGCACCGGCGGGAAGCACCGATCGGTGGCGATGTCCGAGGAGCTCGCACGTCGTCTTTCCGGGATTCCCGGGGTCGCCGTGAACGTGCGCCATCGGGACCTCGGCAGAGAGTAGCGGCGGCAACGCGGCAGGTGGAAACCGCCGGAGCCGGGTAGGCTTGTCCTTCGCGCCGCGATCCGGTGCGAAGAGCGAAAAAGGAGTCTCGTGGCACTCACCACCGACGTCAAGGCAGAGCTGGTCGCCATCCGGAACGCACCCCCGACGGTGCGCGTCGCGGAGGTCACGGCCATCCTCCGGTTCGCCGGAGGCCTGCACTCGATCGCTGGACGTGTCGCCGTCGAGGCCGAGGTGGACGCCGAGACGCTCGCGCGTCGCGTCGCCCGTGACCTCGCGGAGATCTACGGCGTCCGTCCGGAGATCGCCCAGGTCCAGTCCTCCAGCGCGAACGACGGTGCGCGCTGGGCCGTCCGTGTGATCGCGGCGGGCGAGACCCTCGCCAGGCAGACCGGCCTGCTCGATCAGCGCCGTCGTGCGGTGCGCGGTCTTCCCAATCGGCTCACCACGGGATCGCGCGAGGAGATCGCCGGCCTCTGGAGGGGCGCCTTCCTCGCCGCGGGCTCGCTGTCCGAACCCGGCCGCTCCGCGCAGCTCGAGGTGGCCTGCCCCTCGTCCGAGGCGGCCATGGCCCTCGTCGGCGCCGCGCATCGGCTCGGCGTCGCCGCCAAGGCCCGTGAAGTGCGGGGGATGCCGCGCGTCGTCGTCCGAGAGGGCGAGGCGATCCGCTCGATCCTCACCCAGATCGGCGCCGCGCGCACCGCCGCCGCCTGGGAGGAGATCCGTCAGCGCCGCGAGGTGCGCGCGGGCGTGAACCGCCTCGTGAACTTCGACGACGCGAACCTCCGCCGCTCGGCGCAGGCCGCCGTCGCCGCGTGCGCGCGCGTGGAGCGCGCGCTGGAGATCCTCGGGGAGGACGTCCCCGATCACCTGAAGGTCGCGGGCGAGCTGCGGCTCGCGCACCGCGATGCGAGTCTCGACGAGCTCGGGCACCACGCCGATCCGCCGCTCACCAAGGATGCCGTCGCCGGACGCATCCGCCGCCTGCTCGCCATGGCGGACAAGCGTGCCCAGGTCGACGGCATCCCGGGCACCGAGGCGGCGGTGCCGGCCGGTCTCGAGGACTGATCGGGGCGTCGCTTTCCGTCATCTGCCGGAAGGATCCCCGCCGCGGGCGCGTTGTCGTCACTAGGATGGAAACCGTCCGCTCCGCGCCGCATCTCGGCGTCGCGGAGGACCGGCAAGCGCCGCGGCGCGGCGCGGATTGGATGAAAGCGACATGGCTGTTTACACGCTCCCTGACCTTCCCTACGACTTCGCAGCTCTCGAGCCGCACATCAGCGGCAAGATCATGGAACTGCACCATGACAAGCACCACGCGACCTACGTGGCCGGTGCGAATGCGGCGCTCGAGGCGCTGGCCGAGGCCCGGGAGACCGGCAATCTCGCGAACGTGAACAAGCTCGAGAAGGATCTCGCGTTCAACCTCGGCGGTCACGTGAACCACTCGATCTTCTGGACGAACCTGTCTCCGAACGGCGGCGGCGAGCCCGAGGGCGAGCTGAAAGCGGCGATCGAGGAGTTCTTCGGCTCCTTCGAGAAGTTCCAGGCGCACTTCACCGCCAACGCCCTGGGCATCCAGGGCTCCGGCTGGTCCGTGCTCAGCTGGGACACGATCGGCCAGCGCCTGATCATCCAGCAGCTGTTCGACCAGCAGTCCAACACCGCGCAGGGAACCATCCCGGTCTTCCAGCTCGACATGTGGGAGCACGCCTTCTACCTCGACTACCTCAACGTCAAGGCCGACTACGTCAAGGCCGCGTGGAACATCGCCAACTGGGAGAACGTCGCTCAGCGCCTCGACGTCGCCCGCAAGCAGACCAACGGCCTGCTGGTACTGTCGTAACCAAGACGGGCGTCCCGACGGGATCCCCGTCGGGACGCCGTCGTCCACGAATCTCCACCAACACCGCGCGAAAGCGCATGAGAAACATCGGGAGACCTGAGTGTCTGTCAAGATCGGCATCAACGGCTTCGGCCGCATCGGACGCAACTACTTCCGCGCGGCGCTCGCGCAGGGAGCTGACCTGGAGATCGTTGCCGTCAACGACCTCACGGACAACAAGACCCTGGCCCACCTGCTGAAGTACGACTCGGTCGGCGGCGTGCTGGATGCGGAGATCAGCTACGACGACGACAGCATCACCGTCAACGGCAAGCAGATCAAGGCGTTCGCCGAGCGCGACCCCGCAGGCCTCCCGTGGGGCGAGCTGGGCGTCGACATCGTCATCGAGTCGACCGGGTTCTTCACCAAGGCGGAGCTCGCCAAGAAGCACATCGACGCCGGTGCCAAGAAGGTCCTCATCTCGGCCCCGGCCACGGGTGCGGACGGCACGTTCGTGATCGGGGTGAACGAGGAGACGTACGATCCCGCGAACCACCACATCATCTCCAACGCCTCCTGCACGACGAACGCCCTGGCCCCGCTGGCCAAGGTCTTCAACGACGCCTTCGGCATCGAGCGCGGCTTCATGATGACCGCGCACGCCTACACCGCCGACCAGAACCTCCAGGACGGCCCGCACGGCGACCTGCATCGCGCCCGCGCTGCGGCCATCAACATCGTCCCCGCCTCGACCGGCGCGGCGAAGGCGATCGGCCTGGTCCTCCCCGAGCTGGACGGCAAGCTGAGCGGCTCCTCCTACCGGGTCCCCGTCCCCACGGGTTCCATCGTCGACCTGACCCTGGTCACCGACCGCGACGACCTCACCGTCGACGATGTCAACGCGGCCTACCAGAAGGCGGCGGCAGAGGGAAGCCTCGCCGGCTACCTGCAGTACAACGCCGACCCGATCGTCTCCAGCGACATCCAGCACAACCCGCACTCCTCGATCTTCGACTCGACGCTGACCAACGTCAGCGGCAACCTGGTCAAGGTCTCCAGCTGGTACGACAACGAGTGGGGCTACTCCAACCGCCTCGTCGACCTGACCGAGTACGTCGCCGAGCGTCTCTGAGAACCGAACATGTCTCTGCGCACCCTGGAATCCCTGGGGTCGCTCGAGGGCAAGCGCGTCATCGTCCGTTGTGATCTCAACGTCCCCCTGCGGGACGGGATCATCACGGACGATGGCCGTGTTCGCGCCTCGTTGCCGACCCTGAATGCGCTCCTCAACGCCGGCGCTCGCGTGATCGTCACGTCGCATCTCGGCCGGCCGGACGGCGCGCCCGACCCGCAGTACAGCCTCGCGCCCGTCGCTCAGCGGCTCTCCGAGCTCCTCGGCAAGCCCGTCGCCTTCGCCCGTGACACCGTGGGCGAATCGGCAGGCGAGGCCGTGGCGTCCCTGGACGACGGCGGCATCGCCGTCGTGGAGAACCTCCGCTTCAACCCGGGGGAGACCGCGAAGGACGAGGCGGAGCGCCGCGCGTTCGCCGAGCAGCTCGCCGCCCTCGGCGACGTGCTCGTCTCCGACGGCTTCGGCGTGGTGCACCGCAAGCAGGCCAGCGTCTACGAGCTGGCCCAGATCCTGCCGTCCGCGGCCGGGCTCCTGATCGCCGCGGAGCTCGACGTCCTCGACCGGCTGACCGAGAACCCGGAGCGCCCCTACACGGTCGTCCTCGGAGGCTCGAAGGTCAGCGACAAGCTCGGGGTCATCTCGCATCTGCTCCCGCGGGTCGACCGCATCCTCGTCGGAGGCGGCATGCTGTTCACGTTCCTGAAGGCCCAGGGGCACGACGTGGCCTCCAGTCTCCTCGAGGCGGATCAGCTCGACACCGTTCTCGGCTACCTCGCCGAGGCGAAGGAGCGCGGCGTCGAGATCGTGCTGCCGACGGACGTCGTCGTCGCCTCCGGCTTCGCCGCGGACGCCGCGCATGAGACCGCCGCGGCCGACGCGATCGCGAAGACGGCGTTCGGCGATGCCGGCATCGGGCTCGACATCGGCCCCGAGACGGCTGCGACCTTCGCGGAGGCGATCCGCGGGTCGAGGACGGTGTTCTGGAACGGTCCGATGGGCGTGTTCGAGTTCCCGGCCTTCGCCGCAGGGACCAAGGCCGTCGCGCAGGCGCTGACCGAGGTCTCCGGCCTCGGCGTCGTCGGCGGCGGAGATTCAGCGGCCGCCGTGCGTCAGCTCGGCTTCGCGGACGATCAGTTCGGCCACATCTCCACCGGCGGTGGGGCCAGCCTCGAGTTCCTCGAGGGCAAGAAGCTTCCCGGCCTGGAGGTGCTCGGATGGGCGTGACCACGACCCGTACCCCGCTGATCGCGGGCAACTGGAAGATGAACCTCGACCACCTGCAGGCGGTCGCCACCGTGCAGAAGCTGCACTGGACGCTGAAGGATGCCGGACACGAGAACGGCTCCGTCGAGGTCGCGGTCTTCCCTCCGTTCACCGACATCCGCAGCGTCCAGACGCTGATCGACGCGGACAAGATCCCCTTCGCCCTCGGTGCGCAGGATCTGTCGGCGCACGACTCCGGCGCGTACACCGGCGAGGTGTCCGGCGCCTTCCTGGCGAAGCTCGATGCGACCTACGTCATCATCGGCCACTCGGAGCGTCGTGAGTATCACGCAGAGTCCGACGAGATCGTCGCGGCGAAGGTCAAGGCGGCGCTGAAGCACGGGCTCGTCCCCGTCATCTGCGTCGGCGAGACGGCGGAGGACCTGGAGGAGTTCGGCGCCAGCGCCGTTCCCGCGGGGCAGCTCAAGGCAGCGCTCGAGGGTGTTCCGGCCTCCGCGGACATCGTCGTGGCCTACGAGCCGGTCTGGGCGATCGGCTCCGGGCAGGCGGCGACCCCGCAGCAGGCGCAGGACGTCTGCGCCGCGCTGCGCGGCGTGCTCACCGAGGCGCTCGACGCCGACGCGGCCGCTCGCACCCGCATCCTGTACGGCGGATCCGTGAAGTCCGCCAACATCGCGAGCTTCATGCGGGAGCCGGACGTCGACGGCGCTCTCGTCGGAGGCGCGAGCCTCGTCGTGGACGAGTTCGCCGCGATCGTCCGCTATCAGAAGCACGTCGGCGTGTGAGTGCGGCGGGGCTGCGGCCCCGCCGCACCGTATACTTGAGCGTTACGCGGGCATACTGCCCGAGCGAAAGGTTTGACTCGTGCAAGTTCTTGAGTTCGTCCTGCAGGTCGTGCTGGGCATCACCAGTGTCCTGCTGACCCTCCTCATCCTCCTTCACAAGGGTCGCGGCGGCGGCCTGTCCGACATGTTCGGCGGTGGCATGTCCACGGCGGTCGGATCTTCAGGGCTCGCCGAGCGCAACCTCAACCGGTTCACGGTCGTCCTGGCTCTCGCCTGGTTCGTGTCGATCGTGGCGCTGGGCCTCATCACGAAGTTCGAGGTGATCTGATGGCCACCGGCGGCAACGCGATCCGCGGCACCCGCGTCGGCTCCGGCCCGATGGGGGAGCAGGACCACGGCTACCACGCCGACCGCATCGCGGTCTCCTACTGGGACGGTCTCGGCAACGAGACGGTGCGGTACTTCGCAGCGGGTCTCCCCGAGGAGGAGATCCCCGAGATCATCGACCATCCGCAGTCCGGGCTCCCGGCCGGCCGCGACAAGGAGAACCCTCCTGCGCTGTCGAAGACCGAGCCGTACAAGACGCACCTGGCCTACGTGAAGGAGCGCCGCACCGACGAGGAGGCGGTTCAGCTCCTCGAGGACGCGCTCGCCCAGCTGCGGGAGCGCCGCGGTCAGGCCTGACCATCATCGTCCGAGACCGTCGCATCCCCTGGGGTGCGGCGGTCTCGTCGTATCCGGCGGATGACGACGATCACCGTCGACAAGCAGGGCGCCGGCCGTCACGAGCGTGGCGAAGAGCATGCTTCCGATGCCGGACAGCGCGCTCTTCCGGTGATCAGCGGCATTTCGCCGCGGCGTCGATCATCGCCTGGGAGGGGGAGCCGTACACGGCCGAGCCGTTGTTGCGATCGGTGTACCCCATGCTGATCGCCCAGGCCGTCGCCCATTCCTCGATGGTGTCCTGGTCCGAGGAGTCGTACATCGACTCGCACTTGACGCTGATCGCGTGCCCGACCTCGTGGGCGACGAGGGCCTTCGTCCATGCCGCAGGCCACTCCTCCGCGACATAGTCGGAGAGCGCGATCGTGGAGTAGCCGGGATCGCCGTACCACCAGGTCGTCCAGCCGCCGTTGGACGGGCCGTCGTAGCCGGGAACGGTGGGGGACCAGTCGAAGTCGAGGAGGACCCCCGGGGCGAGACTGCGGGCGAACTTCTCGATGGCGACATAGGAGTCGTGCAATGCCCCCTTCTTCTCCTCGAGCTCGGCTCGCTCGGTCTCCAGCATCGCCGCCGCGGCGGCCTCCAGGTCGGCGAAGCGGGCCGCGGCGTCGGCGTCCAGCGCCGTGACAGAGGTCGTGGCGTACTCCGCCGCGTTCCGCATCGTCAGGATCTCCGGGTTGCGAGCGTTCACGTGCGCGGCCTCGAAGTCGTCTGCGGCGGATGCGGCGGAGAGCACAGCGTCCACTGCCGTCTCCTCCAGCGCCGTCCCGGCGTCCGAGATCGCCTGGCGCTGGGCGTCGACCTCATCGGCGCTCTCCTCGACGTCCTCGGTGTCGTCCTGGAGTCGCGAGGTCTCGCCGAACAGCTCCCAGGTCCACGAGGGCTTCTCCCCGGCGTCGGGGAGGTCGGCCGACGCGGCGGCCTCCGCGTCCGTCGTCGCCGTGTCGACCTCGACGATCGACGCGTCCAATGCCGCGCGGGAATCGGCCGGCATGAGCACGCCGGTGTCGGCTGCGGCGATGCCGGCGGCCGTCTCGCTCTCCAGGACCAGGGCGTCGATCTCGGAAGCGAGATCGTCCTGGCGATTCGACGTGATCGTCTCCTCGTCGACGAACGCGGCGCGCGCGTCGTCATAGCCGAGGTTCGCGGCGACGTGCGTGCCGACGGCGGCTGCGGCGATGACGAGGACGCCGAGGATGCTCCAGACGATGCGTCCGAAGCCTCGACGCCTGGCGACAGGCGCGGTCTCAGGCCCCGAGAGGACGACGGGCAGCCGATGACCGCCCGGAACGAACTGATCGCTCACCGTTGCCCCCGATCGGCGTCGTGCCGAGAAAGAGAGGGGGTGACGGGAATCGAACCCGCGCAATCAGTTTGGAAGACTGAGACTCTACCATTGAGCTACACCCCCGGATCCGCCACCACGAGGGCGCGGGAACCGACCGCTCAAGCATAGCGGACAGCCGGGCGTGCTCTTGTCCGTTAGACTTTCCAGGGCTGAATCTGCGCGCGGATTCCCCGGGGCGTAGCTCAGCTTGGTAGAGCGCCCGCTTTGGGAGCGGGAGGTCGCAGGTTCAAATCCTGTCGCCCCGACTCGACCCGCACACTTCACGACCGCGCTGTCGCGCGGGAACCACAAGGAGAACACAACAGCATGGCCAACAGCACCGTCGAGAAGCTGACCCCGACCAGGGTGAAGCTCAGCATCACGGTCACCCCGGACGACCTCAAGCCCAGCATCGCGCACGCCTACGAGCACATCGCGCAGGACGTGCAGGTGCCCGGCTTCCGCAAGGGCAAGGTCCCTGCGCCGATCATCGACCAGCGCATCGGTCGCGGCGCGGTCATCGAGCACGCCGTCAACGAGGGGCTCGACCGGTTCTTCCGCGACGCGGCGAACGAGCACAAGCTCCGCGTCGTGGGTCGTCCGTCGGCCGACATCACCCAGTGGCCGAACGAGAAGGACTTCTCCGGAGACCTGCTCGTCGACATCGAGGTCGATGTGCGTCCCGAGATCGAGGTCCCGGCGTTCGACGGCATCACGCTCACCGTCGACGCCGTCGAGACCGATGAGGCGGCCGTGGACGAGGAGCTCGACCGCCTGCGCGGTCGCTTCGGGACCCTGATCCCCGTCGACCGTCCTGCCGCGAAGGGCGACTTCGTCGAGCTCGACCTCGTCGCGACGATCGACGACGCCGAGATCGACCGTGCCGAGGGCGTCTCCTACGAGGTCGGCTCCGGCGAGCTGCTCGCGGGCATCGACGACGCGATCGAATCGCTCACCGCGGGCGAGGACACCACCTTCCGTTCGAAGCTCGTCGGCGGCGACCACGCGGGCGAGGAGGCGGAGGTCTCGGTCACCGTCAAGGCCGTCAAGGAGCGCGAGCTCCCCGAGGCGGACGACGACTTCGCGCAGATCGCCAGCGAGTTCGACACCATCGTCGAGCTGCGCGAGAGCGTCGCCGAGCGCGTGAATCAGCAGGGCGTCTTCACGCAGGGATCCGCAGCGCGCGACAAGCTCGTCGAGACGCTCCTCGAGCAGGTCGAGATCCCGGTTCCCCCGCAGCTCATCGAGGACGAGGTGCACAACCACCTCGAGTCCGAGAACCGCCTCGAGGACGACGTGCACCGCGCCGAGGTCACGGAGGCCAGCGAGAAGCAGTTCCGCACGCAGGTCCTCCTCGACACGATCGCAGAGCAGGCCGACGTCCAGGTCTCGCAGGACGAGCTGAGCCAGTACCTCGTCCAGTCCGCCGCCCAGTACGGCATGGCTCCGCAGGAGTTCGTCGACGCGCTGCAGTCGTCGAATCAGCTCCCCGCGCTCGTCGGCGAGGTCGCGCGCAACAAGGCGCTGGCGATCGCCCTCGGCAGGGTGAAGGTCGTGGACACGAACGGCAAGGCGGTCGACCTGACCGACTTCGTCGCCGTCGAGGACGAGTCGGAGGCTGAGGCCTCCGTCGCGTCCGAGGCGCCGGCGGAGAAGGCTCCGGCCAGGAAGCCCGCGGCCAAGAAGGCTCCTGCGAAGAAGCCGGCCGCCGAGAAGGCGGACGATGCCGAGGGCGCAGCTGAGAAGAAGCCCGCGGCCAAGAAGGCTCCGGCCAAGAAGCCCGCGGCCAAGAAGGCTCCCGCGAAGAAGGCCGCCGACGCGGCGGAGTGATCGCGGCGCGATCCTGACGAGAAGGCGGATGCTTCGGCATCCGCCTTCTCCCGTATCGGAGGGAGCACGATGAAGAGCTGGGACGAGCGGATCGCAGAGGTCTGGGCGGATGCCGCGGGGGACCCGGTGGGGGACGAGACCATCGCACGGATCGACGCCCTCGCGGACGAGCGCGGCGGCGACGACGCCCGTGCGGAGTTCGAGCGCGGGGGCGCACGCGACTCCGCCGGCCGCGAGGCGGAGGCGGTCGAGCTGTACCGCCGGGCGCTTGCGCTGGGCCTCGACGACGAGCACCGCCCGCAGGCGGTCGTCCAGCTGGCCAGCTCGCTGCGCAACATCGGCGCCTACGACGAGGCTCTGACGGTCGTCGCCGCGGAGCAGCGGGAACATCCGGACTCGCCGTATCGGGACGCCGTCGCCGCGGTGCACGCGCTCACGCTCGCGAGCGCTGGCCATCCGGCGCGAGGCCTCTCCGTCGCCCTGCTCGCGCTCGTGCCGCACCTGCCGCGCTACCACCGGTCGATGACGGCGTACGCCGAGGAGATCGCGGGTCGCGACACCTGATATGCCGACGGCGAACACGGCCTGGCACGCGCGTCGTCGCCGGTAGATTCGAATCACCGAACACGGAAACAGGAGCTGAAATGGCTGCAGAACCCCTTGTCGCGACAAGCGTCTTCGACAGGCTGCTGAAGGATCGCATCATCTGGCTTGGCTCGGAGGTGCGGGACGAGAACGCCAACGAGATCTGCGCGAAGATCCTTCTTCTCGCCGCGGAGGACTCGGAGAAGGACATCTACCTCTACATCAACTCGCCCGGCGGATCGATCACCGCAGGCATGGCGATCTACGACACGATGCAGTTCGTCCCGAACGACATCGTCACGGTCGGCATCGGCATGGCGGCGTCGATGGGACAGCTCCTGCTGACCGCAGGGACCAAGGGCAAGCGCTACATCACCCCCAACGCCCGCGTGCTGCTGCATCAGCCGCACGGCGGCTTCGGCGGGACGTCCAGCGACATCCAGACCCAGGCGCAGCTGATCACCTCGATGAAGAACCGCCTTGCGGAGATCACGGCGTCGCAGACCGGCAAGACGGTCGAGCAGATCAACGCCGACGGCGACCGCGACCGCTGGTTCACGGCCGACGAGGCGCTCGAGTACGGCTTCGTCGACCACATCCGCGAATCGGCCTCCGACGTCATCGGCGGCGGCGGCACCGACCAGGACACGAAGTAGACGGAAAGCGAAAGGATCCTCATGTACACACCCACCTTCCGCTCGGCCGGCGAACTTCCCTCCAGCCGCTACGTGCTCCCGCAGTTCGAGGAGCGCACCGCATACGGCTTCAAGCGCCAGGACCCGTACAACAAGCTCTTCGAGGACCGCGTGATCTTCCTCGGCGTCCAGGTCGACGACGCATCCGCCGATGACGTCATGGCGCAGCTGCTCGTCCTGGAGAGCCAGGACTCCGAGCGCGACATCACGATGTACATCAACTCGCCGGGCGGCTCGTTCACCGCGATGACGGCGATCTACGACACGATGCAGTACGTCGCGCCGCAGATCCAGACCGTCGTGCTCGGCCAGGCCGCCTCCGCGGCGTCCGTGCTCCTCGCGGCGGGCGCGCCGGGAAAGCGACTCGCGCTGCCCAACGCGCGCGTGCTCATGCACCAGCCCGCGATGGGCGAGTCGGGGCACGGCCAGGCATCCGACATCGAGATCCAGGCGGCGGAGATCCTCCGCATGCGCACCTGGCTCGAGGAGACGATGGCGAGGCACACCGGCAAGCCGGTCGAGCAGGTCAACCGCGACATCGATCGCGACAAGATCCTCTCCGCCGCCGAGGCGCTGGACTACGGGATCGTCGACCAGGTGCTCACGACGCGCAAGCGCTCCTGAGCGATACGGGAAAGGGGCGGCCGGCATCATGCCGGCCGCCCCTTTCCCGTATGCGGAGGGCGTCGTCGGCCCGCACAGCTCAGAGCGAAGCGCCCGGCAACCCGCCCGTGCGATCAGCGGATGTGTGCCGTACGAAGGCGATTCTGCTCATATGCGCAGGGCAATGCGCATGCGCTGGCCCTTCTGTACCCTGGAGACAGGAAGGGGGATGCCGTGGAGGACGAGCTGGTCATGGTCCGCGTCGCCGAGCTGTACTACGACGAGGACAAGACGCAGGACGAGATCGGCGCCCTCCTCAAGATCTCCCGCTGGAAGGTCGGACGCCTCCTGACCCAGGCCAGGGAACGCGGGATCGTACGCATCGAGATCGTCCATCCCCGCGCGAGGCGTCTCGGGCTCGAGCGTCTTCTCATCGAGCGCCACGGGCTCGACGCCGCGATCGTCGTGCCCGCACCGGACGGCGACGAGGGGACGCTGGAGCGCGTCGCCCAGGCCGCTGCCGACCACCTCGCCGCCATGCGGCCGGTGCCGCGCACGCTCGGCGTGAGCTGGGGCAGGACGCTCCGAGCCGTCGCCGAGGCGCTCCCCGACGGCTGGGCGACCGGGGTGACGGTCGTGCAGCTCAACGGAGGGGTCAGCGTGAACAGGCGCTCCGGCGGCGCGTCCGGTCTCGCCGTCACGATCGCGCAGCGCGCCTCCGGCCAGGTATCGCTCCTGCCCAGTCCCGCCATCCTCGAGCGCGTCGAGACCAAGCGCGCCATCGAGGCGGATCGCACCGTGGCAGGCATCCTCGAGGAGGCCGCGCGTGCGCAGGCGTTCCTCTTCACCGCCGGGCCGTGCGATGCGTCCTCCGCCCATGTCGAGAACGGGTACCTGACGGCATCCGATGTCGAAGAGCTCGCCCGCCGCGGCGCCGTCGGCGACGTGCTGGGACGCTATATCGACGCCGAGGGGAACATCGTGGACCCGCAGCTCGACGCCCGCACGGTCGGTGTGGGGCTCGACCGCCTGCGGGCGGCGAAGCGCGCCGTCTTCGTGACCGCGGGGGTCGCCAAGCACGACATCGCGCGTACAGTCGTCACCAGCGGACTGTGCAGCGTGATCGTGACCGACGAGAACACCGCCAGAGCATTGTTGGAGGAACTGTGACGACCAAGGAACTCGCCCGCAGGAGCGCGGTGGACGTACTGGGCGGCGAACCGGACGACGCGACGCTGCGCCGGTTCCTGCACGGCCTGCCCGGCGTCGACGCCGTGGGGCTGGAGCAGCGTGCGGCCGGTCTCGGCACGCGCTCGATCAAGACGTCCTCGAAGGCGTGGGCGCTGGACAGGATCATCTCGCTGATCGATCTGACCACGCTCGAGGGGGCGGACACGGCGGGCAGGGTGCGCTCGCTCGTCGCGAAGGCGAGGACGCCTGACGCATCGGATCCGGCGACGCCGCTCGTGGCCGCGGTGTGCGTGTACGGCGACATGGTCCCGTACGCGGTGGACGCGCTCGGCTCGCTGCACGGCGACCCGGACGACGGGAAGATCGCCGTCGCCGCCGTGGCGACGGCGTTCCCGAGCGGCCGCGCCTCGCTCGACGTCAAGCTCGCCGACACCGCGGATGCCGTTGCGGCGGGCGCGGACGAGATCGACATGGTCATCGACCGCGGCGCGTTCCTGTCCGGTCGCTACGGCCTGGTCTTCGATCAGATCGCCGCGGTGAAGGAGGCCTGCCGTCGCCAGGACGGCAGCCATGCCTCGCTCAAGGTGATCCTCGAGACGGGGGAGCTGAACACCTACGACAACATCAAACGGGCCTCCTGGCTCGGCATCCTCGCGGGCGGCGACTTCATCAAGACCTCCACGGGCAAGGTGCAGCCCGCCGCGACGCTGCCCACCACGCTGCTGATGCTCGAGACGGTGCGGGACTGGAACCGCATGACGGGGGAGCGGATCGGCGTCAAGCCCGCCGGCGGCATCCGCTCGTCGAAGGATGCGATCAAGTACGTCGTCACCGTCGCCGAGACGGTCGGGGAGGAATGGCTGCAGCCGCACCTGTTCCGGTTCGGGGCGTCCAGTCTCCTCAACGACGTGCTGCTGCAGCGTCAGAAGCTCGCCACCGGCCACTACTCCGGCTCCGACTACGTCACGATCGACTGAGACCGAAGGACAGAGAGATATGTCATTCCTGGAATATGCGCCGGCTCCCGAGTCGAAGGCCGTCCTGAGCCTGCGCGACAGCTACGGCCTGTTCATCGACGGCGAGTTCGTCGACGGCTCCGGCCCGGGCTTCACCACCATCTCACCGGCGGACGAGACGCGCATCGCGGAGATCGCCGGGGCCTCGGAGGAGGACGTGGACCGCGCCGTCATCGCAGCCCGGCGTGCCTATGACAAGACCTGGTCGAGGATGAGCGGCCGGGATCGCGGCAAGTACCTCTTCCGCATCGCGCGGCTCGTGCAGGAGCGCGCCCGCGAGCTCGCCGTCGCGGAGAGCCTCGACAACGGCAAGCCCATCAAGGAGAGCCGTGACGTCGATGTGCCTCTCGTCGCCGCCTGGTTCTTCTACTACGCCGGCTGGGCGGACAAGCTCGACTACGCGGGTCTCGGCGCCGGCCCTCGTGCGCTGGGCGTCGCAGGTCAGGTCATCCCATGGAACTTCCCGCTGCTCATGCTGGCGTGGAAGATCGCGCCCGCCCTCGCGGCGGGCAACACCGTCGTCCTCAAGCCGGCGGAGACGACGCCGCTGACCGCGCTGATCTTCGCCGAGATCCTGCAGCAGGCGGACCTGCCGGCCGGAGTCGTGAACATCGTCACCGGCGCAGGGGCGACCGGGGCCTCGCTCGTGCGCCACCCCGACGTCGACAAGGTCGCGTTCACCGGTTCGACGGGCGTGGGACGCGACATCGCCAGGGCCGTGGCCGGCACGGGCAAGAAGCTCACGCTCGAGCTCGGCGGCAAGGCGGCGAACATCGTCTTCGACGACGCGCCCATCGACCAGGCGGTCGAGGGGATCGTCAACGGGATCTTCTTCAATCAGGGCCACGTCTGCTGCGCAGGCAGCCGCCTGCTCGTGCAGGAGTCGATCCACGACGAGGTGCTCGACCGGCTGAAGGCGCGCCTGTCCACTCTGCGCCTCGGCGACCCGCTCGACAAGAACACCGACATCGGCGCGATCAACTCCGCCGCCCAGCTCGCCCGCATCCGGGAGCTCAGCGACGTCGGCGAGGCCGAGGGAGCGGAGCGCTGGACCGCCGACTGCGAGATCCCCGAGAAGGGCTTCTGGTTCGCGCCGACGATCTTCACCGGCGTCGAGGCGTCCCATCGCATCGCCCGCGAGGAGGTCTTCGGGCCGGTCCTCTCCGTGCTCACCTTCCGCACGCCTGCCGAGGCGATCGCCAAGGCGAACAACACGCCGTACGGCCTGTCCGCCGGAATCTGGAGCGACAAGGGCTCCCGCATCCTGGCCGTCGCCGACCGCCTGCGCGCCGGCGTGATCTGGGCGAACACGTTCAACCGATTCGACCCGTCGAGCCCGTTCGGCGGCTACAAGGAGTCCGGATTCGGCCGCGAGGGCGGCCGTCACGGTCTCACCGCGTACCTGAAGGGAGCTTCCGCATGAGCAAGCGTCTGACCGTCCCCAAGACGTACAAGCTGGCCATCGGCGGCGCGTTCCCGCGCAGCGAATCCGGTCGCACCTACGAGGTGCGCTCCGCCAAGGGCGACTTCCTCGCCAACGCCGCGAAGGCGTCGCGCAAGGATGCCAGGGACGCCGTCGTCGCCGCGCGCGCAGCAGTGAAGGGCTGGTCGGGAGCGACGGCCTACAACCGGGGGCAGGTGCTGTACCGCGTCGCGGAGGTCCTCGAGGGGCGGCGCGCCCAGTTCATCGACGAGATCGTCGCGCAGGAGGGCGTCCCGGCATCCGTCGCGGGAGCGCAGGTGGACGAGGCCATCGACCTCTGGGTCTGGTACGCGGGGTGGTGCGACAAGTACGCCCAGGTGGCGGGCAACGCCAATCCGGTCGCCGGCCCGTACTTCAACATCTCGGTGCCGGAGCCGACCGGTGTGGTCGCGATCGTGGCGCCCCAGGATTCCGCACTGCTCGGTCTCGTCTCGGTCGTCGCCCCTGCACTGGTGGCCGGCAACGCCGTCGTCGTGATCGCCAGCGAGCGCTTCCCGCTCTCGGCGATCAGCCTCGCCGAGGTGCTGGCGACGAGCGACGTCCCGGGAGGCGTCGTCAACATCCTCACCGGCTCGCCGGCCGAGGTGACGCCATGGCTCGCCTCGCATGCGGACGTCAACGCGCTGGATCTCGCCGGAGCCGGCGACCTCGACTGGGTGGACTACGAGATCGCGGCAGCGGGGACGCTGAAGCGCGTCCTCTCCCCGGGAGCGGCAGACGCGTCGCCGTCCAGGATCGCGGCGTTCACCGAGACGAAGACGGTCTGGCATACCAAGAGCATGGTCTGAGGTTCGCCCTGGGCGGAGAGATCGCGCCAATGCGCGCCGGTGTCCGGGGGAGAGGTTAGGCTCATCAGGAAGATCTCAGGATCCTGAGGAGGATGCGCATGGCTCGTATCGGTGAGAGCGCCGACCTGTTCAAGTGCTCGTTCTGCGGAAAGAGCCAGAAGCAGGTGCAGCAGCTGATCGCTGGACCCGGTGTGTACATCTGCGACGAGTGCGTCGAGCTGTGCAACGAGATCATCGAAGAGCGCATGGCCGAGTCCGAGGCATCAGGCGTCGCCGAGTTCGACCTGCCGAAGCCGCGTGAGATCTTCTCGTTCCTCGAGGAGTACGTCGTCGGCCAGGTGCCGGCGAAGAAGGCCCTCGCCGTCGCGGTGTACAACCACTACAAGCGCGTGCGCGCCCGCGGCACCCTCCAGCCGGCCGAGCAGAAGGCCGAGGAGATCGAGATCGCCAAGAGCAACATCCTCATGATCGGCCCGACCGGCTGCGGCAAGACCTATCTCGCGCAGACGCTCGCGAAGCGCCTCAACGTGCCGTTCGCGGTTGCGGACGCCACGGCGCTCACCGAGGCGGGCTACGTCGGCGAGGACGTCGAGAACATCCTGCTCAAGCTCATCCAGGCCGCCGACTACGACGTCAAGCGCGCCGAGCAGGGCATCATCTACATCGACGAGATCGACAAGATCGCCCGCAAGGCGGAGAACCCCTCCATCACACGCGACGTGTCGGGCGAGGGCGTGCAGCAGGCGCTCCTGAAGATCCTCGAGGGCACGGTCGCCTCGGTCCCGCCGCAGGGCGGCCGCAAGCATCCGCACCAGGAGTTCCTGCAGATCGACACGACGAACGTGCTGTTCATCGTGGCGGGCGCCTTCGCCGGGCTAGAGGACATCGTCTCCTCGCGCGTCGGCAAGCACGGCGTCGGCTTCGGCGCCCCGCTGCACGACAAGTCGAAGGATCTCGACCTCTTCAGCGAGGTGCTCCCGGAGGACCTGCACAAGTTCGGGCTGATCCCCGAGTTCATCGGTCGTCTCCCTGTCGTCGCCTCCGTCTCGCCGCTCGACCAGGATGCGCTCATCGACATCCTCACGGGTCCGCGCAACGCCCTGGTCAAGCAGTATCAGCGCATGTTCGAGCTCGACGGCGTTCAGCTGGAGTTCGAGGAGGACGCGCTGCGATCGGTCGCCGACCTCGCCGTGGAGCGCAAGACCGGTGCTCGCGGGCTCCGGGCCATCCTCGAGGACGTGCTCGGTCCGATCATGTTCGAGATCCCCTCCGCCGACGACGTCGCGAAGGTCGTCGTCACGAAGGCGGCCGTCGACGAGGGCTCCGCCCCTACGATCGTGATGGAGCGCAAGCGCAAGAGCGCCTGACCCGCCTGCCTCCCGTGGCTCTCGGGCGAGGCCGTTCGCGGTGACGGCGTTTCGACTCGCTTCGCTCGCTCAACGAGCGGGTGGAGACGAGAGGGTGGAGACGAGCGGGCAGGGGTGCGGGGGCAACGGCGTTTCGACTCGCTTCGCTCGCTCAACGAGCGGGTAGAGATGAGCGGGTTGGAGGGAGCGAGCCGCAGGCGAGTCGAAACGGGGCTCGAGTCGCTCAGCCGAGTCCGCGCCGCTTCAGGAGCGGGGCGATCTCGGCATCCCGGCCGCGGAAGTCGCGGTAGGCCTCGAGCGGATCCTTCGAACCGCCCACGCCGAGCAGCAGCGCGCGGAATCGCTCGCCGTTCCCGCGGGTGAGACCGCCGTTCTCGCGGAACCACTCCACCGTGTCCGCATCGAGCACCTCGCTCCAGATGTAGGAGTAGTAGCCGGCGCTGTAGCCGCCCGCGAACACGTGCGCGAAGTACGTCGAGGAGTAACGCGTCGGCACCGCGGGGTTGTCGAGACCGATCTCCGCCAGTGCGGATGCTTCGAACGCGCCCACGTCGGCGACGGCATCCGTCGCACCCAGCCGATGCCAGGCCTGGTCGAGCCAGGCCGCGGCCAGATACTCGCTCGTCGCATGCCCCTGATCGAACGTCTCGGTCGCGCGGAGCCGCGCCACGACACCGCGGTCCAGCGGCTCGCCGGTCTCGACATGGCGGGCGTAGCTGTCCAGGACCTCGCCCCACAGGATCCACATCTCGTTGACCTGGCTGGGAAACTCGACGAAGTCGCGGAACACGTTCGTACCCGCGAAGTGCGGATAGGTGACGACCGCGAAAAGGCCGTGCAGGGCGTGGCCGAACTCGTGGAACAGGGTCGTCACCTCATCCAGCGTCAGGAGCGTCGGCTGTCCTTCCGCAGGCTTGGCGACGTTGAGGTTGTTCACGACGACGGGAGCGGTGCCGCGCAGCCGGGACTGGCTCACGATCGGGTTCATCCAGGCGCCGCCGCGCTTGGAATCGCGGGTGTACAGGTCGAGGATGTAAAGCCCGAGCTCGGAGCCGTCCGCGTTGGAGACCTCGAACACGCGGGCGTCTGGATGGTACGCGACGAGGTCGGTGCGCTCCTCGAAGGTGATGCCGTAGAGGCGCGACGCGGCGAAGAAGACACCGTCCCGCAGCACGCGTTCCGCCTCGAACCACGGTCGCAGCGCCGCCGTGTCGATGTCATGCTCCGCGGCGCGCACCTTCTCGGTGTAGTAGGCCCAGTCGTGCGCCTCGAGGACGAAGGGCTCCGCCTCGGTCTCGTCGATGATCGCCTGCAGCGCCTCCTGCTCGGCTCTCGCATTCGCCGCGGCGGGCGGAGCGAGACGGTGCAGCAGTCCGGCGACGGCCTCGGGCGTTCCCGCCGTCTCATCGGAGGTGACGTAGGCGGAGTGCGAGGTGTGACCGAGGATCCCCGCACGCTCCGCGCGGAGGCGGGCGATCTCAGTCAGGACGGCCCGGTTGTCGTTCGCGTTCCCTCGCGACGCGCGCGCACGGGACGCGGCCATGATCCGGCGCCGACTCGCGCGATTCGTGAGCGAGGCGAGGTAGGGGTGGCCCGTGAACAGCGGGAGCGTCACGAGGAGCTTGCCCTCGAGGCCGCGGTCGGCGGCGGCGCGGGACGCGGCCGAGAGCTCGCCGTCGCTGAGCCCGTCCAGCTCGATCGGGTCGTCGAACACGACGGCGAGGTCGTTCGTGTCGTTCAGCAGGTTCTTCTCGAACGTCGTCGTCAGGGTCGACAGCTGCTGATTGAGCGCGGTGAGCCGGGCCTTCGCCTCCTCGTCGAGAGCCGCCCCGGCATGGGTCATCTCCCGGAAGCGCCGTTCGACCAGGTAGCGATCCTCGGAGGTGAGGCCGAGGCCGACCAGCTGCTCGTGCACGACACGGACGCGACGGTACAGCTGAGCGTCCAGCGCGACGGCATCCTGGTGGGCGGCCATGAGCGGGGCGAGTTCCTCGTCGACCGCCTGGATCTCCTCGGTGGCGTCGGCGGAGCTCACGGTGTAGAAGGCGTGGGCGACCCTCTCCAGCAGCCCGCCCGCCTGCTCGAGGGGGATCAGGGTGTTCTCGAACGTCGGCGCCGACCCGGCGGCGGCGATGCGCCGGATCTCCGACAGGTGCTCGTCGAACGCCGCACGGAACGCGGGCAGGTAGTGCTCCGGCCGGATCGCGGCGTAGTCGGGGAGCCCGTAGGGGAGTGCGGATGCGGCGAGCAGCGGGTTCGTGGCCTCGATCATCCTTCGAGCCTATTGCGCCGCCGGGCGGATGCGGGAACGGTCGCATATAGATGCAAAATTAAGCTTGCAAAGCTTAGTTTGCATTGATATCTTTGCATCATGACGGAGAACGAGCAGCGCAGGACACTCGATGCCGGAGCGCTCAAGGCGCTCGCGCATCCGCTCCGTGTCCGCATCTACGACCTGCTCAGCCAGCGCGGGCCGCAGACGTCGAGCACGCTGGCGAAGCTGATCGGCGAGACGTCAGGGGCGACGAGCTACCATCTCAGGGCGCTGGCGTCGCACGATCTCATCCGAGAGGTGCCGGGCCGCGGGACGGCACGGGAGCGGTGGTGGGAGCTCCCCCAGGGGGCCATCAACGTCCCCGGTCCGGATGAGATGTCATCCCCGGCCGCCCGCGCGGCTTCGCAGGTCGTGATGTCGGAGTTCTTCCGCCTGCGCAACGACTCCCTGCTGGAGTACCTGAACCGCTTCTCGGCCGACGAGCCGGAGGAATGGCGCCAGCTCGGTCTCGTCCTCACCTCGCGTCTCGAACTCACTCCCGAGCAGATGGTCGAGGTGCGGGAAGAGCTGAAGGCCGTTCTCGACTCAGCGGTCGAGAAGTACCGGGATCAGCTGGGGTTGCCGGGAACCCGCCGCGTCTCGATGCGGGCCGAGATCTTCGATCTGCCCGATGGTCCCGATCGTCGTCGCGCGCCGAAGGAGGAGTCATGACCGCTGCGACTGTGCACATCGCTGCGCCGACCCTGGTCGAGCGCACGCTGCTGAGCATCGCCGGACGTCTCACCGTGTTCGTGGCCCGTCGGCGTGGACGTCGTGCCGAGCGCCGTGAACTCGCCCTGGATCTGCTTCGCGAGCAGCAGGCGCGCCGGCGGGATCCCCTGGCCGTCGATCACCTGCTCGCACAGCGCGGACTGCCGCGGAAGTAGCGGGTTCAGTCCTCGAAGGGACGGGTGACCACGTCACCGGATGCCGTGGCGAGGACCTCCCATCCCGAGTCCAGTTCGGCGATCGGCCGGCCCTCCAGCCAGGTGAGCGTCCAGTTGCCGCGGTTCCCGGCCGCCTCGACGGAGGCGATGCCCGGCCGCAGCGAGGCGGGGACGGACGCCGGCGGCTCCGACCCGGCCGCCCATCGCGTGCCCAGCTGCATCAGCTCTCCTCCGCAGGAGCGAGCTCGATCTCGGTGACGGCGAGCTCGTCGCCCACCGTCAGGCCGAGCTCGGCGATGCGGCCGACCGCTGCGAGGTCGGCCGCGGCGGCGCTCAGCGCCGCGTAGGCATCGGCCGGGGCGGTGATCGTGGCGCGTGCGACCGGCGTCTTCTGGGATGCCTTGGCCTCCGTCTTGGCCCGTCGGATGCCGATCAGCGCCTCGCTCGCGACTGCGAGCACAGCAGGGTCGCCCTCGACGCCGAGCGGATCGGGCCACGCCGCAGTGTGGATCGAACCCTCCTCGAACCAGCTCCAGGCCTCCTCGGCGGCGAAGGACACCACCGGCGCGAGCAGACGCAGGAGCGTCGACAGGGCCGTGCGCAGCGCGAGGGCTGCCGATGCCTGGCCGACGTCCGCGCGGTCGTAGGCGCGCTCCTTGACGAGCTCGAGATAGTCGTCGCAGAAGGTCCAGAAGAACGACTCGGCGGTCTCCAGCGCCTTGGCGTGGTCGAAGGCGTCGAAGGCCCTGCTCGTCTCGCGGACGACTCCGTCGAGCGTGGTGAGCATCGAGGCGTCCAGAGCGTGCGTGATCTCCGCGTCCTCGGGGACAGGGAACGACAGCACGAACTTCGCCGCGTTCAGGATCTTGATCGCCAGACGCCGACCGATCTTCATCTGCGTCGGGTTCTGCGGATCGAACGCAGCGTCGACGCCGAGGCGGCTGGAGGCGGCCCAGTAGCGGACAGCGTCAGAGCCGTGCTTGTCGAGGATGTCCGCCGGAGTCACGACGTTCCCCTTGGACTTGGACATCTTCTTGCGATCCGGATCGACGATGAAGCCGGAGATCGACGCGTTGGCCCAGGGGGAGCGGCCGTCCTCGAGCGTCGATCGCAGCATGGTCGAGAACAGCCAGGTGCGGATGATGTCCTGCGCCTGCGGGCGCACGTCGAACGGGGCGACCAGGCTCCACAGCTCCTCGTCGCGCTGCCAGCCGCCGGCGAGCTGCGGGGTGAGGGAGGAGGTCGCCCAGGTGTCGAGGATGTCGCTCTCCGCCTCGAAGCCTCCTGCTGCGCCGCGCTGCTCGGCCGTGAAGCCGGCGGGGACGTCGCTGGTCGGATCGATCGGAAGGGACGCCGCGTCGGGGAAGATCACGCGGTCGTCCTCGCGATCCCCGTTCTCGTCCAGCCCGTACCAGACCGGGATCGGCACGCCGAAGAAGCGCTGACGCGAGATCAGCCAGTCGCCGGTCAGGCCGCCGACCCAGTTCTCGTAGCGCACGCGCATGAAGTCCGGGTGCCAGGCGAGCTCACGGCCGTGCGCGATGAGCCGGTCGCGAAGCTCCTCGTCGCGGGCGCCGTTGCGGATGTACCACTGGCGCGTCGAGACGATCTCGAGCGGGCGGTCGCCCTTCTCGAAGAACTTCACCGCGTGAGTGAACGGCGTGGACACCTCGATGAGGTCCCCTGCGGCCTGCAGACGCTCCACGATCTCCTTGCGCGCGCTGAAGACGGTCTTGCCCGCCAGCGCGGCGTAGGCCTCGAGCCCGGCATCCGAGGTGATCGCCTCCGGTGCCTCGGCGATCACACGGCCGTCCTGGCCGAGGATCGTGCGGTTGGGGAGGTCGAGCTCGCGCCACCAGACGATGTCGGTCACGTCGCCGAAGGTGCAGACCATGGCGATGCCTGAACCTTTGTCCTGCTGTGCGAGGTGGTGGGCGAGGACCGGCACCTCGACGTCGAAGACCGGAGTGCGCACCGTGGAGCCGAAGAACGGCTGGTAGCGCGCGTCGTCCGGATGCGCCACGAGGGCGACGCAGGCGGCCAGCAGCTCGGGGCGGGTCGTCTCGATGTGGATGTCGCCGGAGCCGTCCGTCCGGTGGAACGCGAGGCGGTGATACGCGGCCTGCTGCTCGCGGTCCTCGAGCTCCGCCTGTGCGATGGCGGAGCGGAAGTCCACGTCCCAGAGCGTCGGCGCGAGCGCCTGATACGCCTCACCGCGCTCGACGTTGCGCAGGAAGGCGAGCTGGCTCTGGCGGATCGTGTCGTCGGAGATCGTGCGGTAGGTCTGGGTCCAGTCCACGCTGAGGCCGAGCTGGCGGAAGACGTCCTCGAACTGCTTCTCGTCCTCGACGGTGAGCTTCTCGCACAGCTCGATGAAGTTGCGGCGGCTCACCGGGATCTGATCGGCGGCCTTGAGGCTCTTCGCATCGCCCTGGTACGGCGGCACGAAGGCGGCGTCGTAGGGGAGAGAGGGATCGCAGCGCACGCCGTAGTAGTTCTGCACCCGGCGCTCGGTGGGCAGGCCGTTGTCGTCCCAGCCGATCGGGTAGAACACGTTCTTGCCGCGCATGCGCTCGTAGCGGGCCTTCACATCGGTGTGCGTGTACGAGAACACGTGGCCGATGTGCAGCGAGCCCGATGCCGTGGGGGGCGGGGTGTCGATCGAGTACACGCCCGCGCGACCGAGCTCGGCGGCGCGGAGGCGATCGAACAGATAGGTCCCCTGTTCCGCCCAGACGCCGTCCCACTTCGCTTCGAGACCTTCGAGTGCGGGCTTGTCGGGAATCACGGGCATCGGGGTCTCCTCGAGCGATGTATGCGGCACGGTGTCTGCGTGCCTGAGTGTGGGTGGTGCTGACAGTCTAGCGACTTCGCGCAGCCGTCGATCCTGCCGTAAATCGACCCCGTCCAAGAATCCGCACTAGACTCGTTCCATCCCTTCCGATCCTCCCGAGGTCCCGCATGTCCACTGCGCTTTCGCGTCGTCTCCTGCCCATCACGGCTCTCGCCGCCGTCGCCGCACTCGCCCTGAGCGGGTGCACCACCACCGTGAACGACCCGCCCGCGGCGGGTGACGGCGAGGTCGTCTGGGCCATCGAGGGGGCGAATCTGTCCGCCGGGCACATGGACCCCCAGACCAGCCAGCTGGACGTCTCAGCCATGGTGCAGCGCGTCGTGCTCGACTCCCTCGTCTTCCAGGAGGCCGACGGCACGTTCTCGCCCTGGCTCGCCACGGACTGGACGGTCTCCGACGACGCGACCAGCTACACCTTCACCCTCCGCGACGATGTCGCCTTCACCGACGGCGAGCCCTTCGACGCGGAGGCGGTCAAGGCGAACTTCGATCGCATCGCCGACCCGGAGACGGCCTCGGCGCAGGCGGCCAGCATGCTCGGCGGCGAATGGTACGCGGGGACCGAAGTGCTCGGCGACTACGAGGTCCGGGTGAACTTCACCCAGCCCTACGCTCCGTTCCTCCAGGCGGCGAGCACGGCACTTCTCGGCTTCTACTCGCCGGCCGTGCTGTCCGGCTCCGCCGACCAGCTGAAGGCGGGAGGTCCGGGAATCAACGTCGGCACCGGTCCTTTCGAGCTGACCGAGTACACGCCGGACCAGGAGATCGTCTACACGCGCAACGAGGACTACGCCTGGGGCCCGGACGGTGCGGGCGCCGCGCAGTTCGAGACCCTGCGGGTGGAGATCCTGCCCGAAGCATCCGTGCGTGCCGGCGTCGTCGAGAGCGGCGAGGCCGACCTCGCGAGCAACATCCCGCCGAACCTCGCGTCCGAACTGCCCGACTCCCTGACCGTCGACGCGAACGAGTACCCCGGCCTGCCCTATTCGCTGTACCTGAACGAGAAGTACGGCGTGTTCGCCGACGAGCGGGTGCGTCAGGCCTTCGCGCGCGGAATCGACATCGACGCCGCCGTCGAGGAGATCTTCTACGGCCAGTTCCCGCGGGCGTGGAGCGTCCTCGGATCCACGACGCCCGGCTACGACGCATCGCTCGAGGGCAGCTGGCCCTTCGATCAGGGCGAGGCCAACCGTCTGCTCGACGAGGCAGGGTGGACCGATCGGGACAGCGACGGCATCCGGATGAAGGACGGCGAACGCCTCTCGGTGCGCTGGATCGCCTGGACGCCCGTCTCGGACGACAACGCCGCGCTGGCGAATGCCGTGCAGTCGGATCTCAAGGAGATCGGCCTCGAGGTCGTCCGCGAGGTGCTCGAGCCCGGTGCGTACAACGAGCAGTACGGTCCGAAGACGTTCGACCTCACCGACTGGGGCTTCTCGGGCGTCGACCCCGATCTGCTGCGCAGCCACCTGCACACGGACGGCTTCCAGAACGCCTCGCAGGTCTCCGACCCGGAGATCGACGAGCTCCTGGAGCAGGGCGTCGCGACCACAGACCAGGATGCGCGCAACGACATCTACACCCAGCTGCAGCAGTGGAACGCGGAGCACGTGGCCATCGTGCCGCTCTACAGCCCCTCGCTGATCACGGCACGGAACGAGAACGTGCAGGGTCTCGCCTACGATCTCTACGGACGGCCGTTGTTCTCCGGCGTGACCGTCGGCTGAGCTCGAGGAGGTCCCGGTGAACGTCGTCGCACGCGTCGCCGGCCTGCTGGCATCGGCCCTTCTCGTGCTCTGGGGCGCTGCGACGCTGGCCTTCCTCGCCTTCCGCGTGATCCCCGGCGATCCGGTGTCGGTGATGCTCGGGCCCCAGGCGCAGGTCAGCGAGGGCGTGAAGGACGGCATCCGCGCGGAGCTCGGACTCGACCGACCGCCCTTCGAGCAGTACCTGTCGTACCTCGGCGGGCTGCTGCGCGGCGACCTCGGCGAGTCGTACCAGCTGCGGATGCCGGTGACCGAGGTGATCGGCAGGCAGCTCGGGGCGACGCTGCAGCTGTCCGCTGCCGCTCTCGTCCTCGCCGTGCTGATCGCCCTCGCCGTCGCGCTCCTCGCCAGGGGCAGGGTCTCGCGCGCGATCGCGACCGGCGTGGAGCTGGTCGTGCTGTCATCGCCGGTGTTCTGGATCGGCCTGATCCTGCTGAGCGTTTTCGCGTTCGGGCTGGGGTGGTTCCCCGTGACGGGGACGCGGAATCCCGCGACGATCGTGCTTCCCGCCGTCACGCTCGCTCTGCCGGTGGCGGCGCTCCTCGGTCAGGTGCTGCGCGACGGCATCGACCAGGCGGAGCGCCAGCCGTTCGCGGAGACCGTGCGGGCCAGGGGCGCCGGACCCGTGCGGCTCACGCTGCGGCACAGCATCCGGCACTCGGCCGCTGGAGCTCTGACGCTCGCCGCCTACCTCACCGGCTCCGTGCTGGGCGGGGCGGTGCTCGTGGAGACCGTCTTCGCACGTCCGGGGCTGGGCCGCGTGACCCTCGCGGCCATCACCGATCGCGACCTCCCCGTGATCACCGGCATCATCCTGCTGAGCGCCCTCGTGTTCGTGGTCGTGAGCATCGCGACCGAGCTCGTGCATCCGCTGCTCGATCCCCGGCTCCGCCGTCGCGGAGGAGCACGATGACGCTCGCTCGCCGCATCGTCCTCGCCGTCGCACTCGGCGTGCTCGCGCTGATCGCCGTCGCCGCGGTCGCGCCGGGGATGCTCGCGCATCAGGACCCGCTCCAGGCCGATGTCAGGGCGATGCTGCTGCCGCCGAGCGCGGAGCACCCCTTCGGCACGGATCAGAGCGGCAGGGACGTGTACGCCAGGGTCGTGCACGCCGCCGGCCGTTCCGTGGGCATCGGCCTGCTCGCGACCGCCGTCGCGGTCGTCGTCGGGCTCGCGGTCGGTGCGCTGTCGGGCATCGCACCGCGAATCGTGGACGCCGTGCTGATGCGCGTCAACGACGTGCTGATGGCCTTCCCCGAGTTCCTCGTCGCTCTCGTCGTCGTCGCGATCCTCGGACCGGGGCCGGTGAATGTGGCGATCGCGGTGACGCTCGCCGCGATCCCGGTGTACGTCCGCCTGGCGCGGGTGCAGACCAGAAGCCTTCGACTGGCCGAGCATGTCGAGGCCGCACGGATCCTCGGCGTCGGCCGTGCTCGGTCGTTCTGGCGGCACGTCGTGCCAGGAGTGTTCGGATCGCTCAGCGTGCTCGCGACGATCGGGATCGGATCCAGCATCCTCGCCGCTGCCGGCCTCAGCTTCCTCGGCCTCGGTCCGATCGAGCCGGCGCCCGAGTGGGGGCTCATGCTCTCCGCCGGCCGGAACGTGCTCGGTCAGGCGTGGTGGGTCTCAGTCTTCCCTGGGCTTGCGATCACGCTCACCGTCGTCGCCGCGACGGTCGTCGGACGCGTGCTGCGCGCGCGGGCGGAGGGGCGGACGACATGACCGCTGTGGACGTGCAGGAGCTCCGGGTGCGGTTCGGGGGACATGTCGCCGTCGACGGCGTCTCGTTCTCGGTCGAGCCGGGGGAGTGCCTGGCGATCGTCGGCGAGTCGGGCGCGGGGAAGTCCCTGACGGCCAGGGCGCTGCTCGGGCTCACCCCGGCGGACGCGGAGGTGACGGCGGAGCGGCTGGACATCGACGGAACCGATGCCACCGCGCTGCAGGAGCGGGGATGGCGAGGACTGCGCGGAGATCGGATCGCACTCGTCTCGCAGGACGCGCTCGTCTCGCTCGATCCGCTGCAGCGGATAGGATCCGAGATCGCGGAGCCGCTGCGACTGCATCGGCCTGCGCTGCGCGGGGCCCTCCGGCGCGAGCGCGTGCAGGAGCTGCTTCGAAGGGTATGGATGCCGGAGCCGGAGCGGCGCGCGCGCCAGCATCCGCATGAGCTCTCCGGAGGACTCCGCCAGCGGGCGCTCATCGCCTCGGCTCTGGCGGCGGATCCGATGATCCTCGTCGCCGACGAGCCCACGACGGCTCTCGACGCCACCGTCCAGGCGAGGGTGCTGGATCTGCTGCGGGCGATCGCGGACGCCGGAACGGCGGTCGTCTTCATCAGTCACGACTTCGCCGCGGTCCGCCGGGTCGCGGATCGGATCCTCGTGATGCGGGACGGGCGGGTGATCGAGGCGGGCGAGGCGGCCCAGGTGCTCGACGCGCCGCGTGAGGAGTACACCAGGGAACTGATCGCGGCGTCGTCGCACGAGCCGCGCGACGTCGTCCTCGGCGCGTCGGAGGAGATGCTCGCCGTGTCCGGGGTCTCGAAGGCGTTCGGCGGCGTTCCGGCCGTCGTGGACGCCTCGTTCACGCTGGCGCGCGGGCGCACGATCGGGGTCGTGGGGGAGTCCGGCTCGGGGAAGACGACGCTGGCGCGCATCCTGCTGGGAGTGGAACGCCCGGATGCCGGGCGCGTGCGCTGGCAGGGCGAGCATCGCGTGCAGTTCGTGCATCAGAACCCGCTCGGCGCCTTCGACCCGCGCTGGAGCGTCGCACGATCGCTGCGGGAGGCGCTGCAGGCGGCGGGGGTTCCGCGCGGTGACCGCGGATCCGCCGTGTCCGCACTGCTCGCCGAGGTCGATCTCGATCCCGAGCTCGCGATGCGGCGCCCGGCCGCGCTGTCGGGCGGCCAGCGTCAGCGCGCGGCGATCGCGCGGGCGCTGGCGGCGGACCCGGACGTGCTGGTGCTCGACGAGCCCGTATCGGCGTTGGATCCCTCCGTCCGGGAACGGGTGCTGCAGCTGCTGTTGCGTCTGCAGCGCGAACGCGGCCTGACGATGGTGTTCGTCTCGCACGACCTGGACGTGGTGGCTGCGGTGGCCGATGAGGTCCTGGTGATGCAGTTCGGCGCGATCGTCGAGCAGGGGACGATCGCCGATGTGTTCGCCGCGCCGCAGCATCCGTTCACGCGGGAGCTCCTGGAGGCCGGGCGCTGAGGCGTCCGTCCCCGCTCGCTCCTCGGCGCGTCGCCCCTTCGTCCGTTGAGTGAGCGGAGCGAGTCGAAGCGGAGTTTCCGGCGGCCCTTCCGCAGTGTCGTCAGTCCTTCACCAGGATGCCGACCCCGGCGGCCAGCGTCGCGGCGAGCTGCTGCACCTGGAGGGTCGTGAGGGTCGTGCCGCGCAGGCCGTTCGCATCGAGAAAGGCCGCGGCATCCAGCCCGCGAAGGTCTACGTCGGTGGAACGCAGGCCCCGCGGATCGACCTCATCGCTGCGACACGCGTCGAAACGGACCCGCCTCAGCTCGGCCTGCGGCATGTCCAGCGTGCGGACGACGCTGTCGGCGAAGATCATGTCGGAGGCTCTCGCCCCGCCGAGGTTCAGGTAGTCGATGCGGAGATCCCGCAGCTCCAGCTCGTCGATCCGCGCCCCGCTGAGATCGAGCGTGCCGATGCGGCCGCCGCTGATCCGCAGGCGCCGGATGCCGGCATCGCGCAGACCGAGAGACGCGATCCGGACGTCTGTCGCGTCGACGTCGAGCAGGGTGGCGCCGAGGAGGTCGACGCGACCGGCCTCCGCGGCGACCGTGCACTGTTCGAGCGTCGCGTGGGAGAGGTCGACGTCTCCGGCGAGATCGAGATGCGCTGCGATCAGGTCCGCGCCGCGTGAGGGCGCGGCGGGGGCCAGAACGGGCGGCAGGTCGGGGGCGGTGACGCGGGGGGCGGCGGGGGAGTCTGAGGCGCGGGCCATGCTCCGAGCGTAGGGCGGAGCACGGACGCTTGCCGACTGATGGCTACTGTTATAGATTGCTAGTATGCAAGCATCCGAATCGAAGGTGCAGTTCAACGTCTATCTGCCGCCGGATCTCGTGCGCGGCGTGAAGCACCGCGCGATCGACGAGGCCACCAGCCTGTCGGCGCTCGTGGAGAAGGCGCTGCGCGCATATCTCGAGGGGGAATCATGACCGTCATCCAGCAGATCGTCTACACCGAGCATCCGCAGCGCTGGTGGCGCCTTGCCGAGGCGCTGGGCTTCATCGCGCCGTATCCGCCGGCCCCGGAGTGGGGGGAGTTCCACGGCGACGGCGTGCTCGCAGTGCATCGCGCCTTTGACGACCGCGCGGCCGGCGCATCCGACATCCACGTCCTCGTCGACGATCTGGACGCCGCAGCCGTAGCCCTCGCGGCATTCGACGCGACGCGAAGCGAGATGGCGGGGGTGGGCGAGCTCCTCACCGTGCGTGCGGCATCCGGCATCGGCGTGACGGTGTCGGCGGGTTCGGGCGGGACGAGCGGGTCGATCTCGGTGCAGCCGATCTGGTTCCAGCCCGGTCTCGGCGAGTCGCGTGCGATCCTCGAGGCGCTGGGGCTGCGCGCCGGGATCGTCGCCGATCGCGGCGGATGGGCCGAGCTCCACGCCGACGGCGGATCGATCGGGCTGCATGAGGGCGAGTCCCGGATCGGTCTCGGCTTCGAGACGCGCGACGATGTGGACGTGTTGTCCGCGCGGCTGCGGGATGCCGGCTTCGAAGCCTCCGTCGTGGACGAGGCGTACGCCAGGACCGTGCGGATCGCCGACCCCGACGGCGCCGCCGAGATCTGGGTCAACGGCGTGCAGGACGACCTGCACGGCTACCACCGCGTCGGCTGATGGTATTCGAACGAGACCTCGGCGATGGCCTCTCCCTGGCGCTGCGCACCCCTGACGTCGGGCGCGGCCTGCGCCCGGTCATCGCGGCCAACATCGATCGACTGCGTCGGTGGGAGCCGTGGGCGCATGACTTCGATGCCGACGAGGCTCACGACGACGACGACCGGGAGCAGCTCCGGCGCTTCGTCGCCGGCACCGCGATCCCGACCGTCGTGAACAGGGACGGGCATCCGATCGGAGCGGTGTCTGCGCAGATGGATCGCTACCTGGGCACCGCGGAGCTCAGATACTGGATCGATACGGCCTCGGAGGGGAAGGGCGTCGTGCGCCGAGCCTGCCGGGCGCTGATCGACGACCTGTTCGCCGACGGAGTGGCGCGGATCGAGATCAGGACCTCCGCGCACAACGCACGGAGCATCCGCCTCGCCGAGCGGCTCGGCTTCGAGCGCGAGGGGACGCTCCGCAGCGCCCTTCCCGTGGGCGGGATGCGCCACGACGTCGCGCTGTTCGCGAGGCTCGCGACCTGAGTCGCCCCTGCTGCGCACCCGTCGCGGACACGCGGTGCTGTGCACCAGCCGTGGATGCTGCGCTGTGCACCAGCCGTGGATGCTGCGCTGTGCACCGGCTGCGGAGAGACGCACGCCATCTTGGAGGGATATCTCGCGAGCGCGTCCGAGGAAGCTGCGCACCTCCGCCCGAAGCGCACACGGGCCCGTGCGCGACGGGCAGGGGAGCGCGGAGGAGGCGAGAGGGATGCCGTGAGGCGCGTACAATGGACGGACCAGCATCGATCCGGCCATCACCGGGGAGCTCTCGGAAGAACGCCTCGGCCGGCGGAACGCAGGCGGAGGTCACTAGAACCGAGCGGGGCAGGCCCGTCATCGCCGCAGTGAGAGCGGCCCCGTCGTGAGGCGGAGCACGCGGGGTGGTACCGCGGTCCTCGGATCGTCCTCGCAGCAGCATCCGCCACGAACACTGCGAGACACGATGACCTATCCCCGTCCTTCTGCCTTCGGCCCCGCCGCCGACGAGGCGAGCACCGTCCCGCCGAGCCCCCGCTTCCCGCAGATCGAGGAGGATGTCCTCGCGTTCTGGAAGGCGGACGACACCTTCCGCGCCTCGATCGCGCAGCGCGAGGGCGCGGAGGAGTGGGTGTTCTACGACGGCCCGCCGTTCGCCAACGGCCTTCCGCACTACGGCCACCTCCTCACCGGCTACGCGAAGGATCTCTTCCCGCGCTTCCAGACGATGCTCGGCAAGAAGGTGGACCGGGTCTTCGGATGGGACACGCACGGCCTGCCCGCCGAACTGGAGGCGATGAAGCAGCTCGGGATCACCGAGAAGAGCGAGATCGAGGACATGGGCATCGGCGTCTTCAACGGCAAGGCGCGCGATTCGGTGCTGACCTACACGCGCGAATGGGAGGACTATGTCACCCGTCAGGCGCGCTGGGTCGATTTCGAGCGCGGCTACAAGACGCTCGACCTCGGCTACATGGAGAGCGTCCTGTGGGCCTTCAAGACCCTGTACGACAAGGGGCTCGCCTATGAGGGCTACCGCGTGCTGCCGTACTGCTGGCGGGATGAGACCCCGCTGAGCGCGCACGAGCTGCGCATGGACGACGACGTCTACCAGGACCGCCAGGACCCCTCGGTGACGGTCTCGTTCCCGCTGACCGGGGCGGACGCCGCCGCCGGCGGCCTCGAGGGCGTCAAGGTCATCGCCTGGACGACGACGCCGTGGACGCTGCCGACGAACATGGCGCTCGCGGTCGGGCCGGACATCGTCTACGCCGTCGTCCCCGCCGGCCCGAACGGCGCGGCAGCGGGCGATGGCCGCTATCTGATCGCCCAGGACCTCCTCGGCGGCTATGCGAGGGATCTCGGCTACGAGGATGCCGCTGCGGCGTCCGCCTCCGTCGAGCGCACCGTCACGGGCACGGAGCTCGGGGGGCTGTCCTACGCGCCGCTGTTCGACTACTACACGGACACGGCGACCTGGGGGACCGAGAACGCCTGGCGCGTCCTCATGGACGACTACGTCTCGACCTCCGACGGCACGGGCGTGGTCCACCAGGCGCCGGCCTACGGCGAGGACGACCAGCGCGTCGCCACCGTGGCGGGCATCCCGACGATCCTGTCCCTGGACGACGGCGGGCGCTTCCTCCCCAACGTCGCGGACGTCGCCGGCGAGCTGTGGATGGATGCGAACACGCCGATCATCCGCCTGCTGCGCGCCCGGGGACGCCTGCTCCGCGAGCAGAGCTACGTGCACTCCTACCCGCACTGCTGGCGGTGCCGGAACCCCCTGATCTACAAGGCGGTGTCGAGCTGGTTCATCCGGGTCACGGACATCAAGGACGACATGCTCGCGAACAACGAGCAGATCACCTGGGTGCCGGAGAACGTGAAGCACGGTCAGTTCGGCAAGTGGCTCGAGGGCGCGCGCGACTGGTCGATCAGCCGCAACCGCTACTGGGGATCGCCGATCCCGATCTGGAAGAGCGACGACCCTGAGCACCCGCGCGTCGACGCCTACGGCTCCTTGGAAGAGCTGGAGCGCGACTTCGGCGCCCTGCCGCGCAACGAGAAGGGCGAGGTGGACCTGCACCGGCCGTACATCGACGACCTCACCCGCCCGAATCCCGACGATCCGACCGGCAAGAGCACGATGCGCCGCATCGAGGACGTCTTCGACGTCTGGTTCGACTCCGGATCGATGCCCTATGCGCAGGTGCACTATCCGTTCGAGAACCAGGAGTGGTTCGACACGCACGCGCCCGCGGACTTCATCGTGGAGTACATCGGTCAGACCCGCGGCTGGTTCTACGTCATGCACGTGCTCTCGACGGCGCTGTTCGACCGGCCCGCGTTCACGGGGGTCAGCTGCCATGGCATCGTGCTCGGCAGCGACGGGCTGAAGATGTCGAAGTCGCTGCGCAACTACCCCGACGTCTCCGAGGTGCTCGATCGCGACGGATCGGACGCGATGCGCTGGTTCCTCATGTCGAGCTCGGTGCTGCGCGGCGGAAACCTCTCCGTCACGGAGGAGGGCATCCGGGCCGGCGTGCGCGAGTTCCTGCTGCCGCTGTGGAACTCCTGGTACTTCTTCGCGACCTACGCCAACGCCGCGAAGGACGGCGGCTACGAGGCCGTGTGGCGCACCGACTCCACGGACGTGCTCGACCGCTACATCCTGGCGCGTCTGGGCGATCTCGTCCGCGAGGTGCGCGCGGACCTCGAGGGACTCGACTCCACCACGGCCGCCGCGCGTCTGCGGGACTTCGCGGAGACGCTGACGAACTGGTACATCCGCCGCTCGCGTGACCGGTTCTGGGAGGGAGGCAGCGCCGACGCGTTCGACACGCTCTACACGGTGCTCGAGACGCTGAGCCGCGTCGCGGCCCCCCTCGTCCCGCTGATCAGCGAGCGCGTCTGGCAGGGCCTCACCGGAGGACGCAGCGTCCATCTGCAGGACTGGCCGGACCCCGCCGCCTTCCCGGCGGCGGACGAGATCCGCGATGCGATGGATGCCGTCCGCGAGCTGTCCGGGGTCGGCAACGCCCTGCGCAAGAAGGAGAGGCTGCGCGTGCGGCTGCCGCTGGCCCGTCTGACCGTCGTCTCGCCGTTGGCGGAGTCGCTCGGCCGTTTCGAGGACATCCTGCGCGAGGAGCTCAACGTCAAGTCCGTCGAGCTCGTTCCGCTCGAGGAGACAACGGCCGTCGAGTACGGGATCAGCCACCGCCTGAGCGTGAACGCCCGCGCCGCGGGTCCTCGTCTGGGCAAGCAGGTGCAGCAGGTCATCCAGGCGGCGAAGGCCGGGGACTGGTCGGAGACCGACGGCGTCGTGACGGCCGGAGGCATCGCCCTGGAGCCGGCCGAGTACGAGCTCGTCCTGGAGACGACCGGTCGCCCGGCGGGAGAGGCGCTGGCCATCGTGCCGACCGGCGGCTTCATGCTGCTCGACACCGCGACGACGCCGGAGCTCGAGGCCGAGGGCCTCGCGCGGGATGTCATCCGCGCCGTGCAGGAGACGAGGAAGAACGCCGGTTTCGACGTCAGCGACCGCATCCAGCTGATCCTGACCTTCCAGGACGAGCGGGACGCCGCGGCGGTGGCATCCGCATTCGCGACCGCGGACGTGGCGGGGGAGACCCTCGCCGTCGACCACGCGGTGCGGTCGGCCACCGCGGTGCTCGTCGAGGCCGGCGAGCACGCTCTCCCACCGGAGTTCGAGGCGGACGTCTCCGCGGGGACCTATGCCAATCGCGGCGTCTTCACGATCGACGTCGCGCGGATCGGGGCCTGACATGCCTGAGTCGAGTGAGCGGAGCGAGTCGAAATGAGCGACCGCAGCCGGGCGGATGCCGTCTACGATGCCCTGCTCGCACGGGCGGGGGAGCGCTGGGTGCAGCCTCGCAAGGAGCGCACCGCGCGCATCCTGACGCTGCTCGACGACCCGCAGCGCACCTATCGGGTCGTGCACATCACCGGCACGAACGGCAAGACGTCCACGGCCAGGATGATCGAGAGCCTGCTGCGTGCGCACGGCCTGCGCACCGGCCTGTTCACCAGTCCGCACCTCGAACGCTTCACCGAGCGCATCATGATCGACGGCGAGCCGATCGACGACGGCACCGTGGCGGACGCCTGGGACGAGATCGAGCCCTTCGTCGGGATCGTGGACGCCGAGCTCGAGGCGGCGGACGACGCGCCGCTGACCTTCTTCGAGCTGCTCACGGTGCTCGCCTTCGTCGCGGCGGCCGACGCGCCGGTCGACGTCCTCGTGCTCGAGGTCGGCATGGGAGGGGAGTGGGACTCCACGAACACCGCCGACGGCGACGTCGCGGTCTTCACGCCGATCGACATCGATCATGCGGACCGTCTCGGCGACACGATCGCCGAGATCGCCGCGGTGAAGGCGGGGATCATCAAGGACGGCGCAGCTGCCGTCTCCGCGCAGCAGCCGGCGGAGGCGGAGGCCGTGCTGCGCCGCGTCGCGGGGGCGAAGGGCGCCGACATCGTCTTCGAGGGGACGGACTTCGGGCTCGCCGAGCAGAAGCTCGCCGTCGGCGGGCAGCTGCTCACCATCCGAGGTCTTGCGGGTCAGTACGTCGAGGAGTACCTGCCGCTGTACGGCGCGCATCAGGGGCACAACGCCGCTCTGGCCGTCGCGGCGGTCGAGTCGCTCATCGGCGGGGGGACGCAGCCGATCGCCGGGGACATCATCACCGAGGGGCTGCAGGGTGCGACCTCGCCAGGCCGCCTGCAGCTGGTCGGCATCGCGCCGACGGTGGTCGTGGACGCCGCGCACAATCCGCACGGCGCCGCCGCGCTGGCGCAGGCGCTGGACGACAGCTTCGACTTCGATGAGTGGGGGCTCGTGCTCGGCATCCTGTCCGACAAAGACGCCGAGGGCATCGTCGCCCGTCTGGCGCCGGCCGCCGCCCATGTGTTCGCGACGGCGCCGGAGTCCGATCGGGCGAGCGACGCGGACGCGATCGCGGATCTCGTCGAGCAGGCCGGCTTCCGGGCGACCGTGCATCCCTCCCTGGCGGATGCCGCTGATGCCGCGCGTGAGTGGGCCGCCTCCTCCGACCGCCGGGCCGTGGTGATCGCCGGCTCCGTCGTGCTGGCCGGCGAGGCGATCGCCCTGGCGGAGGAAGAGGACTGGAAGACGGGGTGGCGCGCATGAGCGGCGCGGCGCCGCGCCCGCAGCGCACTCTCGTCCAGAAGCTCGCCCCGATCGTCCTCGGCTTCGAGGCGATCGTGGTGTTCCTCGCCGGGCTGACGGTCTTCGGCCTCAAGGCGCTGCCCGATGGCATCCCGGACTGGTGGGGCATCGTCGGCGGCAGCGTGGTCGCCGTGGCGTGCATCGCGCTGGCGGGCATGATCACGAGGCCCGGGGCGATCACCGCCGGATGGGTGATCCAGGTCGTGATCGCGCTGTCGGCCTTCCTCGTCCCCGCGATCCTCTTCGTCGTGCTGGTTTTCGGCGGCATGTGGGCGTATGCGACGATCGGAGGGGCGAGAGTGGACGCACGGCGCTCGACCTCGCCCGAAACTGGTTCTCCGACAGAGAGTGAATGACATGGCCACCGAAGAAACCCTCGTCCTCGTCAAGCCGGACGGCGTCGCCCGCGGACTCACCGGTGCGATCCTCGCCCGCATCGAGGCGAAGGGCTACGCGCTCGTCGACATCCGCCTCGTCGACCCCGACCGCGACCTTCTCGCCGCCCACTACGCGGAGCACGAGGGGAAGCCGTTCTACGAGCCGCTCCTCGAGTTCATGCTCTCAGGTCCTTCTGTGGCGATCCGCCTTGCGGGCAACCGTGTGATCGAGGGCTTCCGCTCGCTCGCGGGGACGACCGATCCGACGACCGCAGCGCCGGGGACGATCCGCGGCGACTTCGGACGCGACTGGGGCCTCGCTGTTCAGCAGAACCTCGTGCACGGCTCGGACAGCCCGGAGTCCGCTCGGCGCGAACTCGCCATCTGGTTCTGACGCGGCTCGACGCCTGCCGTTCGTCGAGCGGGCGTGCCCCTTCCCGTTCGTCGAGCGGGCGTCCCCCTTCCCGTTCGTTGAGCGGGCGTGCCCCTTCCCGTTCGTTGAGCGGGCGGAGCGAGTCGAAACGTGCTCCCGGCGGATGGGCGTTTCGACTCCTCGCTGCGCTCGTCGCTCAACGGGCGGGGGAGGGAGCGGGCGTCCCCCTTCCCGTTCGTCGAGCGAGCGGAGCGAGTCGAAACGCAGGCGCAGGCGGCGTGGATGAACTCAGAAGATCATGCCGATGACCTCGCCGATGAGGTCGAGGCCGCGCAGCTGGATGAGCAGGATGACGAGGGCATAGGCGAGGATCGTCGCCAACGGCACCCAGGCCATCGCCTTCTCGCCGAACGAGGTGACCTTCTCGCTCCTGCTGAAGGTGCCGTTGCGGGTGAGATGCACCACGGTCGCGAAGAACGTCGGGATCGTCACGGACCACGTGAGCATGCACCAGGGGCAGAGGACGCCGAGGTTCGGCGCGTACAGGCTCTGACCGATCAGCCAGCACACGAAGCCGAAGGCGAAGAGGACGCCCGCGCCGAAGGTCGCCCAGAACCAGCGCGGGAAGCGGGCGCCGGTGAGCAGGGCGACGCCGACGACCATCGTCGCCATCCAGCCGGTGAGCCCGATGATCGGGTTGGGGAAGCCGAAGACCTCGCCCTGCCAGGAGCCGAGGTTCTTCCCGCACTGGATCATGACGCTGACGTTGCAGTTGAGATCCGCGGCGGGGTTCTCGAGCTGGATGAACTTGTCCAGCGTCAGCTGGAACGCCGCCCACCAGCCGATGACGCTCGCGATGATCAACCAGATTCCATACACGACGTGACGGGGGCGCTGCTCGCTCATAGCGCCAGTATCCCAGCGCTTGCTATGGGCCGGGCGTGAAGCAGCCGGGACAAACGGGAGCCGTGGATGCCGCGATCCTGCGCACATGATGCGATAATGAGCTGTGATGCACCTCGCGGCGCCGCCGCAGAACGCATCGACGAAGACTTCGGGGCGCACGCCCCAGGCGGTCAGAGCACAACAGCCGATCGCACGCCGAGTGAGTTCGCGACACGTGTCGCATGAGATTTCGCGGAGCACACAGTGCCCGTGCAGGGAGTACGCCAGAGATGGCCGATGAGAACAATGTCAACAACGCACCGATCCTCGATGAGAATGCGGAGTCCGCGCTAGACGCGTCCACGCCGTCTTCCGAGGTCACCGTGACCGCGGCGGAGACCGAGGTCCCCTCCGCGGCGGCCGAGGCCGCAGCGCCGGTCGAAGAGAGAGGCGACGCGGAGCTCGAGGAGCCGTCCGCGGAGGCTCCCGCCGATGAGACCGTCGAGGCGCCTTCCGATGCGGTGACCGAGTTCGCGGACGCCTCGGCACCGGAGGTCTCTGAGGCTGTCGACGAACGCGCGGCGGATGTCATCGATCCCGTCGCGGAGAACGCCGAACCCGTCGCAGTCGGGGCGACCGAGGTCGTCGAGTCCAGCACGGAGTCCGCGGACGCCTCGGCATCCGACGCTGCAGACGCGACGGTGCGGCCCGTCGAGCAGGAGCCCATCGCCCCGGCGAAGCCCGAGCCCGTCACCGCCGTGAGCCTCGGGCTGATCCCGGAGGTCTTCGTCTCGCAGGTCTCGACGAAGCTGAGCTTCTACGCCCCGGAGATCGTGCCCCTCCCCTCCCGGCCCGGCCGCGAGCGCGATGCCGATCAGGACGATGCCTCCTCGACGTCCGCGCGCCGTGGACGCCGCCGCCGGGGCGGGAGCGACGAAGGCCAGGACGAGCGTCCCGAGCCGCGTCAGCGCCAGCGGGTGGTCGAGTACATCACCGAGCCGAAGGCGATCAAGGGGTCCACCCGTCTCGAGGCGAAGAAGCAGCGCCGTCGCGACGGGCGGGATGCCGGCCGTCGTCGTCCCGTGGTGACCGAGGCAGAGTTCCTCGCCCGCCGTGAGGCCGTCGACCGCGAGATGGTGGTCCGCTCCAAGAACGGCCGCACCCAGATCGCCGTGCTGGAGGACAGCGTCCTCGTCGAGCACTACGTCGCGCGCAGCCAGGATGCGTCGCTCATCGGCAATGTGTACCTCGGGCGCGTGCAGAACGTGCTCCCCAGCATGGAGGCCGCCTTCGTCGACATCGGCCGCGGTCGCAACGCCGTGCTGTACTCGGGCGAGGTCGACTGGGACGGCGTCGAGACGGGGAACCAGCCCCGGCGGATCGAGCTGGCGCTCAAGCCGGGCGACCGCGTGCTCGTGCAGGTGACCAAGGACCCGGTCGGTCACAAGGGCGCTCGCCTGACGAGCCAGATCTCGCTTCCGGGTCGTTATCTCGTCTACGTGCCGAACGGTTCGATGAACGGCATCTCCCGCAAGCTCCCCGACAACGAGCGCACACGCCTGAAGCGCATCCTCAAGGAGGTGCTCCCCGAGTCGAGCGGCGTCATCGTCCGAACGGCTGCGGAGGGCGCGACGGAGGATCAGCTGACCCGCGACGTGCAGCGTCTCACCAACCAGTGGGAGCACATCCGGAAGCAGGTCGAGAGCCAGCAGGCTCCCGCCCTGCTGCACGCCGAGCCGGATCTGCTCGTCAAGATCGTCCGCGACGTCTTCAACGAGGACTTCACCAAGATGCTCATCCAGGGAGAGGACGCGCAGCATACGATCCGCGCCTATCTGGAGAGCGTCGCGCCCGACCTGCTCGAGCGCGTCGAGGCCTACGAGGAGGATGCCGACCCCTTCGACGCCTTCCGCGTCACGGAGCAGATCGAGAAGGCGCTGGACCGGAAGGTGTGGCTGCCCTCCGGCGGATCCCTCGTCATCGACCGCACCGAGGCGATGACCGTCGTCGATGTCAACACCGGCAAGTTCGTCGGCTCGGGCGGGAACCTCGAGGAGACCGTCACCAAGAACAACCTCGAGGCGGCCGAGGAGATCGTCCGGCAGCTGCGCCTGCGCGACATCGGCGGCATCATCGTCGTGGACTTCATCGACATGGTCCTGGAGTCCAACCGCGACCTCGTGCTCCGCCGTCTCGTGGAATGCCTCAGCCGGGACCGCACCAAGCACCAGGTCGCGGAGGTCACCTCGCTCGGCCTCGTGCAGATGACCAGGAAGAAGCTCGGCCTCGGACTGCTGGAGACCTTCAGCGAGCCGTGCGAGGTCTGCGCGGGACGCGGCGTCATCGTGCACCACGACCCCGTCGTGAAGCACCGTGCGGCCGCCGGCCCGCAGAACGGCCGCCGTCAGCGCGGAGGGAACGGCAGCGGGACGCAGAACAGCGCGCCCGCCTCGATCCCCGCCGGTGTCACGCACAGCATCCCCGAGGGGGCGAAGTCGGCGCTCGCTCAGATCGCCGCGTCCACGCGTCCGGCGATCGCGGATGCGGCCGTCGACGCGGCCGAGCCGGTCGGTGCGCCCGAACGCTCGAAGAAGCCGCGCAAGAAGCGGATCCCGGAGCGCGCCAAGGCGCCGCGCAGCGAGGCGGAGCAGCTGCTCGACTCCGTGCTGGACGCTCTTCCCGAGCCGAAGGCCCCCGGGCAGGGGCGCAACCGCCGCCGGGTGACGACGGCGGCCCTCACGGGCACTCCTGTCGCCGTGAACGGCGAGGGCTCAGCGTCTGTCGCGGGCGGGGACGCGCAGGCCTGAGGCGATCAGCCGGCGGGTGAGCTCCTTGCCGCCGACCGCCTCCGCGCCGCCGGCGAGGAGGCGGGGGACGGCGTCCTCGGGGACGTCGTAGTGGTCCAGGTCGAAGGCGCGTTCCGGGATGCCATGCCTTCGCGCGAAGGCGTGGAGCTCGTCGATGCTGGCGTCGCTGACCAGGTGCGCCCAGACCCTTCCGTGCGCGGGCCAGACGGGGTCATCGACGAGGACGGTCATGACGCCAGCCTATTTCCCGCGACACGGCATCGGACGCTTTTGCCGTATCGCTCCCGATCCGGTAAAGTTGTCCTTTGGTGCGTGAGTCGGATCGTCCCCACGGTGCGATCCGCCAGGGCCTCGTGCTCGCACCCGTGAGACCTGCGGCGATCGCAGGCACAGTCTTCCCGTGAGATTTTCGGAGCCGAAGTGCTCCCCGATGAAACAGGTATGAAGTGGTTTACGCAGTAGTGCGCGCCGGTGGACGGCAGGAGAAGGTCGAGGTCGGCACGATCGTTCAGCTCGACCGTGTTCAGGCTGCTCAGGGCGAGAAGATCGAGCTGCCCGCCGTGCTGCTCGTCGACGGCGCCACGGTGACCACCGACGCCGACAAGCTGGCCAAGGTCACCGTGACCGCAGAGGTTCTCGGCAACCTCCGCGGCCCGAAGATCGTCATCCAGAAGTTCAAGAACAAGACCGGCTACAAGAAGCGCCAGGGCCACCGCCAGGAGCTCACGCGCGTCAAGATCACCGGCATCAAGTAAGCACGGAAGAGGCAAGGACATGGCACATAAGAAGGGCGCAAGCTCCACCCGCAATGGTCGTGACTCCAACGCCCAGCGACTGGGTGTGAAGCGTTTCGGCGGCCAGCAGGTCAACGCCGGCGAGATCATCGTCCGTCAGCGCGGCACCCACTTCCACCCCGGCGTGAACGTCGGCCGCGGTGGAGACGACACGCTGTTCGCCCTTGCGGCCGGTGCGGTCGAGTTCGGCGCCAAGGGCGGCCGCAAGGTCGTCAACATCGTCGCGGCTGCCGAGTAATCGCAGCGCAGGCATTCATCGGAGCGGGGCGGGCTTAGGCCCGCCCCGCTCCTGCATTCAGGAGGAGCACCAGGCATGGTCACGTTCGTCGACACGGTGACGCTTCATCTGCGCGCCGGCAAGGGCGGCAACGGCTGTGTCTCGGTGCACCGCGAGAAGTTCAAGCCGCTCGGAGGCCCGGACGGCGGCAACGGCGGCGACGGCGGCGACATCGTGCTCGTCGCGGACACACAGACCGGGACGCTGCTGTCCTACCACCACTCGCCCCACCGCTCCTCGGGGAACGGCGGCTTCGGGATGGGCGACCATCGCGCAGGCTACGCGGGGGAATCGCTGGAACTGCCCGTCCCGGTCGGAACCGTCGTGAAGGACCCGAGCGGCGAGGTCCTCGTCGACATGGTCGTCCCCGGCGAGCGGTTCGTCGTCGCTCAAGGCGGCCGCGGCGGCCTCGGCAACGCCGCACTGGCCACCACCAAGCGCAAGGCGCCCGGGTTCGCGCTGCTGGGAACGCCGGGCTTCGAGGGCGACGTCGTCCTCGAGCTCAAGACCGTCGCGGACGTGGCGCTCGTGGGCTACCCGTCGGCGGGCAAGTCCAGCCTCATCGCCGCGATCTCCGCCGCGCGGCCCAAGATCGCCGACTATCCCTTCACGACGCTCCACCCGAATCTGGGCGTCGTCCAGGCGGGCGATGCGCGCTACACCGTGGCGGACGTCCCCGGACTCATCGAAGGGGCCAGCGAAGGCCGCGGTCTCGGGCTCGAGTTCCTCCGCCACGTCGAGCGCTGCTCCGCTCTCCTGCACGTGCTCGACTGCGGCACGCTCGAGTCCGGTCGCGATCCGCTCAGCGATCTCGATGTGATCCTCGCCGAGCTCGCGGCCTATGAGGTGCCGCAGGGGCAGGTGCCCCTGCTCGAGCGCCCTCAGCTGGTCGCGCTGAACAAGATCGACGTCCCCGAGGCCCGCGAGCTCGCCGAGATGGTGCGTCCGGATCTCGAGGCGCGCGGGTTCCGGGTCTTCGAGATCTCGACGGTCTCCCACGAGGGGCTGCGCCCGCTCACCTTCGCACTCGGCGACATCGTCGAGAGGCATCGTGCCGAGACGGCCGTCGAGGCTCCGCCCGAGCGGGTGGTGATCCGTCCCAGGGGATCGGAGAAGCCCTTCACCGTGCGCGTGGAGGGCGGGACCTACGGGAACGTCTATCGCGTGCTCGGCGAGAAGCCGGTGCGGTGGGTGCAGCAGACCGACTTCCAGAACGAGGAGGCCGTCGGCTACCTCGCGGAGCGTCTCGAGCGCCTCGGCGTGGAGGACGAGCTGTTCCGCGTCGGCGCGACGCCGGGGGCCACCGTCGTCATCGGCGAGGGCGACGGGCTGGTGTTCGACTGGGAGCCGTCGATGTCGTCCGCGGCGGAGCTCCTCGTGGCCCCGCGCGGCACCGACCCGCGGTTCGCGGCCGGGGGCGGCGTCGGACGCCGGACGACGAGTGAGCGTCGCGAGCGGTACTACGAGCGCATGGACGCCCGCGCGGCGCAGCGCGCAGAGGCCGAGGAGCGCCGTCGCGTGACGGCGGAGGACAGCGGCGAGGACGAGGAGTGACGGCCCGCGAACGCGCCGATCTCGCGTCCGCGGCGCGCATCGTCGTGAAGGTCGGCTCGTCGTCCATCAGCGGCGAGGCGTCGTGGCGGATCCCGATGATCGTCCACGCTCTGCAGTCCGCGCACGGTCGCGGCTGCGAGATCGTCCTGGTGTCGTCCGGTGCGATCGCCACCGGCATCCCCTTCCTGGATCTGGACGCCAGGCCCACCGATCTCGCGACTCAGCAGGCGGCCGCGGCCGTCGGCCAGAACATCCTCGTCTACCGCTATCAGGAGGCGCTGCGCCCGTTCGGGATCGTCGCGGGGCAGGTCCTGCTGACCACGGGCGACCTGGAGCATCCCACGTCGCGCAGCAATGCCCGTCGCGCCATGGAGCGTCTGCTCGGCCTGAGGATCCTGCCGATCGTGAACGAGAACGACACGGTCGCCACGCAGGAGATCCGCTTCGGGGACAACGACCGGCTGGCAGCCCTGGTCGCCCAGCTCATCCAGGCGGACGCGCTCGTCCTGCTCAGCGACGTCGAGGCGCTTTACACGAAGCCGCCGACAGACCCGGGAGCGGAGCCCATCGACGTCGTCCTGCCCGACGCCGATCTCGCCGGCCTCGAGTTCGGCGCCACGGTCGTGAACAGCGTCGGCACAGGAGGCGCGGCGACGAAGGTCTCCGCCGCGCGGCTCGCCGCGGCGTCCGGCATCGGTGTCCTCGTCACGAGCGCCGACCTGGTCGGCCGCGCTCTCGCCGGCGAGAGCATCGGCACCTGGTTCGCTCCGGCGTCACGCTGACCGCGCGGGCGCCCCGCTCGGCTCCTCGCGTCGATACACTGGGCGGATGAGCGCCGAATCCCTCACCGAATCCGTCGTGGCCGCCGATCTCGACAGTCCGCAGGCGCGTCTGATCCTCGCGAAGGACGCCTCGCGTGCGATCGCACGCCTCACCAGCGCGGAGAAGGCGGAGGCTCTCGAGGCCATCGCGCGGGCGCTGGAGACCGAGGCCGGCCGCATCGTCGCGGCCAACGCCCTCGACATCGCCCGTGGCGAGGCCGAGGGGATCGGCACGGCGCTCATCGACAGGCTGCGTCTGGACGGGAAGCGCGTCGCCGCGCTCGCCTCCGCGGTGCGCGACGTGGCGGCGCTGCCCGATCCGGTCGGCCAGGTGATCGGTGGCCATCGGATGCCGAACGGCGTCGCCCTCGAGCAGGTTCGCGTGCCGTTCGGCGTGGTCGGCGCGATCTATGAGGCCCGACCGAATGTGACGGTCGACATCGCCGCTCTGGCGCTGCGCTCCGGGAACGCCGTGGTCCTGCGCGGCGGCAGCGCCGCCCGCGACTCCAACACGGTCCTCGTGCAGATCATGCGCGATGCGCTGGCCGGCGTCGGAGTCACGGCCGAGGCGATCCAGACGGTCGACGACTTCGGCCGCGAGGGTGCGAAGGCGCTCATGCACGGTCGCGGCTTCATCGACGTCCTCGTCCCGCGCGGCAGCGCCGCGCTCATCGAGACGGTCGTCACGGAGTCGACCGTCCCGGTGATCGAGACCGGGGCAGGCAACGTCCACATCGTGCTCGACGAATCGGCGCCGGAGGACTGGGCGCGCGACATCGTCGTGAACGCCAAGGTGCAGCGCCCGAGCGTCTGCAATGCGGCCGAGACGGTGCTCGTGCTGCGCGCGGCGGCGCCGCGTCTGGTCCCGCCGGTGGCGAGCGCCCTGCAGAGCGAGGGCGTCACCATCCACGGCGACGACGTCGTGGCAGGGCTCGCCACGGGAGTCGTCCCGGCGACCGAGGAGGACTGGGAGACCGAGTACCTCAGCCTCGACATCGCGATGAAGGTCGTCGACTCGCTGGACGAGGCCCTCGCCCACATCCGCCGCTACAGCACGGGGCACACCGAGTCGATCATCACGACCGATGCGCGCAGCGTGGAGCGCTTCCTCGCCGAGGTCGACTCCGCGGTCGTCATGGCCAACGCCTCCACGCGCTTCACCGACGGGGGAGAGTTCGGCTTCGGGGCGGAGGTGGGCATCTCCACCCAGAAGCTGCATGCGCGGGGGCCGATGGGGCTCACGGAGCTGACCAGCACGAAGTGGCTCGCGCGTGGAGCGGGGCAGACGCGCGGCTGAGAGATAGGATGAGGACGCGTCTTTTCGCCCCAGGTCACGAAACGGAGACAGGATGAACCTCGTCGCACAGCTTGCGATGGCAGCCGCAGAAGGCGAGCACCACGGCAACGTGGCGCTCGAGACGCTGATCTTCGGCGTCATCGCCGCGATCGTGTTCGCGCTTCTCGGGCTGGTGACCTTCTCCTACCGGCACGTCGCCAACCGTCACTCGGCCAAGGCCGAGGCCTGGGCGGCCCAGCACGGCAAGGACGGCCACGGGGCAGGACACGGCCACTGAGGCCGCCGATGGAGAACTCGACCGCGCGGGCACCGCGCATCGGTGTGATGGGCGGGACGTTCGATCCGATCCACCATGGGCACCTGGTGGCCGCGAGCGAGGTCGCGCACTCCTTCGATCTCGACGAGGTGATCTTCGTCCCCACCGGCCGGCCGTGGCAGAAGAAGACGGTGACGTCCAGCGAGCACCGCTATCTGATGACCGTCATCGCCACGGCGTCCAATCCCCGCTTCACGGTCAGTCGGGTCGACATCGACCGCGACGGCGACACGTACACGATAGACACGCTGCGCGATCTGAAGACGCAGCGACCCGACGCGGAGCTGTTCTTCATCAGCGGCGCGGATGCCGTGGCGCAGATTCTCAGCTGGAGGGACCATGATGAACTGTGGGATCTGGCCCACTTCGTCGCGGTCTCGCGTCCAGGACACGTCCTGAGCACCGACGGCCTCCCGAGCGACGACGTCAGCCAGCTGGAGGTACCGGCCCTGTCGATCTCCTCGACGGACTGCAGAAAGCGTGTCAACGACGGCGAGCCGGTCTGGTACCTGGTCCCCGATGGAGTCGTTCAGTACATCGCGAAGCATCACCTGTATCGGAGCAAGGCATGAGCACATCGGACAGCCAGGGGAAGGAACCGCTGACGCGCAAGCAGATGCGGGAGCTGCGCCTGACGGGGTCGACCCCGGTGATCAGCGAGGAGGAGGCCGCGTCGTCGCCCGCGCAGGCGTCGACGCCGACCCGTGCGGTCGAGCCGATGCCCGTCGCGCCCGCGCCTGTCGCCGACGCGGACGTCGACCTGGAGTCCGCGCCGCTCACCCGTCGCCAGGCTCGGGAGCAGGAGCGCATCCGCACGGCATCCGTCCCGGTGATCGCCGCGGAGGAGCGGACGGGGGAGGACGGTGGGCTCGCGTCATCCGAGGCCGCCGCGGTGACGGAGGCGCCCGAGGTCGAGGAGGACGCGCCGGCGGCCGACGAGCAGCCGCAGCGCGCGGAGCTCGTGTCCGAGATCCCGGCGTTCGCTCCGATCCCGGCATCGACTGAGACGCATGCCGCGGCAGAGGAGCCTGTCGCGGACGAGACCTCCGCGGACGAGACCGACGCCGAGGCGGTGCCTGCGGAGGAGCAAGCCGCCAGCACGGAGCCCGGAGCGGACGATGCCGCCGATCTGACCGCCCTCGGCGTCGACGCCGAGGCGATCGAGGACCTCGACGACGAGGACGAGCCGGATGACGCCGATGAACGTCCTACCGTGAGCTCCGCCTTCGGCAGCGGCGTCCTCTCCGCGGAGGCGCCGGCTCCGGCATTCACACCGTCCTTCGACGACCTGATCACCGTGGGCGACACGACCGGCTCGCAGAGCATCGCCCCCAGCGCCCTGATCTTCACCCCTCCGCCCGGGGAGGGCTCGCTCTCCGGTCCCGTCGCGTCGACCGGCGAGGTGCTCATCACGGGGACCTACGAGCTCCCCGAGGGCATCGGGTCCCAGGGGCATGCGAAGGGCGTCGCGGACGGCAAGGACGTCGACGCGGTGCTCATCGACGGAGAGCTGCCGCCGGCCTCCTCTCCCACGCCGATCGCGGCGAGCTCCGCGATCAGCACGAGCAAGCCGGCCGGGGAGATCATCCGTCCCCCGGCACCTGAGAAGGGCAACAGGCTGATGCTCATCCTCGCGATCACCGCCGGTGGTCTCGCTCTCGTCCTGGCGGCGGCCCTGGTCTTCGCCTTCACCACGAATGTGCTGGGTTGATGCAGTCACCAGAATCCGCTGAGGAGATGCTGCAGATCGCGGCGGACGCCGCAGTCTCCAAGGGCGGAGAGGATCTCGTCGCGCTCAACGTCTCCGAGCCCCTCCCGCTCGTCGACATCTTCCTCCTCGTCACGGGCAACAGCGAGCGCAACGTCGCCGCGATCGCCGATGAGATCGAGGACAGGCTGGTCGAGGCCGGCCACAAGCGCGTGCGGCGGGAGGGACGTGCAGAGGCCCGCTGGGTGCTGCTGGACTTCGGGGACCTCATCGTGCACGTCTTCCACTCCGAGGAGCGCGTGTACTACGGCCTGGAGAGGCTCTGGAAGGACTGCCCTGTCGTTCCCCTCCAACTGACGCAGTCCGCGGACGAGCCCGCCTGACATGAGCGTGCATCTGATCACCGGAGCGGGCTCCGGGATCGGCGCCGTCGTGGCGCGTCGGCTGCAGGAGCGCGGCGACGACCTCGTTCTGCTCGCCAGGGACGCCGGGCGAGCGCGGGAGCTCGCCCGGGCCTTCCCCGGAGCGACCACGCTGGTGGGCGACCTCTCGCAGCCCGGCAGGCTGTCGTGGGCGCTCTCCCAGCAGGCTCTGCCGGAGCGCATCGACGCGCTGATCCATGTCGCGGGGGTGGTCGACCTCGGCGCCGTCGGCGATCTGCCGTCGGGCCTGTGGGAGCGTCAGCTGACCGTCAACCTCATGTCCCCCGCCGAGCTGACGAGGCTCCTGCTTCCGGTGCTGCGCGTCTCGCGCGCGAAAGTTGTCTTCGTGAACTCGGGCGCCGGACTGCACGCGCACGCCGGCTGGTCGGCATATGCCGCTTCCAAGCACGGGCTGAAGGCGCTGGCGGACGCCCTGCGGGCGGAGGAGGCCGAGCACGGCATCCGCGTGACCTCGGTGTATCCGGGGCGCACGGCGACGCCGATGCAGGAGCGCGTGCACCGGCAGGAGGGGCAGGAGTACGCACCGGAGCGGTTCATCGATCCGGAATCCGTCGCGACGGCCATCCTCACGGCGCTGGATCTCCCGCGCGATGCCGACATCACCGATCTGACGGTGCGCCCCGGGGCGTGACCGCCCTCGGTGCACCGGGTCGGGTTCCCGGCGCCTCGGCCCCGTGCGTGGGTGCCTCGCATGGTCGGCACGCTCAGCGCGGGACGACCATACGAGGCATCTCTTCCGGGCGCGGGAGGAAGGCCCGGGATGAGAGCTCAGACCGACACGGCCTGAAGCGCCGCCGTCCGCTCGTCGGCCTCGCGCAGCGCCCGCTCGACGCGATCGACGTCGCGCACTGCGCCCTTGTCTGCCGACAGCGCCATCGCCGCGTAGGCGCGCAGCGCGGGGGAGACGACGCGCTCGCGGCTCCGTGGACGGTAGCCGGTCGTGGCCAGCAGCCGTTCGCGCCGTGCGGCGAGCTCCTCCTCGGAGATCTGCAGGGTGATGCCGCGGCTCGGGATGTCGATCGAGATCAGATCGCCGTCCTCCACCAGGGCGATGACGCCGCCGGATGCCGCCTCGGGGGAGACGTGGCCGATCGAGAGCCCGGAGGTTCCGCCGGAGAAGCGGCCGTCCGTGATGAGGGCGCACTTCTTGCCGAGCCCGCGCCCCTTGAGGAACGAGGTGGGGTACAGCATCTCCTGCATCCCCGGCCCGCCCTTGGGGCCCTCGTAGCGGATCACGACGACGTCCCCCTCCGTGACCTGCTTGTTGAGGATCTTCTCGACGGCCTCGTCCTGGGACTCGCAGACGACGGCGGGGCCGGTGAACGTCCAGATCGACGGGTCGACGCCGGCCGTCTTCACGACGGCGCCGTCGACGGCGACGTTGCCGCGAAGCACGGCGAGGCCGCCATCCTTCGAGTACGCGTTCTCGACGTCGCGGATGCAGCCGCTCGTCGCATCGAGGTCGAGCTCCTCCCAGCGGGCGGACTGGGAGAAGGCCTTCGAGGACCGCACGCCGCCGGGAGCCGCATGCCACAGCTCGAAGGCCTCCTCCGACGCGGAGCCGGAGCGGATGTCCCATTCGTCGAGCCACTCGCCGATGGTCGCGGAGTGCACCGTGTGGACGTTCTCGTCCAGCAGTCCGCCGCGGCGGAGCTCGCCGAGGATGGCAGGGATGCCGCCGGCGCGATGGACATCCTCCATGTAGTAGATCTTCCCGGCGCCTGCGGCGTTGGGGGCGACCTTGGCCAGGCAGGGGACGCGGCGCGAGACGGCGTCGATCTCGTCGAGGCCGAACGGGACTCCCGCCTCGTGGGCCGCGGCGAGCAGGTGCAGGATCGTGTTCGTGGAGCCGCCCATAGCGATGTCCAGGGCCATCGCGTTGCCGAAGGCCGCTGGCGTCGCGATGCTCCGGGGGAGGACGGAGGCGTCATCCTCGTCGTAGAACTTGCGGGTGATGTCGACGACGAGCTTTCCGGCATCCTCGTACAGCGCCCTGCGGGCGGTGTGGGTGGCGAGCGTCGAGCCGTTGCCGGGCAGCGACAGGCCGATCGCCTCGGTGAGGCAGTTCATCGAGTTGGCGGTGAACATGCCGGAGCACGAGCCGCAGGTCGGGCAGGCCGAGTCCTCGATGCGCTGCATGTCGGCATCCGAGATGTTCTCGTTCACGGCATCTGAGATCGCATCGACGAGGTCGAGGGTGCGGATCGAGCCGTCGACGAGGGTCGCGCGGCCGGATTCCATCGGGCCGCCGGAGACGAAGACGGTCGGGATGTTCAGCCGGAGCGCCGCCATGAGCATGCCGGGGGTGATCTTGTCGCAGTTCGAGATGCAGATGAGGGCGTCGGCGCAGTGGGCGTTCACCATGTACTCGACGGAGTCGGCGATGAGGTCGCGCGAGGGCAGCGAGTACAGCATCCCGCCGTGCCCCATCGCGATGCCGTCGTCGACGGCGATCGTGTTGAACTCGCGGGGGATGCCGCCGGCGGCCGAGATGGCCTCGGAGACGATCCGGCCAACGGGCTGGAGATGCGTGTGACCGGGGACGAACTCGGTGAAGCTGTTGGCGACGGCGATGATGGGCTTGCGGCCGAGGTCGGCGCCGTCGACGCCGGCGGCGCGCAGCAGTGCGCGGGCGCCGGCCATGTTGCGGCCGTGGGTGATGGTGCGTGAGCGAAGAGGAGTGGGCATTGAACCATTCCGGCACGGATCGCGCGCTCGTTCCAGATGGCAGTGATACTAGTAGTGGCACTACTAGGGGGAACGATGGATGCGGATGAGAAGCGCCGCGAGGAGCTGGCCGCCTTCCTCAAGGACCGTCGCGCCAGGGCGGACCGGGCCTCGCACGGCCTGCCGGAGGGCGGGCGGGGGAGGCTGCGGGGCCTTCGGAGGGAGGAGGTCGCGACCCTCGCCGGGCTCAGCGTGACCTGGTACACCTGGCTCGAACAGGCGCGTCCGATCAACCCCTCGCGTCAGGTGCTGGACGCCCTCGCCAGGCTCTTCCGCCTGACACCGGTCGAGACGGCCTATCTGCTCTCTCTCGGAGGTCATCGGGAGTCGGCGCCGGCGACGTTCGCGTCCGCTCCGCTGTCCGCTGCGCTCGGGCGACTCCTCGCCTCCGTCGGCTTCCCGGCCTTCCTGCTCTCGGCGGACTGGACGATCATCGGCTGGAACCGCGCATACGCGGAGCTGTACCCGCGGATCGAGACGATCGACGACGCCGACCGGAACCTGCTCTGGCTCGTCTTCACCGATCCGACGCTGCGCCGGATGCTTCCGGACTGGACAGAGCAGAGCAGGAGCTTCGTCGGCGCCTTCAGAGCGGAGACGCGCGGCTGGCTCAGCCCATCGGGCGAGGGCGGCATCGTCGCACGGGTGTCGGAAGCCTCCCCGGAGTTCGCCGCCATCTGGCAGGAGCGCGATGTGGCGGGCTTCGGCACGAGGGAGCGCACCTTCCTGCACCCTGTCCGCGGGCTGGTGCGCTACGAGCAGCACAATCTGGCGCCGGCCGAGTCGCCCGACCTCACGCTGCTGTTCTATGCGCCGCTCTGAGCACGTCGGCGGCACCTCTCGTCCTCAGGCGGTGAGCTTCGAGCGGCGGCCGAGCATGCCGCGCTCCGCGCGCGTCTGCGGCGGGATCGCCGACAGCAGGGAGCGCGTGTACTCGTGCGACGGGTGCCGGTAGACCTGCTCGGTCTCGCCGATCTCGACGATGTTGCCGAGGTACATCACGGCGACGCGATCGGCGATGTGCCGGACGAGCGAGAGATCGTGCGCGATGAAGACGATCGACATGCCCAGCCGTTCGCGCAGATCGCACAGCAGGTCGATGATCTGGGCGCGGATCGAGACGTCCAGCGCGGAGACGGGCTCGTCGCAGACGAGGACGTCCGGGTCCAGGGCGAGGGCGCGCGCGATCCCGATGCGCTGCCGCTGTCCTCCGGAGAACTGGTGGGGGAAGCGCGAGGCCATCTCGGGGGAGAGGCCCACCAGCTCGAGCAGCTCGGCGACGCGGGCGCGTCGGGTCGCCGGCGTCCCCGCCCGGGTGGCCGCGAGCGGCTCGGCGATGAGCTGCTGGACCGTCATGCGCGGGTTGAGGGACATGAACGGGTCCTGGAACACCATCTGCACGCCGCGGCGCAGCGTGCGGCGATCCTTCAGGCGGTTACGGGTGACGTCCTGTCCGCGGTACTGCAGGCGGCCGGAGTCGGGTGCGTCGAGCCCGACGAGCATGCGCGCGAGCGTAGACTTGCCGCTGCCCGACTCGCCGACGATCGCGAGGATCTCTCCGCTGCGCAGATCCAGGTCGACACCGTCGACGGCGGCGACCCTGTGCGCTCTTCTCCCCGTCCCGGAACGGAACGTCCTGCGCAGGTCGGCGCCCGCCAGGATCGGCTCCTCCGCCTCCTCGGCCGGAGCGGCGGCGGTGACGTCCTTGGGCATCGAGTTCAGCAGCTGCAGGGTGTACGGATGCTGGGGGGCGGTGAGCACGACGTCGGCGTCGCCCGCCTCGACGATGCGTCCGGTCCGCATGACCGCCACCCGGTCGGCCACCTCCATCACCACGCCGAGGTCATGGGTGATGAGGAGGATGCCCATGCCGAGGCGGTCGCGCAGCGACAGGAGCAGATCGAGGATCTGCGCCTGCACGGTGACATCGAGCGCTGTGGTGGGCTCGTCGGCGATGATGAGGTCCGGCTCCAGGGCGATCGCCATGGCGATGAGGATGCGCTGGCGCTGGCCGCCCGAGAACTGGTGCGGGAAGTCGTGCACGCGCCGCTTCGGGGAGGGGATGCCGACGAGCCCGAGGAGCTCGATCGCGCGCTCCAGGGCTGCGCGACGGGTGAACGGGCGATGCGAGCGCAGCATGTCGATGATCTGATCGCCGATGCTGAGGACGGGGTTCAAGGCGGACAGCGCATCCTGCATGACGAGGCTGACCCGGACTCCGCGCAGCGCTCGTCGCTGCTCGGGGCCGAGCGCGAGCAGATCGGCGCCGTGGAGCGCGAGCACGTCGGCGGTGACCTCGCCCTGCTCGATGAGGCCCATGACGGCGCGCGCGGTCATGGACTTGCCGGATCCGGACTCGCCGAGCAGGGCGAACACCTCGCCGCGGCGCACCGACACATCGATGCCGTCGACGACCCGATGGGGCTCGTCGCCCCCGGTGAGGGTGACGGTGAGGTTCTGCACCTCGAGGACGAGGTCGGCGGTGTTCGCGTTCTCCATGTCTGCCATCATGCCATCGCCATGCCACTGAATTGTTTCGAATATGAAACATCTCAGCCGAAAATCGGCATTGAAGTTGACAGTCGTGCCGAAATCTACGAGATTCGATTCATTCTCCTCGTGCGATGCGGGGAGGACCACCCCGGAACATCGAATCGAAGGAGCGCATCCGTGCTCGAACAAGCAGACCGGTACACCGGTTACACCGCATACGAATACCTCGAGGCAGGCAGGGACTATCGCGAGTTCCGCTACGCCAAGCAGATCGGCCGGGTCCCCGTCTACGCCGGACTGGACCTCAGCGACGCGCAGCGGGAACGCGCGGAGCGCCTGCTGCGGGAGGAGACGGTCATCTCCCTGCACGAGCACGTCCAGGTGTTCCCCGAGGACATGGGCGAGCTCCGCGACCACATCCGTCAGGGCCGGGAGCCCACCGGATATCAGGGTCTCGCACGGTCCGGCCTCACGGCCGTCTTCGACAACGGCATGGACGGGACCTGCTGCATCTCCAGCGACGCCGGCTGGAAGTATCAGGACGTGCTGTTCGACCTCGGCGTCCGCATGGCCGACCTCGCCCATCAGGACTACGTGATCAAGGCCGAATCGATCAAGGACATCCGCTACGCGGCGGAGACCGGGCGCGTCGCGCACATCTTCGCCCTCGAGGCCGCGACGATGATCGAGAACGAGGTCGACCGGCTCGACGTGCTGTACGGCTTCGGCGTCCGCCAGATGGGCATCGCCTACTCGGAGGCGAACATGCTCGGCGGCGGCCTGAAGGAGCGCGGCGACGGCGGGCTGACGTTCTTCGGCGAGCGCGCCGTCGAGCGGATGAACAAGCTCGGGATCGCGATCGACATCTCGCACTCCGGCGACCGGACCTGCGTCGACGTCATCAAGCACTCGAAGGTCCCTGTGTTCATCACCCACGCCGGCGCGCGCGGGCTGTGGCCGACGAACCGGATGAAGACCGATGAGACCATCATCGAGTGCGCGAAGCGCGGCGGGGTGATCGGCATCGAGGCGGCCCCGCACACGACGATCTCGCCCCAGCATCCGAAGCACTCCCTGGAGTCGGTCATGGACCACTTCCAGTACTGCGTGGACCTGGTGGGCCTCGAGCACGTGAGCTTCGGACCGGACACGCTGTTCGGCGATCACGTCGGCCTGCACGACGCGTTCTCGTCGAACCTGTCCCTCGGGCAGGCGCACGCGAACGTGGAGTACGAGAAGCAGCCGTACGTGGACGGCATCGAGAACCCGGCCGAGGCCTTCTACAACATCATCGGCTGGCTCGTGAAGCACGACTACTCCGACGACGAGATTCGCGCCGTCGTCGGAGGGAACACCATGCGCGTACTCGAGGAGGTTTGGGTCTGATGAAACACAGCAAGTTCCTTGCCCTCGGTGCGGCCGCGGCACTCGCCGTCGGCCTCGCCGCGTGCGCCCCTTCCGCTCCGGAGCCGTCGGAATCGTCCGGCGGCGCGGGGCCGAGCGACGAGACGCTCAGCATCGGCACGACGACGGACGTGGTCAACTTCAACCCGGTGCTCGGCAACAGCCGCACCGACTCGTGGATCACGAACCTGATGTACCCGCATCTGCTGAGCATCAGCGACGACGGGTCGAAGGAGGCGCACGTCGCCACGGAGTGGGGCTACGTCGACGACACCACCGGGTTCTACGAGATCCGCGACGATCTGACCTGGAGCGACGGCGAGCCGCTCACGGCCGAGGACGTCGCCTGGACCCTGAACGCGGTCAAGCGCGATCAGGCGCCTGGCACGTTCTACGGCCAGCTGGGGAACCTCGACACGGCGACCGCCGTGTCGGACACCCGCGTCGAGCTCACCCTCACCCAGCCGGACTCCTCGATCATCGACGAGATCGGCTTCTGGGGCGTCGTGGTGCCGAAGCACGTGTTCGATCCGCAGGGCTCGATCGCGGAGTTCGCCAACGACGGCAGCGACGGCGGCTGGGTCGGGATGGGCCCGTTCATCCTGTCGGAGTTCCAGGTCGGCCAGCACTACACGCTGGAGCGGGTGGAGGACTACCCGCTCGTCGACGGCGGCGTCCCGGGGCCGGCAGAGGTCGTCTACCGCGTCTATCCGGACGTCAACACCGAGATCCTCGCCCTGCAGAGCGGCGAGATCGACGTGATCGCCAACGCGCTGCCGCCGGCGCAGGTCGAGCAGCTCGGCGAGACCGACGGCCTGCAGGTCATCGAGGCGTCAGGGCTCGGCTACGCCCACCTGGTCTACAACATGACCAAGGAGGGACTGGACGACGTCCTGGTCCGTCAGGCGCTCGCCCACGCGGTCGACTACGAGGCCATCCGCACGGTGGTGCTGCAGGGGCAGGCCGTCTCGACCGGCTCCAGCGCGCTGATGCCGGTTCTCGCGAACTACTACGACGACTCCGTCACGGAGTACGAGTTCGACCCGGATCTGTCCCGCTCCCTGATGGAGGAGGCCGGCTACACGGCGAACGCGGACGGCGACTTCCCGGTCTCCTTCCGGCTGATCTACTCGCTGCAGGACAGCGTGACCAGCCAGTGGGCGCAGATGGTGAAGGACAGCGCGGCCGAGGCCGGCATCGCGATCGAGCTGCAGGGTACAGAGCGGAACACCTACCTGTCGATGACGGCGGAGGGGGACTACGACATCTACGCGGGCAACTTCGCGATCATGGATGACCCGGTCACCAACTTCGCCCTCTCGTACCTGCCCGGCGGAGCGATCAACTACACCTACGTCGACGATCCGGAGCTGAACGCGCTGATCGAGCAGGGTGCGGTCACCTTCGACGAGGACGAGAAGATCTCCCTCATGCGCGAGGCGAACAAGATCGTGCACGAGCAGGTCTACGACAACATCATGTACACGCAGAACCTGTTCTTCGCCGCCAGCGACGAATGGGCCGGCTTCATCTCGAAGCCGAGCGAGCTGCTCTCGATCGTGAACGCGCTCTCCCTCGCGAGCGCGCACCCGGTCGAATAGTCCATCACCACCACGAGGAAGGTCGCCCGGGTGTCCCGAGCATCGTTCATTCTCCGCCGTGCGGGCCGCGGTCTGCTCACGATCTGGTTCGCCGTGACCGTGACGTTCCTGCTCCTGCGTCTGCTGCCCGGCGATCCGGCGCTCGCGCTGGCGAGTCCGAACATGACGGACGAGATCCGGGCGACCATCCTCGGGCAGTACGGACTGGATCAGCCGCTGCCGGTCCAGTACGGGCTGTACATGTGGCAGCTGCTGCAGGGCAACCTGGGCATCTCCTTCACCCAGTCGATCCCCGTCACCGATGTGCTCCTGCAGCGGCTGCCCTGGACGCTCCTGCTGACGATCACCGCGCTCGTCCTGACGATCATCGTCGGCATCCCGCTCGGCGTGGCGGCCGCATCCCATAAGGGCCGCTTCATCGACAGGGGCGTGCAGATCCTCGGGGTCACCGGTCAGTCGCTGTTCGTGCCGAGCGTCGCGATCCTGCTGCTGTTCGTCTTCGGATTGAACCTCGGATGGCTTCCGATCGGCGGCGCGTACACGAACGACACCTACGGCGCCGAGTGGTATCTGAGCGTCGCGCAGCACCTCATCCTCCCCGCCGTCTCGCTCATGCTCATCCAGGTCGGCTCGTATGTGCTCACGATGCGCTCCACCCTCATCGAGACGCTGGGGGAGGACTACATCCTCCTCGCGAAGGCCAACGGCCTCCGCGGACGCCGCATCCTCTGGAAGCACGCCCTGCGCAACGCCCTGCTGCCCACCACGACCCTCATCGGCCTGCAGCTCGGCTTCCTCGTCGGCGGGGCCGTGCTCACCGAGACGGTCTTCGCCTACCCGGGAATCGGCCGGGGCATCTACGAGGCGGTGACCCAGCTCGACTTCCCCGTGCTGCAGGGCGCCTTCCTCATGCTCGCGATCACGGTCGTGGTCGCGAACACCCTCACAGACATCGTCTACGGCTATCTGGACCCGAGAGTGAAGACGTCATGACCGCACCCCTTCCTTCCCAGGAATCGGCCGTCGTCGCCGAGCCCGTCGCCGTCGGCAGCGAGCGTGCGAGCGCTCACACCTGGCGCGTGTTCCGGAGGGACCCCCTCGGGATGATCTCGCTCGGGCTGCTGCTCCTGCTGGCGATCATCGCGATCGCCGCACCGGTCATCGCCCCCTATCCGGCGAGCTACGGCTCCGACGTGCTGCGCCCGCCGGGCGGCGAGTACTGGTTCGGCACGGATGCGCTCGGGCGCGATGTGTTCTCCGAGGTGATCTGGGGCACGCAGCAGAGCGTCCTCGTCGCGGTGGCTGCCTCCGTGATCGCGATCGTCTTCGGCACGATCATCGCCGTGATCGGGGCGTACTTCCGCCGGCTGGACGGCATCATCAGCGTCATCGTCGACATGACCCTCTCGTTGCCGGTGCTCCCGCTGATGATCCTCATCGCCGCCCTGGTCGGGCCGAGCACCTCCACGATCATCCTCGTCGTGGCCGCCTTCTCCTGGCCGGAGGTGACACGACTCGTCCGCTCCCAGGCGCTGACCGTCGTCGGCCTTCCCTATGTCGACGCCTCGCGGCTCATGACGACGTCGCCGTGGTGGATCATCACCCGGCACGTGCTGCCCGCCGTCACGCCCGTGATCGTGGTCTCCGTCGTCGTCACCGCATCCAGGGCGGTGCTGTCCGCGGCCGGGCTCGCCTTCCTCGGCCTCGGCGACCCGACCACGTGGTCGTGGGGACGCATCCTCTACGAGGCGCAGCAGGCCGGCGCGATGGTGAGCGCGTGGTGGCTGACGCTGTTCCCCTCCATCGCGATCCTCATCCTGGTGCTGTCGGCGACGCTGCTCTCGATCGCGTACAACGACGCCCGCAACCCCCGCTACCTGGCCCGATGAGGAGAAGCAGATGAACGATCTCGATCAGCGGATGGCTCCGGAGTTCTTCGACCGCGTGCAGGCCCGCATCCTGGAGCGGATGGCGGACGAGGGCTTCGACGCGTTCCTGACCGATCATCCGGAGGACATCGCCTACCTCACGGGATTCTTCCATCATCCTTCCGAGCGGCCGGTCGCGATCTGGCTGGAGGCCGGCGGCAGGGTGGTGATGCTCCTGCCGGAACTGGAGCGCGAGTACGCCGAGTCGCAGTCGGCGCGCGCCGAGCTGGTCGCCTTCCCCGAGTTCCCGGGCGTCGTCCCGCCGTTCGCCGTGCTCGCCGGGGCGGTGCGGACGCCGCCTGCGCGTGTGGGGTTCGCCTCGACGATGCCGTACCAGCGGGTCACGGCCGCCAGGACGGCGATGCCGCAGGCCCGGTTCGAGGCATCCGATCTGATCATCAGGGCGCGGTACGTGAAGTTCCCCGAGGAGATCGTGCTGCACCGCGAGGCGGCGCGCATCACCGACCGGATGCTGGAGGCCGGCGTCGCCCTGGTCGCGGACGCCGTCGCGGCGGGCGGGGATCTCCCCACCGAGACGGAGCTGGAACGGCACGTCACGGCAGTGGGCGCAGGGATCATGTACGCCGAGCACCGCAACGTCGTCGTCGCCTCGCTGCTGGCCGGCGGGCTGGTCTACTCGGGCGCGAACTCCGCCTTCCCGCACGGGCTCCCCTCGGTGAACCGCGTGAAGGACGGCGACACGTTCATGCTCTCGCTGGGATGCGCCGTCGGCGGCAGGTTCATCGAGGGGGAGAGGACCTTCGTCCTCGGCGAGCCGACCGCCGAGCAGCGGCGCTATCACGACACGATCCGGCTCGCGCAGCAGACCGGCCGCGAGAGCATCAGGGCCGGCCTGGAATGCCGGGAGGCGAACAGGCTGTGCCTCGACGTCATCCGAGAAGCAGGGCTCGGGGAGTACATCCGGCACCGCCAGGGGCACGGCATCGGTCTCGGGATGCACGAGGCCCCGTGGCTCGAGGACGGAGACGCGACGCCGCTCGAGGCGGGCATGGTCGTCTCGAACGAGCCGGGGATCTACGTACCGGGGCACGCCGGATACCGCATCAGCGACAGCATGCTCGTGACCGAGACCGGCGCGGAGGCGCTGACCACCTATCCGCGCGGTCTCGACGGCTGCACGATCGCGCTGTGAGCGCGAGAGAATCGAGGAAGAAATGACATCCATCCCGCCCGTCTCCCCGGAGTTCGCCGCCGCCGTCGGCGACCATCAGCGGGTCGAGATCAACGGCAACCATCTCGCCGTCGAGGTCCTCGGCCCGGAGGGCGCGCCCGTCATCATCACCCATCACGGCGCACCGGGGCTCGGCTCGCGGGCGGAGCCGAAGGCCAGCTTCGGACGGCTCGCCGACGAGTACCGCGTGGTCGTGTTCGACGCGCGCGGAAGCGGGCAGAGCGAGGGGGAGGGCGTCTACAGCCACGAGCAGTGGGCGGCGGACATCGACGGGCTGCGGGAGTGGATCGGCGCCGAGAGGATCGTCATGGCCGGCGGTTCCTACGGCGGCTTCATGACGATGGAGTACGCGCTGCGCTATCCCGACAGGGTCGCGGCCGTCGTGCTGCGGGACACGTCCCCGGACAACTCCAACGCGCACCTCGCCAGGGAGAACGCGCTGGCCTCGGATCGCGTCGACATCGACATGGAGAAGTTCGACAGGATCGACGTCGGCGCCGTGCGCGACGACGAGGACCTCAAGGACTGCTGGCGGGAGATCCTGCCGCTCTACGACTTCGTCTACGATCCCGCGGCCGTCGAGCGCAAGGTCGAGGCGACGCCGTACCGCTACCGCGCGCACAACTACGCCTTCTCCGTGAACCTGCCGAACTACGATCTGAAGCCCCAACTGCCCGGTCTGACTGCGCCGACACTCATCACGGTGGGCAGGACGGACTGGATCACGCCAGTATCGTGTAGCCAGGTGATCGCGGATCTCGTGCCGAACTCGGAGATGGTCGTGTTCGAGAAGTCCGGGCATTCCCCGCAGATCGAGGAGGCAGACGCATGGACGAAGACAGTGCGCGAGTTCCTCCACCGGGTGTACCCGCCCATCCGATGAGCGGCATCCGAGGGGACAGGGGGGTCAGCGACCTCGACCGCCGCATCGTCGTGGCCCTCCAGCAGGACGGCAGGGCCAGCTGGACCTCGATCGCCGAGTTCGCGGGCGCCTCGGTGTCCACCGTCACGCGCCGCGGACAGCAGCTGCTGTCCGAGGGCGTGGTGCGGGTGGGGATCGTCCCGACGCTCGGCAGCGAGGGGCACGTGGAGACGTTCTTCGTGCGCATCAACTGCACACCGGGGGCGCAGCTGTCCGTCGCCGAGCGGCTGACCGACTCGCCGTACGTGCGCTTCGTGACGATGGTCACGGGCAAGTTCGACATCTTCGCCGAGGTCGTGATCCCCGGAGACTCGGCCACCTACGCGCACGTGCTGACCGAGCTGCAGGCCATCCCCGGTGTGGAGCGCTGGCGCAGCGACATGATGCTGCACAACTACAAGGTCAGCTTCGACTGGGGGCGCCAGCTGTACGACGCGCACGCGGACGCCGCGAGCGATCCGGCGAGCTACATGCCCGCGCCGAATACGTGCGACCCCTCGCACTTCGACGATGCTGACCGCGCGATCATCGACGAGCTGCGGCTGAACGGGCGTGCGTCCTTCCTCTCGATCGCGGCGAAGCTGGACATGAACGAGAGCAGCGTGCGTCGCCGCTACGAGCGGATGCGCGCCGCCGGATGCCTCACGACGGTCACGATGGTGCCGGCATCCGCTCTCGGGATGAGCGCGGAGACGCTGCTGATGCTGCGGGTCGAGCCGTCCAGGATCGAGGCCGTCGCGCACACGCTCGCGCAGCACGTCTCGGTGCGCTTCCTCGCGGCGGCGCTCGACGAGAACTCGTTGTACTGCGAGATCATCCTGCCCACCACGGAGTCCCTCCACGACTTCATGACGGGCACGATCGCGCATCTGAAGGGCGTGCGGGGATGGAACGCCTCCATGGAGCTGGTGTTCATGAAGCGCGGATTCATCGAGACGCCGTGGTGGCGGGCGCAGGTGGACGCGGGGGCGCCGCAGGTGCAGGCGGGCTGATGCCGCGTGCCGCGCCCTTCGAGTCGATAGAGTGCTGTCCATGTCTGCGACGAGGGTGTTGTTCATCGGCGGTACCGGGATCATCTCATCGGCGGCGAGCGCCCTCGCGTCCGCGCGCGGCATGGAGGTGACGCTGCTGAACCGAGGACGGTCCCGCCGGGCGCCGGCGGAGGGCGTCGAGGTGCTCACCGCCGACGTGTCGGACGCCGCGGCGGTGGACGCGGCTCTGGCCGGCCGCGAGTTCGACGTCGTCGCCGACATGATCGCGTTCACGCCGGATCAGGTCCGGCGCGACATCGACCGCTTCGAGGGCCGGACAGGGCAGTACGTCTTCATCAGTTCGGCGTCCGCCTACCAGAAGCCCGTGGCGCACCTGCCGATCACGGAGTCGACGCCGTTGCGCAACCCGTACTGGCAGTATTCGCGCGACAAGATCGCCTGCGAGGAGCTGCTCGCCTCCGCGTACCGGGACCGTGACTTCCCCGTCACCGTGCTGCGCCCGTCGCACACCTACGACAAGTGGACGATCCCGGCGTTCGGCGGGGTGGACGGCGATCGACCGGATCCGGCGTGGCGAGGAGATCGTCGTCCACGGCGACGGCACCTCGCTGTGGACGCTGACGCACGCGGACGATTTCGCCGTCGGATTCGTCGGCCTTCTCGGCAACCCGCTGGCGTACGGCGACACGTTCCAGATCACGAGCGACTTCGTCTACACCTGGAACGAGATCTATGCGATCCTCGGGCGTGCGGCGGGCGCGGAGCCGAGGATCCGCTACGCCACCAGCGCGGCGATCGAGCAGGCCGCGCCGGAGCGGGCGGGTCAGCTGAGGGGCGACATGGCGCACTCGGTCGTCTTCGACAACACGAAGATCCGCCGCCTGGTGCCGGACTTCGCCCCGACCATCGCCCTGCATCGCTCGGCGATCGAGATCGTCGAATGGCATGATGCGCATCCTGAGCTGAAGCGCGTCGATTCCGCGATGGAAGAGCTGTACGAGAGGCTGCTCCCTCACGCCGCGTGAGGCTGCCAGATCCAGGCGATCCAGACGATGAGCGCGTTCACGAGGAAGCTGACGACGAGGAGCATCTTGTCGGAGAAGCCCTGGTAGGAGGCCAAGCCCATCGCGTTGAAGACCACCAGGGCGATCGAGACGATGATCGAGATCCACTTCAGCGGCCCGGCGGGCGCCAGGAGCGATACGAGGATCATGGCGATCGGGACGAGCATGAGGGCCGAAGCGAGCATCCACACCCAGCCCGCCACGTCCTGCCCTCCCATCTTGCCGGGCTCGACGTGGCCCGCGAAGATCCGGATGACATCGCCGAGCAGATAGATGAGCATGAGACTGATCCAGGCGCCCGCGAGGACGATGCGCTCGGCCTCCAACGTCACGACGACCATGCTCAGCCTCCTCATGCGGCCCCGCCGTGCGGCAGCACGACGAGGTTTCCGATCTTGTGGCCGGAGTCGACGACGCGGTGTGCCTCCGGCAGCGCTTCGAGACCGCCCGCGACCTCCGTGACGGCGTCGAGCCGGCCGGAGGCGAGCAGCGACAGCAGGAGGGCGATGTCGTCGGCGCGCTCCGGCGTGACCCCCGCGAAGATCCGCCCTCGTCCCCGCACGGCCGCGCGGATGGTGTCCGAGAGCCCGGCGGCGACGAGCAGCAGACGTCCTTCATCCGTGAGCAGCCGCTGACCGGTGCCGCCGGCGAGGGTCCCCACCGCATCGAGCACCACGTCGAAGCTCTCGTCGAGTGCCGCGACCGACATGGTCGCGTAGTCGATCGCCCGATCGGCGCCGAGGCGCCGTACGAGAACGGCGTTGCGCGCGCTGGCCGTCGCCGTCACCGTCGCGTGGAAGTGGCGGGCGAGCTGCACGGCGGCCGAGCCGACGGAGCCCGCGGCGCCGTTGACGAGCACCGTCTCTCCGGCGGAGAGCTTCGCGCGGTCCCGTAGGAAGAACAGCGCGGTCGTCCCGCCGAACAGGATCCCGGCCGCGTCGACGTGCGACACGCGATCGGGTTTGCGGGCGAGCGCGTGCACCGGGACGACGGCGAACTCGGCGTGCCCCCGCATCCGGCCGCCCGTCATGCCGGCGACCTCGTCGCCGGGCGCGAACCGCTTCACGCCGGCGCCGACGCGTTCGACGATGCCCGAGAGACTGTTCCCGAGGATCCGCATCCGAGGTCCGCGGAAACCGATCGCCGGCCGGGCGATGACGCCGAAGCCGGAGGGGAAGCGCGCTGCTCGCATCCGGGAGTCCGCCGCGGTGACGGCCGTGGCCGTGACCCGCACCAGCACCTCGTCCTCCCGAGGGTCCGGCACCGGCACCTCCGCGATCTCGATGACGTCCGGAGGGCCGAACCGGTCGACGACGGCTGCCCGCATGGCATCCCCTTACGCTCGTAAGCCTACGTCGAACACGGTAGCCTTACACGTGTAAGCATGCAAGTGAACAATCAGGAGCACGAGTGAACGATCGTCTTCCTCTGAGCACCGCGCGCATCGTGGAGGCCGCTGCCGTCGTCGCCGACCGCGGCGGCGTGGCCGCGGTGACCATGCGCAGCGTCGGACGAGAACTCGGCGTCGAGGCGATGTCGCTCTACCACCATGTCGCAGGCAAGGAGGCGCTGCTCGACGCGCTCACGGACTGGGTGTTCGCTCAGATCGCGCTGCCGGACGTCGGGCCGTCCTGGCGTGAGGCCGTCGGGCGTCACGCGGAATCGGTGCGGAGCATCCTCACCGCGCACCCGTGGTCGCTGACCCTCGTGGAGACGCGCAGCGCACCGGGACCGGCTGTGCTGCGACGACACGATGCGCTGATCGGCTGTCTCCGTCGCGGCGGATTCTCCGTGGCCCTCGCCTCGCACGCCACCTCGGTCATCGACGCATACGTGTACGGCTTCGCGCTCACCGAGCGGAATCTGCCGTTCGGCCCGGCCACCGGTGCATCGGGGTTCGCCGCGGAGGTGGACGTGTCCTGGGGCGAGTACCCCTACCTCGCCGAACTGGTCGGCGAGCTCACGGAGGACGCGGACTACTCGTTCTCCGCGGAGTTCCAGGTCGGTCTGGACATCATCCTCGATGAGCTCGCGCGTCGTCTCGCGCCTACCGCTTGCGCCTGACACGCTAGGGCAGGTCGCCTCTACGCCGACGGTCGATCGCTTTGATCGATGGGCTGCGACCGCGGAGTCTCCGACCCGGTGCGAAGCCGACTATGAGAGAACGGCGGCGTTCGCAGGGAAGGCCCCGGTCGCGACGCGGGGCGTGCGCGACCGGGGCCTTCGGTCGGCGGATCAGTACTCGATGCGTCCGTGGCGGTCGTGGAACTCGCCGGTCGGACCGTCGGCCGCCACGAGCGCGAGCGCGACGGTGGCATCCGTCCCCTCCGTCACGGTCTGGTGGCCGCTGTGGCGATTGAAGTCAGTCGCGGTGTATCCGGGGTCGCTCGCATTCACCCGGAACCGTGGCAGGTTCTTCGCATACTGCACGGTGAGGGCGATGACGGCGGCCTTCGAGGCGGCGTAGGGGATCGAGGGAACGGAGTACTCGTCGCGACCCTCGGTACGCAGATATCGCGGCCATCCCACGCCCGAGGACACGTTCACGATGACGGGGTGTGCCGAGTTCTCCAGCAGCGGCAGCGCCGCCTGGGTCACGCGAACGATGCCGACGACGTTGGTGTCGAGGACCTCCTGCATGGTCGCGGGGGAGAGGTCGTCGAACAGGTGCGCGCCGAGGACACCCGCGTTGTTGACGAGCACGTCGAGCTCGGGCAGGGAGGCGAGCGCGGCGTCCACGCTCGCCTGGTCGGTGACCTCGAGCTGCACCAGATGAGCGCCCAGCGCCGCGACCTCCGCCCCCTTCGTGAGGTCGCGCACCCCTGCGTAGACGGTGTGGCCTTCGGCGATCAGGCGACGTGCGGTTTCCAGACCGAGGCTCTTATTCGCCCCGGTGATCAATGTGGTTGTCATGTGTCGAGCCTGCGCTCCGCCCGGCGTGCGACCAAGGCATCGCATGACGGTAGGACTGCGGATACCACCGTGTCCGTCGGATCATGTCGCATGATGGAGAACATGACCGAGTTCGCCAGTGTGCTGCGCGCCTGGCGCGACCGTGTCACCCCTGCCGAGGTCGGCATGCCCGCCGGCGCGGGGAGGCGAGCAGCCGGGCTGCGCCGCGAGGAGCTCGCCGCTCTCGCGGGGGTGAGCGTGGACTACATCGTGCGGCTGGAACAGGGCAGGGCCACCAACCCCTCCCCGCAACTGCTCGGGGCGCTGGCGCTGGCGCTGCGCCTCACCGAGGAGGAGCGCGACCACCTGTACCGCACGGCGGGGGCGGCACCGCCGTCCCCCGCCGTTGTCCCCAGGCACATCACCCCCGGCGTGCAGCGCATCGTCGACCGCCTCGGGGATGTGCCGATCGCGGTGTTCAATGCGACGTTCGACATCCTGATGTGGAACCCGCTGTGGGCCGCCCTGTCCGGAGACCCCTCTCGTTTCCAGGGCCTCGAGCGGAACCTGGTGTGGCGTCATTTCGTGAACGGCCATGACGGGGTGCTGTTCGACGAGGATCATGAGGCGCAGTTCTCGCGCGATCTCGCCGCGGAGCTCCGCATCGCGATCGGACGCTATCCGCTCGACACCTCGATCGCGCAACTGGTCGCGCGTCTGCGCGAGGCCTCTGCGGACTTCGAGCGTCACTGGGCGGAGGCCCGCATCGCCAGACACCCCTCGAGCCGGAAGACCTTCACGCGATCCTCCGTCGGCCCGATCACGCTCGACTGCGACGTCCTGAGTGTGCCGGGGAGCGACTTGCGCATCGTCGTCTACACCGTCGCGCCCCGAACCGCCGACGCGGCGGCCCTCGACCTGCTGCGCGTCACCGGGCTCCAGAGCCTCGTCACCGCCCCGTCATGACAGCCCGCCCGGCCCGGGCGTGTCAGGGCGGTCGAGATCAGAACGAGCCCGACAAGCGGGAAGAGCCGGCGGACTGCCTCGAAACGTTCACACCCCCGACCGAACTTCGTCGGCCGAGGGTGTGAACTTCTTGCGTCGGGTGGACCTGAGGGGACTCGAACCCCTGACCCCCTGCATGCCATGCAGGTGCGCTACCAGCTGCGCCACAGGCCCAGAAACCGCCCTGGACGAGCCGGGGCAACTCGAAAAGAATACAACAGATCCGACGCCGCACGCGAATCGGGTGCGACGTCGGGAGTGTCCGACCGGAACATCCCCCGGGGCATCGGCGTTCCTCTCACCGTGGACATCTTCGACAGCGTCGTGATCGGCGCGGGACAGGCCGGGCTCTCGGCGTCCTACCACCTGACGCGCCTCGGGATCCGTCATCTCGTGCTCGATGCGAACGAACACCCCGGAGGAGCATGGCAGCATCGCTGGGACGCGCTCACGATGACGGACGTCCACGGCGTCGCCGAGCTTCCCGGCTCCACCCCGCCTCCCCGTGACGCGCAGCGCGCGAACGTCGCCGTGCCCGCATCGTTCTCGTCCTATGAGACCGATCATCACCTGCCGGTCGTCCGGCCCGTCCAGGTCGACCGCGTGACCGACGACGGCGGCATGCTCGTCGTCCACGCCGGGCAGCGTCTCTGGCGGACGAGGACGATCGTGAACGCCACCGGCACATGGACCCACCCGTTCCTGCCGCACTATCCGGGAATGGAGACGTTCCTCGGCGAGCAGCTGCACACCGTCGACTATCCAGGTCCAGAGCACTTCCGCGGCAAGCGCGTCCTCGTCGTCGGCGGGGGAGCGTCCGCGGTGCAGTTCCTCGGAGCCCTCGCGCCGATCACGGACACGATCTGGGCGACGCGCCGCGAGCCGGTCTGGCGCACCGACGACTTCACGCCCGAGGCCGGGGCCGCTGCCGTCGCCCTCGTGGAGAAGCGCGTCGCGCAGGGACTGCCCCCGGAGAGCGTCGTCAGCGTCACGGGTCTCATGCTCCGCCCGCAGGAGCGGGCTGCTGAACGTCTCGGAGCGTACGCGCGCAGACGCCCGATGTTCGTGCGCATCGAACCGGATGGCGTGCGCTGGGCGGACGGCGCATTCGAGCGCGTCGACGTGATCCTGTGGGCCACCGGGTTCCGTCCCGCGATCGGCCACCTCGCCCCGCTGCATCTGCGCAGCGCCGCCGGGGGCATCCAGCTCGATCGCGACGGTCGCGGCACGACCGCCGTCGCGGATCCGCGCGTCCAGCTCGTGGGCTACGGCCCCTCGGCGAGCACGATCGGCGCCAACAGGGCCGGGCGCTCGGCGGCCAAGGGCGTGCAGCGCGCGCTCAGCGCACCGGTTCTCCGAACCTGATCGTCCACGGGGCGTCGCCGAAGGCCGTCACCCGGAAGACGACGGTCGGCGAATCACGCCACGCGATCGAGCGGGGCTCGCCTTCCTCGATCGTCGGTATCGACTCACGCCCGGATGCGGTGACGGCATCGATGAACAGGGGGCCATCGCCGCCGCCCGTGACTCTGGCCGTGGACGCGCCGCCGGTGTAGATGAAGGCCGCATCCCCGGTTCCCGACATCACATCATCGGGCCGGGGGAGATCAGCCCTCGAGACGGACACGACCCACTCGCCACCGTGCTCTGTCTCGACCCAGATCTCCAGCTCGGCGGCCGGCGCGACGAAGTACACCGGCGACTGATAGGCGCTCTGACTGGTCGTGTAGTCGCCGACGACGGGCTCGCCTCCCGGCAAGGTCAGCGCGAAGGAGTCGATGACGGGCTCGGCGGCAGGGTCGTCGTCATCCGCGAAGGAGAGCTCGATCACCGAACCGCGTTCCCAGCCGTCGAGACGAATCACCCCCGTGCCGGACGCCGTCCAACCCGACTCCGTGGAGACGGCGACCACCGGATCGTCGTCGTCCCAGGGATAGCTGAAGTCATCGTCGGACGAGGATCCGGGAGCCCCTCCCGAGCCGTTCAGGAGGAAGTACACGACGACGAGGACCGCCACCAGCCCCACCACAGTGCCGAGCAGGATCAGCAACGGCCTGAGCATCCCGGACTCTCTGCGCGGCGATCCATCGGCTCTCATACGTTCCCTCCGCTCATCGCTTTCATTATGGCGCGGTCGTGATCGGTCAGGACCCGTCCGCGTCTCCGACCTGTGATCGGGAGAGAACCCGGCCGATAGCCTGGGTCCATGTTCCGCTTCCTCCTCACGGGCGTGTGGCTCCTGCTCTCCGCCTGGCTGCTGATCTGGGCCGGCGAGGGCCTGTTCGGCGTCGACCAGCGCTCCTCGATCCTTCCTTTCGGCGGCGAGGACACCCTCGGCGCCCCGATCATGATCGGGGTCGCGTGGGGCCTCGTCCTGACCTTCGGCGGGACGATGGGAGGCTTCAGCCGGCGCAACAGGGTCCGCGGCGAGACCCATGTCGGCGTCGGCCGCATCGTCGAGGCCGGACGCACAGGGCTCACCGTCAACGACGTCCCGCAGTACGACGTCTTCGTGCGGGTGTCCGCGTACGACGGCACCGAGTTCGTGAGCCGGCTGCGCACGATGATCGCGCCGAACGAGGAGTCCTTCACGCAGCCCGGCGTCCCGCTGCCCGTGCGGTACAGCCTGAGCGACCGGGATGCCGTCGAGCTGGCCGATCCGCAGGACCCCGTCGTCCGCGACGCCCTGCTCGACTGGCGCATCCAGCGCGGCCTCATCGATCCGCGCCTGGTGCGCGCTCGTCGCAGCGGTTTGCAGGCGCCCGCATCCGTGCTCTCCGTGCGCCCGACGGGCGCACGGAAGGAGGGCCAGAGCGAGCTCGAGATCCGCCTGCTCATCACTCCGGACGGGCAGGCGTCCTGGGAGGCGGACACCACGGTGTTCGTCTATCCCGAGGCCGTCTCCCGGGTGCAGGTCGGCTCGCCGGTCTGGGCGCGATACCTGCGGGACGACCCGCACACGGTCGCCATGACGATCGAGAGGGAGGACCGCTGATGGACATCATGGACACGGTCGTCTGGCTCGTGAACTTCCCCGTCGCGCACGGCTATGCGATGGTCTTCATCGCGGGCTTCTCGCTGATGGGACTGCTGACGCTGTCGTTCCGCGGCGTCGGATCGAGCTCGCGCCTGAGCGCGGTCCGCGAGCGCGAGGGGCTCCCCGAGGCGGACGCCGGGCACGCGCGTCGCTCGGTGATCGCGCACATCCAGCGATTCGGGTTCCGGGTGCTGGCCGTCGTCATGCTCGCCGGCCTCGTCCTCGGGATCCTCGGGCTCACCGGAGTCCCGGTGACGGCCGGCTACATCCACGCCAACGGCCAGCCGGCCATCGCCACGATGGACGGCGACTGGGTCACCTTCACGACATCGACCGGGAAGACCTACACGGTGGAGAGCAACTTCTTCACCCCGGCGCTGTACCCCGACCGCGACGCATGGGTACCCTCGGGAACGGAGCTGGTCGTGCGCTATCTGCCCGATCACCCCCAGGCGTTCGTCATCGACACGACGCAGATCGGCGAGAGGTAGAGGACATGTCCCGCATCATCGTTTTCGGCGGCCACGGCCGCATCGCGCTCCTGCTCGCCCCGATCCTCGTGGCGAGAGGGGACGAGGTCACCGCGGTCATCCGCAATCCGGACCACGCGGACGAGGTGGCGGCCGGCGGCGCCGTCCCTCTCGTCGTGGACGTCGAGCGGGCGGATGCCGACGCCCTGGCCGCGCTCATCACGGGACACGACGCGGTCGTGTGGTCGGCCGGCGCCGGGGGAGGGGACGCGGCACGCACGTACGCCGTCGATCGCGATGCGGCGATCCGCAGCATGGACGCGGCGTCGGCGGCCGGCGTGCAGCGGTACGTCATGGTCTCGTGGATCGGCTCCTCCGCCGAGCACGGCGTGGACCCGGCGGACGGCTTCTTCGCCTATGCGGATGCCAAATGGGCGGCCGATGAGCATCTGAGGAGCACGGATCTCGAGGGGACGGTGCTCGGTCCCGGCACGCTCACCCTCGATGAGCCCCGCGGCCTCATCGAGGTGGACGAGGCGGGGCGAGGGGCCGTGGCCAGGGCGGACGTCGCCGCCGTCATCGCGCAGACGCTGATCGAACCGGCGACGATCGGCCGGACCATCCGCTTCGGGAACGGCCTGGACGGCTCCCCGCGCCCGATCGCCGAGGCGCTGCGATAGTCAGCCGCCGAGCCAGGCGCGCAGGACGCGCTCCCTGAGCGCATTGCCCCGCTCGGCGAAGACGCGCTGTCGGCGCACGTACTCCGCCTTTCCCTCGGCGGTCTCGATCGGCACGGGGACGACGCCCCAATCGCTCAGATCGTAGGGCGCCGCCTCCATGTCGAGGAGGCGGATGTCCCGCGCCAGTTCGAAGGCGTCCAGCAGCACTTCGCCCGGCACGAGCGGTCCGAGCTTCGTCGCCCACTTGTAGACGTCCATCCCGGCGTGCAGACATCCCGGCTGGTCGAGATCGGACTGGCTCTCTCTCGTGAGGGCGGTGCGGTTGCGGGGCGCCGCGTCCGGTGTGAAGAAGCGGAAGGCGTCGAAGTGCGTGCAGCGCAGCTCCTGGGACTCGACCACGGCGTCCGTGCCCGCCTGGCCCAGCCGCAGAGGCACGGGATGCCGGTGCTCGTCCTCCCGGTACACCATCGCCCACTCGTGCAGGCCGAAGCATCCGAACTGCCCCGGGCGCGCGGCGGTGCGGCGCAGCATCCGCTCCACGAGATCCGCCAGCGGGGCCTTCTCCGCCCGGAAGGCCGCGGCGTCCGGCACCGCCGCCTGGGACGTCGCCCCGACGGCGTACCAGCGCCAGGACTGCCTCTCGGCCGCGTCCGTCAGCTCGATCCCCGCGCCGGGATGCCAGCGCCGCAGCTGGGCGGGCTTGAAGGAGTAGTAGGTGAAGAGGAAGTCCCAGACCGGATGCCTCTCGCCGCGTGCCGCGCGCTCGCGATGCGCGGCGGTCAAGGCGTCGGTGCGCTCCTGGTGCGCCCGTTCCCGCTCGCGCCACTCGCCCGGGGAAAGCGCGCCGTCCATCAGCGGAGGATCCCCGCCTCGCCGAGGCGCTCACGGAGACCAGCGCCGTCCGATGCGGCCACCCACGGCACCTCGTCCATGGAGTGGTCGTCGCTCGGCGCGCGGCCGCCCGCGAGCATCGCCTCGGTCGTGGAGAGCTGCCGGATGGCGACGCCGGCGACGGAGGCGGGATGCTCCTGCTGGAACTCCGTGTAGATCGCCTCGTCGTGCTGTCCGTCGTCGCCGATGAGCAGCCACCGCACACGGGGGAACTCGGCGGCGAGGCGGCGCAGGTTCGTGAGCTTGTGCTCCCGCCCGCTGCGGAACCAGCGATCGTGCGTGGGGCCCCAGTCGGTCAGGAGCATGGAGCCCAGCGGGAACAGGTGCCTGCTGAGGAAGCGGCGGAGTGTGGGCGCGACATTCCACGCGCCGGTGGAGAGGTAGATCATCGGGCAGCCGGGATGCTGCCGCATCAGCTGCTCCAGCAGCACCGCCATCCCCGGAACCGGGAGGCGCGCGTGCTCGTCGACGACGAAGGAGTTCCACGCCGCGATGAACGGGCGGGGCAGAGCGGTGACCATGACGGTGTCGTCGACGTCGCACACCACGCCGAAGTCGACGCTCTCGTCGACGATGAACACGGTTCCGCTGGCCGCCTCCTGGCCATCGACCGATACCGTGAACGTCTGCCACCCTGGTGCGAGATCGGCCTGCACCACCGTGTCGACGACGCCGCCGCGGTCGGCGACCACCTCTCGCGTGCGTCCTCCGATCGTGACCTGCACGTTCGCGAAGCTCACCGGGATGCTCACGAAGCTCCGCCACCCGCGCACGCTCGCATCCTGCCGGCCCGATCGTCGGCGCTGCGGAGGGAGGATCAGCACGCGTCCGACGATACGGACCCATCCTGCGCCCCCGTAGCCGGGAAACGGGAGCACGCTGGCCGTGCGTCCGCGCTTGCGGGCGCGCTTCTCGCGCCACACGTGGAGGCGGTTCTCCAGGCGTGCGAACCAGTGGATCCTGGCCTGAGGAGCGGCGTGATCGGGCATCCCCCTCAGTCTTTCATGCCTGAGGGGTCCCCTCGCCCTCCCGGGAGGCCTCGAGCGCGTCCTCCGCCGGGATCATGTGCCGTGCCTCCCACTTCTGCAGCAGCTTCTTGCCGAGCAGGAGCAGGAGCAGGAAGACGATGATGACGCCGACGAAGACGTATCCGGCGAAGTGCACCCGGTCCACCAGCTCGCGGAAGCCGCCGGCGGCCAGGGAGGTGACGCTCACATAGGCGGCCGCCCAGATCGCGCACGCGGGAGCGGTCCAGGCGAGGAAGCGCCGGTAGGAGTAGCCGCTCATGCCGACGGTGAGCGGCACGAGCGAGTGCAGCACGGGCAGGAAGCGGGACAGGAAGATCGCGACGCCGCCACGCCGGCGCAGGTAGTTCTCCGCGCGCTGCCAATGGGCTTCGCCGATGCGCCGTCCGAGCCAGGAGTGCCGGATGTGCGGACCGAGCCACCGGCCGAGCGCGAAGCCGATGCTCTCGCCGATCAGGGCGCCGACGACGACGGCGACGCCGAGCGCGATCCCCTCGGGGAGCCCGGCCACCCCGAGCGAGGCGACGATCACGATCGTGTCTCCGGGGACGATGAGCCCGATGAGGATGCTCGTCTCGAGCATCACGGCCACGCCGGCGATGAGCGTGCGCCATACCGGGGGCACGGACTGCACGACATCGAACAGCCACATCAGGAAGTCGTCCATCGAGACGAGGATACGCCGAGCGCTCCGCCCCTACGCTGGGAGAGTGCCCCGTCCCGCTCCCCTCGAGCCGCGTGCGCTGAGCATCGTCTCGACGCCCGTCGCGCTCTTCGCCGCGCTGGCGCGGGAGCGCGCGCAGGTCTTCTGGCTGGATGCGGGGGCGTCCGCCATCGAGGGCTGGAGCATCCTCGGCACGGGAGAGCCGGAGCCCGACCCCGCCGCGCCCGGCCGGGTGCGCATCGACCTCGCCCCGCCGATCGCCCGCGGCACGCCCCCCTTCCGGGGCGGCTGGGTGGGATGGCGGGACTACGAGAGCGGCGCCGCGGATGCCGGCGCGCCGGTCTCGGCATCCGAGGACGGGCCGGCCTGGCTGCGCGTGGACCGCGCCGTCGCGTTCGATCACGCGGCCGGCATCCTGTGGGCGCTCGCTCCCTCGGGTGAGCTGGACGGCTGGATCGCAGAGCTGGAGCGCCTGTCGGCGACGGCGTCCGAACCCGAGGTCGTGACCGCGGGCGGGGCGCGCGCGGAGGCTCGCCACGCACCGGGGGAGTACACCGTGCTCATCGAGCGCTGCCGTGCCGCCATCCGCGCGGGCTCCGCCTATCAGCTGTGCCTCACCACACGCTTCACCGTGCCGGGCCGCCACGACGAGGTCCAGAGCTATCTGCGTCTGCGATCGGCGACGCCTGCGCATCACGGCGGCTTCATCCGGATCGGAGACCGCGCACTGCTGAGCGCCAGTCCCGAGCTGTTCCTGCAGACCGCGGAGGGCCGGGTGTCGACCAGACCCATCAAGGGCACGCGTCCGCGCGCGGCGGACGCCGCCGACGATGCGGCCCTGGCGGCCGAGCTCGTCGCGAGCGTCAAGGAGCGCGCGGAGAACGTCATGATCGTCGATCTCATGCGCAACGACCTCTCGCGGGTCTGCACGCCGGGCAGCATCCGCGTCGACGGGCTCTGGGAGGTCGAGAGCTATCCGGCGGTGCACCAGCTCGTCAGCACCGTCAGCGGCGCGCTCTCCGCCGGTGCGACGGTGGCCGACCTCTGGGACGCGGCCTTCCCCGCCGGCAGCATGACCGGCGCTCCGAAGCTGTCGGCGATGGGCATCCTGCACTCCCTCGAGCGAGACGCTCGTGGCGTGTACAGCGGATGCTTCGGCCACGTCGGGCTGGACGGCGGCCTCGACCTGGCGATGGTGATCCGCAGCATCCTCGTCGAACCCGACAGGGCCTGGGTCGGCGCCGGGGGAGGGATCACCTGGCGGTCGGACGCGGCGGAGGAGGTGGCCGAGGTCGCGACGAAGGCGCGCGCGCCGCTGGCGGCCCTCGGGGCGGTGCTGCCCGAAGCCTGGCTGCCAGAATGATCCGATAGCCTGGAACTTCGCGATTCCGCGCTCCCTGCACTCCCAGATTGGCCGTTCGCTCTTGTCCGAGAACCTGTCCTCCGCACCCGAAGACGCTTCCGCTCTGCCCTCGCCGCACGCCCTCCAGGCGAAGTGGCAGACCTACTGGGCCGAGAACGAGACGTTCCTCGCCGGCGGCGTCGAGGACACGCGCCCGCGCAAGTACGTGCTGGCGATGTTCCCCTATCCCTCGGGCGACCTGCACATGGGGCACGCGGAGAACTACCTGTACTCCGACATCGTCGCCCGCTTCTGGCGGCACCGCGGTCACAACGTGCTGAACCCGATCGGATGGGACTCCTTCGGCCTGCCCGCGGAGAACGCGGCGATCCGGCGCGGCGCCGACCCGCGCGAGTGGACGTACAAGAACATCGCGCAGCAGAAGAGGGGCTTCGAGCAGTACGGCGTCTCCTTCGACTGGACGCGCGAGCTGCACACCTCCGACCCGGAGTACTACCACTGGAACCAGTGGCTGTTCCTGAAGCTGCACGAGCGTGGCCTGGCGTACCGCAAGAAGAGCCCGGTGAACTGGTGCCCGAACGATCAGACCGTGCTCGCCAATGAGCAGGTCGTCGACGGGCGCTGCGAGCGCTGCGGCGCCGAGGTCGTGAAGAAGAAGCTCACCCAGTGGTACTTCAAGATCACCGACTACGCCGACCGCCTGCTCGACGATCTGAACCAGCTCGAGGGCTTCTGGCCGCACAAGGTGCTGCAGATGCAGCGCAACTGGATCGGCCGTTCCGTCGGCGCGGACATCGACTTCTCGATCGAGGGCCGCGCCGAGCCGGTCACCGTGTTCTCCACGCGTCCGGACACGCTGCACGGCGCCACGTTCTTCGTCGTCGCCCCGGACTCCGACCTGGCATCCGAACTGGCGGCGGACGCTCCGATCGAGGTGCGCCAGCGCTTCGCCGACTACCTGTCCGAGGTGCAGAAGACGACGGACATCGACCGTCAGTCCACCGAGCGCCCCAAGACCGGCGTCTTCCTGGAGCGCTATGCGGTCAACCCGGTCAACGGCGAGCGGCTGCCGATCTGGGCCGCGGACTACGTCCTGGCCGACTATGGCCATGGCGCGGTCATGGCGGTGCCCGCCCATGACCAGCGCGACCTCGACTTCGCACTGGCCTTCGACCTGCCGGTGAAGGTCGTCGTGGACACGACGGCGCCGATCACCGGCGCGATGCCCGTCATCGAGGTGGACGAGGAGGGCGTGCCGATCGACACGCTGCCGAGCCTGGACGAGCAGCATCCCTCCGTCACGCGCGTCGCCCTGACCGGAGAGGGGCGCCTGATCAACTCGGGCGAGCTCAACGGCATGTCCAAGCGCACCGCGATCGCCCGCACGATCGAGCAGCTCGAGGCCGCAGGCACCGGTCGCGCCGCCAAGAACTACCGGCTGCGCGACTGGCTGATCTCCCGGCAGCGCTTCTGGGGCACGCCGATCCCGATGCTGCACGCCGAGGACGGCCGGATCATCCCCGTCCCCGAGGACCAGCTCCCGGTGACGCTGCCGAGCGTGGCGGGGCTCGACCTGTCGCCGAAGGGATCGTCGCCGCTCGGTGCGGCGGAGAGCTGGGTGCGCACGACGGACCCGGCCACCGGCGACCCCGTGCTGCGCGACCCCGACACGATGGACACCTTCGTCGACAGCTCCTGGTACTTCCTGCGCTTCCTCTCGCCGAAGGACGACTCCGTCGCGTTCGAGCAGTCCGAGGCGTACCGCTGGGCGCCGGTGGACAGCTACATCGGCGGGGTCGAGCACGCGATCCTGCACCTGCTGTACGCGCGCTTCATCACGAAGGTCCTGTTCGACATGGGCCTGATCGACTTCACGGAGCCGTTCTCGAGCCTCATCAACCAGGGCATGGTGATCCTGGACGGCTCGAAGATGTCCAAGTCCAAGGGCAACCTCGTGCTGTTCCAGGAGGAGCTCGACGCCCACGGGGCCGATGCGCTGCGCGTCGGACTGGCCTTCGCCGGCCCGGTGGAGGACGACAAGGACTGGGCGGACGTCTCGACGACCGGCGCGCAGAAGTTCCTGGCGCGCGCGCTGCGGATAGCGCAGGAGGTCGCGAGCCCGGTCGACGTCGTGTTCGCCGGCGGCGACGCCGCACTTCGCCGCGGCACGCATCGCCTGCTGGCCGACGCTCCTTCGCTCGTGGAGCAGACGAAGTTCAACGTTCTGGTCGCACGCCTCATGGAGCTGGTGAACCTCACCCGCAAGACCATCGACGCAGGCGCCGGCGCAGCCGATCCCGCCGTGCGGGAGGCTGCGGAGACGATCGCCGTGATGCTCGATCTCATCGCCCCTCATACCGCGGAGGAGATGTGGGAGCTGCTCGGACATGAGCCGTCCGTCGGCCTCGCGCAGTGGCGCTCCGCCGACCCCGCGCTGCTCATCGAGGACACCGTCATCGCCGTCGTGCAGGTGAACGGCAAGGTGCGCTCGCAGCTGGAGGTGTCCGCGAAGATCGGCGCCGAGGAGCTCGAGGCCCTCGCCCGTGCCGATGAGCGGGTCATCCGCGCGGTGGGCGACAAGGAGATCGTCAAGGTCGTCGTGCGCGCGCCGAAGATCGTGAGCGTGGTCGTCAAGGGCTGAGGTCTCGACCGTTCGTGAGGCGACCCGCGTGCCCGCGAGGCGGCTCGTGTGGTCGGGTCGCGGTGCGAGGGCTTCGTAGAGGTTCCCCCTGTGGTCGCGTCAGACGGAGGGAGGCGACCATAGGGGAACCTCCCTCGGAGGTCACGGGGAACCTCCGGCGGAGGTTCGATCACGCGCCGCGCGAGCCAGCCGGCCTGCACAGCCGAGATCTCGGAGGACTTTTCCACGGGGATCGGGATCCGGGCGTTCGGACGTCGGCCGGCGTGCGTAGCGTGGCGGCGTGCCGCAAGAACCGCAACAGCCCCGCGCCAGGACACGTCTGCGCCTCGGCGTGGGGGCCGCGATAGCCCTCGGGCTCGTCGTGCTCTCCGGCGCCGTCGGGCTGGGCATCCTGCGCGGCCAGGCCGGGGCGTCGCAGGTCATCGACGTCACGGATGCGCAGAGCGCAACGATCGCGCCGGCGGAGATCTACGTCCACGTGCTCGGGCGGGTGAGCGATCCAGGGCTCTTCGTGCTCGATCAGGGCGCCCGCGTGGCCGATGCCCTGGCTGCGGCAGGGGGCACTCTCGACGATGCCGATCTGCAGGCGGTCAATCTCGCGCGACCTGTGACGGACGGGGAGCAGATCATCGTGCCGGCGGTCGGAGAGACGTCGAGCGCGCAGAGCGCGGCTCCCGGTTCGCCGGGCGAAGCGCTCATCGACCTCAACGCCGCCGACCAGGCGGCATTGGAGACCCTGCCGAGGATCGGCCCCGCCCTCGCGCAGCGGATCATCCAGTGGCGGGAGGAGAACGGCCGGTTCGCCTCGGTGGACGATCTTCTGGCGGTGCCGGGCATCGGTGAGAAGATGCTCGCTGCGCTCCGCGACCTGGTGCGGGTATGACCCGTCGCGATCTCCGGCTCGTCCCGATCGCCGCCGGCGCATGGGCGATGGCGCTGATCTGCGTCTTCGCGCCGGCGATCGCCTGGTGGTGCGCCGGGTGCGCCGTCATCGTCGCCGCGTCGCTGCTGTCGCTCGCCGGCGCGGGGCGGCACAGGAGCTGGGCTCCGCTCCTGGCCGTGCTCTGCGCGACGTCGGCGGGCGTCGCGATGACGGTCGCCTTCGCGACGCCGTGGCGTTCGGAGGCGGCGCGATCCGACGGGCGAGTGGTCACGATCGAGGCGGACATCGCCTCGTCCTCCTCGATCGGCGCGGACGGGCGGCTCTGGTTCGACGCGCAGACCGTGCGGATGGGGCCGGGCGATGCGCGGTCGGCGCTGAGCGTGCCGGTGCGGATCGGGATCGAACTCCTGGACGGCGCGGAGCTGGGCGCGCGGATCCGGGTCCTCGGAGAGGCGATGGCGACGGATGCCGGCGAGCGAGCGGTGCTCGTCGTGTTCGCGACGCGCGCGGAGATCACGGGACCGGCCGGAGGAGCGTTCGCCGTGGCTGCGGACGTGCGCGCCGACTTCTCCGCCAGGGCCGTGCGGCTGCCGGAGCCGGGTGCGGGCCTGCTTCCCGGGCTTGCGGTGGGGGACACGCGCGCCATGTCCCCGGAGCTGAACGCCGCGATACTGGCCAGCGGGCTGTCGCATCTGACCGCCGTGAGCGGCGCGAACTGCGCGATCGTCGTCGCCGCGGCGTTCTGGTTCGTCGCGTTCTGCGGCGGCGGCCGGAGACTGCGTGTCATCCTGGCGATCGGGGCGCTGGCCGCGTTCGTCGTGCTCGTCACTCCGGAGCCGAGCGTGATCCGCGCGTCGGTGATGGCGGGACTCGCGATGATCACCGTGCTGCTGGGCAGGCCGAGCGCGGGGGTCGGCGTGCTCTGCCTGGCGGTGATCGGCATCCTGCTGGCGGATCCATGGCTCGCCGCGACGCCGGGCTTCGCGCTCTCGGCGGCGGCCACCGGCGCGCTCATCCTGCTCGCTCCTCCGCTCGCCAGGGGGATGGAGCGCTGGATGCCGCAGCCGCTCGCGCTCGCGATCGGCGTGCCGCTGGCGGCCCAGCTGGTGTGCGGGCCGATCATCGCCCTCTTCTCCGAGCAGCAGTCGCTCATCGGCGTCGTCGCGAACCTGCTCGCCGCGCCGGCCGCCCCGATCGCGACGGTCGTGGGTCTGCTGGCCTGCCTGGCCTCGCCGGCGGCTCCCCTCGCCGACCTGCTGGCGGCATCCGCATGGCTGCCGGCCGCCTGGATCGCCGCGACCGCGACGATGACGGCTGCTCTTCCCGGCGCACAGCTGCTCGTCGCGCCCGGCGTCCTGACGGCGGTGGCGGTGCTGGTCCTCGGCGCCGCCCTTGGAGTGCTGCTGTGGCGGAACGGCGGGGGGCTCCCGCCGCCGCGCGTGATCACGAGGACCGCGACCGCCGTCCTCGTGATCGCCGTCGCGCTGGGCGGTGCGCGGACGCTGCTGGACGGACCGCTCGCGGCATCCGCGACGCCGGAGGGCTGGTCGGTCGCCGCCTGCGACGTCGGCCAGGGGGACGCGCTCGTGGTGCGCTCCGCCGGTCGCATCGCGCTCATCGACACCGGTCCGGAACCGGCGCCGCTCGAACGCTGCCTGACGTCGCTCGGCGTCGATCATCTCGATCTCGTCGTGCTCACCCACTTCGATCTCGATCACGTCGGCGGAGCCGCGGCGATCGAGGGGCGGACGAGCACGCTGCTGCACGGGCCGGTGGCGGAGCCGGAGGACGAGCGGCTGCTGGCCTCTCTGCGGGAGTCCGGCGCCGAGCTCGTCGAGGCCGCAGCCGGTCAGCACGGCGCTCTCGGCGAGGCGCAGTGGCGGGTGCTGTGGCCGAGGGCCGATCAGGCGTCGTTCCCGTCCGGCAACGACGCGAGCGTGGTCATCGAGCTCGCCGGGGGCGATGTGCCGAGATCGTTGTTCCTCGGCGACCTCTCGGCGGTGCCCCAGCAGCTTCTCGCGGCATCGGGGACGCTGCATGCGCCGTATGCGGTCGTGAAGGTCGCGCATCATGGCAGCGCCGATCAGGACGCCGGCCTGTATGCGCTCCTGCGGCCGTCTGCGGCGATCTTCAGCGCGGGGGAGGGGAACGACTACGGGCATCCCCGAAGGGAGACCCTCGACCTGCTGGAAGCCGCCGGCTCCGTCGTGCTGCGCACCGATCTGCAGGGTCGGGTCCTCCTCGGCGTGAAGGACGGTGCGCTCTCGGTCTGGACCGAGCGGCCGGCGGCCGCCGATGACGCCGACGACGTCGCACGCCCCGGGTAGGCTGAACAGCATGGCAGCTGTTCGGACCACCGCGAAGAAGGCGGCGGTGAAGATCGCTCAGGTCTCCTGGCGGGAGCCGCGGCCGGCGCCCGTGGTCCTGGTCTCAGGCCCGGAGGAGGTCTGCGCCGAGCGGGCGATCGCCGGTGTCCGAGACTATCTCCGCGCCGAAGACCCCGCGCTCGAGGTGAGCGATGTGCGCGCGGACGACTACGCACCGGGTACGCTGCTCGCGCTGAGCTCCCCGTCGCTGTTCGGCGAGCCGCGCCTGATCCGGGTGTCCGGCGTCGAGAAGTGCTCCGACGCCTTCCTGCAGGAGGCGGTGTCCTACCTCGACAATCCGCAGGAGGGCGCGACGGTCGTCCTCCGGCACACCGGGGCGAGCGTCCGCGGCAAGAAGCTGCTCGACGCGCTGCGCTCCGGAGCAGGGGGCGGCATCGAGATCGCCTGCCCCGCCGTCAAACGCGACAGCGACAGGTTCGATTTCGCCGCGGGGGAGTTCAAGGCCGCCGGCAGGCGCATCCAGCCTCAGGCACTGCGAGCTCTCGTGTCCGCCTTCGCGGATGACCTGACGGAGCTCGCCGCCGCCTGCCAGCAGCTGATCAACGATGTGCAGGGCGACGTGACGGAGGATGTCGTCACGAAGTACTACGGCGGCAGGGTCGAGGTCTCCGCGTTCGTCGTCGCCGACACGGCGATCGCCGGACGCTACGGCGAGGCGCTCGTCGCCCTTCGGCATGCGCTGGCATCCGGTGCCGACCCGGTTCCGCTGGTCGCCGCCTTCGCGATGAAGCTGCGCACGATGGCGCGCGTCGCGGGTGTTCGCGGCTCGAGCCGCGAGATCGCGGGGCGGCTGGGAATGAAGGATTGGCAGATCGATCGTGCGCGTCGAGATCTGACCGGCTGGAACGAGCGCTCGCTCGGTCTCGCGATCCAGGCGACGGCCAGGGCGGATGCCGAGGTCAAGGGCGCCGCTCGCGACCCCGTCTTCGCACTCGAGCGCATGGTGACCGTCATCGCCACCCGGGCCCCGTTCGGCGGTTGAGGGAGCCGGCGGGCCAGGCGCAGGCCCGTCCTCGGCACGGATGCCCGTCGAGAAGACAGCTGTACGTCGAGAGGGCCGGGATCGGCCGACATCTGTGTTCTCGACCGACATCTGTGTCCGTGCACCTGTGTTCTCGACCGACATCCGCATTCGTGACCGACAGCGTTCGTGACCGACAGAGGTGCTACCGGGGGAGACGGCGAAGGCCCGCCCCTTGCGGGACGGGCCTTTCACAGCGTGCGACTCAGAGAGCGGCGACCTGCTTCGCGATCGACGACTTGCGGTTCGCAGCCTGGTTCTCGTGGATGACGCCCTTGCTGACGGCCTTGTCGAGCTTCGTGGACGCCTTCTTCAGCGCAGCCTGCGCCGCAGCCTTGTCGCCGGCGGCGACGGCCTCACGGGTTTGACGGACGACGGTCTTGAGCTCGGACTTGACGGCCTTGTTGCGTGCCGTAGCCTTCTCGTTGGTCTTGATGCGCTTGATCTGCGACTTGATGTTTGCCACGTGTGGAAACCTTCGTTCAGGGATGGATGGATGTGCCGGGAGCGGGAGAGGGCCTGCTGTCCGGCGATCGTGAGGGGTGATCCCACACGCAAGCCAAGAATCAAGCTTACCAGGTCCGGCGGAAAGTCCGTGCGCGTCGCTGCGTGCGCGCGCGCCGGCCATGCGGCAGTCTGAGCGCAGGGGCATCGCAGAGGAGCACGGACATGGGTTCGCAGGAGGCAGCGCACGGATCGCCGCGGGCGGGCCGGCGGTGGATGCTGCTCTTCTCCCTCGCCTGGCTCGCGATCTGGACGGTGCAGCTGACGCCGGTCCAGCTGCTGCTGCCTCTGCAGCTGGACACCAAGGACACCGCAGGCGCGTGGGTGGAGGGCGTCGTCTGGTCAGGGCTCATCCTCTCGCTCGGCGGTCTCGCCGGCATCGTCGCCGGCCCGGTGGCCGGCTACCTCTCGGATCGCACCCGCTCCCGCTGGGGGAGGCGCCGGCCGTGGGCGATCGGAGGATCGCTCGTGACCGCGGCATTCCTCGTCCTGACGGGGCTGGCGCAGACGCCGTTCGCGATCGGAGCCGCCTGGGTGGGCGTGTGGATCGGCGTCGCGACGATGTCGGCGGCGCTCACGGCGCTGATCGCCGACCAGCTGAGCGAGCAGCGCGGCGCCGCGTCGGCCGTGGTGAGCTCCGCGCAGGCGGTGGGGATCGTCGTCGGCGTGGGCGCCGTGGTCCTCCTCGGGCTCGGCATCCTCGACAGCTACCTGCTCCTCGCCGTGTTCATCGCCGTCGTCGGCGTCGGGACGGCGATCCTGCTGCCCGATCCCGTCGCCGTCGAGACGGCCGTCCGCCGGCCGCGACGGGGGGACGGCGCCGCGGCGGCGCCCGTGCGCGTGTCCGGCGCTCTCGCGGACAGGGATTTCCGATGGCTGCTGGCAGGACGACTCACCGTGAACCTCGGCAATGCGCTCGGAACCGCTCTGCTGCTCTTCTTCCTGCTGCATGGGATCGGATCCTCCACGGCGGAGGACGACCTGCTGCTGCTCATCGTCATCTACACGGTGTTCGTCGTCGCGGCGTCCGTCGCCACCGGCGCGCTCTCGGATCGCCGGCATCGCCGCAAGCCGTACGTGCTGATCGCCGCGCTCGTGCAGGCCGCGTCGGCTCTGCTGATCCTCGCCTCGCCGACGCTCGTCGGCACGGCGATCGCCGCCGCGGTGATGGGCGCGGGATACGGCGCGTACATGGCGGTCGGCCTGGCCTGGGCGACGGACATGCTCCCCGACGACGCCGACAACGCCAGGGACCTCGGCATCGTGAACGTCTCGGCGAATCTGGGTCAGCTCCTCGGGCCCCTGCTCGGCGCGGGCCTGGTGGCGCTCGTGGGCGGCTTCTGGCTGCTGTTCCTCGCCGCAGGCGTGTTCTCGGTCGCGGGGGCCGTCATGACGCAGCTGACGCGAGAGTCGCGACGGCCACATCCAGCAGCGCGTTGAACACCCGGGGACGCATCGCCGTGACCAGGTGCGAGGTTCGAGGCACCACGATGAGCTCGGAGTGCGGCGTCAGGCGCCGGAAGAGCCGCTCGTGGACGCGCAGCTGGTCGAACTGGCCGTTGATCCACCACACCGGCACGCGGATGCGGCGCACGTCGGCGGAGAGGTCGAGAGCGGCGAGGCTGGCGAGCGCGACGTCCTGTGCATCGAAGGCGTATCCGCCGGCCGCGAAGTCCGCCCTCGTCTCTGCGGGGAGCGTGGCGGCGAGGACCTGAGAGCTCAGCCACAGCCCGCGGTCGGGCAGCGCGTCGAAGCGTCGAGCCAGGAAGCGGTAGGCGGCGAGACCTGCGCCGCGCGGGAGAGCGGTGCAGGAGGCTCCGATGAAGCCGGCGACGGGAGGAGGATCCTCCGCCCGGCCGGCGTATGCGACGGAGAGGAGCCCGCCCATGGAATGGCCGACCAGCAGGACCGGGCCTGCTGCGGCGGCGTCCCTGACGGCCGCGTCGATCGTGGCGAGGGCGCCGGCGAGAGTGAACTCCTCGTCCGTGCGCGCGCCGTGGCCGGGCAGGTCGACGGCTTCCGCACGGATCCCGCCGGCGGCGAGATGCTCGACCTGGGTGCGCCACATGGTGCGAGACGTGCGGATGCCGTGCACGAGGACGACACGGACAGTCACCCCCTCAGGATACGAAGAAGGCGGGGCCGGTGGACGAACCACCGACCCCGCCTCGTGCACGGCGTGCTTACTTCTCCCAGCCCACGTTCTCGACGGGCTGGACGCCGAAGCCGTCCAGGCCGACGTACGGCTCGGGGGTGAGGTTGGCGAGACCCGTCTTCACGGCCGAGATGGACGGACCGTTGTACAGCGGGATCAGGCCCCACTCCTGGAAGATCTCCGCCTCGAGCTTCATGGCCGCAGCCGTCTGCTCGTCGGCGGTCGGGAGCGACTCGACCTCGTCGTGGATGCGCTGGTCGGTCTCCTCGTTCTGAACGCCAGACAGGTTCAGCCCCATGTCCATGCAGTACAGCTGGCAGAACCAGGCGGCGCCGAACGGGTCGGAGGAGGTGAACCGAAGGCTGGAGACGTCCCAGTTCATGTTGTTGTAGTCGTCCGAGAAGTCGGTCGACGGGCGGATGTCGATCTGGAGGTCGATGCCGACCTCCTTCATCTGCTGCTGAAGGGCCTTGGCGAGCGCCTCCTGCGTGGGGTCGTCGCTCCACACCGGGTAGACGACGGACAGCTTCTCGCCGTCCTTCTCGCGGATGCCGTCCTCGCCCTCGGTCCAGCCGGCCTCGTCAAGAAGCGCCTTGGAGTCGTCGGGGTTGAACTCCCAGCCGGCCTCGGCGAGCGCGTTGCTGTAGCCGGGCTGGAACGGGAACAGCGTGAGGGAGCCGGCCGGCTCCTCCTCGTAGTCCAGACCGTTCCAGGCGATCTCCTTCTGCTGGTCGATGTTGATCGCCTTGAAGAACGCCTCGCGGACCTTGGCGTCCTCGAACTGCGGCTTCGTCGAGTCGACCTGGATCAGCGTGTTGGCGGTCTGGGTGGAACGGTAGATGGTGATGCCGTCCATGTCCTTGACCTGCTCGAGGCGGTCCTTGGTGCCGACGCCGACGGAGTCGATCTCGTCCGCCTTGAAGGCGTTGATGGACGCCGCGGCGTCCATGCCCTGGAAGGAGACCTTGTCGAGCAGCGGCTCGTTGCCCCACCACTCCTCGTTCGGGACGAACGAGACGTAGTCGGTGTTCGCGTCGAACTCGTCGATCTTGTACGGACCGGCGCCCCACTCGGGGTGCGGGTTGTCGATCATCGCCGTGTTGAACGTGTCGGGGTCGGCCAGCGCCGGGTGCAAGATGCCCGTGAGGAACGGCATCTCGGGCCAGGCGAACTCACCGTCGAAGGTGACGATGGCGGTCTTCGGGGTGTCGCCCTCCTCGACGGACGCGATGGCCTTGTAGCCGTCGGTCGCGTTCGGGACGAAGCCCTCGTCGATGGAGCGGTTGGCCTTCCACGTGGCGTCGATGGCGGTCCAGTCCATGTCCGTGCCGTCGTTCCAGTGCGCCTCGTCCGTGAAGGTGAAGGTGATCTGGGTGTTGCCGTCGACGGTGTCGATCGACCACTCGTCGAGGTACGCGTCGTTCTTGTACGGCGTGCCGTCGTCCTCCTGCAGGAGGACCTGCGGGGTGTACCACGCGGCGACGCGCGCGGTGTCGGACGATGCGTCGCCGTGGAAGGCGTTCAGCTGCTCCGGGATCTCGTTGATCGGGAAGCGGACCTCGCCGCCCGTCTCCAGGTTCTCGCGGGGCTGCGGGTTGTAGTCCGCGAACGCGGTCTCCGTCGCCTCTCCGTCGCCGTTGCCGTCGCCGTTCCCGTCTCCGGTACCGGTGGCACAACCCGCGAGAGCGAGTGCGAGGGCTCCGCTGAACGCGAGCGCCCCCATCAGCTTGTGCTGCTTCATGGTGCTCCTTTCGCCTGTAGGCGTGTTCGCCTGTCGGCGTGTCATAGGGGAAGAATAGTTCGCCCTGCAGGCAAAATCCTGCCCGTCGAGTGAAGGTCGCCTAACCGTTATCGGACGGTGATCGACTGTTACTCACCAGTAACATTCGGTGCCCGGCAACCCCGGAGAGCGGTCCGTCGACACGTGCGACGGGCCGCTCTCCGGGCGGTGGTGAGGGCCTCAGACGGCGGGCGCGGTCTCGGCCTGAAGGGTCTCCGGGTTGAACACCACGCGTCGCCGCGTGCGCTCGATGTCGGGGTCGGGAACCGGGATGGCGGACAGCAGCGCCTTGGTGTACGGATGCTGCGGATCGTCGAACACATCATCGACGTCGCCGTGCTCGACGAACTCGCCGAGGTACATGACCGCGACGCGGTCGGCGATGTGCCGGACCACGGAGAGATCGTGCGCGACGAACAGGTAGGAGATGCCGAGGGAGACCTTCAGATCGTCGAGCAGATTGATGACGCCGGCCTGGATCGACACGTCGAGCGCGGACACCGGCTCATCGAGGACGATGATCTTGGGGTTCGTCGACAGCGCGCGGGCGATGCCGATGCGCTGGCGCTGGCCGCCCGAGAAAGCGCCGGGGAAGCGGTCGACATGGGCGGGGTTGAGCCCGACGACGTCCATCAGCTCCCTGACGCGGCGGTGGACCTCGTCCTTCTTCGTGCCGATGGCGTTGAGCGGCTCCGCGATGATGTCTGCGACGGTCATGCGCGGGTCGAGCGCGCCCATCGGGTCCTGGAACACGATCTGGATGTCGCGGCGTACGTCGCGCTCGATGCGGTGGCTCGTGATGTCGTTGACGCTCGTCCCGTTGATGACGATGTCGCCGTCCTGCTGCTTGACCAGGTCCATGATCTGCAGGAGCGTCGTCGTCTTGCCGGAGCCGGACTCGCCGACGATCGCCATCGTCTCGCCCTGTCGCACGTCGAAGCTGATGCCCTTGACCGCGTGGACCTCGCCGACCTTGCGCTTGAAGAACGCGCCCTTCATGAGGGGGAACGTCTTGGTCATGTTCCGCACGTCGAGGGTGACCTCGCGCTCCTCGCGGGGCGTGCGGGTCAGAGCGCTCTCGGGCGCCTCGCGGACGGGGTAGACCGGCAGTCCGTCGATGAGGCCGTCCAGGCCGATCTCGTGCGAGCGGATGCAGGCGGCCTGGTGCGGCGCTCCGGAGGCGGAGGGCACGTCGGCGAGCGGGGGCTCGCCCTCGCGGCAGGCGCTGATCGCGATCGGGCAGCGATCGGCGAAGGGGCACGCGTCGGGGAGGTCGATCAGCAGGGGAGGGTTTCCCTTGATCGGCGTGAGCGGCTCCTTCTCCTTCTTGTCCACGCGCGGGATCGCGCCGAGCAGGCCGATGGAGTACGGCATCCGGGTGTGGTGGAAGAGCTCGCGCGCCTCGGCGTGCTCGACGGGCTTGCCCGCGTACATCACGAGCACGTCGTCGGCCATGCGGGCGACGACGCCCATGTCGTGGGTGATCATGATGGTCGCAGCCCCGGTCTCCCGCTGAGCCTTCTCGATCAGGTCGAGGATCTGCGCCTGGATCGTGACGTCGAGGGCCGTGGTCGGCTCGTCGGCGATGATCAGCTTCGGGTTGTTCGCCATGGCGATGGCGATGACCACGCGCTGGCGCATGCCGCCGGAGAACTCGTGCGGGAAGGCCTTCATTCGCTTCTCGGGCTGGGTGATGCCGACGAGCTGCAGCAGCTCGATGGAGCGATCCCAGGCCTGCTTCTTGGACATCCCGCGATGGATCGTGAGCGCCTCGATCAGCTGGTCGCCGATCGTGTAGACGGGGGTCAGCGAGGTGAGCGGGTCCTGGAAGATCATCGCCAGGCCGTTGCCTCGGATCACCGACATCTGCCTGTCGCTCTTGCCGAGCAGCTCCTGGCCGTCGTAGACGATCGAGCCGGTGACCTTGGCGTTCTCGTCGAGCAGGCCCATGATCGCGAGGGAGGTCACGGACTTGCCGGAACCGGACTCGCCGACGATGCCGAGCGTCTTGCCGGCCTCCAGGTCGAAGGAGACGCCGCGGACGGCGTCCACGCGGCCGGCCTCGGAGGCGAAGCTGACGGCGAGGTCGCGGACGGAGAGAATAGTGCTCATGCGCGGCCTCCTGCCGCCGAAGTCGGATCGAGGGCGTCGCGCAGACCGTCGGCGACGAGCGCCATGGAGACGGTGAGCAGCGTGAGGGCGGCGGCGGGGAAGTAGAACAGCCACGGCGCGCTGGAGATGGTGTTGGCGCCGGAGCCGATGAGGGACCCCAGCGAGACGTCCGGGATCTTCACGCCGAAGCCGATGAACGACAGGCTCGTCTCGGCCATGACGGCGTTGACGATGCCGAGCGTGAAGTTGATGACGAGCAGGGAGCCGATGTTCGGCAGCAGGTGCCGCAGGACGATCGTCATCCCGCGCACGCCCATGTACCGGGAGGCGTGCACGTACTCGCGCTCGCGCAGCGAGAGGGCGGTGGTCCAGATCACCCTGGCGGGGAAGTACCAGCCCACGATGAAGATCATGATGAGGGCGATCACCCGCCAGTCGCCGCCGGAGCGGTTGGACAGCAGGGAGAGGATCAGGAAGCTCGGGATGACCATCATGAAGTGGATGACGGCGAGGGAGATCTTCTCGGTCCATCCGCCGAAGTAGGCGGCCGCGGTCCCGACGAGCGCCGAGATGATCGTCGTCCCGACGGAGACCGTGATGGCGATCATGAGCGAGCGCTGGAGGCCGATCGCGACCTGGGCGAAGGTGTCGTTGCCCGACGGCGTCGTGCCGAACCAGTGGTCGGCGGACGGCGGCGTGCCGAGGTTCAGGAAGTCCAGCTCGATGTGGTCGTACTTGGCGATCAGCGGGCCGACGACGGCGAACAGGACGAGGACGATGAAGATGACGACGCCGCCGACGGCGGGCCGGTTGCGCATGAAGCGCCGGGTGTAGAGCGTCCACTTGGACAGCGGCCTGCCGCCGCTCGACGGCGTGGTCTCCGCCGTGGTCTCGGTTGCTTCGATGGTCATGATCAGCTCACCCTCACTCGGGGGTCGAGGACGACGACCACGACGTCGGAGAGGATGGCTCCGAGCGCGGTCAGGAGGCCGGCGAAGGCCGCGGTCGCGACGACGCCGTGGACGTCGCTCTTCGTGATGGTCTCGATGAAGTACTTGCCCATGCCGTTCCACGCGAAGATCTGCTCGGTGAGGATCGCGCCGGTGAAGACGGCGGGGATGCTGAACGCGACCTGCGTGGCGACGGGGATGAGCGATGTGCGCAGGGCGTGCCTGCGGATGGCCTGCGGCTTGGTCAGGCCCTTGGCGCGTGCGGTGCGGACGTAATCGGCGTTGATGTTGTCCAGGAGCAGGGAGCGCTGCAGGAAGTGAGTGCCCGCATAGCCGACGAGCACGAGGGATATCGTCGGCAGCGTCAGGTGCTGGAGCGTGTCCACGAGGACGGGGAAGAAGCCCTCGACGCCTTTGCTGGAGGCTCCGGTGACGTAGAAGATGCGCACCCCGGTCCAGGAGTTGAGCGCGATGGCGAGCAGCACGATGCCGAGGGCGGCGACGATGGTGTTGATGTTCATCGTGATGATGGACGTCGCCTGCCCGATGCGGTCGGCCAGCTTGTACTGCCGCGATGCGGTGTACACGCCGAGCCAGATGCCGAGCACCGTCATGATGATGGTCGCGCCGAGGACGAGCTCCGCGCTCACCCACATGCGGAAGGCCAGCTGCTCGTTGACGGATCCGCCGGTCGGGCTGACGCCCCAGTCCCAGCGCAGGACGATCCCCATGATCCAGTTCCACCAGCGCTCGAGGATCGGGACCGTCGAGTCGAGGTTGCGCGGGCGCAGCAGCTGGGAGATCTGCTCCTCCGACATCGGGGGACGGCGCCCCACGAAGTTGTTCTTCGGGTTGAGGAAGCTCCACGCGAGGAAGTACGTGATGTTGGTCGCGATCACGATCATGAGCAACCAGCCGAGGGTTCGGCGCAGGAGATACTTGATCAAGGTGTTGATTCTTTCTCTTTTACAGACGCGCTCGGGATTGCCGACACGGCGCTGAGTCGAGATGCAATTCTGGCACCTTCCGCGCTGTCGCGCGATGAGTTGCCGGACCGCTGTCTGTGACGGAGTCGCATCGCCTTTGGAACTCAGTGTCTCCGAGTGGCCCAAGGCAACCTCGCGAGACTATCACTGGTTCCGGCGAATCGGGGATTAGGCGGTCCTGACCGTAGAATCGTCGGGACATGTCACCACGCGCCCTCACTCCGCTCCAGCCGGCCGCGACGCCGCCTTCGCAGATCCGCAACTTCTGCATCATCGCCCACATCGATCACGGCAAGTCGACCCTCGCCGACCGGATGCTCCAGATCACCGGCGTCGTGTCCGACCGCGACATGCGCGCCCAGTACCTCGACCGCATGGACATCGAGCGCGAGCGCGGCATCACGATCAAGAGCCAGGCGGTGCGGATGCCCTGGCAGATCGGCGGCGAGACCTTCGCGCTCAACATGATCGACACGCCGGGCCACGTCGACTTCACCTATGAGGTCTCCCGGTCGCTGGCCGCCTGCGAGGGCGCGATCCTGCTCGTCGACGCGGCGCAGGGCATCGAGGCGCAGACGCTCGCGAACCTGTACCTGGCGCTGGAGAACGACCTGCACATCATCCCCGTGCTCAACAAGATCGACCTGCCCGCCGCGGACCCGGACAAGTACGCCAAGGAGCTCGCCTCGCTCATCGGAGGCGACCCGGACGACGTGCTGCGCGTCTCGGGCAAGACCGGAGCCGGCGTCGAGGAGCTGCTGGACCGGCTCGTGCAGGAGATCCCGGCGCCGCACGGCGAGGCGGAGGCGCCCGCCCGCGCCATGATCTTCGACTCGGTCTACGACGCCTATCGTGGGGTCGTCACCTATGTGCGCATGGTCGACGGCAGCCTCGCGCCGCGCGAGCGCATCCAGATGATGTCGACGGGCGCGACGCACGAGCTCCTCGAGATCGGGGTCTCGAGCCCCGAGCCGATCCCGTCCAAGGGCCTCGGCGTCGGCGAGGTGGGCTATCTCATCACGGGGGTGAAGGACGTCCGCCAGTCGAAGGTCGGCGACACGGTCACGACCGCGCGGAAGCCGGCATCCGAGGCGCTCTCGGGATACACCGATCCCAAGCCCATGGTGTTCTCCGGCATCTACCCGATCGACGGCAGCGACTACGCCGAGCTGCGCGAGGCGCTGGACAAGCTCAAGCTGTCCGACGCCTCCCTGCAGTATGAGCCGGAGACCTCCGTCGCCCTCGGCTTCGGCTTCCGCTGCGGATTCCTCGGCCTCCTGCACCTGGAGATCATCACGGAGCGGCTGTCCCGCGAGTTCGGTCTCGACCTCATCACGACGGCGCCGAGCGTGATCTACGAGGTCCTCACCAGCGACACGGGGGAGACGGTGACCGTCACCAACCCGAGCGAGTATCCGGACGGGCGCATCGGCTCGGTCTCGGAGCCGATGGTGAAGGCGGCGATCCTGCTGCCGAAGGACTACGTCGGCACGGTGATGGAGCTGTGCCAGTCGCGCCGAGGATCGCTGCTGGGCATGGAGTACTTCAGCGAGGAGCGCGTGGAGCTGCGCTACACCATGCCGCTCGGCGAGATCGTCTTCGACTTCTTTGATCAGCTGAAGTCCAAGACCCAGGGCTACGCCTCCCTCGACTACGAGCCGGCAGGCCAGCAGGAGGCGGACCTCGTGAAGGTCGACATCCTGCTGCAGGGCGAGAAGGTCGATGCGTTCAGCTCGATCGTCCACCGCGACAAGGCGTACGCCTACGGCACGATGATGGCGGAGCGGCTGCGCAAGCTCATCCCCCGCCAGCAGTTCGAAGTGCCCATCCAGGCGGCGATCGGTGCGCGCATCATCGCCCGCGAGACCATCCGCGCGATCCGCAAGGACGTGCTCGCCAAGTGCTACGGCGGTGACATCACCCGCAAGCGCAAGCTCCTGGAGAAGCAGAAGGAGGGCAAGAAGCGCATGAAGATGGTCGGCCGCGTCGAGGTCCCACAGGAGGCGTTCATCGCGGCGCTGAGCGGTGACGTCGAGGGCAAGGACAAGAAGTAGGTGGCGCTTCCGCCGTACCGGCGCGGGATGACGCGCGAGCCGATCGGCACGGCGCCCGAGGGCATGCGTCTCTCGGAGCACGCCGTGAGCGTCCCCGCGCACGCCAGAGCGGCCGTCGCCGCTCTCGTGAGCGACTGGGAGTTCAAGCGCAGGGCCGGCTTCGAGACGCCGGACGCCCGGCCGGCCGCGGGGGACGAAGCGGTCCTCGCGAAGCGCGTGCTCGGCATCCGCTTCGGCGAGCCCGTGCGCATCGTCTGGGCGGATGAGAGCGGCTTCGGCTACGAGACGCGTCCTGGACATCCGATCTACGGCGAGGAGTCCTTCCGCATCGACGAAGACGGCGTGTTCTCGGCGCGTTCCGTGTCGAGGCCCGCGACCGTCCTCTGGCGGATCCTGTCCCCGGGACTGCGGATGCTGCAGTGGCGGACGCATCGCCGGTACACCCGGATCGTGCTGGACGCCGTGGGTCGCCAGTCGGCTCCCAGAATCGATGAGTAGGCTGGCCGACATGCGGCGCGGTACCTTCCGAGACGGCACGGTGGATTATGCGGCCGTGGGGGCGACGCATGCTCCCGACCTGATGCAGTATCCGCCGGAGCGCAGCATTCCGGCCGAGGACTCCTGGCGGATCGGCAGCGGGGCCGAGCGGTTCCGCAGCGCCGGAGACGCACTGCTGTCCTGGACGGCGCAGCGCGCAGCCGGGCTCGGCATCGAGGACGTCCGTCCCGCACCGGGCCCCTCCTACACCGGAGTCAGCTTCGACGCGGAGGGCAATGCGATCGCGCCGAGCAAGCGCGATGTGGAGCAGCGCTTCGACGCCGAGGGACTGCCGTATGCCGGTGCGGGCATGACCGTGCGCCTGCGCGGCAGGGTCGGCGGCATGCGCGCCGATGCGGAGCTGCGGGTGATTTCGGTCACCGAGGAGGCGCGCAGGATCGGTTTCGTGCTCGGCACCGTCGGCGGGTCCGTCGTCAGCGGCGAGGAGTCGTTCGACGTGGACTGGCGCGAGGACAACGACGAGGTGTGGTTCACCGTCCGGGCCTTCGACGCGCCGACGGGGCTGCTCTACCGCACGATGCCCGCGCTGGTGAAGCGTCGTCGTCGCGAGCTCTTCGCGCGCTATCTCCGCGCGATCTCGCCGCTGTACGCGACGCCCGTCTGATGGCCGGTCCTCTTCCCGTCGGCGATCCGGCGCCGATCGACGGCCGCCTGCCCGCGGACCTGGAGCCGGATGCGTCCACTCCGTTCTCCGCCTACCTGCACATCCCGTTCTGCCGCGTGAGATGCGGATACTGCGATTTCAACACGTACACCTCCGGCGAGCTGCGCGGTGCGCGGCAGGAGGACTACGCCGAAACGCTCGCGGCCGAGATCGCGCTCGCCCAAGCCGTGCTGTCGGATGCCGGCGCGCTGCGCCCGATGGACACGGTGTTCTTCGGCGGCGGAACGCCGACGCTGCTCCCGGCCGGCGACCTCGCGAGGATGATGGACGCCGCCGTCTCGGCCTTCGGGCTCCGTGACGGCGCAGAGGTCACGGTCGAGGCGAACCCGGACACCGTCACGCCGGAGGTCGCAAGAACGCTGGCCGTCGCCGGGGTGACCCGGCTGTCGATCGGGATGCAGTCGGCGGTGCCGCACGTGCTCGCCGCCCTGGACCGCACGCATCGTCCGGAGAACGTGCGCACGGCGGTCGACGCCGCCAGGGATGCCGGGCTCGCGGTGAGCGTCGATCTGATCTACGGGGCGCCGGGGGAGACGCTCTCCGACTGGGAGACGTCGCTGGACGCCGCGCTGGCCTTGGAGTCCGACCACATCTCGGCGTACGCGCTGATCATCGAGGACGGCACGAAGCTCGCCAGGCAGATCCGGCGCGGCGAGGTGCCGACGCCGGACGACGATGTGCAGGCGGACATGTACGAGCTCGCCGACGCGAAGCTCGCCGCGGGCGGCTTCGACTGGTACGAGGTGAGCAACTGGGCGCGCGGCATCGCACAGCGCTCGCGTCACAACCTGGCCTACTGGCGGGGGAGCGACTGGTGGGGCTTCGGGCCCGGCGCGCACAGTCACGTGGCAGGGCTGCGCTGGTGGAATGTGAAGCATCCCGCGGCGTACGCGCAGCGCCTGGCGGCGGGGGAGTCGCCCGCCGCGGGCACCGAACGGCCGGACGCCGAGTCGCGGATGCTGGAGCGTGTGCTGCTGCTGAGCCGGATCCGCGAGGGCATCGCCGTGGCCGAGCTCCCGGTGGGCAACAGGACGCGGGTGGCAGGACTCATCGCCGACGGGCTCGTGGATGCCGCGGCCGCCGTGCGGGGCCGGGTCCAGCTCACGCTGAAGGGGCGGCTGCTCGCCGACGCGGTGGTCAGAGAGCTCACCGACTGAACGGCCGGCCGCGTCCGTTCGGAGCGGGAACGCGCGCGGCGGGTAGAATTGGCACTCGGAAGCACGGAGTGCCAGGCGGGAGGGAGCGGACATGGTCACGGAACGCGGACTCCAGGTGCTGCGCGCCATCGTGCAGGACTACGTCGAGACCCACGAGCCGGTCGGCAGCAAGTCGATCGTCGATCGTCATTCCTTCGGCGTGTCCGCAGCCACGATCCGCAACGACATGGCCCTGCTCGAGGACGAGGAGCTCATCACCGCGCCGCACACGTCGTCGGGGCGGGTGCCGACGGACAAGGGCTATCGGGTGTTCGTCGACCACCTCGCCCAGATCCGCCCCCTCTCCGGTGCGCAGCGCAGCGCGATCGAGACGTTCCTCGCCGATCCGGCCGATCTCGACGATCTCATGGCGCGAACGGTCCGCGTGCTCACACAGCTGACCGGTCAGGTCGCTCTGGCCCAGTACCCCTCCTTCGCCCGGGCGCGGCTGACGCACCTGGAGCTCGTCGCGCTCGCACCGAACCGCATGCTCGTCGTGCTCGTGACCGACGCGGGCGGCGTGTCGCAGCGCATCGCGATGCTCCCCGCCGACCTGGACGAGGCGGAGGTCGCCGTGCTCCGCGCCAGGCTCCTGACCCTCGTCACGGGTCGCGCGGTCGGCGACGCCCGTGAGCGCGTGGCCCAGCTCGCGAATCCCTCCCCGCCCGTCAAGACCGAGGTCGCGCTCTCCGTCCTGGCCGGCGTGATCGCCGAGGAGCTGGACGAGTTCCGGCAGGAGAGACTGGTCATGGCGGGCGCCGCGACGCTCGCCCGCCGGGAGCAGGACTTCCGCGGCAGCATCCATCCGCTCCTCGAGGCGATCGAGGAGCAGGTCACGCTGCTGCGGCTGATGAACGAGATGGTGACGGACGAGCACGGGCTCGCCGCCAGCATCGGCACGGAGAACGCGTCGTTCGGCCTCGGCGAGGCGTCGATCGTCGCGAGCAACTACGCCACCCCCAGCGGGATGGCGCGGGTCGGCGTGATGGGCCCGACCCGGATGGACTATCCGAGCAACCTGGCAGCGGCGCGGGCGGTCGCCCGCTATCTGTCGCGGCTGCTCGACGAAGACGAGAGGTGAAAGTGGCGGACCACTACGAGGTCCTCGGGGTGGCGCGTGATGCGTCGCAGGACGAGATCAAGAAGGCATATCGCAAGCTGGCGCGTCAGCTGCACCCGGACGTCAATCCCGGGGACGACGCCTCGGAGCGGTTCAAGCTCGTGACGCACGCCTATGACGTGCTCAGCGATGAGGACTCGCGCCGTCGCTACGACATGGGCGGGGACGAGAACGGCGGGTTCGGCGGTGGGTTCGGCGGGTTCGGCGACATCTTCGAGACCTTCTTCGGAGCCGCGGGCGGCGGACGCAGCGCACGACCGCGTTCGCGCCGCGAGCGCGGTCAGGATGCGCTCGTGCGCGTCTCCCTCGATCTCGGCGACGTCGTGTTCGGCGCGCACCGCGACCTCGAGGTCGACACGGCGGTGCTGTGCGAGACCTGCAAGGGGTCCTGTTGCCAGGAGGGCACCTCGCCGGTCACCTGCGACATCTGCGGCGGCAGCGGGCATGTGCAGCGTCAGGTGCGCAGCCTGCTCGGCAACGTGGTCACCTCGCAGCCCTGCGGCACGTGCGAGGGCTACGGCACCACGATCCCCTACCCCTGTGCGACCTGCGCGGGTCAGGGGCGCGTGCGCTCCCGCCGCACGGTCTCGCTGGACATCCCGGCCGGCGTGGAGACGGGGCTCCGGCTGCAGCTCCCCGGCTCCGGCGAGGTCGGCAGGGCCGGAGGCCCCAACGGCGACCTGTACGTCGAGGTCACCGTCAACGCGCATCCGACGTACAGCCGCGAAGGCGACGATCTGCTCGCGACCCTCGAGGTGGCGATGACGGATGCCGTGCTCGGCACCGAGACCACGATCGAGGGGGTCGACGGGCCCGTGGAGCTGGAGATCCGTCCCGGCGTGCAGTCGGGCGATGTGCTGACGATCAAGGGGCGCGGCGTCACTCCGCTGCGCGGCTCTCAGCGCGGCGACCTGCGCGTCGGCGTGCAGGTCGTGACGCCGACCAGGCTGGACTCGGCCCAGCGCAGGATCATCGAGGACTTCGCCAAGAAGGCTAAGGCTCCTGCCCCTCAGCTCGCGCAGTTCCAGCAGGGGCTGTTCCACAAGCTGCGCGACCGCTTCCGCGGGCACTGAGACATGGTGCTGCACTTCGTCGTCGAGTCCGCCTCCGATGCCGGGCCGGGCGATGTCGTGACGCTGAGCGGCGCGGAGGCGAAGCATGCCGCGGTCGTCCGGCGCGTCCGCGCCGGGGAGGCCGTGACGATCGGCGACGGCGCAGGGGTCTGGCTGGACGGCTCTGTGATCGAAGCCTCGCCTTCGCGCGTCGACGTCGAGGTGTCGGTACGCACGGAGGTGCCGCGGCCCTCGCCGAGGCTCGTCCTGATCCAGGCGCTCGCGAAGGGCGACAGGGACGAGCTCGCCGTGCAGGCGTCCTGCGAGCTCGGCGTCGACGAGATCGTGCCATGGCAGGCCGCCCGCAGCGTGTCGCGCTGGGAGGGGCCGAAGGCGGCGAAGGGGCGGGATCGCTGGAGGACGATCGTGCGCGAGGCGGCGAAGCAGGCGCATCGGGCGTGGATCCCCGAGGTCGCCTCCGTCGCGACGACGGGCGAGGTCGTACAGCGTGCCGGCGCGCAGCGCGTGCTGGTGCTGGATCCGGTCGCCGAGACCCGGTTGTCGTCCGTCGTGCCGGACGGCCGCGATCTCGTGCTCGTCGTCGGCCCCGAGGGCGGGATCGCCCCGGAGGAGCTCGAGCGGCTCACGGCTGCGGGGGCGGAGCGGGTCAGGCTCGGCGACACCGTGCTGCGCACTTCGACGGCCGGCCCCGCGGCGATCGCGGTGCTGTCGACCGTGCTCGGGCGCTGGTAGCGGTTCGCTCAGATGGACCCGGTGCTGCGCCCCTTCGCAGGCGGGGCCGCTCAGACGAGCATCACCCGGGTCGGCGGCATGTCGGCGTAGACGCGCCCCAAGGGGCTGGTCCATTCGATGATGCCGCCCGCGAGCTGCCGGGCGCTCCAGCGATCGTCGTCGCGGAGATCCGGATGCTTGAGCGGATGATGCCCGGTGCAGAACATCGCCAGATTCTCGAGGTCGGTGGTTCCGCCCTTCGCATGATCCCGGTTGTGATCGCCCTGACTGCGGTGCAGCGGCGCCCGGCATCCAGGGAAACGGCAATGCTGATCCCTCGCCCGCAGGAACCGCTTCATATTGGCGGTAGGGGTATAGCTGTCCGTAGCGGTGACCATGCCTCGATGATCGAGGAAGAGACGGTCGAGGCTGGGAGCGAGTCCCGCGAGCGTTCGTACCCAATCCGGTTCCACCGGTCCGATGCCGTCCAGCTCGGCGGGGCGCTCATCGATGCCCGCGAGGGTCCTCGCCCCGATCGTCACCTGCACCCTCGCGCGGAGCGACTCCAGGCCGCTGCGGGAACTCGTCGTCGGGTCGGCGCACAGCAGCATATCGGCGAGGAGATCGGCACGGAGCTGATCCAGCGTGCGCTCATCGAGTTCCTGCGCGCCGATGGCGCCGTCCGGCACGCTCCTGCCCAACACATGCAGACGCTGAGGATCCCAGGGAAGCGGGTCTTCGGGGAATCCGTCTGCGAACGCGACGAAGAGCGCTTCCCGCTCCTCGTCGATCTCGGGCGCATCGTGATCCGGCGGCGGCATCGGCGGCATCGGCGCGAGTTCCGGGGACGGGAGCAGATCGTGTTCCGCTGCTGCCGTTGAGAATGGGCTGAGGTCCTCGGCGAAGATCGGGTCGAAGCATGCGGGATCGGGGACAAGGGCGCCATCTCTGTCGGAAGCGGGACCAGAGCCGGCTGCGCAGTCGGAGCCGATTCCGTCGCTGGCAGGGTCGGAGCCGGGAGCAGAGCCGGCCTCCCAGGGAACCGCAGCCTCGTATGCTCCTTTGCCGTACGGGGACGCGACGACGGCCGATCGGATTTCCCCGTCGTCGTGATCTTCGTCCGCCGCAAGGTCCCGGAGGAACTCCTCATAGAGTCGGTCCGGGACCTCGGGAAGATCGGGCACATCATCCTGCGCCGATGCGGCAGAAGAATCTGGAGCCCGCTTCTCGTCTCGCGCGGAGAGAACCTGCTTGGCCTGCTCGGTGAGCCGGTCTTTGATGGCGTGCGCGAGGATCTCGGAGAGGAGCACGGTCAGAATCGCCATGCCGTCGTCGGCCGGTGCGACGGTCACCGTCCGGCGGGCTCGACCTCGGTGGTGCGCAGCCAGGGTCGGCTCCGGCGAGAGAGCGGCGGCGACGCCCCTCGCATGTGCGCGGGTGCGCGAAGCCGTGTCCCGCTCGGCGACCGGGAGAACGCGCTCCTCATACGCTGACCGCACCGCGGCGGCGTCCGCGTCTTCGGGCAGTTCGGGTGACGCTCGTGGAGGATCACGTCGACGTGACGACGGCTGATACAACCGGTTCCGAACGCCTCCCGTGTCTGAGGGAAGCGGTGCACGAGCATCCAGGCATCGGTCAGGCGCGCTGCCGCTGTCGACGGCGGGAGATGCGCGGCCGCGCCGTACTCGCCCGCCAGGGAGCGAAGGGAGATATCACCGCCTTGATCGAAATCGGGTTCGCCGGCGAGCATGTCGAAACGCTCGGCGAGAAGGCGCGCCTGCTCCGCTTGGATGACAGCGATCCGGCGCTCCCGCACGACCCAGTCGTCGAGCAGGCGACGACGGCGTTCGAGGGCGTCCTCACCGTTATCCTGATGTGCATCCAGGCATCTATAATAGAACAAAGATGTGAAATAAGCAAGACCAATAAAGAGTCGAGTATGGCACATAGAGACGTTGAAGTCGGGCAGCCTGTGCGATGCGAGCGGACAGCCGGGCACCGCCATGGCGCCCGCACGGACCTGATGACATCCCCTTGGCTAGACTGGACGCATGACCGAGCCGACGATCTTCACGCGCATCCTCGACGGGGAGATCCCCGGGGAGATCGTGGCGTCCACCGACCGCCTCTTCGCGTTGCGCGACATCGCGCCGCAGGCGCCGGTCCACGTGCTGGTGATCCCGAAGAGCGCCGAGTACCGCGACGTCACGGAGCTGGCGGCCGGCGACCCCGCGCTGCTGGCGGAGCTCGTCGCCTTCGCGCAGCGCATCGCCGACGAGCTGGCGGACGGCCACTACCGGCTCGTGTTCAACACCGGCAGCAACGCGGGGCAGACCGTGCCGCACGTCCACGGCCACGTCCTCGCGGGCGGCTTGAGCGAGAAGAGCCTCGGTGCCTGACCCGGAACCGGAGAACGTCACCGAACGCCTGTACGCGGACGGCGTGGCCATGGTGCGGGTCCTGGGCCCGCAGGACCGCCTGCTGCGGATGCTGGAGAAGGAGCACCCCGAGGTCCAGGTGCTCGTCCGGGGCAACGAGATCACACTGTCCGGCGAGGCGCCCCGCGTCGCCGCGGCGAAGAGGCTGGTGGAGGAGCTGCTCACCATGACGAAGGAAGGCCACGACCTCGTGCCCAGCGACGTGTCCAGCTCCGCGCGGATCCTCCGCCAGGAGGGCGGACCGCGCCCGAGCGAGGTGCTCGGCGAGGCGATCCTGTCCACGCGTGGCAGGGTGATCCGTCCTAAGACCCTCGGCCAGAAGGAGTACGTCGACGCGATCGAGGAGAACACGATCGTCTTCGGCATCGGGCCGGCGGGAACCGGAAAGACCTACCTCGCGATGGCGAAGGCCGTCCAGGCGCTGCAGCGCAAGGAGGTCACCCGGATCATCCTCACCCGTCCCGCGGTCGAGGCCGGCGAGCGGCTCGGCTTCCTGCCCGGCACGCTCAACGACAAGATCGACCCCTACCTGCGTCCGCTGTACGACGCGCTCAACGAGATGATGGACCCCGAGATCGTCCCCCGGCTGATGGCCACCGGCACGATCGAGGTCGCACCGCTCGCCTACATGCGCGGACGGACCCTGAACGACTCCTTCGTCGTGCTCGACGAGGCGCAGAACACCACACCGGAGCAGATGAAGATGTTCCTGACGCGACTGGGCTTCGGAACGAAGATGGTCGTCACGGGCGACATCACCCAGGTGGACCTCCCGCAGGGAGCCTCCGGTCTGCGGCTGGTGACGCGCGTGCTCAAGGACATCGAGGACATCCACTTCGCGCGGCTCACGAGCGAGGACGTCGTCCGCCACTCTCTGGTCGGACGCATCGTCGACGCGTACAGCGAGTACGACGAGCAGCGCACCGCGGCGCGACACGAACGCGAGCAGGCGGCCGAGTTCGCCAATCGCGCCGAGCGCAGGTCGCCGCTGCAAGGACCACGGGATCGGATGCCGAAGCGAGGACGCGCATGATCGAGATCAACAACGAGTCGGCGATCGACGTCGACGAGACCGTGCTGCAGCGGCTCACCGACCGCAACCTCGCGCAGCTGCACGTCAGCGCGGATGCCGAGGTCGCGATCGTCCTGGTCGACGAGGGCGCCATGGAGGCGCTGCACGTGCAGTGGATGGACGAGCCCGGCCCGACCGATGTGCTCAGCTTCCCCATGGACGAGCTGCGTCCTGGCACGGAGGACCGGCCGACTCCTCCCGGGCTTCTCGGCGACATCGTGCTCTGCCCGCAGGTCGCCGAGTCCCAGGCCCAGGCGGCAGGCCATTCGCTGATGGACGAGCTGATCCTGCTCACCACGCACGGCCTGCTGCACCTGCTCGGCTACGACCATGCCGAACCCGACGAGGAGCGTGAGATGTTCGGACTGCAGAAGGAGCTGATCGCAGGCTTCGCCCGCGCCGAACGCGGCCGATGACCGAGACTCTGCTCCTGGTCGCCGCCGTGCTGCTGGTGGCGGCCGGCGGCCTGATGTCGTCCATCGACGCGGCGTTCGGCGTCACGTCGCGCTCGGATCTGGAAGAGCTCGGCGAGCAGGGGCGCAACGCGCTCTCGTTGCGCAGGATCGCGGCCGACCCGGACGTGCACGTCAACGCCGTCGCCTTCATCCGCATCCTCTCCGAGACCACCGCCGCCGTGCTCGTCACGGTCGCCTTCACGAACCTGATCGGCAATATCTGGTGGGCCATGCTCGCCGCCGCGGTGCTCATGACGGGGATCACGTTCGTGCTCGTCGGCGCGAGTCCCCGCTCGGTCGGGCGTCGGCGTGCACCGGGGCTGCTGCGCGCCTGTGCCCCGTTGGTACGCGGCCTGCGCATCCTGCTCGGCCCGCTCGCCCAGGGCCTCGTCGCGCTCGGCAACCGGGTGACGCCCGGGGCGGGCCGCAGCACCTTCACGAGCGAGGACCAGCTGCTCAGCATGGTCGACGAAGCCGCCTCGAACGATCTCATCGAGGAGGACGACCGCGACCTCATCCACTCGGTGTTCGACTTCACCGACCAGTTCGTGCGCGCCGTGATGGTGCCGCGGACCGAGATGGTGACGGTCGACGCCACGGCGACCACGAGCGAGGCGATGGGGCTCTTCCTCAGCCGCGGCGTGTCGCGCATGCCGGTGGTCGACGACGAGGCCGACGACGTCGTCGGCGTGCTCTACCTCAAGGACCTCGTGCAGTTCGCCTACCGCGACGAGAACGCCTGGCGTGGAGTCCCTGTCCGGCCGATCGCCCGCCCTGCGACGTTCGTGCCGGAGTCGATGCGGGCGGAGACGCTGCTGCAGCAGATGAAGCGGGACGCGGTGCACGTCTGCCTCGTCATCGACGAGCACGGCGGCATCTCGGGCCTCGTGACCCTCGAGGACCTCATCGAGGAGCTCGTCGGCGAGATCGCCGACGAGTACGATCACGGACCCGCCGAGGTCGTGGAGCTCGGCGACGGGCGCTACCGCGTCAGCGCCCGTCTGCCCCTGGAGGACGTCGGCGACCTGTTCGGGCGGGAGCTCGACGACGAGGACGTCGACTCGATCGGCGGGCTGCTGGGCAAGGCGCTCGGTCAGGTGCCGCAGCCGGGGGCCACCGCGGTGGTGGATTCCCTGATCCTGACAGGCGGAGCGTCCCGCGGTCGTGGCCGCGGAATCGCGACCGTGTTCGTGGAGCGCGCGCCGAACGACGAAGGAGACGATCATGACTGAGACCATCCGCAGCGGGTTCGTGACCTTCGTCGGACGGCCGAACGTCGGCAAGTCCACTCTGACCAACGCGCTCGTCGGCGAGAAGATCGCGATCACGAGCGAGAAGCCGCAGACGACGCGGCGCGCCATCCGCGGCATCCTCAACCGTCCCGACGGCCAGCTGGTGATCGTGGACACCCCCGGCATCCACAAGCCCCGCACGCTGCTGGGCGAGCGCCTCAACGACCTCGTAGAGCAGGTCCTGGGCGACGTCGACGTGATCGGGTTCTGCGTGCCGGCGACCGAGAAGGTCGGGCCGGGCGATCGCCGCATCGCGGCCTCCCTCGACGGCTACCCGCGGGCGAAGAAGATCGCGATCGTGACGAAGACGGATGCGGCCGCGCGCGACGAGATCACGGAGCGCCTGATGGAGGTCGACGCGCTGCGGGAGGACTGGGCGGCCGTGATCCCGCTCTCCGCACTCACCCGCGAGCAGCTGGACGTGCTGGCCGATGAGATCGTCGGGCTCATGCCGGAGGGCCCGGCGCTGTATCCGGAGGGGATCACGACGGACGAGTCCACCGAGGACCGCATCGCCGAGATCATCCGCGAGGCGGCACTGGAAGGCGTCCGCGACGAGCTCCCGCACTCGATCGCGGTCGTCGTGGACGACGTCTCCGCACGTCCGGACGGCGACCTCACCGATGTGCACGCCCAGATCGTCGTCGAGCGCGACAGTCAGAAGGCGATCATCATCGGGCGCAAGGGGAGCCGGCTGAAGGACGTCGGCGCGCGGTCGCGAGCCGGCATCGAGGAACTGCTGGGAACGCGCGTGTTCCTCGGCCTGCACGTCAAGGTCGCGAAGGAGTGGCAGCGCGATCCCAAGCAGCTCGGGCGGCTGGGATTCTGAGCGCGCGCTCGGCGGAACGCGAGGCGACCCGGCGCCGCGTCTTCGACCAGATCTTCACGAGCTCCTGGTCGGCCGTCGCGCGTCACACGGAGTGCTACATCGAGTCGGACCCCGAGGTGCACGAAGTGGTCGCCGAGGTCTTCCAGCTCGCCTGGGAGCGGCTGAGGCCGAGCCGCCCTGGCGGGCTTCCCTGGCTGCTGCGGCTCTCCGACGGCGTCCTCAGCGGCCGGCGCCGGAGAGGACCGGTGCGTGCCCCTGCACTGGACGCCGTGCACAGGAATGTCGTGACGGGCGGGTCGAATGCGAGTAGTGTCGGGCGTCAGGATGTCATCCGCGCGATGGCGAGGCTCACCGAGCCGGAGCGGAGGATCGTCGTCCTGATGTACTGGGACGGTCTCTCCATCGAGGAGGCCGGAGAAGCGATGCGCAGAAGACCGGGGGCGGTGCGCGCCACGCTGCGGCGGGCGCGGGAGAAGCTGCGCGCCGAACTGGAGGGCGGGGCTAGTGGTGACGATGTTGGATGACGATGAGCTGACCCGTCTGCTCGTCGAGGCGAATCCGGCGCGGACTCCGAGGGACGCGCGACCCGATGACGCCGCACGGCGGATGCGCCGGCAGATCATCGCCGACGCCCCTCGTCCGCAGCGGCGGCGCGGCGTTTCGCGGAAAGCTGCCTGGGCGGGCGTCGCCGCGGCGGCCGTCGCCGGGGCGGTCGTGGTCCTCGGCATCGTCGCGCCGGGAGGGGCGGCGGTCGCCGTCACGCCGATGCCGCTCGTGTTCACGGATGCCGGATCGGTCGAGGACGTGATCGCTCGCGCGGACGCGCTGCTCGCGGACGGCGCCGGTCCCGAGACGCCGGTGCGCGAGGTCGAGTCCGTGACCTGGTCGCTGGCCGTGGACGTCGACGAACAGCATTCGGAGATCGTGCCGCAGTGGACGACGCTCACGTGGAACGAGGACTTCTCGGGCGGTCTGACGGTGCTGGCGGGGGAGGCCTACTGGCCGTCCGACGTGGGCGCCGAGCAGGCGGAGGCCGTGCCGGGGGACGAGGTCCTCGTGGACATGGAGTTCGAGCCGGGACAGTTCAACACGCCTGTGGTGCAGCCCCCCGGCGAGTCGACGGATGACGTCGTCGCCATGCTCAGAGCGTTCGGGATGCCGGCCGATCCGTCCTCGGGAGACGTGATGATCGCGCTGTTCACCGCGCTCGATCAGTGGACGCTGACGGACGTGCAGCATGCGCGGCTCCTCGACTACCTGGTGTCGCGCGGAGGTGTGGAGATGCTCGGGTCCACGACCGACCGGCTCGGGCGGCCCGTGGACGCCGTACGCGTGGAGGCGGAGCGGGGAGTCTCGGACACGGTGCTCCTCTCGCAGCAGACGGGGCGGATCGTGGGGGTCGAGACGGAGCAGACGGAGGGTGACGGGATCATCCCCGCGGGCGCGGTGGTCAGCTACCGCCTGTGGGACCTCGACGAAGGGATACCGGAATGAAACGCTCTCTCGCGGCGGCACTCGCCGCTGCACTGCTCGCCCTCGGCGCCCTGCTGACGGCCCCTGCCGCCTCTGCCTCCGAGGATGAACGGGTCGACCCCGCCATCCTCGAGATGCTGGAGGCGATCCCGGGCGGCGTCGTGCTCAGCGAGACGCACGCGGTGTGGCCGGAGCTGGGCATGGATCTCGTCGTCCCGTCCTCGTCGGCGAGTTCTTCGGCGAGGATCGCGACGGCGCGCTCGGCGAGCGCTCTGGCGGCGGTCGGCGCCTGTCCGAGCGGGCGCGTGTGCGCCTTCAGCCAGGCCGCGACCGCCGGCTCCCGGCTCAGCTGGACCGCCTGCGACACCTCCTTCCCGGTCGGGTCGTTCGTTGTCCGGTCGGTCGCGGACGCCCGCTCGAGCGGGTACGCGCAGGCCAGGTACGGGACGACCGTGCGCGGCACGGCGAACGCCGGGCACTACGTCAACGTGTACGGCACCGTCAGCCGCGTGACCTGCGTCTCCTGATCCGCGATGGCGAAGCACTGGATCGCCTCCCAATGGGGCACGCCGGACGCCTGGAGCCTGGTGGATCACGACGTTCCGGCTCCGCGCAGGGGCGAGGTCACGATCCGTGTCCAGGCCGCGGGCGTGAACCCCGCGGACGCCAAGCACGTCGCCGCGCCTCGAGCAGGGGTCGCCCTGCCGATCGCCATCGGCTATGAGGTCGCAGGCGTCATCACGGCGATCGGCCCGGACACGACGATCGGCTCCGGGCCGGCGTCGGTGGGGGATGAGGTGCTCGCGTTCCGCGTCTCGGGAGGATACGCCACGGAGCTCACCTTCCCGGCGGAGAAGGCGTTCCACCGGCCGGAGGCGCTGCCGCCGGCCGCGGCGGCGAACCTTCTGCTCGCCGGGACCACGGCTGCCGAGATGATCGCGGCGACCGGCGCCGCGAAGGGGGAGACGATCCTCCTCCACGGCGCCTCCGGAGCGGTCGGCGTGAGCGTCCTGCAGCAGGCCGCGCTGGCGGGCATCCGCGTCATCGGGACCGCGAGCCCTTCCCGCTTCGAGGAGGTGCGTTGTTTCGGCGGCACCCCGGTCGCATACGGGCCCGGGCTGGCGGATCGCGTGCGCGCCGAGGTCCGAGGATCGCTCGCCGCGGCGCTGGACGCGGTCGGCACAGGCGAGGCCGTCGACGTCTCCCTGGAGCTGATCCCGGACCGTTCGCGCATCGTGACGATCGCCGCGGCAGGGCGCGCCGAGTCCGAGGGGTTCCGGTGGATCGCAGGGGCGCTCCCCGAGAGCGCACGATTCCGCGACGGCATCCGCGGACGGCTCGTCGATCTCGCGGCGCAGGGCAGGCTCCTCGTCCCGGTCGCGAGGACGTATCCTCTGGCCGAGGCGCCGCAGGCGCTCGCCTTCCTCGCCGAGGGGCATCCCGGCGGCAAGATCGCCCTGATCCCGTGACGGCGCGTCAGCCGACGGGCTGAAGGGCCGACCGGACGACGACGACCTCGGCTCCGAAGTCGTCGTCCGCCGCCCGCTGCAGGGTGCCGTCGTCCCAGAGCACGTCCATCCAGACATAGCCGTTGTCGGGATAGGCGCCCAGGAACAGCTCTCGCGAGTCCGCGAGACGCACGCCGATGTCGTCCACGATCTCGTTCAGGCGCGCCTCGTCGGTCGTCCCCGGCTCCCCGCCGGTGGGGTCCTCCACGGGCATCGGGTCGTACAGGGCGAGCAGGACGGGGGACTGCGTGACGGTGAAGGCCGTCCCGTCGAAGAGGCCGGTCACGGCGTAGGAACCCCAGCGCACCTCGTCGACCTGCTCGCTGCCGTCCACTCCCTCCCAGCTCCACTCCTTGACGGGGACTCCGCCGCACTGCGGGGGATAGGACTCCGCCACCGCGCCGAGACACAGCTCGACCGTCCCTGCGACGTCCATGATCGTGCCCGTGGCCCGCACCTCGCCCTCCGGGGCGCCGGGAAGGAGGGATCCGAGGCTCTGCCCCGCAGGCGCGTCGGAGCTCGCCGGAGCCTGGGATCCGGGGGACATCGCGCACCCGGCCGACGCGAGCATTCCGACGAGTGCGGCGGTGAGGGCGATCGATCGACCGTGCATTCTGCTCATGCTCCTCAGTGTCCACGCCGGAGCGATCGTCTCAGGTGTGGTCGAAGCATCCGCCCGGCCCTGCTAGCATGGCGCTATGCCATTCGGCGGTCTGCTTCTTCTTAGCTGCCGCGACGAGTCCTGATACCTGGGGCCTTCCTCGTCGCGGCGCTTGTGTTGGCCCGATCATCCTGACGAAGAGAAGAAGCCCATCATGCAGAACACCCAGCGCCCGTCCTCGATGCCGATCCACAAGTACCGGCCGTTCCACGAGCTGATCGCCGTCGACCTCCCGGACCGCACCTGGCCGTCCGCGACCATCACCGAGGCGCCCCGCTGGTGCGCCGTCGACCTCCGCGACGGCAACCAGGCCCTCATCGATCCGATGTCGCCGGAGCGCAAGCGCATCATGTTCGACCTGCTCGTGAGCATGGGCTACAAGGAGATCGAAGTGGGCTTCCCCTCGGCCAGCCAGACGGACTTCGACTTCGTCCGTCAGCTCATCGAGGAAGGGCTCATCCCGGACGACGTCACGATCCAGGTGCTGACCCAGGCGCGCGAGCACCTGATCAAGCGCACCTACGAGGCGATCGCCGGTGCGAAGCAGGCCATCGTGCACCTGTACAACTCCACGAGCATCCTGCAGCGCGAGGTGGTCTTCCGCACCGACAGGCAGGGCATCGTCGACATCGCGCTGGAGGGCGCACGTCTGTGCCGTGAGTTCGAGAAGACCGTTCCAGGGACGCAGGTCTTCTACGAGTACTCGCCGGAGAGCTACACGGGCACCGAGCTGGAGTTCGCGGTGGACATCTGCAACCAGGTGCTCGAGGTGCTCGAGCCGACCCCGGACCGCAAGGTCATCATCAACCTGCCCGCGACCGTCGAGATGGCGACGCCCAACGTCTACGCGGACTCCATCGAGTGGATGAGCCGTCACCTGAACCACCGCGAGAACGTCATCCTGTCCCTGCACCCGCACAACGATCGCGGCACTGCGGTCGCCGCGGCCGAGCTCGGCTACATGGCCGGCGCCGATCGCATCGAGGGATGCCTGTTCGGCAATGGGGAGCGCACCGGCAACGTCGACCTGGTGGCGCTGGGCATCAACCTGTTCACCCAGGGGATCGACCCGCAGATCGACTTCAGCGACATCGACCACGTCAAGCGCACGGTCGAGTACTGCAACCAGCTGCCCGTGCCGGAGCGCAGCCCCTGGGCGGGCGACCTCGTCTTCACGGCCTTCAGCGGATCTCATCAGGACGCGATCAAGAAGGGCTTCGAGGCGATGGAGGCGACGGCGGCCGAGAAGGGCGTCACGGTCGACGACATCGAGTGGGCTGTGCCGTACCTGCCCGTGGACCCCAAGGACCTCGGGCGGTCGTACGAGGCGGTCATCCGCGTCAACTCGCAGTCCGGCAAGGGGGGCGTCGCGTACCTGCTGAAGGCCGACCACTCGCTCGACCTGCCGCGCAAGCTGCAGATCGAGTTCTCCGGCGTCGTGCAGGCCATGACGGATGCCGAGGGCGGAGAAATCACCAGCGATGCGATCTGGTCGATCTTCAGCGACGAGTACCTGCCGTCCGCGGAGGTCGCGGACAAGTGGGGCCGCTTCGAGCTGCTGGCCACGAAGACCTCGAGCGAGATGACCGGAGACGTCGAGCTCAGCGTCCGGCTGCGCGACGGCGACACGGCGTCCGACGAGATCGGGCACGGGAACGGGCCGATCGCCGCGTTCCTCGAGGTGATCCGCTCGCGCGGCTTCGACATCTCCCTCTACGACTACGTGGAGCACACGCTCTCGACCGGCGGGGACGCGCAGGCCGCCGCCTACGTCGAGCTGCAGGTGGAGGGCGACCGGCTCTGGGGCGTCGGCATCGACGGCGACATCTCGACGGCCAGCCTCAAGGCCATCGTGTCGGCGGTGAACCGCTCGATCCGCGCGCGTTCACTCGCCGCGGAGCTCGCCGCCGTCTGAGCGCGAGACTGCGACACCACGCCGAGACAGCGCCGTATCGCTGCGGTTTCGGCGTGGTGTCGCAGTCTCGATGAGGGTCAGGGCTTGACGATCGGGATCGTCCCGGTCTCGGCCTCCACGCGACGGCGGTGCAGGCGGCGCTGCTCCGGCAGCGAGAGGTCGAAGACCACCGCGAGCACGCGGATGACGGCGGTGACCACGATCCCGATCACGCTCGCCGTGACGACATCGACGCCGAAGGAGGAGACGGCGACGATCACCGTGCAGCCCAGGCCGGCGGCGACCGCGTAGAGCGACCCGACGTGCATGATCGCCACGGGCAGTCCCATGATCACGTCGCGCAGGACGCTGCCGCCCACGGCGGCGCACACGCCGATGAAGACCGCGGGCACAGGGGGAACCCCCAGACCCAGTGCCTTGCTGGTGCCAAAAGCACCGAACATGCCGATGACGACGGCATCGAGACCCACGATGACGGCGTTCGCCCGGTTCAGCAGGCCTGCCAGAAGCATGCCGAGGATGGCGGCCCCGGCGGCGGTGACCAGATACCAGTTGTTCTGCAGCGTCGCCGGGGGCTGTCCCAGCAGCAGATCGCGGATGAGCCCGCCGCCCATCCCGATGAGGATGCCGATGATGGCGACGCCGAGCAGATCGAGGCGTCGCTGACCCTGGAACCCGGAGGCGAACAGGGCGCCCTGGACGCCGCCCAGCCCGACGCCGAGCAGATCGGCCCATAGCGGAATGGAGAAGAGCGGTTCGGTCACGCATCCATTCTCCCGTGACCGGAGGATAATCGGACAGTGCCCACCTATCGAGATGAAGCGGTGATCCTGCGCACCCACAAGCTCGGGGAGGCGGATCGCATCGTGACGATGCTGTCCCGGCGGCACGGCAAGGTGCGGGCGGTCGCCAAGGGCGTCCGGCGCACCTCCTCGAAGTTCGGCGCCAGGCTCGAGCCCTTCATGGTCGCCGATGTGCAGCTGTATCAGGGGCGTTCCCTGGACATCGTCCAGCAGGCCGAGTCCCTCGGCTCCTACGGCACGGACATCGCCGTCCACTACGACCGGTTCACCTCGGCCAGCGCCATGGTCGAGACCGCGGACCGGCTCAGCGACGCCGAGACGACGCCGGACCAGTACCTGCTGCTCGTCGGCGGCCTGCGCGCCCTCTCCCGCGGGGAGCATGCGGCGCGCAGCATCCTGGACTCCTATCTGCTCCGGGTCATGGCGCTGTCCGGCTGGGCCCCCTCCCTCTCCGACTGCGCCCGCTGCGGCAGGGCCGGTCCGCACACGAGCTTCGTCGGCCAGCTCGGCGGCGCGGTGTGCGACGACGACGCCCCGGCCGGAAGCCCGCGCATCGCGGCGTCCACGCTGGCACTGCTCCGTTCGCTCCTCGCCGGGGAGTGGGAGGCGATCGACAAGGCATCGACGCCGGATGCCGCCGCCGCATCCGGCGTCATCGCCGCCTACGCCCAATGGCACCTCGAGCGCGGCATCCGCTCGCTCGCCCATCTGGAAGGACCGCGGTGAGCCCGAGGCCGTACACGCACAAGGACGCCGTGGCGTTCCGCCCGCTGGACTGGACGGGGCTCTACCCGCCCGCCTTCCCGAAGGTGCCGGAGCACGTCGCGATCGTCATGGACGGCAACGGCCGATGGGCCAACCGCCGAGGGCTCAGCCGCATCGAGGGGCACAAGGCCGGCGAGGAGGTGCTGCTGGATGTCGTCGCCGGGGCGATCCAGGCGGGTGTGAAGCACCTCAGCGTGTACGCCTTCTCCACGGAGAACTGGGCGCGCTCCCCGGAGGAGGTGCGGTTCCTCATGGGCTACAACCGCGACGTGCTGCACCGTCGCCGCGATCAGCTCAACGAATGGGGCGTGCGCGTGCGCTGGGCGGGGCGCAAGCCGCGGCTGTGGGGATCCGTCATCAGGGAACTGCAGTACGCCGAGCAGCTCACCCGCGGCAACGACGTCCTCACCCTCACGATGTGCGTGAACTACGGCGGCCGTGTCGAGCTCGTCGACGCCTTCCGCGAGATCGCCGCCGATGTGGCGGCGGGGCGGGTGAGGCCGAAGGCGATCACCGAGAAGACGATCCGTCGGCACCTGTACGTCCCCGACGTGCCGGACGTCGACCTGTTCCTGCGCAGCTCGGGGGAGCAGCGCACCTCCAACTTCCTGCTCTGGCAGTCCGCCTATGCCGAGATGGTCTTCCTCGACACGCTCTGGCCGGACTTCTCCCGCGAGGAGCTGTGGCGGGCCATCGGCGTCTACCTCTCGCGCGACCGCCGCTTCGGCGGGGCCGTCGATGCGCCGGACGCCCCTGCCTGAGGTCCGGGGCACTGCGGCTCGGGGGGCCGACGCGCCGGATGCCGGCCGAAACAGTCGGTGCTGTCCTACAGGTGGCGTGTCGGCCCCCGGAGTGAGCGCAGCCAGCGGCGCGCCTCACGTGGATGCGTCAGCCGGAGAATCGTCAGGTGCGGGAACTGCGCGGCATAGCCCGGCATCCGCTCGCGCCAGCGTTCGAGCGTCGCGGTCTGCCAGCGCAGCACGTTCTCCGCGGGCTCGGCGGTCGTGGCGAGCTTCCACAGCGTCGGCTCCACGTTGCCGTTGTAGAGCCGACGGCGCAGGATGCTCCTCGCGAGCGTCCGCCGCCAGAGCCTCGCCCGCACGATGCGGTGGGGATAGTCCAGCCAGACGACCAGCTGCGCGCGGGGCGGGAGGACCGCGTCCACGCCCTTCGCGGTGTACTGCCACTCGGTGACCCAGCGCTCCGCGGACGCGAACGCGCGGACCTCGTCGAGGAACTCCGGACGCGGCGTCCAGTTCGGACCATGGTGCAGCGCGTCCAACTCGTGCCGCGGGAGGTCGAGCACCGCGGAAAGGCGTGTCGCGAACGTGGTCTTGCCCGCGCCGGACACCCCGGCGATGAGGATCCGCTCCGGCCGGAACGAGACGGCGTCGGCGATGGAGAGCATCCGGAGATGCTATCAACGGAATACATCCTCGTGCCGTGGCGTTGCCGAAGGTGTGAGCGAACCCATCTCGATCGACATCTGGTCCGACATCGCCTGCCCGTGGTGCTACATCGGCAAGCGCAATCTCGAGAAGGGGCTCGAAGCCGTCGCCGGTGATGACGATGTCCCCGAGGTCGTCGTCACCTTCCATTCCTTCGAGCTCTCGCCCGACACTCCGGTCGACTTCCACGGCGACGAGGTCGACTTCCTGTCGGGGCACAAGGGCATGCCGCGCGAGCAGGTCCAGCAGATGCTCGACCGTGTCACGGGCGTGGCGAGCGAGGCGGGCCTCGAGTACCGGTTCGACCTCCTTCAGCACACCAACACCGTGAAGGCCCACGAGCTGCTCCACCACGCCAAGGCGAAGGGCCTGCAGCACGAGATGGAGGAGCGGCTGATGTCCGGCTACTTCACCGAGGGCAAGCACATCGGCCGCATCGACGACCTCGTCCAGCTCGCCGTCGAGGTGGGGCTGGACGCCGAGGAGGCCCGCGCGGCGCTGGAGAGCGAGCGCTTCCTCCCCGCCGTCCGCCAGGATCAGGCGCAGGCCCAGGCATACGGCATCCAGGGCGTGCCCTTCTTCGTCATCGACGGTCAGTACGGCATCTCCGGCGCGCAGCCGCCCGCCACCTTCGAGAGCGTGCTGCGGGACCTCTGGGCCAAGCGCGGTCAGACCGCGCCGGAGGACGAGTCCGCGGCCTGAGCCGGCGTTCGCCCTCCCCACGGATGGGCGACGAGCGATCGCATCAGATTCGTCCGCCAGACCGCCCAGTCGTGGCCGGCCTCGAAGGCGGACAGCGTCACCGCCCGCTCGCTCGCGCGGGGGTCGGCGCGCAGCGCCGCGGCGAGCGCCGTCGCATCGGAGAGCATGTCGCCCTCCCGAGTGCCGGCCTGCAGGTCGACCGACCGCCACTCGGCGGCCGAGAGCAGCGTCTCGGCCATGTCGAAGCGCCAGAGCGACGGCGACTGGGCGATGGCATGACCGACGGCGCCGCCGGAGAGTGCGATCGTCCACAGCGCGGCGATCCCGCCCAGGCTCTGTCCGGCGACGATCGTGTCCTCGCCGCCCCTGCGCACGTTCCCGTTCTCCTGCAGCCGCGGCAGCAGCTCATCGAGGACGGTGTCGACCTGACCCGCGGGGACTCCCAGCCGGTTCCAGCGCCGGTCGGCGTCACCGGCCTCGAGCATCGCGACGTGCAGTGGCGGGATCAGCTCGGCGGAGATCGCGGCGTCGAGCAGAAGCGGCAGCTCGTGGCGCCAGACGTCGCCGTCGAACAGGATGAGCGCAGGCGTCGGCTCCGGTGCAGCGACGGGCGAGTAGATCCAGGCGCGTTCATCATGGGGCAGATCGATCGACTCGACGCGGCCCCCCGAGGGCCCTTCCGCCGCCCGCGGTCGCACGGGGTCGCGGGGAGCGAGGGGACCGGCCGCCACGGAGGACACGGCGCCGCGTGAGCCGGTCACCCTGTCGACGCCGCGCGGATCCTCGTGCGTCGCCGCCATCGCGGCGAGCAGGACAGGGCGGCGTCCTTCCGCGCTCCGCCACGGCGGTGTCTCCTCGTCGGTCCGTATGCCGATCCGGTACGAGGCGCGCAGGGCGGAGGGCAGCCGAAGGCAGATGGTCCACAGATCGGAGTCGGCGAGCCGGGTCAGCTCCGCCTTCGCGACATCGTCATGCGGGAAGACGGGATTGGTCCACAGCAGCACGGTCGTGGCGTCCGCCGCAGGAACCGTCCAGGTCCACAGACTCTGCGAGGGATCGTCGGGATCGGGTTCGATGAGGGGATTCGGCCGCTCGAGGGCTTGACGGCGAAGGGCGGGCCGACGGGCGGCGTCCGCCCAGGCCTGCTCCAGGGGCCCGACGACTCTGGGCATCCCCGCGTCGTCCGGCCGCGGCGCCGGACGTCGCTCACGATGGGCGCCTCCCCTCCGATCCCGGTGGATGCGGACGGGGATCCCGTCGCCGGGGAAGCGCGCGGAGCCCGCGGACGCGCTCATCGCGGATCCTCCTCGGCGGACGACGCTGCGGACGGGGCATGCCGTGGATCGCGGGGGACCACCATCGGCGTGCCGGTGACCGGATCGGTCACCACCAGGCACGGCAGGCCGAACACGTGCTCCACGAGCTCCGCGGTGACGATCTCCGCCGGGTCGCCGGAGCCGACGATCGCGCCGTCCTTCATCACGATGACGTGGGTGGCGTAGCGGGCGGCCTGGTTCAGATCGTGCAGGACGGTGACGACGGTCTTGCCCCCGAGATGCAAGCCGCGCAGCAGTTCGAGCAGCTCGTACTGATGCGCGATGTCGAGGAACGTCGTCGGCTCGTCGAGCAGCATGACGGGCGTCTGCTGGGCGAGGAGCATGGCGACCCATGCGCGCTGCCGCTGCCCGCCGGAGAGCTCGTCGACGAGCCGCCCCGACAGGTCCTCCAGCCGGGTCGCGGCCAGAGCCTCGCGGACGGCATCCTCGTCGGAGGGACGCCACTGCTGGATCAGAGACTGATACGGCGAGCGGCCGCGCGCCACGAGATCTGCGACGCGGATGCCGTCCGGCGCGAGCGAGGTCTGCGGGAGGAGGCCGATCCTGCGCGCGAGCTGCTTCGTCGGCACGGAGCGGAGGGAGGAGCCGTCGATCAGCACGTCCCCGGCCGTGGGCTTCAGGACCCTGGCGAAGGTCCGCAGCAGGGTCGACTTGCCGCAGCCGTTGGGGCCGATGATCGCGGTGAACGATCCGTGCGGGATGCCGATGGTCAGGTCGTCGGAGATGGTCCGTCTGTCGTAGCCGACGGTGATCCCCTCGGCGAGCAGGGCAGGCGTCTCGGATGCGGTCAACGGGGTGCTCCTGACTGGGCACGGGCTTCACGGACGAGGAGGGCGATCAGATAGATGCCGCCGACGCAGACGGTGAGCAGTCCCACCGGAACCGGTCGGTACAGCACCGCGAGGGTCTGGGACAGCAGGTGCGCCGCGCTGAGGAGGGCGGCGCCCATGGCGGCGGCGCTGAGCAGATGGACGCCGGCGGTCCTCGTGATGCGGCGGGCCAGCTGAGGGGCGACCAGCGCGATGAACCCGATGGGGCCCGCGGCGGCGGTCACCAGAGCGGTCGTGGCGACGCCGACGACGAGCAGCGCGAGCCTGGCCGCGCCCACGCGCGTCCCGTGGGCGATGGCCGCGTCGTCGCCGAGCTCCAGCGAGCGCAGCGACGGGGCGAGCAGGATGACCGCGATCGCGATGAACGCGGCGATCGAGAGCGACGGCGCGAGCGTCGGCCAGGACACGCGGCTGAGCGAGCCCGCTCCCCAGAAGCCGACCTGCATCGCGTCGTCGATGTCTGCCCGGGTGATGAGGTATGCGTTGACGGAGCCCAGCATCGCCGAGACGGCGATGCCGACGATGATGAGTCGGAAGCCGTGCACGCCGCGTCGGTAGGCGAGGAGGTACACGACCATCGCCGTCGCCAGCCCTCCGGCGATGGCGGCGCCCGCGACGGACCAGGTCGCCTGCGAGCCGAACACGAGCATCACCAGCACGACGGCGGTGTACGAGCCTGCGTCGAAGCCGATCACGTCCGGCGACCCCAGGGGGTTGCGCGTGAGCGACTGGAAGATCGCACCGCCGATCCCGAGAAGCGCCCCGAAGAGCACGGCCGCGATGGTGATGGGCATCCGCCATTCGATCACGATCATCGTGATGAACGCATCGGCCCGGCCGGTGAGCGCGGCGGAGACGTCGCCCAGCGTCAGGGGGTAGTCGCCGAGGAAGAGCGCGGCGAAGGCCATGCCGGCGGCGAGCAGGAACAGGGTGGCGCTCGCGACGGCGAGCCGGAGGCCGACACGTCCGGAGAGCAGCGGCGATCGCACGCGCCGCACGCGATAGCCGAAGTCGACCGGCGCGGAGGGGACGCTCATAGCCCGCTCGCCTTCCTGCGCCGGACCAGCGCGATGAGCACCGGCGCGCCGACGACGGCGGTGACGATGCCGACCTCGATCTCTCCGGGGCGGACGACCACGCGCCCGATGACATCGGAGACGAGCAGGAGGACGGCGGCGGCCGCGGCGCTGCCGGGGATGATCCGGCGCTGATCGGGTCCGGTGAACCACCGGACGACGTGCGGGACCATCAGCCCCACGAAGGCGATGCCTCCGGTCAAGGCGGTGGCGCCGCCGGCGAGCAGCGTCACCGCGACGACGCCGAGGATGCGCGTGCGACGCACATCCGTGCCGAGCGAGGCGGCGAGGTCGTCGCCGAGGGCGACGGCGTTCAGCGAACCGGAGAGGACGACGGCGAGCACGAGGCCGGCCGCGAGGAAGGGCAGGATGCTCAGCGTGTCCCCGATGCTCGTGCGCGCGATGGATCCGACGCCCCAGCCGCGCACGGAGCGGAAGGTGTCCTCGTCGAGCAGGGTAAGGAACGTGGAGATCCCGCCGAGCACCGCCCCGAGGGCGACGCCGGCGAGGACCATCGTCACGGGGGAGGTGCTGCGCCCGAGCGATCCGATCACGTACACCAGCACCGTGGCTCCGGCCGCTCCGAGGAACGCCCACCAGATGTAGCCGGAGATCCCGGAGAGCCCGAGCAGCCCGACGCCGAGCGTCACGGCGAATCCGGCCCCGGCGTTCACGCCGAGGATGCCGGGGTCGGCGAGCGGGTTGCGCGTCATGGCCTGGATGAGGGCGCCGGCGACGCCGAACGCCATGCCGACGAGGACGCCCAGGAGCGTCCGGGGCATCCGCTCCGTCCACACGATGATCGACGCCTCGCTCGCGTCCGGGTGGATGAGCCCCTGCCACACCTGCTCCGGTGCGAGCGGGTTCGCGCCGACCGCGAGGCTGAGCAGGAACGCGAGCGCCAGCCCGACGAGGAGGAGGACGGCCCCGACCGCACGTCGGGGGAGCGCCGGGCCGGGCGCGGCTGCACCTCTGGACGCGGTCGGGGCCGTCCTCATCGTGCGATCGTCACTCCGCGAGGGCATCCGCCAGCGCGGGGGCGAGCTGCTCGGCGGCCCAGGTCGCGGAGAGCGGTCCGCTGCGTGCGAGCGCCCAGGGCAGGTTGCCCTCGTGCTCGACGCCGTCGATGACGAACACGCCGTCGGCGGCTCTGTTGTCGATGAGGATGAGGTGCTCGTCCTGAACCGCGGCGAGATTCTGGAACAGCGGCGAATCCGTCACCTCGGCATACGCTCCGTCGGAGTTGTCGGAGAAGATGATCACATCCGCGTCGATGGTCGAGAGCATCTCGTTGCTCACGACGCCGCGGTACTCCAGCTCCGCGGCGTTCGGGTTGGGAGCGAAGCCCATCTCCGCGAGCACGCCTCCGGCAGGGCTCCCCTCGGTGGAGTGGTACTGCAGCCCGGACTCCGCGCCGTAGTAGACGACGTAGGACGCGGTGAGGCCGTCGAACTCCGGGTGCTCGGCCCGGAAGTCCTCGAAGAACTGCTCCTCGGCGTCCAGCGCGTCCTGAGCGGCCGCCTGCAGATCGAGCGCCTCGCCGATGGCGGTGAGCGTCTTCTCCCAGTCGTTCGCGACGGACTGCTCACCGGCGCTCGACTCCGCGGTGCTGAGCACGGGCGCGATGGCGGCGAGCTTGTCGTACTCCGCACTGACATCCGCGCCGAGGACGACGATGAGGTCCGGATCCGCGGCGGCGATCTGCTCGACGGGGAAGCTGGTGTCCGCCGAGCTGTATCGCTCGGGGATCTCCTCGGTCAATGCGCGCTCCACCCAGGCGTCCGTCGAGTACTCGTTGGCGAGCACCGGCGTCACGCCGAGGGCGGCGAGCGCCTCGACGTCGTCCTGCGAAGGGGTGATGGCGGCGATCCGCTCGGGGCGCTGCTCCAGCGTCGTCGTCCCCCACGGCGAGCCGAGCTCGAGCGGGTAGCTCGTGGTCCCCTCGGCGGCGGGAAGGCCGCTGTCGGACTCGTCGCCCGTGGGGGAGGTCGTCGAGGGTGTGGTCGTCGCGGAGCATGCGCTGAGGGCGAGGGCTCCGGCCAGCACGAGCGCGCCGAGGGCGCCGGAGCGTGCACGAGTGATGCTGTTCATGGTCTTCTTTCTCCCGGCGCCCGGTTCGGGTCGGGCGCGGCCGTCGAGGCACAGCTCTCAACGTTAGGTGAGGGTAGCCTAATTGAGGGGTGCCGAAAACGACAGCGTGCGCCCCGGACACGACAGGAGGAGGCGGGATGGCCGCATCACGGACGGAAACGGCGGGCCGGGCATCCGGATCCATGGGAATTCCCGCGGTGTCCGTGGCCGAGCGCGTGCACGCCGAGCGTGCGGTGCTGCTGTGGCAGGCGCGGGGCGCATCCACCTGCATCCTGGACGGGACGACCAGGCGGCTGCTCGCCGGACACGGTCTGTGGATCCCCGCGGGCACGGTTCACGCGATCGACGTGGACGCCGACTCCGTCGTCCTGCCCTTGCACCTGGACCCGAGGCTGCAGCCGGTCGGCGTGCTCGCCGAGCCCACCTGGGTGGCCGTCGACGGCGAGCTCCGAACCGTCATCCTCGCGCTGCTGCAGATGCAGAACTCGATCATCAGGCCCGATGTGGATCTCGAGCGGAGGCTGATCCGGATGCTGCGCGACCGCACGGTGCCGCCCACAGGACTTCCGATGCCGTCGACGGACTATGCCCGCGCGATCGCCGAGCGTCTCCGCGACGAGCCGGCCGATGGTCGTTCGATCGCGGAGCTCGCCGCCGAGCACCATGTCTCACCGCGGACCGTCGAACGCGTCTTCATCGCGGAGACGGGTATGTCGCCGCAGCACTGGCGCGGCCGGCGTCGCATGGAGATCGCCGCAGCGATGCTGAGCGGCCGGAAGGCACTCGGCTCGGTGGCGCCCGCCGTCGGCTACCGCAGCCCCTCCGCGTTCCGGCGCGCGTTCAAACGCCAGTACGGGATCGTGCCGAGCGAGTACGCCAGGCGGCACGGGATCCCGCGCTGACGGCGGCTCAGCGCGTCAGCGCGTTCTCGATCGCCGAGACGATCTCGGGGTCGTCCGGCTTCTGCTTGGGGCGGAAGCGCCGCACCGAGCCGTCCGGGAGGACGAGGAACTTCTCGAAGTTCCACTCGACGCGGCCGGCGTGCCCCGCGGTGTCCTGCGCCTTCTTGAGCTCCTTGTAGAGGTCGGTGGCGTTTCGCCCGTTGACCTTGATCTTGTCGTTGATGGGGAACGTCACGCCGTAGGTCGTGGAGCAGAACTCCAGGATCTTCTCCATCGACCCGGGCTCCTGCCCCATGAACTGGTTGCACGGGAAGCCGACGACGCTGAAGCCGCGCTCCGCGTAGGTCTGCTGGAGCTCCTCGAGCTGCTCGTACTGCGGAGTGAGACCGCACTTGGAGGCCACGTTGACCACGAGCAGCACATCGGCGCCGTAGTCGTCGAGGGTCTTCGTGGCGCCTGCGGCGTCGGTGAACGGGATCTGACGGAGGCTCGCATCGCTCATACTCCACAGCCTATGACGCGCTGCGCCGCGGAGGGCCGAGTCGATGGGAGAATGAGGGGGATATGACTCTCGCTCCCGCTCCTGCCCGTCCGCTGCGCATCGGCCCCATCGACATCGACGTGCCCGTGGTCCTTGCGCCGATGGCCGGCATCACGAACACCGCGTTCCGGCGGCTGTGCCGCGAGTACGGCGCGGGACTCTACGTCAGCGAGATGATCACCTCACGGGCCCTGGTCGAGCGCAACGAGGTCACGATGCGTCTCATCCGCCACCACGAGTCGGAGACGCCCCGCTCCATCCAGCTCTACGGCGTCGATCCCGCCACGATCGCCGAGGCCGTCCGCATCATCGTCGCCGAGGACCACGCCGACCACATCGATCTGAACTTCGGCTGCCCGGTGCCGAAGGTCACGCGTAAGGGCGGGGGAGCGGCGCTGCCCTGGAAGACCGGACTCTTCGCCGACATCGTCGATCAGGCGGTCAAGGCGGCCGGCGACATCCCGCTGACGGTGAAGATGCGCAAGGGCATCGATCGCGATCACCTCACCTTCCTCGAGGCGGGTCGTGCCGCCGAGGACGCCGGGGCCGCCGCGGTCGCCCTGCACGCGCGCACCGCGAGCGAGTTCTATTCCGGGCATGCCGACTGGAATGCCGTCGGCGAGCTCAAGCAGGCCGTCACCAGCATCCCCGTGCTCGGCAACGGAGACATCTGGTCCGCCGAGGACGCCGTCCGGATGATGGCGGAGACGGACTGCGACGGCGTCGTCGTCGGCCGCGGATGCCTCGGACGTCCATGGCTGTTCGGCGACCTGGCCGCGGCCTTCGGCGCCGAGTCGCATCCGGTGGACGCCACGCTCGGCTTCGTCGCCGACGCGTTCCGCCGACACGCGGACCTGCTCGTGGAGTTCTTCGAGGACGAGGACCGCGGATGCCGAGACATCCGCAAGCACGTCTCCTGGTACTTCAAGGGGTACCCGGTCGGCGGCGAGCTGCGCACGGCCCTCGCCAAGGTCGAGAGCCTCGCGCAGATGGACGACCTGCTCGGCGAGCTCGACCGCTCGGCGCCGTATCCCGGGGCGGATGCCGAGGGGCAGCGCGGCCGAGCCGGGCACCCGAAGCGCCCCGCACTGCCGGACAGATGGCTCGACTCCCGCGAGGTGGCATCCGAGACGCAGGAGATGCTGCGGGGAGCGGAGATCGAGAACAGTGGCGGCTGAAGGCTACGGCGCGCACGACACGGAGCGCTTCTTCGCCGAGACGCATCGCTCCGAGCGCGACGACTTCGCCCGCGACAGGGCCAGGGTGCTCCATTCGGCCGCCCTCCGCCGCCTCGCTGCGAAGACCCAGGTCCTCAGTCCCGCCAGCACGGCCGATTTCGCCCGCAACCGCCTCACACACTCGCTGGAGGTCGCGCAGGTCGGGCGCGAGCTCGCCGTGGCCCTCGGCGTCTCCGCCGATGTCGTGGACACCGCGTGTCTGAGCCATGATCTCGGGCATCCGCCGTTCGGCCACAACGGAGAGCGCGCGCTGAACGAGTGGGCGGAGGACATCGGCGGCTTCGAGGGCAACGCCCAGTCGCTGCGCATCCTCACCCGCCTCGAGGCGAAGGTGCTCGACGACGACGAGCACTCCGTCGGGCTGAACCTGACGCGCGCCAGCCTCGACGCCGCCTGCAAGTACCCGTGGACGGTCGACAACCCGGTGCCCGATCCCGGCGGACGGCTCAAGTTCGGCGTGTACCCGGAGGACGAGGCCGTGTTCCGCTGGATGCGCGATGGAGCTCCCGGTCGGCTGCGCTGCATCGAGGCCGAGATCATGGACCTGTCGGACGACATCGGCTACTCGGTGCACGACTTCGAGGACGCCATCGTGAACGGCTACCTCGACGTCGCCCAGCTCTCCGACCCCGCTCAGCACGAGGCGCTTCTGAGTCGTGTGCAGCAATGGGTCGGCTACGACTTCACCCGCGACGAGCTCGCCGATGCGCTCTACCGGCTCTCCTCGCAGGCGATGTGGCTGCGCTCCTTCGATCGCTCCCGTCGGGACCTCGCCGGCCTCAAGAACCTCACGAGCGACCTCATCGGCCGCTTCGCGCGAGCCGCCGTGACCGAGACGCGTGCCGCATACGGCGGGCCGACGCTGGCGCGCTACAACGCCCACGTCGTGGTCCCGCGCGTGGTGGAGACGGAGATCGCGGTGCTCAAGGGCATCATGGGCCAGGCGATCGTCACGATCGATGCGCGCCGTGGCTTCTACAAGGAGCAGCGCCGCGTGCTCAAGCGGCTCGCAGACGCGCTGTGGTCCACGGACGCGCTGTGGGTGGCCGGCGCCGACGTGCTCGAGCCGGCCTTCGCCGCGGACTTCCTCGCTGCGGGGACGGATGCCGAGCGGGCCCGCGTGGTCGTGGACCAGATCGCGAGCCTCACCGATCAGACGGCGCTGGACTGGCATGGCCGGCTGATCGGGGATATCGATCCCGCCGAGGTCGGGATCTGGACGCCTCGGCACGCGCGGCACGGCGCGCGCGCGCACGTCGTCCCGCGGACAGCGACCGAAGGGGCGGTCTGATGCCCCGGATCCGTCAGGCCGACGTCGACGAGGTCAAGGCCCGGACGAACATCGCCGACATCGTGGGGGAGCGCGTCGCGCTGAAGTCGGCCGGCGTCGGCTCGCTCAAGGGGCTCTGCCCCTTCCATGACGAGAAGAGCCCGAGCTTTCACGTCCGGCCGCAGGTGGGCTACTACCACTGCTTCGGATGCGGCGAGTCGGGCGACGTCTACTCCTTCCTGCGCGAGATGGATCACGTGAGCTTCACGGAGGCCGTGGAGCGGCTCGCGGGAAGGCTCGGCTACACGCTGCACTACGAGGACGGCGGGGCCGCGCCCGAGACGAGCGGGCGCAGCCGGCTGTACGCGGCGAACGCGGCGGCGGCGGAGTTCTTCCGCGGTCAGCTGCTCTCGCAGGAGGCGGAGGCGGGCCGGCGCTTCCTGGGCGAGCGCGGGTTCGACGCGGGCGCCGCCGCCCACTTCGGCGTCGGATACGCGCCCCGCGGCTGGGATGGGATGCTCAAGGCGATGAGCTCCCAGGGATTCACGCGCGAGGAGCTCCTCGCCGCCGGCCTCGTCTCCCAGGGGCAGCGCGGCGTGTACGACCGGTTCCGCGGGCGCCTGGTCTGGCCCATCCGCGACGTCACGGGGCAGACGATCGGCTTCGGCGCGCGCAAGCTCTACGACGACGATCAGGGCCCGAAGTACCTGAACACGCCCGAGACGCCGATCTACAAGAAGGCGCAGGTGCTCTACGGCCTGGATCTCGCCAAGCGCGACATCTCGCGGGGCGATCCGCGCCGGGTCGTGGTGGTCGAGGGCTACACCGACGTCATGGCCGCCCACCTCGCGGGCGTGACCACCGCGATCGCCACCTGCGGGACGGCGTTCGGCACCGAGCACATCAAGGTGCTGCGGCGTGTGATGGGAGACGACTCCGCCGCCGGCGAGGTCGTCTTCACCTTCGACGGCGACGAGGCGGGGCAGAAGGCCGCCCTGCGCGCCTTCACCGAGGACGACCGCTTCAACGCGCAGACCTTCGTCGCGGTGGCGCCGGACGGACTCGATCCCTGCGATCTGCGGCTGCAGCGCGGCGATGCGGCCGTGCGGGGGCTCATGGACGCGAAGGTGCCGATGTTCGAGTTCGCGATCGATCGCAAGCTCGCGGGATTCGATCTGTCGACCGTGGAGGGGCAGGTCGGCGCCCTGCGCGCCGCCGCTCCCATCGTCGCGGAGATCAGGGATCGCCTGCTGCGCCCCGGCTATGAGCGCGTGCTCGCCCGTCGCCTCGGCATGGATCCGACGGAGGTGCGCGCGGAGGTCGAGCGTGCCGCCCGCGGAGCCTCGCGGCAGGCATCCGCACGAGAGCAGGCGCCACAGGCCTCCTCCGAGGGACCCGCCGGGACGCCGGCCCTGGCGCCGGTGACGCTGGCGAGCCTGCCGCGGACCGCCGACGTCGCCCTCGAACGGGATGCGCTCACCGGGGCGCTGCAGTACGGCCATCAGGTGGATCCGACGCTGCTGAACCGTGCCTTGGAGCATCCTTTCCGGCATCCCGCCCTGGATGCCGTTCGCGAGACGATCGCCGCCGTCCCCGACCGCACCAGGGCCGGGTGGGTCACGGACGCCGTGAACAGCGTGCGCGAGCCGTACCGGGCGCTGGGCGGCGAGCTGCTCATGCGGAACTTCCCGGCACGGGACGAGGAGGGCGCAGTGGCCTCGACGACCGACCTCGCCCGGCGACTCATCGTGCGGAGCCTGGAGCGCGAGAAGCAGGAGCTGCTCGGAGCGGTCCAGCGCGTGCCCGCGGACTCAGACGGGGGGCGCGCGCTGCGCGTCCGCCTGCGCGACATCGATCTGGAACGTCGGCGCTTCACCGAGTCGTAACCGCTGCGCCCCACGGGTTCGGGGGAGGATGGACGCATGTCTCGCAGGCCGCCGTCCCCGAACGTCATCGACTGCTCGGACCTCGTCATCGATCGGCTGGGCCACGGCAATCCGACCCGCGCCGTCGACGGCGTGTCTTTCGCGGTCGCGCCGGGGGCGCTGCTGTGCGTGGCCGGTCCCACCGGGTCGGGGAAGTCCACGCTGGTCGCCGCGCTGGCAGGGTCGACGGATCCCTCGGTGCGGATCGTCGGCGGCACCGCGGTGGTCTGCGGCGTGAATGTGCGAAAGCCCGGTCGGCGCCACAGGGAGCTGACCTACCTGAGCGGGTTCGTCCCGCAAGGGGCTGGCGCCGATCTCCCGCCCAGCCTGACGGTCAACGAGGTCATCGCGGAGCCGATCCTCATCCGCGAGAAGCGCGTGAACGCAAAGGCGCTGTCGATCCGTGTTGCGACGCTGCTCGACGAGCTGCACCTGCCGCTCGGCACGGCGGCGAAGTTCCCCTACGAGCTCAGCGCCGGCATGCGGCAGCGCGTCGCGATCGCGCGGGCGTTCGTGCTCGAACCGAAGGTGCTCATCGCCGACGAGGTGCTCGCCAACCTCGACCTGGAGGTCCGGCCGGTCGTCTTCGACGCGATCACCCGTCGTCGACGCGATCAGGGGATGGGAGCCCTCCTCGTCACGAACGACGCGGCGTTCATCCGCGAGCTCAACGCCGAGACGCTGATGCTGCGCGGCGGGCACGTGGTCGCAAGGGGCGTCGGCGACGACCTGCTCTGGGTGCCGAACGCCGAGGCCGACTCGAAGCGTTGAACACGACACTCCCGGGGAGCGGAATCGCCCTCCGGTGTCTTGGGGAGCCCGTGGAGTTTGCTAAGCTAGTGGAGTTGCTTCGGCAGCAGAGGATGATCCTCGGTAGCTCAATTGGCAGAGCAGCCGGCTGTTAACCGGCAGGTTCTTGGTTCGAGTCCAAGCCGGGGAGCGATGAGCCCTCGCCTGTTTCTTCAGGCGAGGGCTTTTCTCTTTCCGGCATCCCGTTTCTTAGGTGTATCGGAAGTGATACACTCAAGAAATGCTGGATGCGGACGAGTTCCCGGAGGGTCTTGAGGAGGTGCTCGAGTCTGCAGCGCGGCTGCAGCGGCTCGTCCCCGACGCGGTCTTGGTCGGAGGTTCGGTCGCGGCATATTACGCCAGGCGCCGGATGTCCACCGACCATGATCACGTGCTCTCCGATCTGCGCGATCGTTTCGATGTCGTTCTCGATGCGCTGGATCGAGATGGCGATTTCGTGCTCAACAGAGCGACACCGGGGAAGATCATCCTTGGAGAACTGGGCGGAATCGAGGCCAGTGTTCGTCAGCTGATCCGCACGCGTGCTCTGGAGGTCCATCGGGTTCGACTGCGTTCCGGCGCCGAGATCACCGTTCCGACATTGGAAGAGATCGTGCGCATCAAGGGGTATCTGATCGTGAAGCGCAATCAGATGCGTGACTATCTGGACGTTGCGGCGTTGTCCGGACGTTTCGGCGCGGTTCTGGTTGGATCCGTGCTCGCACGGATAGACGATTACTACAGCGATTCGACTCACCCGGAGGATCATCCCGTCCAGACACAGCTTGCGCGCCAACTTGCCGATCCTGCCCCGAGAGACCGGACGCGAATCGCCGATCTTGGTTCCTACAAGGGATTGGTCGCCCGCTGGCAGGACTGGGAGGAGGTCGTCGGCGAATGCCGGCGTATCGCCGTCCGCATGATCTGAGAACGAAAGGATTCGCGATGCCCCTGCGCTTTCGCAATATCGATGCGACCCCGGCCGACCCCGTCGAGGAGTGGGGTTTCGAAGGCATGCTCGCAGCGATCGACCGCGGCTACGCGGCGGATTGGCGCAAGCTCGTCTCCGCGGTCGCCGTTGATCCTGCGTTGCGAGTGATCTTTCAGGAGGCGCGAGCGGCGGCCGAGTCGCGTTCGACTGTTGTTCTGCTGGACGCGGCGCTCAAGGAGGCCGACGCGGCGCCGTCGGAGATCGCCCTCTCTCGGCTTCGCAGAGCTTATCGAGGGACCAGGATGACGCAAGCAGAACTGGCTGATCGTCTGGGGACCTCGCGTACGCGCTTGAACTCTTATCTCTCGGGAAAAGTCACTCCCTCGATGGACGTTCTCGTGGCGGTGGAACAGATCGCCGACGAGGTCAGGAACCCTTCCCTGTCGCACAATCTCGTCCTCGTGTGATCCGAGGAAGCGAGAAGGCCCCGTCGATCGACGGGGCCTTCTCGACAGCGATCTGCCATCAGCGTGCGGCGCCCTCGAGCGTTCCCATCCCGGCGGATTCCTTATCGAGCACTCACAGGGTGATGACGGGCGCGCCGCGTTCGGTGCTTGCACGTGCCGAAGGGGTAGTCAGCAAGCTGGAGGTCATCGCGGACCCAGACGATCAAGGAACAGCTCACTCGCTCATCCTGCCAACAACAACAGCAACAGCCCTGAGCCGAATGGATGGACAGGAACGATCCCTAAAGGAGGCAGGCCTCGTCGAAGCGTCGCCGAGGCCTGCCTCAGGACGTTGCTGCGATTAGCGGCCCGGCGACAAGCGTCCGACAGCACGGTAGCTTGCTGAAGCACTTTTTGCAGTCCAACGCCATCCCCGGAGACAGTTAAGTTCCCAATGGCCTTCTGAAGGAAGAGAGTTTGTTAACGCGCCACGTGCCCTGCGCTAGCGGGAACCTACCAGTTGTTCATACTCGTGAGTTCCAAGCCGCCGTAAATTTTGACGGAATGCGGCGGGATTTCGAAGGTTGCTCCACTAAGCTTAACCACTTTCCCAATAATATTTGTCTGAATTCGAACGACGTTGTTCAAAGAGCCTGCGAATGTGGAGATGCACTTCACCGCGTTGCGACTGGGCGTGAGCCTATAGGTTACGAGTGCCCCAAATTCGGACTTGCAGCCAGCCAAGGGCGCGGCATTGGCCGGTGCAGCACCAACGAGCCCGATTCCCGCTGCAAGCACCAACGCAATGGCACCAGCAATAAACCGATTCTTCTTCATCGTTTACTCCTTATTTTTTCGTACCGCGCCATCAGCGCGCGACGCCCTTGAGGGACCCTTTCACACTACCCGCGGTGTCGTAGACGAGGCATTGCACGAGACGGTCATTTGCCTGCCCCCAGCTAGCCTCGGTCGGCTCGTACCAGGTGAAGTCGAGAGACGAATCATCCCAGGAGATCCCGATGAAAGCCTCGAAGGCCGTCGTGCACTCGGAGACTGCCTGGTCGTAGATGGCATCACTGCCTGGGTAGTCGCCATCGGCGAGATCGAACTCGTGATAAACCTCATAGGAATGGGCCTCATCACAGGGAACGACATCGGTATCCGAGGTCTCGCCGCCGTTCATGTCGGTTTCAGGCAGGCAATCACCGACCTGGAGTGAGAAGATGTCAATATTGGATTCTTCGGTGACGTTGTTGTCGTCGTCGCGCGGCGCGTCGCCGCCGCCGCCGATGATGCCGTTCAGGACGCTGCAGCCCGTGAGCGCGAGGCTGAGCGCAGCAGCCGAGCCGGCCAGTGCGAGAGCGCGTCGCGTGCGCATCTTCATCATGTGGATTTCCCCTCCGAAGCTGTGTGGAATCGGCGGGTGTGAGGTTCCCGCCCATGGAACCGTATCGATCGCGAACCTGGGACGCAACTTCGAGGAACCTATCGAGGAGCTGAACGTCGAGGACGGCATCCCGAGGGGTCGTCAGGCCTCGAGATCATCCACTCCGGGGATCCAGCTTCGCCCCGGCCTGCCCCATCCGCGCTTGCGCGCGATCTTCTGCACGGTCTTCGCATCGGCGTCGGAGAGACGGTCCAGGTAGAGGATGCCGTCGAGGTGGTCGAACTCGTGCTGCATGATCCGTGCGCGCCAGCCGTCGACCTCGATGCGCACCGGCTCTCCGGCCAGATCCCTCCCCGTCACGAGGACGCGGTCTGCCCGACGCAGCGGGAATCGCTCGCCGGGGAAGGAGAGACAGCCCTCGGACTCCTCATCCGGATCCGGCGCGCCGGGCTCCGGGGGAGACATCCACAGCACGGGGTTGATGATCTCGCCGCGCCAAGGACGCTCCTCGTCGTCCACATAGGCGTATGTGTAGATCCGCAGCGGAACGCCGACCTGGGGGGCGGCGAGGCCCACGCCGGGCGCGGCGTCCATCGTCTCGTACATGTCGGCGACGAGGGTGCGGATCTCGTCGGTGATCTCCTCCACCTCCGAGGCCGGGGAGTGCAGGACGGGGTCGCCCATGATGCGAATCGGAAGAACAGCCACGCCACAACCCTACCGGCGGCGAACCGCCGGGTAAGGTCGTAGTGTGAGCGCGGGTGTGTGGATGGCGGGGGTGGACGTCGGCGACCAGCTCGTCGGCGTGTTCCAGAATCCCGGCCTGCTCCTCGGCATCCCGCTCGCTCTCGCGGGAGCGGTGTTCATGTCGCTCGGCGCGCAGTATCAGCATCGCGGCGTGGAGAAGGTCGAGAGGCTCAGCGGGGAGGACGGCGCGTCGGGTCTGACCGTCGCGCAGCTCAAGCGTCTGCTGAGCCGGCCTTCCTGGATCATCGGCACGCTCATGCTCGGCCTCGCGATCGTGTGTCAGCTCGCCGCCCTCTCGGTCGCCCCGCTCATCGTGGTGCAGCCGCTCGGGGCCATCGCGCTCGTCATCACGACGCTGCTGAACGCCCGCGTCTCGGGCCACACGCCGACGAGGCAGTCGCTCATCGCGATCACCTCGTGCGTCGGCGGCATCTTCATCTTCGTCTTCTTCGCGGCGATCTATGCCGTGGAGAAGGACATCACCACGATCGAGCTGTTCACGATCCTCGTGATCCTGCTCGTGGTGATCATCCTGCTCGGCGCCTGCTGGCTGATCCTGCGCCACCGGATGCGCGCGCTGTTCTACGTCGTCGGCGCCGGCATCCTCTACGGCTTCGTCGCCACGCTCGCCAAGGCCGTCATCGAGAGGGTCAAGGCGGGGGAGTTCGACTGGATCACCGCCGTCTGCGTCCTCGCGCTCATCGCGGCCGGCGCGGTGGGCGCCTACTTCGTGCAGACCGCGTACAGCTCAGGACCGCCCGACCTCGTGATCGCCGGGCTCACCGTCGTCGACCCGATGATCGCCGTCCTCATCGGCGCTGTGGTGCTCGGCGAGACCGACGCCGCTCCGCTGTGGGTGCTCATCGCCTTCGGCATCTCCGGCGCCGTCGCCGTCTGGGGTGTGGTCGGTCTTGCGCGGTACCACCCGCAGGTGCTCAGCGAGAGCCAGGAGCTCGGCATCACGCGCGGCAGCGACGAGCCGAGGGATCCCCCGGCCGGGGAAGACGACGCTCAGTAGGCCTGGTCGATGAGATCCGGCGAGACCTCGGAGGCCGCGGCCTCGTCCACGAAGAACACCGTGCGCCTGCGCCCCTTGGCGCCGGCGACCGGAACGCTCGTGTAGCTCGCGCCGGCGAGGGCGAGACCGAGCGCGGACGCCTTGTCCGCACCGGTCAGCACCAGCCACACGCGCTTCGACGCGTTGATCACCGGTCGCGTCAGCGTGACGCGCTCCGGCGGCGGCTTCGGGGAGTCGCGCACCGGGAGCACGGCGGCGTCCGTCACCGTCACCTCCGGCCGATCGGGGAAGAGGGAGGCGATGTGGCCGTCCGGACCGACGCCGAGGAAGCACACGGCGAACGAGGGCCAGGGCTGATCCTCGTTCCCCCAGCGCGCGAGCTCCTCCGCATAGGCGGCGGCGGCCTCGTCGAGGGTGACGCCGCTGTCCGAAGCTGCGACCTCGTGGATGTTCTCGGCGGGAACGGAGAGATGATCCAGCAGCGCCGTCCGCGACTGCAGCGCGTTGCGGTCGCCATCTGCGCGAGGAACGAAGCGCTCATCGCCCCACCAGAAATGGACCAGGCTCCAGTCGATCTCCGCGGCGCGCGGATGCGTGCGCACCGCACTGAGCACCGCGCCGCCCATGGAGCCGCCGGTCAGCGCGACGTGCGCGACCCTGCCGTTCCTCGTCCTGGCGCGGAGCCGGGCGAGGAATCGGTCGGCGACACGGGCGGCCAGGGCCTGCGGCGTCGCCTCGACGACGACGGTCTTCTCGGCGGCTGCTGCCTCCATGGCGCTCACGCTCCCGTCTCGGGCGGACCCAGCTTCTCCCAGCCCTCGGTGATCACTCGACCGTACAGCACGTCGGGGTCGAGACGCCGCAGCTCCTCGGCCAGGCATTCGCGCAGCGTGCGCCGGGGCAGATGCAGGTCGTGATCGGGCTGACCGGGCTGGGTCAGCACCGCGACCCCCGGCTCGGGGCGCTCCAGCAGGATGTCACCGGAAGCGCGCGTGAGACGCACCGACTTGATGCCCTCGTTCCATGTGGCGGGGTTCTCGTACGCCCAGCGCACCGGGACGTCCAGCGCGAGTCGGAGCCACGCCGCCAGCAGCGCCGTCGAGGGCGAAGCGGAGGCGCCGCGCACCTCGACGCCCGTGACCGGCTCGAAAGGCGGCTGGTCGAGGACTGCGGCGAGCTGCTCGCGCCAGTGCGTGAGCCGTGTCCACGCCAGATCGGTGTCACCGGGCGCGTGCGTCTTGTCGAGCAGCGCCAGACGGTCGCGCACGTCCGGCGAGGTCGCGGCGTCCGTGATCCGGCGCTGGGCGATCCTGCCGAGCGGCGAGGACGCCGTGTCGGTGGGCGCCTCCTCCGGCCACCACGCCACGACGGGTGCGTCCGGCAGCAGCAGGCCGGTGATGAGGCTCTCCTCGTTGCTCGCCGCGTCTCCGTAGGCGCGCAGGACCACGACCTCGCTCGCGCCGGCGTCGCCGCCGACCCGGATCTGGGCGTCGAGATGAGACTCTCCGTCGCCGGTGGTGAGCACGATGACACGCATCGGATGCTCGCGGGAGGCATCGTTCGCGGCGTCGATCGCAGCCTCGGCCACGCCGTTGCGAGCGGTGATGACGAGCGTCAGCACCCTGCCGAGGGCGACGGCGCCGCCCTCCTCGCGGACGCTGACGAGCTTCTTTGCGACCTGGCTGACGGTCGTGTCGGGCAGGTCGATGATCACGGTCGTCTCCAGACTCGTCCGTCGCGGGCCAGTAGGGCGTCGGCGGATGCCGGGCCCCATGAGCCGGGGGCGTACTGCTCCACTGGGCCGCCCTCGGCGGTCCAGAACTCCTCCACGGGGTCGAGGATCTTCCAGCTGAGCTCGACCTCCTCGTGACGGGGGAAGAGCGGCGGATCGCCGAGCAGCACGTCGAGGATGAGGCGCTCGTACGCCTCGGGGCTCGCCTCGGTGAAGGCGTGTCCGTAGCCGAAGTCCATCGTCACATCCCGGACGTTCGTGCCGGAACCGGGCACCTTGGATCCGAAGCGGATCGTCACGCCTTCGTCGGGCTGCACGCGGATGACGAGCGCGTTCTGGCCGAGCTCGGAGGCGTTGGACCGTCCGAACAGGTGCTCGGGCGCCCGCTTGAAGACGACCGCGACCTCGGTCACGCGGCGGCCGAGGCGCTTGCCCGTACGGAGGTAGAACGGCACGTCCGCCCAGCGGCGCGTCGCGATCTCGAGCTTGATGGCGGCGTAGGTCTCGGTCGTGGACTTCGGGTCCATGCCGTCCTCGTCGAGGAAGCCGGTGACCTGCTCACCGCCCTGCCATCCTCCCGCGTACTGTCCGCGCGCGGTGGCGAGGGAGAGATCCTCCGGGAGATGGACGGCCGCGAGGACCTTCTCCTTCTCCGCGCGCAGATGCTCCGCGGACAGGCTGATCGGCTCCTCCATCGCCGTCAGCGCGAGCAGCTGCAGCAGGTGGTTCTGGATGACGTCGCGCGCCGCGCCGACCCCGTCGTAGTAGCCGGCACGACCGCCGACGCCGATGTCCTCGGCCATGGTGATCTGCACGTGGTCGACGTAGTTGCGGTTCCAGATCGGCTCGTACAGCTCGTTGGCGAACCGCAGCGCCAGGATGTTCTGGACCGTCTCCTTGCCGAGGTAGTGGTCGATGCGGAAGATCGAGTCGGGCGCGAAGGCCACCTCGAGCGCCTTGTTCAGCTCGCGGGCCGACGCCAGGTCGTGGCCGAACGGCTTCTCGATGACGACCCGGCGCCAGTGATCCTCGCTGACCTCGTCGCCGACGAGACCGGAGTCCTTGAGCTGACGCGCGACGACGGGGAACGCCTTCGGCGGGATCGAGAGGTAGAACGCATGGTTGCCCATGGTGCCGCGCTCGACGTCCAGCGTGTCCAGCGTCGACCGGAGCCGGGCGAAAGCCTCCGGATCGTCGAACTCGCCGGAGACGAACCGGATGCCCTGCAGCAGCTGCTGCCAGGTCTCCTCGCGGAAGGGCGTGCGGGCGTGCTCCTTGACCGCGTCATGGACGACCTGGGCGAAGTCCTGGTCCTCCCAGTCCCTTCGGGCGAACCCGACGAGCGCGAATCCGGGCGGCAGCAGGCCGCGGTTGGCGAGGTCGTAGACGGCGGGCATGAGCTTCTTGCGCGACAGGTCGCCGGTGACGCCGAAGATCACGAGGGCGCTGGGCCCGGCGATCCGGTTCAGGCGTCGATCGTCGGGATCGCGCAGCGGGTTGTGCCCGCGGGTGACAGGGACAGACATCAGTGGGGGATTCTCCTAGAGAACGACTTCTGAACTACTTCTGAGCGGCTTCGAAGAGGGTGAGGACATCGGCCGAGGAATCGGTGATGGTCAGCGAGACGACAGGACGGCCGTGCTCGGCGAGCACGGCGGCATCACCGGCGGCCTGGGCCTCGAGGAGCTGACCGAAGGTGAACGGCCGGTCGGGGATCTCGAGGTCGACCTCCGTGCGCTCGAGGATCTGCAGGAACACGCCCTGCGCGGGGCCACCCTTGTGGTACTGGCCGGTGGAGTGCAGGAAGCGCGGGCCCCAGCCGAACGTGGCCGGCCGCCCGGCATCCGCCGCGACCAGCTCGCGCAGGCCCCGCAGCTGCGGCAGATCGAGGCGGTTCACGTACGCCTGGATCGCCACGTAGCCGTCCTCGGGCAGCCGGGCCCACAGGGCGTCGAGGACGCCCTCCACCGTCCCGGATGCCGCGAGCGCCGGGTCGGACACCCGGACCTCGACGCCGTCCTCGACGAACGCGGGGGAGACCGGAGCCGGGCGAGCGTCGAGCAGGCCGCGCGCCGCGACCTTGGCGGACTCCACATCGGGCTGGTCGAACGGGTTGATCCCGAGCAGCCGACCGGCGATCGCGGTGGCGTACTCCCAGACGATGAAGTTCGCACCCAGCGTGCCGCTCACGAGGATCTCCCCCTCGTGACGCTCCCGCAGATGGAACTCGTTCGCGTCGTCCACCAGTCGCACGATCTGCAGATCGGAGGGCCGATCCTCGAGCTCCGGAGAGACGGGAAGCAGGACGACGGGGAGGATCCCGGTGCCCTCCTTGCCGGTCGACTCCGCGATGAGCTGCTCGATCCAGTCCGGCAGGCCGTCGATGTGCGTCCCGTCGGTGACGAGGCCGAGCTTGTCCCGGCGCGGACTCGTGGCGGCGATCGCCGCGGCCAGCCGCAGTGCGGGGTTCTCCGCCGAGTCGACGGCGACCTCGAGGAGCGAGGCCTCGGCCTCGTCGAGCAGCTCGGCGATGTCGACACCGGCGAGGCCGGCGGGCACGAGACCGAAGGCGGTCAGGGCGGAGTAGCGTCCGCCGACGTTGGGATCGGCGGTGAAGACGCGGTAGCCCGCCTCCCTGGCCGAGGCGTCGAGGGGAGACGCCGGATCCGTGACCACGACGATGCGGCCGGCGGGGTCGATGCCGAGATCCCGGAAGGCCGTCTCGAACGTCCGTCGCTGCGAGTCGGTCTCCACCGTCGATCCGGACTTCGACGACACCACGAGGACGGTCTCCGCAAGTCCCTCGTCGAGAGCGGCGAGCACCTGACCGGGAGCGGTCGAGTCGAGGATCGTCAGCGGCACGCCGGCCGTCTGCGCGATCACCTCGGGGGCGAGCGAGGAACCGCCCATCCCGGCGAGGACGACGCGGGTCACGCCCTCGGCCGCGAGCGACTCCCGCAGGGCGAGGATCTCCGCGACGAGGGGTCGCGAGAGGGACACGGCGTCCACCCACGCCAGCCGCACGGATGCCTCGGCCTCGGCGGCGGGGCCCCACAGCGTCGCATCGCCGGAGGTGATGCGGGACGCGACCAGATCACGGACGAGGCCGGGGACGACCTCGTCGATCGCGGCCCTGGCAGCGCCGGAGGCGTGCAGGGCGAATGTCACCGCTGGGCCTCCAGGGCCTCGGCGACCTGGGTGAGCAGGTCGTGCCAGGAGTCGATGAACTTCGCGACGCCCTCGTCCTCCAGGACCTGGGTGACGTCGGTGAAGTCGACGCCGACCTCGGCGAGGCCGGCGAAGACCGCCCGGGCCTCCTCATAGCCGCCGGTGATGGTGTCGCCGGCGATGACGCCGTGGTCGAAGGTCGCCTCGAGCGTCTTCTCGGGCATCGTGTTGACGACGCCCTGGGCGACCAGCTCCGTGACGTACAGCGTGTCGGGGAGAGCGGGGTCCTTGACGCCGGTGGAGGCCCACAGCGGGCGCTGCAGGTTCGCTCCGGCCTCGAGGAGCGCCTTCGCGCGGTCGCCGGCGAACGTGTTCTCGAACAGCTCGTAGGCGAGACGGGCGTTGGCGAGGCCGGCCTCGCTCTTGAGCGCCAGTGCCGCATCCGTGCCGATCGCGGTCAGGCGCTTGTCGGTCTCGGTGTCCACGCGGGACACGAAGAACGAGGCGACCGACTCGATGGTCGACAGGTCGATGCCGGCCGCCTTCGCGGTCTCGAGGCCCGTCAGGTAGGCGTCGATGACCTCGGCGTAGCGCTCGAGGCTGAAGATGAGCGTGACGTTGACGCTGATGCCGGCGCCGATCGCCTGAGCGATCGCGGGCAGGCCGGCCTTCGTCGCCGGGATCTTGACGAGCAGGTTCGGTCGGTCGATCTTCGCCCAGAGCTCCTTGGCCTGCGCGACGGTGCCCTCGGTGTCGTGGGCGAGATCGGGGGAGACTTCGATCGAGACGCGGCCGTCGACGTGACCGGACGCCTCCCACACGGGGCGGAAGACGTCGAGCGCGGCGGCGACGTCCTGCGTCGTCGCCGCGAAGACGGCCTCCTCCGCGGTGGCGCCCGAGGCGGCGAGCTCGGTGACCTGAGCGTCGTACGAGGTGTCGTTCTGATCGGTGATCGCGTTCGCGAAGATCGTCGGGTTGGTGGTGACCCCGGAGACGTTGCGCGTCTCGATGAGCTCGGCGAGGTTGCCGGAGCTGATCCGGGTGCGGGAGAGGTCGTCCAGCCAGATGCTGACGCCGGCCGCGGCGAGGGAGGCTGTGGGGGTGGTCATGCGTTCTCCTTGAGGGTCTCGCGCGCCGCCTCGACGACGGCCTCGGCGGTGATGCCGAACTTCTGGAACAGGGTCTTGTAGTCGGCGGAGGCGCCGAAGTGGTCGATGCCGATCGAGCGGCCCCTGTCGCCCACGATTCCGCGCCAGGTGAGGACGGATCCCGCCTCGACGGAGACGCGGGCCGTGACGGCCGCGGGCAGGACGGACTCGCGATAGGCGGCGTCCTGCTCCTCGAACCACTCCAGGGACGGGGCCGACACGACGCGCGCGTTCACGCCCTCCGCGGCGAGCGTCTCACGAGCGGAGACGGCCAGCTGGACCTCGGAGCCGGTCGCGATGAGGATGACGTCCGGGGTGCCGCTCGGCGCCTCCGCGAGGACGTACGCGCCCTTGGTCGTGCGGTCAGCGGACGCGAAGACGTCACCGGAGGCGTCGCCGTCGCCGCGTGCGAAGTTCGGCACGTTCTGGCGGGTGAGGGCGATGCCGGTGGGGCCGCCGTGACGGCGCAGGATCTCGAGCCACGCCGCCGCCGTCTCGTTTCCATCCGCCGGGCGCACGACCGTGAAGTTCGGGATCGCGCGGAGCGTCGCGAGCTGCTCGACGGGCTGGTGCGTCGGCCCGTCCTCGCCGAGGGCGATGGAGTCGTGCGTCCAGACGAAGATGCTCGGGATGTCCATCAGCGCGGCGAGGCGGACGGCGGGGCGCATGTAGTCGCTGAAGATCAGGAACGTGCCGCCGAAGGCGCGGGTCCTCCCGTGCAGGGTGATGCCGTTGAGGATCGAGCCCATCGCGTGCTCGCGGATGCCGAAGTGGAGCACGCGGCCGTAGGGGCTGCCCGACCAGTCGTGCGTCGACCACTCGGCCGGGATGAACGAGGCGGCATCGGAGATGGTCGTGTTGTTCGAGCCGGCGAGGTCGGCGGAGCCGCCCCAGAGCTCGGGCAGCACGGGGGCGAGCGCGTTGATGACCTTGCCGCTCGCGGCGCGGGTCGACACCTCTGTGCCTGCCTCGAAGACCGGGAGCGACTGCTCGATGCCCTCGGGCAGGGCCTGCGCCTCGAGGCGGTCGAGCAGCGCCTTGCGCTCGGGGTTCGCGGCGGCCCAGGCGTCGAAGTCCGCCTGCCAGGCTGCGCGGGTCTCGACGGCGCGCGCGGCGAGCTCGCGGGTGTGCGAGATGACGGCGTCCTCGACGACGAAGCTCTGGGCAGGATCGAAGCCGAGCACCTCCTTGGTCGCGGCGACCTCGTCGGCTCCCAGGGCGTTGCCGTGGACGGACTCGGTGCCCTTCTTGTTCGGCGCGGGGTAGCCGATGATCGTCTTCAGGATGATCAGGGTGGGCTTGGCGGTCTCGGCCTTGCCCTCCTCGATCGCGTCCAGCAGCTCCTGGACGTCCTCGACGTACTCGCCGGTGCGCGTCCAGTCGACCGCGAGCACCTGCCAGCCGTAGGCGCGGTAGCGGGCGGCGACGTCCTCCGTGAACGCGACGTTCGTGTCGCCCTCGATCGAGATCTGGTTCGAGTCGTAGATGGCGATCAGGTTGCCCAGCTGCTGGTGGCCGGCGAGCGATGAGGCCTCGCTGGTCACGCCCTCCTGGAGATCGCCGTCACCGGCGATCGCGTAGACGTAGTGGTCGAAGGGGCTCGTGCCCGCCTCCGCCTCCGGATCGAAGAGTCCGCGCTCGTACCGGGCGGCGTAGGCGAAGCCGACGGCGGAGGCGAGCCCCTGGCCGAGCGGGCCGGTGGTGATCTCGATGCCCTTGGTGTGGCCGTACTCCGGGTGGCCTGGCGTGAGGGAGCCCCAGGTGCGCAGCGACTCGAGGTCGCCGAGCTCGAGACCGAACCCGCCGAGGTAGAGCTGCACGTACTGCGTGAGCGAGGAGTGGCCGACCGAGAGGATGAAGCGGTCGCGGCCGAGCCAGTCGGTGTCGGCCGGGTCGTGACGGAGCACCCGCTGATAGAGGAGGTACGCCACCGGAGCGAGGCTCATGGCGGTTCCGGGGTGACCGTTGCCGACCTTCTGCACGGCGTCCGCCGCCAGAATGCGCGCGGTGTCCACCGCACGTCGATCGATCTCATCCCACTGCAATTCCGACACGGTCATGCCCTTTCCGACAGTAACGAGGGCGCCCGTATTCCCTGGCGCATCCGCATCGTCACGGACAGGTGCACAGCGCCGGGCGCGCGAGTGCTTTCAGCATAGCCCGCTTGGTTCGCTCGCAGCGCGCGTGCGTCGGAGAGAGACGGCGGAGCCGCTGACCGGCTCGGCCGGGCCGTGCCGTAGACTGGTGCGGGTTTGTCCCGCTGCCCGGAGGAGGGGATCGAGATCTCGACGCAGACGCAGCCGGTCACGGCCAGGAAGCCGCTCGGACGCACCGTGAAGGCCTATGTGGCCCTCACGAAGCCGCGCGTCCTCGAGCTCCTGCTCGTCTCCACCGTGCCCGTGATGTTCCTCGCGCAGGGCGGGCTCCCCGACCTCTGGCTCGTGCTGGCCACGGTCGTCGGCGGCTCCCTGAGCGCCGGATCCGCCGCCGCGTTCAACATGTACCTCGACCGGGACATCGACGCGCACATGCACCGCACCGAGAACCGGCCCCTCGTCACGGGCGAGGTGACGCCGCGGGGCGCTCTCGTCTTCTCGTGGACGCTGGCGGTCGGCTCGACGATCTGGCTGTGGCTCACGACGAACTGGCTCGCGGCGACGCTGTCCGCCGGCGCGATCTTCTTCTACGTCGTGATCTACACGATGATCCTCAAGCGCCGCACCGAGCAGAACATCGTGTGGGGAGGGATCGCCGGATGCTTCCCCGTCCTCATCGGCTGGGCGGCCGTCACGGGTTCGGTCGACTGGCCCGCGCTGATCCTGTTCCTGCTCGTCTTCCTCTGGACCCCGCCGCACTACTGGCCGCTGTCGATGAAGTACCGCGGCGACTACGAGGACGTCGACGTCCCGATGCTCGGCGTGACGCGCAACGCCTCGCAGGTGGGCCTGCAGGTCATCCTGTACGCCTGGGCGACCATCGCGTGCTCGCTGCTGCTGATCCCGGTGGCGGGGATGGGGCTGGTCTACTCGGTGTCGGCGCTGGTCTTCGGCGGATGGTTCATCTACGAGTCGCACCGGCTGTACAACCGTGCAGTGCGGGGCACCGAGCCGCGCCCGATGCGCGTGTTCCACGCGTCCATCACCTACCTGACCCTGATCTTCCTCGCCGTCGCGATCGACCCGCTGCTCCCGTTCTGACGCCTCCGCGCCCGCTCCCTGTGACCTCGTCGAAGGGGCGGGCGCGGCGTCGCACGGTCAGCGTGGGGTGACGACCTGCTCCTCGGCGTCCTCGGTCCGGACGTCGGATGCCGCGGCATCCGACGTATCCGCTTCCGCATCTGCGGGGGTCTCGGCGGCCGGGCCCGCCTCGGGCTCGTCCTCGCCGCCGTCGGCGGTCCAGTCGATCGCCTCGACGACCTCGACGACGGGCTTCGGGAGAAGGGTCCTCGCGGCCGCCAGGAAGAGAGTCAGGAACAGCCCGACGACGCCGGCGGCGATGAGCGCGCCGGCCACGACCACCCATGACTGACCCGCATAGACCTCGACGCCGGTCGCCGTCCCGTCGAGGAGGGTCGTGGTCATGACCTCGATCTGATCGGTCGCGATCCAGCCGCCGACGCCGATCGCGGCGAGCGAGAGGACGAGGAGGAGCCAGAAGGGGATGCTTCGGATGAGCGCTGTGGTGTTCATCCGAGCCACCCTGCCCGGGGAGTCGGTGCGTGGTCTATGCGGAGGTTGTGGATGCGCTGAGCGTGGCGTGCCCGCTCGCCGCGACCGGCTGCTTCAGGTTCAGCACGACGACCGTGTACGCGGCCGCGGACAGCGACGCGAGGACCATGTGGACGCCCACGAGGATCTCCGGCAGTCCTTCTCGGGCCTGCCAGACGCCGACGGCGATCTGCACAGCGATCGCTGCCGTCAGGACGAGCAGCCAGCGCAGCACCGGGAGCCTCTGCATGACGGCGACGGCGGCGAGCGTCAGCACGAGCGCGGCCAGGAGGTACCCGGGCCACGAGTGGATGTGCGCGAGGACGGTCGCGTCGAAGCCGTCGCGCACGACGTTCGCGTCCCCGGAGTGCGGGCCGCTGCCGGTGGTCAGCACGCCGAAGACGATCGTGACGGCGAGGGCGAGTCCCGTGACGTGCGCGAGCGTCGCGAACCAGCGCGGGACCGCGCGCAGCCGAGTGCCCGGCGCCGCGCCCATCCGCACGAGGTAGGCGGCGGTGACGCACACCAGCAGGAGCGAGGAGGTGTAGTGGAAACCGACGATGAAGGCGTTCAGATCGGTGACGACCGCCAGCCCTCCGACCACGGCCTGCGCCATGACGCCGGCCAGCACGATCCAGGCCAGCACGACGAGGTCGCGACGGTCGCCGACGCGACGGACGGAGTCGACGGCGGCGACGAGCACAGCCAGGAGGAGGGCCCCGGAGAAGAAGCCGGCGCCGGGCAGCCCGAAGGGCGCGGTCACGGCGTAGGCGAGCACGCCGAGCACGATGCCGCCGACGGCGAACCATACCGCGCGCAGCACCGGCCTCCGGCCGCCGACGGCGGCGAGGGTGAGCAGGAGGACCGCGAGGGCGAGGACGCCCACCAGGCCCGTCATCGTGCGGTTCCCGAACTCGATGATGCCGTGGATCCCCTGCTCGGGAAGCGGAACGAGGGACTCCGGCGTGCACAGCGGCCACTCGGAGCATCCGAGACCGGAGCCCGTGAGCCGCACCGCGCCCCCGGTGCCGATGATGACGACCTCCGCGAGGAAGGACAGCCAGGCCAGCACTCGGAGAGTCGGGGAGAAGGCGATGCGCGTGACGGCGGCGGGCGCGATGGTGCTCTCGGGCATGAGGCCTCCGGTTCGCGCCGAACCGCCGGGACGGGCCCGGATGTCAGGGGAACCTGTAGAATCGGATTGTTGCGATGCTCGCGAGAAGCGCGGGATGCATCAACAACAGTTTAGGCGCGATGATCGCGTCCGTGATGAGGGCCCCACAGCGGCATCCCACCCCCGTTCACTCGACGGGGATACGGCGTGCCGGAGCGGATGACACCGTCAGGGCCGACAAGGAGAGTGTGTGATGTCGGATGTGCTGATTGACCGCCCGGAGCTCGAAGGCCTGGGGGTGTACGAGTTCGGCTGGCACGATACGGATGCCGCCGGTGCCACGGCGAGACGCGGTCTCTCCGAAGAGGTCGTGCGCGGGATCTCCGCGCTCAAGAGCGAACCCGAGTGGATGCTGAAGACCCGCTTGAAGGGCCTCCAGCTGTTCGGGCGCAAGCCGATGCCGACCTGGGGCGCCGACCTCAGCGAGATCGACTTCGACAACATCAAGTACTTCGTCCGTTCGACGGAGAAGCAGGCGCAGTCCTGGGAGGACCTCCCGGCGGACATCCGCGAGACCTACGAGCGCCTGGGCATCCCGGAGGCGGAGCGTCAGCGCCTCGTCGCCGGCGTCGCGGCGCAGTACGAGTCCGAGGTCGTCTATCACCAGATCCGCGAGGACCTCGAGGCGCAGGGCGTCATCTTCATGGACACCGACACCGCGCTGCGCGAGCACCCGGAGTTCTTCGAGGAGTACTTCGGAACGGTGATCCCGGCCGGGGACAACAAGTTCGCCGCGCTCAACACCGCCGTCTGGTCGGGCGGGTCGTTCGTCTACGTCCCCAAGGGCGTGCACGTCGAGATCCCGCTGCAGGCGTACTTCCGCATCAACACCGAGAACATGGGCCAGTTCGAGCGGACCCTCATCATCGCCGACGAGGACAGCTACGTCCACTACATCGAGGGCTGCACCGCTCCGATCTACAAGTCGGACTCGCTGCACTCGGCCGTCGTCGAGATCATCGTGAAGAAGAACGCCCGCGTGCGCTACACGACGATCCAGAACTGGTCGAACAACGTCTACAACCTCGTCACCAAGCGCGCCGTCGCCCACGAGGGAGCGACGATGGAGTGGGTCGACGGCAACATCGGCTCCAAGGTGACGATGAAGTACCCGTCGATCTACCTGATGGGGGAGCACGCCAAGGGCGAGACGCTCTCCGTCGCCTTCGCCGGCCCCGGCCAGCACCAGGACGCCGGCGCGAAGATGATCCACATGGCGCCCTACACGCAGTCCTCGATCGTCTCCAAGTCGATCGCCCGCGGGGGCGGCCGCGCCGGCTACCGCGGCGAGGTCCGGGTCGACGCCAACGCGCACCACTCCGCCAACACGGTGCGCTGCGACGCGCTGCTCGTCGACACCAAGTCCCGCTCCGACACCTATCCCGCCATCGACATCCGCGTCGACGACGTGCAGCTCGGCCACGAGGCCACGGTCTCGAAGGTCAGCGAGGAGCAGCTGTTCTACCTGCAGTCCCGGGGCATGCCGGAGGACGAGGCGATGGCCATGATCGTGCGCGGCTTCATCGAGCCGATCGCGCGCGAGCTGCCGATGGAGTACGCGATGGAGCTCAACAAGCTCATCGAGATGGGCATGGAAGGATCGGTCGGCTGAGCATGACCACGACGTACACCGAGGTCGAGCCTGCCTTCGTGCCGGTGCAGACGCGTTCGGAGCGCCCGCATTCCTTCGAGCCCGCCGACTTCGGCGCCCCGAGCGGCCGTGAGGTCAACTGGAAGCACACCCCGGTCGCGCGGCTGAGCGCGCTGTTCGAGGTCGCGGAGCAGAACGACGGCGTCGCCTATGAGCTCGCCGCGGGGGAGCAGTACATCGCCGCTCCCCTCGCGGTCGGAACCGCGCCGCGCGGCGAGTTCTTCGTGCCGGAGGACGTCGTCGCCGCGGTGGCCTGGCAGGGTGGCGGCGAAGCGCTGCATGTGCGGATCCCCCGTGAGGAGGAGGTCGCCGACCCGATCGTCGTCACGATCGCAGGCCAGGGCTCCGGCCGTCGGGCCGACGCGCACATCGTGATCGAGGCGCTGGAGCACAGCTCCGCGACGGTCGTGCTGCGCCACACCGGTTCCGCGCAGTACGCGCAGAACGTCGAGATCATCGCCCGCGCCGGCTCGCGCCTGTCCGTGATCTCGGTGCAGCAGTGGGAGGACGACGCCGTGCACGCGGCGTCCCATCAGGCACGTGTGGACGCCGACGCCCTGCTCAAGCACTTCGTCGTCAGCTTCGGCGGCGGCCTCGTGCGGATCAACCCCAACGTCGAGCTGAACGGCAACGGCGCGGAGGGGCGGCTGTACGGCCTGTCCTACGCGGATGCCGGTCAGCACCTGGAGAGCCAGGTCTACCTGCACCACAAGGGCGCGCACACGGTCGGCGACGTGCTCTACAAGGGCGCTCTGCAGGGCGAGGGCGCGCACAGCGTGTGGATCGGCGACGTGCTGATCGGCACGGACGCGACGGGGACCGACTCCTATGAGGCGAACCGCAACCTCGTCCTCACCGAGGGCGCCCGCGCCGACTCGATCCCGAACCTGGAGATCGAGACCGGCGACATCCTCGGAGCAGGCCATGCCAGCGCGACGGGCCGCTTCGACGACGAGCAGCTGTTCTACCTGCAGGCGCGCGGCATCACCGAGGAGGAGGCCCGCCGCCTCGTCGTGCTCGGCTTCCTCAGCGACATCGTCCAGCGACTCGGCATCCCCTCCCTCGAGGAGGAGCTGCTCTCGAAGATCGAAGCCGAGATCGCGGCGGTGAGTGCATGAGCGCTCAGCGCGCCTGCGCCCTGAGCGACCTCGAGCAGGACACGCCGCTGCGCGTCGAGCTCGACGGCGTCCCGATGGCCGTCGTCCTCGACTCGGAGGGCGCGGTCCATGCGATCGGAGACACCTGCACGCACGGCGACATCTCGCTGTCGGAGGGGTTCGTCGAAGGAGACACGCTGGAGTGCTGGGCCCACGGCTCCGCATTCTCGCTGCACACCGGCAAGCCCCAGAACCTCCCCGCTTTCGAGCCCGTCCCGGTCTACATCGTCGAGATCGACGGAGACGACGTGCTCATCGACCCCACTGTGACGAAGGAAGTCTGAATGTCTGTTCTCGAGATCCGCGATCTGCACGTGACGGTCGAGACCGAGGCCGGGACCACCCCGATCCTCAACGGAATCACCCTCACGATGAACACCGGCGAGACGCACGCCATCATGGGCCCGAACGGCTCCGGCAAGTCCACGCTGGCGTACACGATCGCCGGCCACCCCAAGTACACGGTCACGAGCGGATCCATCCTCTTCGACGGCCAGGACGTCCTCGCGATGACCGTGGACGAGCGCGCCCGCGCCGGTCTCTTCCTCGCCATGCAGTACCCGGTGGAGATCCCCGGCGTCACCGTGACGAACTTCCTCCGCACGGCCAAGACCGCGCTGGACGGCGAGGCGCCGTCCATCCGCTCCTGGACCAAGGAGGTCAAGGAGGCCATGGGCAACCTGCGCATGGACCCGAAGTTCGCGCAGCGCAACGTCAACGAGGGCTTCTCCGGCGGTGAGAAGAAGCGGCACGAGATCCTCCAGCTCGAGGTGCTCAAGCCGAAGTTCGCGATCCTGGACGAAACAGACTCCGGACTCGACGTCGATGCGCTGAAGATCGTGTCGGAAGGCGTGAACCGCGCCAAGGACGCGACGGGCCTCGGCGTGCTCCTCATCACGCACTACACCCGCATCCTCCGCTACATCCGTCCGGAGTTCGTGCATGTCGTCGTCGCGGGCAAGATCGTCGAAGAGGGCGGTCCCGAGCTGGCCGACCGGCTGGAGAACGAGGGATACGACCGTTTCCTCGACCCCGCAGCCCCGATCGAGGCGTAGGCTGAGCGCATGACCGCGACGCTTGCAGGCGAGAAGTACGACGAGGTCACCGAGGCTCTCAAGGACGTCATGGACCCGGAGCTCGGGATCAACGTCGTCGATCTCGGGCTGATCTATGACCTGGCCTGGGACGAGGAGAACGACGCCCTCGTGATCCACATGACGCTCACGAGCGCGGGATGCCCGCTGACGGACGTGCTCGAGGAGCAGACCGCGCAGGCCCTGGACAACGTCGTCGAGCGCTTCCGCATCAACTGGGTGTGGATGCCGCCGTGGGGTCCGGAGCGCATCACCGACGACGGGCGCGACATGATGCGCGCCCTCGGTTTCGCCATCTGACGGACGACGGTGCGCGGACGCCGCGCCCTCGTTGCGGCGGCGGAGCCGAGACCTCGGCATTCGTCAGCGCGCTGAGCTCAACCCCGGAGGTCTGTCATGCCGGTCCGCGTCCAGGCGCTTCCGCTCGAAGCGCTCCGCGAGCGTTCGAGCGAGAAATGGCGGGAGTATCCCGCCGATGTACTCCCTCTCTTCGTCGCCGAGACCGATTTCCCTCTGGCTCCGGAGATCACCAGGGTCCTCCAGCGAGCGGTGGCCGCGGGAGACACCGGGTATGTCGCTTCGCGTACGCCGCTGCCTACGGCGTACGCCGCCTTCGCGGAGCGGCGGTTCGGGTGGGCGCCTGACCCCGCACGGATGCGGTCTACCGCCGATGTGAGCCTGGGGATCGTGGAGATCCTCCGACGTGTGACAGCGCCAGGCGACCGCGTCATCGTCATGCCACCGGTCTACCCGCCGTTCTACGAACTGGTGACGGAGGCGGGGGCGAGCGTGGAACGGGTGCCGCTGCGCGATACCGGAACGTCATGGGAGATCGACCTGGAGTCCGTCGCCGCGGCATTGGACGACGGCGCGCGGGCGATCCTGCTCTGCCATCCGCACAACCCGACGGGGACGGTGCACTCCGCCGCGTCGCTCGCCGTCCTCGCCGAGCTCGCCGCCGCCCACGACGCGGTCGTCGTCTCCGACGAGATCCATGCTCCTCTCGTCCAGCCGGGCACGGTCTTCACGCCGTTCCTGGCGGTCTCGGATGCCGCTCGCGCCGTCGGCTACGCCGTCGTGAGCGCGAGCAAGGCTTTCAACCTGGCTGGCCTCAAATGCGCGCTCATGGTCACGGCTTCCGAGGAGACCAGCCGGGTGGTGCGAGGTCTGCCCGTCGAAGTCGAATGGCGCACCGGGCAGTTCGGCCTCCTCGCCGCGACGGCGGCGTTCGACCCCGTCAGCGATGCATGGCTGGACGGTCTGCTCGTGACCCTCGACGAGAACCGCCGGCTGCTGGCCGGCCTGCTCGCCGAGCATCTCCCTGAGGCCCGATACCGCGTGCCTGACGCCGGATATCTGGCGTGGATCGATCTCACGGACCTGGGCTGGGGGGACAACCCGTCGAAGCGCATCCTGCGTGAGGCGAAGGTCGCCCTGCATTTCGGGCCGGCCTTCGGCGCCGAGGGCGCCGGTCACGTCCGCCTCAACTTCGGGACGGGACCGGAGATCCTCGCCGAGGCGATCGCTCGCGTCGCGGCGCTGCGATGAGCGGCAGGACGGACGTCGGCGCGCAGGCATCCATCTGGGACCGGCAGCGCCGGTGGGTGACAGCGGGAGCCGTCGCCCTGATCTTCCTGGCCGCGATCGAATCCCTCGCCGTCACCACGGTCATGCCGGTGGTGAGCGCTGCGCTGGATGGCGAGGCGCTGTACGCCGTCGCCTTCGCCGGAACGCTCGCGACGAGCGTGATCGGAATGGTCGCGAGCGGCGCATGGTCGGACGCGCGCGGTCCTCGCGGAGCGCTGTACGCGGCCGTGACGCTCTTCCTCGCAGGTCTCGTGATCTCGGGACTCGCACTCACGATGCATCAGTTCCTGATCGGGCGCCTCGTGCAGGGGCTGGGCGCCGGCGGGCAGACGGTCGCGCTCTACGTGGTCGTGGCGCGTCTCTATCCGCCTCAGCTGCACGGCCGGGTCTTCGCCGCGTTCGCCGCGGCCTGGGTCGTACCGTCGATGATCGGTCCTTTCCTGGCCGGCGCCACGGCGGACTACCTCGACTGGAGATGGGCCTTCCTCGGCGTCGCCGTCCTGACCGCGGCCGCCTTCCTCACCGTCGCCGCGCGCCTGCGCGGGGTCGATCTCGGCGCAGGAGAGCCGCTGGAGCGAGGGACGGTCGTCGTACGGCTGCTCCTCGCGACGGTCGTGGCTGCGGCGGCGGTCGCCGTCGGCTTCTCCGCGGATGCTCCGCCGGGGATCGGGTGGCCGGTGGCGACGGCATCCGTCCTCGTGATCGGGTTCGCGATCCTGCGGCTCGTGCCGCGGGGCACCCTTCGCGCGCGCCGGGGACTCCCGAGCGTCGTGCTGATGCGGGGGATCGTCGCCGGAGCCTTCTTCGCGGCCGAGGCCTATATCCCGTACCTGCTGATGGAGCGCTTCGGGTTCACGGCGACGTTCGCGGGGATCGCCCTGATGTTCGCCGCCTTCGCCTGGGCGGGGGCGTCAGCGCTGCAGGGCCGCTTCGGTGAGCGGTGGGGCAATCGCAGGATCGTCCTGGCCAGCCTGACGCTGCTGATCCTGGCGCTGCTCGCGGTGCTGACGACCGCAGCCCTCGGCATCTCGCCGTTGCTCGTCGTCGCAGGCTGGGCTCTCGCCGGCGGCGGCATGGGGCTGCTCTACCCGCGGCTCACCGTGCTCACGCTGGCGTACTCCGATGGGGGGAACCAGGGCTTCAACTCCTCGGCGCTGTCGATCTCCGATGCCGCAGGATCGGCCGTCGCGATCGCATCGGCAGGGCTCGGCGTCGCAACGCTCGGGGGCGGCGTCGGGGCCTTCGGAGCCGTGTTCGCGTTCTGCGTCGTGCTGGTGCTGGTCGGAGCGATCCCCGGATTCCGGCTCGGGCACGCCGCGGAACGGCGCTGAGGGAGGATCGCCCGGTCGAGCCCCGTGCACTCGGCGTCGCGAGGAGGAGCGATGACCGTCCGCCGGACCGGCGCGAGGGCGAGGACGAGCGCGGAGACGAGGAGCGCGACCGAGACGCCGGCCGTGAGCGCCGTGGTGCCGGCGACGAGCAGCAGGACGATTCCGAGGAGGCCGGAGAGCACCGCGATCGTGACCCGACGGATCGAGCCGGGCTCGTGCGGCGCGCGCCAGCTCTCCAGACGAGCCAGTGCCGTGGAGACGAGGGCGGTGAGAGCCAGCGCGCAGACGAGCCACAGCGGGCGTCCGAGCCACCATGGCGCGCTGCCCGGCTCCGGCAGCTCCGTGCCGGAGACCATCGCCGTCAGGGCCATGCCTCCTGCCATCGTGAGCAGCAGCGGCATGTGCCAGAGATAGATCGTCATCGCGCGAGCCGTGACGAAGCGGCGGAAGCCGGCGAGGAGCGGACGTCCGCTCCAGGCGGCCAGCCGCTCGCGATGCAGCGAGAGCAGCATCGTATGCGCGAGCCCGACGAGCAGAAGCGCGGTGGTCGGCGGGTTGATGTGCGCGACCAGATCCGGGGACCAGATGCCCGTCAGCATGCCGGCGGCGAGGACGCCGACGGACAGGAGAGCGAGCCGGCGGCGGATCCCCCGGGAGAGGCGGTCGAATGCTCCATCGGCGAGGAAGAAGCCGACCTGCTGCAGAGCGAGCCACACGAAGGCGAGGTTCAGGAATCCGATCCCCTCGATGCCGCTGATCCCGCGGAGGACGTCGACCGCGACGGCCGCGCCGGCGAGAACGCCGAGCGTGCGCAGCGGTGCCCGCGAATGCAGGCCGGCGAGCATCGGCAGCAGCGCCTGGCACAGCAGGAAGACGCCGAGGAACCACAGCGGCTGGCCGAACCGGTAGCCCGCGATGAGCAGCAGGTCCGCCGACACGCCCGCCGCCGCCAGCACGATGAGGCCGACCCCCGCGACGGCGATCGTGGCGACGGCGGGCAGCAGCAGGCGGTGCACGCGCGCCGCGACGAAGGCGGCGGCCGTACCGCCTCTGCGCCGGGCCCGCCCGTAGGAGGTGAATCCCGCGAATCCGCCGATGACGAAGAACAGCGGCATGACCTGCAGCACCCAGCTCAGCGGCGCGATCCACGCCGAGCCCTCGCTCGCGTTCGCGAAGACCGGGCCGGCATCCGTGACGGTGACGCCGACCATGAGCGCATGCAGCACGACGACGCCGAGCACGCAGAGGGCGCGGACGAGGTCGATCCCGGTGTCCCGGTCTCGCGCCTGGGCCGGCATGGCGGCCTGAGCGGCGGTGTGTGGGGGTGTGATCGTCACGGGTGCCTCCTCGGTGTCGCACCGAGGCTATGGACGCGGTGATCGTCACGGCATCACCCGGCGGGGTCGTCGCACCCCGTACCGCAGTATGAGATCAGGCGGGCTCGACCAGGCCGGCGTCGTAGGCGAAGATCACAGCCTGCACGCGATCGCGGGCGCCGACCTTCGCGAGCACCTTCCCCACGTGGGTCTTGACGGTCTGCTCCGCGATGAAGAGCTCCGCGGCGATCTCGGCGTTCGAGCGCCCCTGGCCGATGAGGACGAGCACCTCGCGCTCGCGCTCGGTGAGCTCGGCGAGGCGCGGCGCGTGCGAAGAGGCGTGCGGCTTCTGCGCCGCGAACCGGGAGATCATCCGACGCGTGATGCTGGGGGCCAGCAGAGCATCGCCCGCCGCCACGACCCGCACGGCCTGCACGAGCTCCTCCGGCAGCGCATCCTTCAGAAGGAAGCCGCTCGCACCCGCCTGAAGCGCGTCGTAGACGTAGTCGTCGATGTCGAAGGTCGTGAGCATGATGATCCGCGGGACCTTCGCCGCGGGATAGGACGGGCCGAGGATGCGTCTGGTCGCCTGGATGCCGTCGAGCTCCGGCATCCGCACGTCCATCAGGATGACATCGGGATCCAGGCGGGCAGCGAGGGAGACGGCTTCCGCACCGTTCGCGGCCTGCCCTGTCACGCGGATGCCGTCGTGCGCGTCGAGGAGGGCGGCGAAGCCGGCGCGCACCATGGCCTGGTCATCGGCGATGAGGACGTCGATCGTCACGGAGAGCCTTCCCGTGCGGCCGGGGGATGGCGGGGCAGCCGGGCGATGACGCTCCAGCCGCCGTCGGGGTCGGCGCGCGCATCCAGGCTACCGCCGAGCAGGGTCGCACGTTCGACCATGCCCCGCACGCCGTGTCCGCCGGGAGCCGAGGGGACGTCCTCTGCGGGGGCGTTGCGCACGGTCAGATGGAGCACGGTGTCGTCGGCGGTGACGGAGACCTCGATCGCGGCCCCCGACGCGTGACGGACCGCGTTGCTGAGCGCCTCCTGCACGATCCGGTAGGCGGCGATCTGGGTGGCGGGGGAGACGTCGCCGTTCACGGCCATCGCGAGCGCGACGTCGGCGCCGGCGCGCCTCGTCGTCTCGACGAGCGCGGGAATGTCGTCGACGCCGCGCTGCGGGGCGAGCTCTGCGGTGTGATCCTCCGTGCGCAGCACGCCGAGGATGCGTCGCATCTCGGTGAGCGCGCCGCGCGCCGATGCGGCGATGTCATCGAACTCCGCGGCGGTGTCCGGCGCCAGACCGGGAACGCGGTATCTCGCCGTGGACGCCTGCACCTGGATGAGCGACATGCTGTGAGCCACGACGTCGTGAAGCTCGCGGGCGATGCGGGTGCGCTCCTCGACGAGCTCGCGCCTGGCCTGCTCCTGCGCGGTGTGCGCGCGCTCGCGGGTGAGCTCGTCCCCCAGACGGAGACGGCCGGCGAGCAGCACGGCGAGGAGGTACACGCCGCCGACGATCGAGGTCGTGACGATCAGCGAGTTCGCGCTCGGAACCGCGGGCAGCATGATCGCGGCGGTGAGCCCCGCGGCGGTGCCGAGGGCGAGCTGGACGAGGCCGCGGCGCCAGCCGTGCTGGAAGGTGATCGCGGCGACGGTCGCCGCGAAGGCGAGCAGCATCGGCACCGACCACGGCCAGGGGGCGTCGACGGGGCGGTCGCGGGAGATCATCAGCGGCAGGAGCACGGCGGATCCCGTGAAGGCGATGATCGCGAGGTCCGGATAACGGATCGAGATCAGCGGCGCCGACACCGCGAGCGCGCCGAACAGCATCGTGACCGCGACGGCGCTCCCGTACGCCGTGGCGTGCAGGGGGACGAGCACCGAGTACAGGACGACGGCGATGATCGAGAGGATCACGACCATCACGATGCGGCGACCGCGCGGAGAGAGGGGACGTCGTTCCTTCTCGGGCAGCCGTCGTCGCTCAGGGCGAGGCGTGCGCGGCTCTCGCTTCTTCGCCCTCATGGAAGTCATCCTGCCATCCCTGCGGCGACCGCTTCCCGCACCTCGCCCTCGTCGCTCGCGATCGCGCCGCCGCCGGAGCGTCGCCGGCGGTGCGCGGCGACGCGATCGATGATCACCCCGATGGCGAGAGCGACGACGACGCCCAGGACGGCGCTCAGCAGAGGCTGTTCCTCCAGCCAGCGTCCGGCGAGCATCCCGATGCCTGCGCTGTAGGCCGCCCAGGTGGCCGCTGCGACGGCGCTGACGGGCAGGAATCGTCGCCACGGGTATCCGAGCGCCCCGGCGGACATGTTGACCGCGACCCGGCCGACGGGGATGTACCGCGCGCCGAGGATCAGGCCGGCCCCGTTCCGCGTCAGGGCTCGTCGCGCGCGGGCGAAGGCGGCCGCGATCCGCGGACGCCTCATCCACGCGAAGCGCGTCGTTCCCACCGAACGGCCGATCGCATAGGCGATGTTGTCGCCGATCACGGCCCCGAGCGCGGCGACGGCGCACAGCAGCAGCACGTTCGCGTCGCCCGTCGAGATCGCCACCGCGGACGCCGCGACGAGCACGGTCTCGCTCGGGATCGGCGGGAAGAAGCCGTCGATGAGAGCGGTCGCGAACATGACGAGGAGGAGCCATGGGGAGGCTGCGGCCTGGAGGATGAGCTCGTTGATGATGTCCACCCTTCGACGCTAGGAGGCGCCGCCTTCCGGCGCATCACTCCCGGGTATCGTGCGTGTCATACCGGAGAGGGGTCTTCCAGCGCGGAGATCTATACTGGGAGGCTGGCCCCTCGGCCGCCCTCCACCCCTGACGATCGGACATCCGCTGTGCTCGCCGTGCACGACCTCGAGATTCGCGTTGGTGCGCGCCTGCTCATGGAGAATGTGTCGTTCCGCGTGTCGGACGGCGACAAGATCGGACTGGTCGGACGCAACGGCGCCGGCAAGACGACGCTCACCAAGGTGCTCGCCGGTGATCTGCTGCCCTCCGGCGGGAACGTCACGCGCTCCGGAGAGCTCGGCTACCTGCCGCAGGATCCGCGTTCCGGCGATCCGGAGATGCTCGCCCGCACCCGGATCCTCGATGCGCGCGGGCTCGGGACGCTCGCGCTCGGCATGGCGGAGGCGACCGTCGCGATGGGCTCCGACGACCCGGCCGTCGCCGACAAGGCGATGAAGCGCTACGCGCGTCTCACCGAGCAGTTCGAGGGCCAGGGCGGATACGCGGCGGAGGCGGAGGCGGCGTCGATCGCGAACAACCTCTCGCTGCCCGACCGCATCCTCGATCAGCCTCTCAAGACGCTCTCCGGCGGCCAGCGTCGCCGGATCGAGCTGGCGCGCATCCTGTTCTCGGATGCGGAGACGATGATCCTCGACGAGCCGACCAACCACCTCGACGCCGACAGCGTCGTGTGGCTGCGCGAGTTCCTGAAGAACTACAAGGGCGGGCTCATCGTCATCAGCCACGATGTCGAGCTCGTCGGCGAGACCGTCAACCGCGTCTTCTACCTGGATGCGAACCGCCAGGTGATCGATGCGTACAACATGAACTGGAAGAACTACCTGCGTCAGCGCGCGGCCGACGAGGAGCGTCGCAAGAAGGAGCGCGCCAACGCCGAGAAGAAGGCGACCACGCTGCAGCAGCAGGCGGCGCGCTTCGGCGCCAAGGCGTCCAAGGCCGCTGCAGCGCACCAGATGATCGCCCGCGCGGAGAAGCTCCTCGCCGGCCTCGACGAGGTGCGCCAGGAGGACAGGGTCGCGAAGCTCCGGTTCCCGAAGCCCGCGCCCTGCGGGAAGACGCCCCTCATGGCATCCGGGCTGTCGAAGTCGTACGGATCTCTGGAGATCTTCACCGATGTCGATCTCGCCATCGACCGCGGCTCCAAGGTGGTCGTGCTCGGTCTCAACGGCGCGGGCAAGACGACCCTGCTGCGGATGCTCGCGGGCGTCGATCAGCCCGACACCGGTCAGCTCGAGCCCGGCCACGGTCTCAAGGTCGGCTATTACGCCCAGGAGCATGAGAATCTCGACGTGAACCGCTCGGTGCTGGAGAACATGGTCTCGGCCGCCCCGCACATCACGGAGACGGAGGCTCGCAAGGTGCTGGGCTCGTTCCTGTTCACCGGCGACGATGTGCTGAAGCCCGCAGGCGTCCTCTCCGGCGGGGAGAAGACGCGGCTGTCGCTCGCGACGCTCGTGGTGTCCTCGGCGAACCTGCTCCTGCTCGACGAGCCGACGAACAACCTCGACCCGGCGTCCCGCGAGGAGATCCTCGGCGCGCTCGCGCACTACGAGGGCGCCGTCGTCCTCGTCTCGCACGACCCCGGCGCAGTGCAGTCGCTCAATCCGGAGCGCGTGCTCATCCTGCCGGACGGGGTCGAGGACATCTGGAGCCAGGAGTACCAGGACCTCATCGAGCTGGCCTGACCCGCCTCACACTCGAGAAACCACCTCCCGCGTGAGGAAACCACCTCGGGGGGATGGTTTCTCGCCACGCACCTGGTTTCTCGGTCGCTCAGCGGCGTGGGCGGATGAAGGCACCCTTCGCCTCCACGTAGGCGATGCGGTCGTCCGGATGCTGGTGGGCGAGGGCACGCTTCATCGCGGCATAGGCGTCGCGATCGGCGGCCGAGGAGCGCAGGCGATCGCGGAACCCGATGTAGTGCCGCCACGGCGCCGTGGCGTGCTCCAGAACGTGCACGTTCGCCAGCCGCACCATCGGCTCGAGCTCGTAGCCGTACATCCGGTCGGGGCGGATGTCGTCCGCGTCTCCGCGGAACAGCAGGCCGAGATCCGTCAGCCACTCGTCGACCTTCGGCAGGACGGCGCCGGGGACGATCGCACGATCGACGCCGACCGCCACGTCGAGGATCGGCTTCGCGGCGAGCCCCGGCACGGAGGTCGAGCCGATGTGCTCGATCGCCACGACCGAGGGCGGAGCGGATCGCTCCAGCACCTCATGGACGCGGGCGTATGCCTCGACCCACTCGGCGCGGGCGGGGGAGAGGGCGACGACTCCTCGCCGCAGCCCCAGGGCCGCCCCCTCGAAGGCATCCGCCATTCGTGCTCGCTCGTCCACCTCGCCACGCTACCCCGGGCACGCGGCGGTCGGCCGGCACTTCGCCGACGGTGCGAGACTTCGCGTGCAGCGCGAGGCTTTGCCGTCGTGGGAAGGTCTCAGCCCGCTAAGGACGTCTCAGCGACGGAAAGCTTCAGCGCACCGCCGGCTCGGCGTCGAGCAGTTCGTCCTCGACATCGGCGTCGCGGTCGCGACGGCGCTTCCTCGGCGCGGGCTCGCGGCCCTCGACCTCCTCGCGATGCTTCTGGATCTCCGTGCGGATGATGTAGCCGATGAAGACGAATCCCATGACGGCGAAGAGGATCCACTGGATGGCATAGGAGAGGTTCATGCCGGCATCCTCCTCCGGCATGTCGAAGCTGCCCAGCGCCGTACCCGGCGCCGGATCCTCGGAGACGAGCTCGCCGTAGGCGGTCGTGATCGCCTCCGGTTCGTCGAGCTCGCCGGCGACGGTGTCGAGATGGATCGTCGGAACCTGTCCGGCGGGCGCCGAACGTCCGGACGAGGGCAGCCGCTCGCTGGGGCGCATCCGCACGACCACGGTGATCTCGCCGCTCGGGGCGTCGGCGACGGCCTCCGGCTCGTCGCCGGAGGCGGCCCCCACCCAGCCGCGGTTCACGATCAGGATCCGCCCGTCGTCGCTGCGGAACGGCACCAGGATCTCGTACGTGCTCGTGCCGTTGTGCACGCGGTTGCGCGCGGCGACGTGCTCATCCGAGACGTACTCGCCGTGCAGCTGCACCTGCTTCCACTCGTCGCTGTCCGCATCGAAGGAGTCCTCCGCACCGAGCACGGCGCCGAGGGCGACCGGCGGCGCGTCGTAGTTCGCCGCAACGAGCGCGATCGTGGCGTTCTTCTCCTCGGAGCGCGAGAACTGCCAGTTCGACAGGAACCCGCAGGCGATCGCGAAGCAGACCGCGACCGCGACGTACGCGCTCCAGCGGACGGCGCGGCTGCTCACTCCCTGATCCCCTCGTGCAGCGGCTCTCCGTCGTGCACGGACACTGGGAAGTCCCGCGCGCGCAGGTACTCGCTCAGGAATCCGACGTGCTCGTCGCACGCCAGCCAGATCTTCTCGCGGCCCTCCGGGTGAATGCGCGGATTGCGCCACACCACGTGGTGCGTCGCGGCCTCACGGCATCCTGCCCGCGAGCATTCGAGCGCGGTCACTTCGGATCGTCCTCGTCGGACCGGCGGACCTCCAGAACGGTGAGCACCTGCGGCTGCTCGTCGGTCACGGTGCCCGCATCGGGCGCCGCGATCTCCTGCTGCGGGGACTCGGCGGTCACGACGTCGCTGTCGCGTCCCGTGTTCGCGGCGACGACGGCGATGTAGGGGAGGACGGCCGCGGCGATGCCGAAGACCCAGGTGTACCACCCGTACGGGGTGACGAGCACCATGAGCGCGAAGCACACGATGCGGATGGCCATCGAGATCAGGTACCGGCGCGTGCGGGAGTCCGCCTCCGCCTTCGGCGCCTGCGGAAGGGAGGTGACGGATGCGGCGTCACGGGAGCGTTTCACGATGCCTCCAGCCTACGCCGCGCCGAGGCCCGTGCGGACCTCGGCGGCCGGAGCTCACGAGGTCAGGAACGGAATAGTGAACGCTCCGAAGGCGAAGAGCGCGAGGATGCCGAAGACGAGCAGCAGGAGGCTGATCGCGATCGGCACATAGCCGAGGATCAGCCCGGTCAGCGCCATCCCCCTGCCGCCGAGAGTCGGGTTCTTCTTGATCTGGGACAGCGAGATGTGCCCCATGATGATCGCGGCGACCGAGATCAGGATCGGGACGAAGACCACGAGGATCAGCCAGCTGAACACGATGCCAGCGATGCCGCAGATCAGGGTGGCGAGCGCGAGGCCGTTGGTCGGACGCGCGGGATAGACGGGAGCGACGTAGACCGGTGCGGGATAGCCGGGAGCCGCCTGCGACGCGTAGCCGGGGGCGGGGGCATAGGCCGGAGCCGCGGCTGCGGGGTACCCGGGAGGCGTGGCCACGGGATAGCCGGGTGCGGCAGGTGTCGTGGCCACGGGATAGCCGGGTGCGGCAGGGTATCCGGGAGGCGTGGGGTAGGAGGGAGCCGTCGGCGCCTGATAGCCGGGCGCCGGCGGATACCCGGGCGCCGCCTGAGGCACCGGCGCGGCCGGAGCGCTCGGTGAAGCGGCGGCGGGAACGCAGGGGGCTGCCGGCGGAGCAACGGGGGAAGCACCGGCCGCCGACGGCGATGAGGCCGGCGCGGGCGGTGCGGAGTCCGCGGGGATCGGGGGCACCGGTGCCGCTGGGGGTTCAGGAGCGGCGACGGCCGGGGCTCCGGTGGCCGCGCCTGCGACGTCGGCCGGCACGCCGGTCACCGTGGGCGGTGCGATCTGCTGCGCGTCGGCGGCAGGAGGGGAATCGGGGCCTTCGCCCTGGGTGCTGTTGTCGCTCACGATGTACCTTTCGTCACGGACAGGCTTCCAGCCTCGGCGAGGCGTGTCAAACACCCGGATAGGATTGCGGAGCCCGAGTCCCCACCGAGCTGGAGTGAAGTCATGAGCGAAGGACGCGTCGTCCTGGTCACCGGAGGAAACCGCGGCATCGGCCGTGCGATCGCGGAGCGCTTCGTGCGGGACGGGTACCGCGTCGCCGTGACGGCTCGCAGCGGAGAGGGGCCGGAGGGCACCCTGACGGTCCGCGCCGATGTGACGGACGCCGCCGCGGTCGACGCGGCGTTCACCGAGGTGGAGAGCGTCCTGGGTCCGGTGGAGATCGTCGTCGCCAACGCCGGCATCACGAAGGACACGCTCCTGCTGCGCATGAGCGAGGAGGACTTCGACAGTGTCGTCGCGACGAACCTCGGAGGCGCCTTCCGCGTGGTGAAGCGGGCGTCGAAGGGAATGCTCAAGGCGCGCTTCGGTCGTGTCGTCCTCATCTCCAGCGTCGTCGGACTCTACGGCTCGGCCGGCCAGATCAACTATGCGGCCTCGAAGAGCGCCCTGGTCGGCTTCGCGCGATCGCTCACCCGTGAGCTCGGCGGCCGCGGCATCACCGCGAACGTCGTGGCGCCGGGCTTCATCGAGACGGACATGACGGCCGAGCTCCCGGAGGAGACCCAGAAGCAGTACAAGGCGAGCATCCCGGCCGGACGTTTCGCGACCGCGGACGAGGTCGCCGGTGTCGTCACCTGGATCTCCGGTGACGACGCGTCCTACATCTCCGGCGCCGTCATCCCGGTGGACGGCGGCCTCGGCATGGGCCACTGACCGCTCGGTTCGTCAGGGCGTTCCGGATCAGCTCGCCACGGCATCCAGGATCAGCTGCGCGAGACGCTCGGGGACGCTGAACTGAGGCCAGTGCCCCGAGCCGATCCGCACGACGGTGGCGTCGGCGATCGAACGGTACTCCTCGCCATAGGCTCCCCAGCCGTCGATCTCGGCCTCGAGACCGGCCTGGTCGAGTCCTCCCATCAGGAGCGTGACCGGCACCTGGTGGCGTGAGCCGGACAGCGGGATCGGATCGACGGGCACCCGCGCGGGCACGCTCTTCGTCAGAGGGGCGGTCCGGGTCTTGACCTCGACGGTCAGATCGCTGACATCCTCGTCGGGGAAGAAGTCCCATCCGGGGAAGGCGATCACGCCGTCGACGACGGGGAACTCCGAGATGCCGCCGCCCGGAGGCGGGGGGACGGTGTCGACGAAGACGACGCGCCTCACTCGCTCCGGGCGGGCGTCGGCCGCACCCCACGCGACGTTGCCGCCGCCGCTGTGCCCGACGAGGACCACGTCGCCGGTGAGCTCGTCGATGCGCTCGACCACGGCATCCACCCAATCGGAGATGCCGATCTCCGAGGACCTCCCGGCCGGCTCGCCGACGCCGGGCATGGTCAGGGCGTGCACGCGGTGACCGGCGGCGGTCAGCGCGGGGGAGACGGCGCTCCAGGAGGATGCGTCCAGCCAGAGGCCCGGTATCAGGATGATGTCCATGGCCCGACGCTACGCCGCCGCTCCGACATCCGCCAGAGCGCGAGGAGCCGTCAGGGCAGCAGCGGGATGACCTCGCGGAGATCCACGTCGCCGATGACCAGGGCGGCCTTCCTGCGGACCGCCGGCTTCGCGTTGAAGGCCAGCCCGAGACCGGCCGCCGCCATCATCTGAAGATCGTTCGCGCCGTCGCCGATCGCGATCGTCGCACGGTCCGCGACGCCGAGATCGGCGGCCCATTCCTGCAGCGAGGCGGCCTTCGCCGCGGCATCCACGATCTCGCCGTCCACCTCGCCCGTGAGCGCGCCGTCCCGCACCGCGAGGCGGTTCGCCCGCCAGCGGTCCACTCCGAGACCCGGTGCGACGTGGTCGAGGATCTCGTGGAAGCCGCCGGAGACGACGCCGACGCCGCCGCCGCGGTCGTGCACGGCGCTCGTGAGCTCGCGCACCCCGGGCGTGGGCTCGATGCGGGAGAGCACGCGCTCGAAGGCCGCGGTCGGCACTCCGGCCAGGGCGCGCACGCGCGAGCGGAGGCTCGCGGCGAAGTCGACCTCGCCGCGCATCGCGGCCTCGGTGGCGGCCTGGACCTCTGCACGTCGCCCCGCCTCGTCGGCGAGGAGCTCGATGACCTCATTGCGGATCAGGGTGGAGTCGGCGTCGAGGACGACGAGGAAGCGCGCTGAGGTCACGCGTGAAAGCCTAGGGCACGGCGGGCCAGGAGCGACGTCAGCGCGAGACGCGGATGCCCTTCCCGACCACGGTGATCCCCGAGTCCGTGACGGTGTATCCGCGGGCGATGTCCTGCTCGCGGTCGACGCCGACCGTGGCCCCGTCCTCGAGGACCACGTTCTTGTCGAGGACGGCCCTGTGCACGCGCGCGCCCTGACCGATGTGGACGTGGTCGAAGAGCACCGAGTCGGTGATCGTCGATCCTCCGCCCGCGAGCGTCCACGGTCCGACCACGCTGCGCTCCAGATGCGTGCCGGAGAGCACGGACCCCAGCGAGACGATCGAGTCGATGGCATTGCCGATCCGCCCGACCGAGTCGCGCACGAACTTCGCGGGCGGCGAGTTCACCGCCTGCGAGTGGATCGGCCACTCCATGTTGTACAGGTTGAAGATCGGCAGGGTGGAGATGAGATCCATGTGGGCGTCGAAGAACGAGTCGATCGTTCCCACGTCGCGCCAGTACGAGCGATCCCGAGGCGAGGAGCCGGGCACGTCGTTGTGCTTCATGTCGTAGTACGCCGCCTCGCCGCGCGAGACGAAGTAGGGCACGATGTCGCCGCCCATGTCGTGCCCGGACGTCGTCAGCTCTCCGTCTGCCTCGACGGCGGCGATCAGGGCGTCCGCGTCGAAGATGTAGTTGCCCATCGACACGAGCACCTCGTGCGGCGAGTCGGGGAGACCGGCCGGATCGGCGGGCTTCTCGAGGAAGTCCTTGATGAGGCCGGAGCCGTCCGGATCCGCGTCGATCACGCCGAACTGCGACGCCAGCGCGAGGGGCTGTCGGATGCCCGCGACCGTCGCCTTGGCCCCGGAGGCCACGTGCGCTTCGAGCATCTGCCGGAAGTCCATCCGGTACACGTGATCGGCCCCGATGACGACCACGATGTCGGGCTTCTCGTCGTTGATGAGGTTGAGGCTCTGCAGGATCGCGTCCGCAGAACCCGAGAACCAGCGCTTGCCGAGCCGCTGCTGCGCCGGCACGGAGGTGACGTAGGAGTCCAGCAGCGCCGACATGCGCCAGGTCTGCGAGATGTGCCTGTCGAGGCTGTGCGACTTGTACTGGGTGAGGACGACGATCTGCCGGAGCCCCGAGTTGATGAGGTTCGAGATGGCGAAGTCGATCAGCCGGTACTGGCCTCCGAAGGGCACCGCAGGTTTCGCCCTGTCCGCCGTCAGAGGCATGAGTCGCTTGCCCTCGCCGCCGGCGAGGATGATCCCGAAGACTTTCAGCGGTGCCGCCATGGCTCAACCATAGATCCCCGTGGCCCGGCTGTACTACCGTTCAGACATGCGCGTCGACATGATCACCAAGGAATACCCGCCGGAGATCTACGGCGGTGCCGGCGTGCACGTCACGGAGCTCGTCGCCGCGCTCCGCGGGAGCCTCGACGTGCGGGTGCGCGCCTTCGGAGCGGACCGGGACGAAGCGGGCACGATGGCCTACCGGACGCCGTCGGAGCTCGCCACGGCGAATCCCGCGATCCAGACGCTCGGCACCGACCTCGCGATGGTGGGCGATGTCGCGGGGGCGGATCTCGTGCACAGCCACACCTGGTACGCGAACTTCGCGGGGCACATCGCCGCACAGCTGCACGGCATCCCGCACGTGCTCACCGCGCACAGCCTCGAGCCGCTCCGGCCGTGGAAGGCCGAGCAGCTCGGCGGGGGCTACGCCGTCTCGAGCGGCATCGAGCGCCTCGCCTACGAGAACGCCGCGGCGATCGTCGCGGTGAGCGCCGGCATGCGCGCCGACATCCTGCGCAGCTATCCGCAGGTCGACCCCGCACGGGTGCGGGTCATCCACAACGGGATCGACGTCGAACGGTGGCAGCCCGTGCGGGATGCGGAGTTCCTCGCGAGCATCGGGATGGATCCGGCCCGCCCCTCGGTCGTGTTCGTCGGCCGCATCACCCGCCAGAAGGGCCTGCCGTACCTGCTCCGCGCGGCGGCGGACCTTCCGCCGGATGTGCAGCTCGTGCTGTGCGCCGGTGCGCCGGACACTCCCGAGATCATGGCGGAGGTGCAGGAGGGGGTCCGCCTTCTGCAGCAGACGCGTCAGGGCGTCGTCTGGATCGAGCGGATGCTCCCTCGTGCGCAGCTCTCGGCGATCCTGACCGCAGCGACGACCTTCATCTGCCCGTCCGTGTACGAGCCGCTCGGCATCGTCAACCTCGAGGCCATGGCGTGCGGCGCCGCCGTCGTCGGCACGGCGACGGGAGGGATCCCGGAGGTCGTCGACGACGGCGTGACGGGTCGTCTCGTGCCGATCGAGCAGCTCCAGGACGGCACGGGGACCCCGGTGGACCCCGACCGCTTCGTCGCCGATCTGGCCGCGGTCATCACCGAGGTCGTCGGGGATCCCGAGCGTGCACGCGCCTACGGCGCCGCAGGACGGGAGCGCGCGCGGACGGCGTTCAGCTGGGCGGCGATCGCGGACACCACGCGCGCGCTCTACGCGGAGCTCGTGGATTGAGCCGATAGGCTGGCGGCATGCCGAGTGCCCTGGATCTCACCGATGTCGTCGTGCGCCGTGACGGGCGTAACATCGTCGATCACGTGACCTGGCAGGTCGCGGACGACCAACGATGGGTCGTCCTCGGCCCGAACGGCGCGGGCAAGACCACCCTCCTGCAGCTGGCCGACACGCTGCTGCATCCGACGTCCGGCACGGTCACCGTCCTGGGGGAGACCCTCGGCAGGAGCGACCTCTTCGAGGTGCGTCCCCGGATCGGCTTCGCCTCCTCCGCGCTGGCCAAGCGCATCCCGCGCGACGAGACCGTGCTCGACACCGTGCTCACCGCGGCCTTCTCGGTCATGGGCCGCTGGAACGAGGAGTACGAGAACATCGACGAGCGCCGCGCACTGCGCGTCCTCGCGGACTGGAGGCTCGACCATCTCGCCGACCGGCTCTTCGGAACGCTCAGCGACGGCGAGCAGAAGCGCGTCCAGATCGCCAGGGCCGTGATGACGGATCCGGAGCTGCTGCTGCTCGACGAGCCGACGGCCTCGCTCGATCTCGGCTCCCGCGAGGAGCTGCTGTCGCTCCTGAGCGGTTACGCCTCCTCTCCGACGACGCCGGCGATGGTGATGGTGACGCACCATGTCGAGGAGATCCCGGTCGGCTTCACCCACGTGCTGCTGCTGCGCGACGGGGGAGTCGTGGCCGTGGGGCCCATCGACGGGACGCTCACCGCGGAGAACCTGAGCTCCGCCTTCGGCATGCCGATCGTGCTCGACGCCGAGGGCGGCCGCTTCTCCGCCAGGGCAGGGGTCTGAGGACCTTTCTGCTAGAATGGATCCTCGGTGCACACGCACCGCAGACTTCCCTCGCTCCTGGCACAATCCAGGGCACCACTTAAGGAATCCCATGAAGACTGACATCCACCCCGACTACCAGGCGGTCGTGTTCCGCGACCTCGGTTCGGGAGAGACCTTCCTCACCCGTTCCACCGTCACCAGCGACAAGACGATCGAGCTGGACGGCGTGGAGTACCCCGTGATCGACGTCGAGATCTCCTCGGCCTCGCACCCGTTCTACACCGGCAAGCAGCGCATCATGGACTCGGCCGGTCGCGTCGAGAAGTTCAACCAGCGCTTCAAGGGCTTCGGCGGCGGCAGCAAGTAAGCGGCTCCGTCCGATTCGAAGGCCCCGCACTCCGCGATGGAGTCGGGGCCTTCGCCGTGTCCGGGGGACCGCGAGCAGGCGTCGACAGCGTCAGCCGGTGTCGTCCGGGGACGCCATGTCGAGGGTGATGCGTCCGCTGTCGATCTTCCAGGGCGGATCGCCGGGCGCCGGAGCCGGGGCGGTGCGCTTGGTCTGCCGATCGCGCTCCATTCCGGCCTCGTGCGCGGACGGCATCCAGATCGCATCGAAGGCGCCGCCGAAGCCGCCGCCGGTTCCTTCGTACTTCTTCTCGACGGGCTTGCGTGAGAAGGTGTGGATCATTCCGAAGACGAGCAGCATCGGACCCGCGGCGAGGACCAGCACCACATAGGCCCAGCCCATCAGATCCCGCATGCCCTCAGCCTAGACAGCGCCTGAGCCGCCCGGCATCCCCCCTCAGGCGGATGCGGAACCCGTCGCGTCGCGGACCGGCCAGGAGCCGTCGAGGGACTGCTCCGGCTCGAGGCGTCCGATCCGGATGAAGTACTCCGTCAGGCTCTCCGCCTGGGTGCGGGCCCAGCCGATCTGCTGGGTGTGCAGCTCGGAGGCGGAGGAGGCGAGGGCGAACCGGCGCGCGAGCGCGAGGGCGACGCGACCGGCCGCGATGGCGTCCGCGGAGGCCTCGTGCGCGCCGTCGAGCGGGACGGCGTAGTGCTCCGCGACGACCTCGAGCGTCCGTTTGCCCCGACGGTAGCGGTCGACGGCCTTGTCGATGACGAGGGGATCGATCACCGGCGAGGGGTCGATCAGCGGCTCGACGCCGTGCCGGAGGCACTCGTGGAACAGCAGGGAGAAGTCGTAGGAGGCGTTGTACGCCACCACCGGGACGCCCTGGCTCAGCAGCGCGCGCAGTGACGACGCGACCTCGGCGACGACCTCGGAGGCCGGGCGTCCTTCGCGGCGCACCCGGTCGGTGGTGAACCCGTGGATCGCGGCCGCGCCGTCGGGCACGGGGACGCCGGGATCGGCGATCCAGTTGCGCGCCGCGATCTGACGTCCCTTCGCGTCGAGCACGCCGACGTGCGCGGTGACGATGCGGTCGTGCTCCACGTCGACCCCCGTGGTCTCCAGATCGAACACGCCGACGCGGGTGATCCAGTCGGGGAGTGCGGTGTCTTCGGCCATGCACACAAACTAGGCCGCCCATCGGACATCGCCGCGGAGGCGCTCCGCTCGGCGATGCCGCAACGGCGCCTCGGTAGGATCGGACCATGTCCTCGCCGTACGCCGAACGCCTCAGCAGGCTCCCCGTCCAGCGCCGCGAGGTCGCGGTGGCGGAGGGGACCACCGCCTACTGGGAGTACGGCGCGCCGGATGCGACCACCACGCTCATCGCCGTGCATGGCTTCCGCGGCGACCACCACGGGCTGGAGCCGGTGCTCGCCTTCCTGCCCGACATCCGCGTGATCTCACCCGATCTGCCCGGCTTCGGCGAGACCGCCCCGCTGCCGGGGGGAGGACACGACCTCGATCGCTACGCCGGCTGGCTCATCGAGTTCGCCGGTGCGGTCGCCCCCGGCGCCGTCATCCTCGGTCACTCCTTCGGATCGATCGTCGTCTCGGCCGCGGTGGCCGCCGGACTGCGGACGCCGCGGCTCATCCTCGTCAATCCGATCGGCGCCCCTGCCCTCGAGGGCCCGAAGGGGATCCTCACCCGTCTCGCCGTGCTCTATTACGCGCTCGGAGCGAGGCTTCCGGCACGATTCGGCACCGCGCTGCTGCGCAACAGGATGATCGTGCGCGCCATGAGCGTGACGATGGCGAAGACCCGCGATCCGGAGCTGCGCCGTTTCATCCACGCGCAGCACGACGCCTACTTCTCGAGGTTCGCCGACCGCGACGTGCTCAAGGAGGCGTTCGTGACGAGCGTCTCGCACGACGTTCGCGAGTTCGCACCGCTGATCGACGTGCCCACCCTCCTCATCGCGGCGCAGGAGGACGACATCACGCCGATCGACGCGGAGCGGCGCCTGGCGACGCTGTTCCCAGACGCCGAGCTCGTCGAGATCGCGGGCGTCGGCCATCTGATCCACTACGAGACCCCGGCGGAAGCTGCAGGAGAGATCCGCCGCTTCCTCAGGCTTCCCGTCGCGCGAGGCCGATGAGCCCTGCCACGCGATAGGGGATGACCTCGCCCATCGCCAGTGAGGTCTCGGTGCGCTCCACACCTTCGATGGCGAGGATCCGGGCGTCGGTGTCGAAGAGGTGCCTGGCGTCGCGGCACGCGACGCGCGCCATGAGGTCGATGGATCCGCTCAGGCCGTGCACCTGCAGGATCTCAGGGACGCGTGCAAGCTCGGTCGTGATGCGGGGGAGCTCCGTCTGCCGCAGGCCGATGCTGATGAACGCCTGCAGGGGGAAGCCGAGGACCTCGGGGGAGAAGGACCGCTCATAGGACAGCAGGACGCCGGTCTGCTCGAGACGGGCCATCCTCGCCTGGATGGTGTTCCGCGACAGGCTGAGACGCTCGGCCAGCGCGACGACGGTCGCGCGGGGATCCTCCGCGAGCGCGGTCAGCAGCTCGAGGTCGATGCGGTCCAGCGTTGACATAGTGCCAAACGATAGCAGCCTCCTGTCCGCCCGATTTCAGCAACATGCTCAAGCCGACTGTGAATGCTTGAGCGAGGTGTTCATCGGACGTAGCCTCGGATCAGCCGATGACGACGTCGGCGGATCGCGCATCGCCCCCACGAAGGGCGTGCGAGACAGGAGGACGAAGATGTCACCGCAGGCAGGCCCGACAACCAGCGCCGTCCAGGATCTCGAGCTCACGGAGCGGCTTCTCGCCCCGGACGGCACGCGTCTCGTCCACCCCGAGCTCGATCCCCTCATCGCCGACATCACGGCCGACGCCCTGCGCGGACTGCATCGGGACATGGTCGTGCTCCGCCGCATCGACGCCGAGGGCTTCGCCCTGCAGCGCCAGGGCCAGCTCGGACTCTGGGCGCCGTGCCAGGGTCAGGAGGCCGCTCAGATCGGCACGGCGAGGGCGCTCGATCCGCAGGACTTCGTGTTCCCCAGCTATCGGGAGACCGGTGTGATCCTCGCGCGCGGCGCCGAGCCGGCCGACTTCGTGCGCACCTGGCGCGGCGAGGAGGGCGCCGGGTACGACCCTGCCCGGCTGCGCTGCGCGCCGATGCAGATCATCATCGGCGCGCAGAGCCTGCACGCGGTGGGGTACGCGATGGGCATCCAGCGCGATGAGGCCGACGAGGTCGCCGTGGCCTATTTCGGCGACGGCGCCACGAGCCAGGGGGACGTCAACGAGGCCATGGTGTTCGCCTCCTCCTACCGGGTCCCGGTGGTGTTCGTCTGCCAGAACAACCACTGGGCGATCTCCGAGCCGGTCTCGGTGCAGTCCTCCTCCCCGATCGCGGGTCGAGCCCCCGCCTTCGGCATCCCGAGCCTGCGGGTCGACGGCAACGACGTGCTCGCCTGCCTCGCCGCGATGCGGTGGGCGCTCGATCACGCGCGCGGCGGCAGGGGCCCCGCCTTCATCGAGGCGGTCACGTACCGGATGGGCCCGCACACCACGGCGGACGACCCCACGCGCTATCGGGATCCGGCCGAGTGGGAGTCCTGGCGCGGCCGGGATCCGATCGTGCGGCTGGAGGCATACCTGCGCGGCCTCGGAGAGCTGGACGACGCGCGGATCGCCGAGGTCGCCGACGAGGCGGAGGCGATGGCCCGCGCGATGCGCGCCGCGTGCATCGCGATGGCGACGCGGGCCCCGCTCGCGGTCTTCGACGGCGTGTACGCCGAGCCGCACGCGGGCATCGACCGGCAGAGGGCCGAGTACGCGGCATACCTCGACTCGTTCGCGACGGAGGCGTGAGATGACCGAGATGACGCTCGGGAAGGCTCTGAGCGCTGGACTGAGGCGAGCCATGCGCGATGATGCCAAGGTCGTCCTCATGGGGGAGGACATCGGCCGGCTCGGCGGCGTCTTCCGCATCACGGACGGTCTGCTCGACGAGTTCGGCGCCGCGCGTGTGATCGACACGCCGCTCGCGGAGTCGGGGATCGTCGGCACGGCCGTCGGCCTGGCCTACCGCGGCTATCGCCCCGTCGTCGAGATCCAGTTCGACGGCTTCGTCTACCCCGCCTTCGATCAGATCGTCTCGCAGGTGGCGAAGCTCCACTACCGGACGCAGGGCAGGGTCCGGATGCCGATCACGATCCGCATCCCGTGGGCGGGCGGCATCGGCGCGGCCGAACACCACTCCGAATCCCCGGAGGCGTATTTCGCGCACACCGCCGGCCTCCGCGTGATCGCGGTGTCGAACCCCCAGGACGCCTATCGCTGCCTGCGGCAGGCGATCGCGAGCGACGATCCGGTCGTCTTCTTCGAGCCGAAGCGCCTCTACCATCACAAGGGCGAGGTCGATCTGGATGCGCCGCTCGCGGATGCGCCGCCGATGGGACTCGCGCGGGTCGTGCGCCAGGGGACGGACGCGACCGTGGTCACGTACGGCGCGATGGTCGCGACGGCACGGGATGCCGCGGCCGCCGCTGAAGCGGACGGCGTCTCGCTCGAGGTGATCGACCTGCGATCGATCTCGCCCGTCGACGTCGACACCGTCGCCGCATCCGTGCGCCGCACCGGCAGGGTGGTGGTCGTGCACGAGGCATCCCGCGAGGCGGGGGTGGCCGCCGAGGTGATCGCCGGCGTCACGGAGAGCTGTTTCGAGTATCTCGAAGCGGCGCCGCTGCGGGTGACGGGCCATGACATCCCGTACCCGCCCGCGAAGCTGGAGCGGCATCACCTGCCGGATCTGGATCGGATCCTGGACGCGGTCGACCGCGTGCTCGATCGGCCGAACAGCATGACGGGAGCGGGCGCATGAACACGGAGTTCCTTCTCCCCGACCTCGGCGAGGGGCTCACGGAGGCCGAGATCGTGCAGTGGCTGGTCGCGCCCGGAGACGCCGTCGGCCTGAACCAGACCCTCGCGGAGGTGGAGACGGCGAAAGCCGTCGTCGAGCTGCCCTCGCCGTTCGAGGGCACGGTGACGACGCTGCACGCGGGCGCGGGGGACACCATCGCCGTCGGAGCGCCGCTGATCGCCTTCGAGATCGCGGGGGAGGAGCGCGCCGAGCAAGAGAGGCCGGCATCCGAGGCCTCTCCGCCCGAGGCGTCGGGAGACGCACGGCAGGCGAATCTCGTCGGCTACGGCGCCGCTCCCGCAGGAGGCGGCCGCCCCATGCGGCGTGCCCGTCGAAGCACGGGGAGCAGCGCCGCCGCGGATGCAGTCGTGCGGGATGCGCCGCCGCACGACGCGCTGCCGGTCTCCAGCGCCGCGGAGATGACGATCGGCGAGCGCCCGCGTTCGACGCCGCCGGTGCGCGCCCATGCGAAGCGACTCGGCGTCGATCTCGCCCTCGTCGCCGCCGAGGTGGGGGACAGGGTCGTCACTCGCGAGGACGTGGAGGCCTTCGCCGAGCGCATCGGCGCGCGCAGGGGCGTCGCGAGCGCATCGGAGGAGGCATCGCCCGTCCGCACGCGGGCCGACGGGGAGCGGGAGACCAGGACGCGGATCCGCGGAGTGCGCAAGCAGACCGCGGAGGCGATGGTCGCGAGCGCCTTCACCGCACCTCACGTCACCTGCTTCCACACCGTCGACGTGACGGCGACGATGGACCTGATCGGCTCGCTGCGTGCGGATCCGGCGCTGTCGGAGCATCGGATCGGCCCGCTGGCCGTGGTGGCGAAGGCCGTGTGCCTCGCGCTGTCACGGACTCCGGGACTGAATGCGCGCTGGGACGAGGAGGCGGGTGAGATCGTCCAGCATCATTTCGTCGACCTCGGGATCGCCGCGGCGACGGACCGGGGCCTGATCGTCCCGAACATCCGCGACGCCGAGCGGCTCTCGCTCGTGGACCTCGCCGACGCCCTGCGCGCGCTCACCGAGACGGTGCGATCCGGGCGGACGAGTCCCGCGGAGCTGGCAGACGGGACGTTCTCGATCACGAACATCGGCGTATTCGGGATCGACGCCGGAACGCCGATCCTTCCGCCGGGCCAGTCCGGCATCCTCGCCGTCGGAGCCGTCCGTCCCCAGCCGTGGGTCCATCGCGGAGAGCTCGCGGTGCGCCAGGTGATGACGCTGAGCCTGTCCTTCGACCATCGAGTCGTCGACGGCGCCGAGGGCGCGCGCTTCCTCAAGGACGTCGGCGACGTGCTCGAGGAGCCGGGGCGCGCGATGCTGATGTCCTGAACGCCGTGCGATCACGCCATCAGGGCCGCATAGGCCATGTCGGCGAGGACGGACGCCGTCGCCGAACGGCCGCGCGCGGCGGACCGGGTGCTGTGCGGGGTGGAGTTGATGAGGCCGAACCCCGCCTGCACCCGCAGACGCAGCTCGTCGGCCGGAGCATCCCGCAGAGGCGACAGCGCGGCCATCCACAGATCGATGTACGTGCGCTGGAGCTTACGGACCTGCGCCCTGTCCTCCTCCGCGAGGTGGGCGAGGTCGCGATCCTGCACGCGGATGACGTCGGCGTTGCCCAGGGCGAAGTGCACATGGAAGCGGATCAGCGCCCGCATCCGCTCCTCGTCGCCGGTGGCGGACTCGGACACCTCCGTGCCGCCGACGACGAGACGCCCGCTCACGCCGACGAGAAGCGCGCCGAGCAGCGCCTGCTTGCCGGCGAAGTGACGGTAGACGGCCGGGCCGGAGACGCCGACGGCCGCGCCGATGTCCTCCAGGCTCACGCCGGAGAATCCGCGTTCGGCGAAGAGGCCGGCGGCGGCGGTCAACAGGGCATCGGAGCGCTCGGCCTTGGCGCGATCCCTGGAGGTGATCGGGGTTGTCATCTCAGTTAATGCTCACTAACCTAAATGCACGGGTTAGTGAACACTAACCGACCTGGGTGCGTGCACGCCAGTGCGTGAGTCGAGGAGGACATCACGATGTCATATACCCAGCGCCGACTGGCCGAGCGTCTGCGCGATCGCCTCGCCGAGGTCGCTCTCGGCGGGCCAGAGGCGTCGCGACGCCGCCACGTCGAGCGGGGCAAGCTCCTGCCGAGGGATCGCGTGACGCGGCTCCTCGACGAGGGGAGCCCGTTCCTCGAGATCGCACCGCTCGCCGCGGAGGGGCTGTACGGCGGAGAGGCGCCGGCTGCGGGCGTCATAGCGGGGGTCGGGCTGGTCCACGGGCGGCATGTGATGGTGGTCTGCAACGACGCCACGGTGAAGGGCGGGAGCTATCTGCCGATGACCGTGAAGAAGCATCTGCGTGCGCAGGAGATCGCTCTGGAGAACAGGCTTCCCTGCCTGTACCTGGTGGACTCCGGCGGAGCCTTCCTCCCCGCGCAGGACGAGGTGTTCCCCGACCGCGACCACTTCGGGAGGATCTTCTTCAACCAGGCCCGCCTCTCCGCCGCGCGCATCCCGCAGCTCGCGGCCGTCCTCGGCTCGTGCACCGCAGGCGGCGCCTACGTCCCGGCGATGAGCGACGAGACCGTGATCGTGCGGAACCAGGGCACGATCTTCCTCGGCGGTCCTCCCCTGGTGAAGGCGGCGATCGGCGAGGTCGTGACGGCGGAGGAGCTCGGAGGGGGAGAGCTGCACGCCCGACGTTCCGGCGTGGTGGACCACCTCGCAGAGGACGACGAGCACGCCCTGGAGATCCTGCGCGACATCGTGGCGACGCTTCCGCCCCCACCCGATCCCGCCTGGGACGTGCACGCGTCGCGCCCGCCGGCCGAGCAGTCGCCGCTGTACGACGTGGTGCCGGTCGACGTGAACGCCGCGTATGACGTCCACGAGGTCATCGACCGGCTCGCGGACGGCGGGAGCATCCTCGAGTTCAAGCCCGACTACGGGACGACGCTGGTCACCGCCTTCGCACGACTGCACGGGCATCCGCTCGGGATCGTCGCCAACAACGGCGTCCTGTTCGGCGAGTCGGCGCTGAAGGGTGCGCACTTCATCGAGCTGTGCGACCAGCGCGGCATCCCTCTGCTGTTCCTGCAGAACGTCACCGGCTTCATGGTCGGCGCCGACGCCGAGGCCGGCGGCATCGCGAAGGACGGCGCGAAGATGGTGACGGCAGTGGCCACGGCCAGGGTGCCGAAGCTCACGGTGATCATCGGCGGCTCCTTCGGCGCCGGGAACTACTCGATGTGCGGGCGGGCCTCCTCACCGCGCTTCCTGTGGACCTGGCCCGCCAGCCGCATCTCCGTCATGGGCGGGAGCCAGGCGGCGGCGGTCCTCGCCACCGTCAAGGAGGATCAGCTGACGGCCCGCGGCGAGACCTGGTCTCCGGAGGAGCGGGCGACCTTCGAGGAGCCGATCCGCGCCCAGTACGAGAAGCAGGGCGACCCCTTCTACGCCACGGCGCGACTGTGGGACGACGGCGTCGTCGATCCGGAGCGCACCCGTGATCTGCTGGGCCTCGCCCTCGACGTCGTCTCCCGCACCCCGCTGCCCGCGCCGGGCTTCGGCGTCTTCCGGATGTGATCCCCGTGTTCGGAACCGTCCTGGTCGCGAACCGCGGCGAGATCGCCCGGCGCATCATCCGCACCCTGCGCGTCCTCGGCGTGCGCAGCGTCGCGGTGCACTCGGATGCCGACGCTGAAGCGCCGCATGTGCGCGAGGCGGACGAGGCCGTGCGGATCGGGCCATCGCCCGCATCCGAGTCCTATCTCGATGTCGAGGCGATCGTGGCCGCCGCCCGCAGGAGCGGAGCTCAGGCCGTCCATCCGGGCTATGGCTTCCTCTCCGAGAGCGCATCGCTTGCTCGGGCCTGTGCGGAACAGGGGATCGTGTTCATCGGGCCGGGGATGAAGGCGCTCGAGGTGATGGCGGACAAGGCGCGTGCGCGCCGGCACGTGGCCGAGCACGGGGTGCCGATCGTGCCTGGGTTCGACGCGGCGGGAATGACGGAGGACGAGATCGCCCTGCGTGCCGCCGAGATCGGATTCCCGCTGCTGGTGAAGCCCAGTGCAGGAGGGGGCGGCAAGGGTATGGAGGTCGTCGCCGACGCGGCCGGGCTGAGGCCTGCGCTGGCGTCCGCGCAACGCGTCGCGGCGGCATCCTTCGGAGACGACGCCCTGGTGATCGAGCGGCTGATCCGCCGTCCCCGGCACCTGGAGGTGCAGGTGTTCGGCGATGCGCGCGGTCGGATCGTCGCGATCGGCGAGCGCGAGTGCACTCTGCAGCGACGGCATCAGAAGGTGATCGAGGAGGCGCCGGCCGCCGGCATCACGACCGAGATGCGCGAACGCCTCTGGGCCGAGGCCGTGCGGGTCGCGGAGAGCGTCGCCTACCTCGGCGCCGGCACCGTGGAGTTCCTCGTGGACGCCGACGCTCCGGAGGAGCTCTTCTTCATCGAGATGAACACGCGCCTGCAGGTGGAGCATCCCGTGACGGAGGCGGTCACCGGACTCGATCTGGTGGAGCTCCAGCTGCGGGTGGCGGCCGGCGAGGCGCTGCCCGCCATTCCCGCGGCGAGAGGCCACGCCGTGGAGGCCAGGGTGTACGCGGAGTCACCGGAACGCGGCTTCCTGCCTTCGACGGGCACGATCCTGCGTTTCGACGCGCCGGAAGGCGTCCGCGTGGACGCCGCCGTCGAGACGGGCTCCGAGGTGACCGGGTTCTACGACCCGATGATCGCGAAGGTGATCGCGCACGCGGGCGATCGCTCGGCGGCGCTGGGCCTGCTGGACGAGGCGCTGGCGCAGACCGTCGTGCTCGGCGTGGAGACGAACATCGCCTTCCTGCGAACGCTGTGCGCGGACGAACGTGTCCGTGCCGGCGATCTGGACACCGGTCTCATCGAGACGCTGCTGCCGTTCTCTCCGCCGGATGTGACGCCGCGGATGACGGCCGCGGCCGCCGCCGCCATGAGAAACCACGCGGAGCATGGGAAACCGCGGACGCGGGGGTTTCTCACGACGGATCTGGTTTCTCGTCGGGCGGGGGAGGCGTGGGGCATGCTGCGCGGATGGCGGCTCGCCGGGGACGAGGCCCGGGAGGACGCCCGTGCGCTCCTCACGGACGACGGCGTCCTCGTGAACGCGCCCTCGGAGCCTGCAGACACCGCCGCTCTGCCCGTCGCGCTCGCGTCGGACGGCTCCGTCTGGGTCGCCGAGGCGGGCCGCACGGTGCGCCTCCGCCCGCTCACCCGTCGGCAGCGGATGGAGCATCGCCTGGCGGCGAGGCATCCGGAGATCACGGCGACCGCGCCGGAGGCGCGTGCTCCCATGCCGGGCGGGGTCGTGGCCGTGCACGTGGCCGACGGCGCGTCCGTGCGGGCGGGCGATGTCCTCGTCTCGATCGAGGCGATGAAGATGGAGCACCCCGTGACCGCGCCGCACGACGGCGTGGTGCGGCTTCTGGTCGCGCTGGGCGATCAGGTACGACGCGATCAGACGGTCGCGCGTGTGGAAGCGGAGGGGAACGATGACCGATCTGACCGATGAGGAGAGGCAGCTCGCAGGGATGGTGCGCGAGTTCGCCGAGTCCGTCGTCGCCCCGCAGGCCTACGAGGCGGATCGCACGCACACGCTCAGCATGGACGTCGTCGCGCAGATGGGCGCGCTCGGCCTGTTCGGGCTGCCCTTCCCCGAGGAGCACGGCGGGCAGGGCGGGGATCTCATGGCGCTCGGAATCGCCATCGAGGCGCTGGCGCGGGTCGACCAGTCGATCGCCATCACCCTCGAGGCGGCCGTGAGCCTCGGCGCCATGCCCGTCTTCCGCTTCGGGAACGAGGCTCAGAAGGCCGCCCTGCTTCCGGATCTGCTCGCCGGGCGCGCCCTGGCGGGCTTCGGCCTCACCGAGCCGGAGGCCGGCAGCGATGCCGGTGCGACGAGGACGACCGCACGGCGCGACGACGGTGCGTGGGCGATCGACGGCGCGAAGCAGTTCATCACGAACTCCGGCACCCCCATCACCCGGTTCGTCACCGTGACCGCGGTGACGGGCGGGCAGGAGGGACGCAAGAGGATCTCCACGATCATCGTCCCGAACGGCACGCCGGGGTTCACCGTCGAGGCGCCGTACGACAAGCTCGGCTGGCGAGCCTCCGACACGCATCCCCTCACCTTCGTCGATGCGCGCGTCCCCGAGGAGAATCTGCTCGGGGAGGAGGGGAGGGGCTTCGCCAACTTCCTCAGCATCCTGGACGAGGGACGCGTCGCCATCGCGGCGCTCTCGACGGGAGCCGCCGAGGGATGCCTGGAGGAGGCCGTCGCCTACGCACGCAGCCGCACGGTCTTCGGAGCGGCACTGAGCACCAGGCAGAACGCCCAGTTCACGCTCGCGCGGATGCGAGCGCGCGTGCACACCGCACGACTGGCGTGGCACCATGCCGCCCGTCTCCGAGATGCGGGCCAGCCGTTCGGCGAGGCCGCGGCGATCGCCAAGCTCGTCGCCGGTGAGGCGGCGATGGACAACGCCAGGGATGCGACGCAGATCTTCGGGGGCAACGGGTTCATGGACGAGTTCCCCGTCGCGCGGCACTATCGCGATTCGAAGATCCTCGAGATCGGCGAGGGGACGACCGAGGTCCAGCTGCTGGTGATCGCGCGGACGCTGGGTCTCGCCGGGTAGCGTTGACGTCATGACGGAGATCGTCCAGCGCGGGCTGTACTTCGAGGAGTTCGAGGTGGGGGCGACGTACGCGCACCGTCCCGGTCGCACAGCGACCGAGGCGGACAACGTGCTGTTCACGACACTGACGATGAACACCCAGGCGCTGCATCTGGACGCCGCCTTCGCTGCCTCCCAGGAGTTCGGACAGCGGCTGATGAACTCGATGTGGACGCTCTCGACGATGGTCGGATCGTCGGTGGCGCAGCTCACCCAGGGCACCCTCGTCGCGCAGCTCGGGCTCGGGGACATCGCATTCCCGCACCCGCTCTTCGCCGGCGACACGCTCTACACGTCGAGCGTCGTGACGGGGAAGCGGCTGTCGTCATCGCGACCCGGTCAGGGGATATGCACGATCGCGCATACCGGGCGCAATCAGGACGACGTCGTCGTCGCGACGGCGACGAGGACAGTGCTCGTGACCTGTATGCCGGAAGGGGAATGATGACTTTCGATCTGGGGCCGGCGCTGTTGTTCTGCCCGGCGGACCGGCCCGAGCGCTTCGCGAAGGCGATGGAGCGCGCGGATGCCGTCATCCTCGACCTCGAGGATGCCGTCGCGCCCGCCGAGAAGCCCTCGGCGCGCGCGAGCATCGTGGCGGCGGCCGACCTGGACCCCGACCGCGTGATCGTCCGAGTCAACGCCCCCGGCGGAGACGCGTTCTCGGACGATCTGGAGGCGCTGACGCAGACCCGCTTCCGGACCGTGATGGTCGCCAAGGCGGAGGATCCAGCAGATCTGGACGCCTTCGGGGCGGAGTTCTCGCTGATCGCCCTGTGCGAGACGGCGCGGGGCGTCGCCTCGTCCGACCGGCTGGCGGCGCACGAACGAGTGGTCGCCCTGATGTGGGGCGCAGAGGATCTCGTCGCATCGCTGGGCGGGACGTCGAGCAGGGGCCCGGACGGGGGCTATCGCGACATCGCCCGGTTCGCGAGGGCTCGCGTGCTGCTCGAAGCAGGCTCGCGCGGGAAGGCTGCGATCGATGCGGTGCACCTCGCCATCGACGACATCGACGGACTGGTCGCCGAGGCGGAGGATGCCGCGGCGAGCGGGTTCGCCGCGACCGCGTGCATCCATCCGGGGCAGGTCGCCGCGATCCGCGCGGCGTACCGGCCGGACGCCTCGGCGGTGGCGTGGGCGGACGCCGTGCTCTCGGCCGCCACGGGGGAGCGCGGAGTGTTCCGCCATGAGGGCCGGATGATCGATGAGCCGGTGCTGCGCCATGCCCGTTCGATCCTGAGCAGGGCCGCATCCGCTCGCTGAGCGCGTTTCGACTCGGTCGCTTCGCGTCCTCGCTCAACGAGCGGGAACGGCTCGAGTCTCTTCCTCACCCCCGTTCGTTGAGCGAGCGTCCCCTCCCGTTCGTTGAGCGAGCGCAGCGAGTCGAAACGGAGTCCGTGCCGAGCGTCGCTTCGCGCCCTCGCTCAACGAGCGGGAGGGGACTCAGCCGACGACGTTCTCCAGGAGCCGCAGGACGCCGGGCGAGGCCTCGAAGCGGTGCACCGATCCGTTTGTCAGGGGCACGCCCCAAAGGGGAAGGGTCCCGCTGGACGCGTGATCCAGCAGCGAACGGATCACGCCGCCGTGCGCGACGACGATCACCGACTCGGCGACGGGCGATGAGCGCAGTCTGGACTGCCGGGCGATGATGTCCAGAGCGCCGAGGGCGCGGTCGCGCACCTGGGCGAAGGACTCGGCGCCCGGCACCTCCGCATGCCAGTCCCCGTATCTCTCGATGTAGTCGGCGACGAGCATCCCCTCGGCCTCGCCGAACTCGCGCTCGCGCAGCTCCGGCACGAGCTCCGGCTCGCCGAGTCCGATGAGTCCGGCGATGATCTGCGCCGTCTCGCGGGCGCGCACGAGCGGGCTCGCATAGATCGCGTGGTGCGCTCCGTCGGCCAGGAGCGCTGCAGCCTCGCGGGCATGGCCTCGGCCGGTCTCGTTCAGCGGGATGTCCGTCGAGCCCTGGATGCGACGATCCAGGTTCCAGTCGGTCTGGCCGTGTCTGACCAGGGTGATGAAGGTCACGTCGATTCCCCTCGGCTGTTCGGCACGGCGTCCACGAGCAGTGGCTGCAGGGCGGACAGGATCTCGCTCGTGCCGCCGGCGAGCGTCACGTCGGCCCAGGCATCCGCTCTGGTCGGTTCGCGGTTGATGATGACGAGGGGGATGCCGCGGCGCCGGGCGCGGTCGACGAGGCGCACGCCGGAGTTGACGACGAGGGACGAGCCGGCGACGATCATCGCGGTGCTGGCGCGCAGCAGCGACTCGGCGGCGCGGAAGCGGTCGCCGGGGACGAACTCTCCGAAGAAGACGACGTCCGGCTTCAGCATCCCCCCGCAGACCGTGCAGACGGGCACGACGAAGCCGTCGGCGGTCTCGGGGGTGACGTCGCCGTCCGGGTTGAGCCGGATGCTCTCCGGAACGGTGATCCAAGGATTCAGGTCCTCGATCTGGCTCGCGATGTCCCGGCGGTCGAAGACCTGACCGCACTGCAGACACGTGACCCTGCGCATGGTCCCATGCACCTCGATGACGTGGGAGCTGCCCGCACGCAGGTGCAGGCCGTCGACGTTCTGGGTGATGACGCCGGTGACGGCGCCGGCCCTCTCCATCTCGGCGAGCGCGACGTGTCCGGCGTTGGGCCGGGCATGGGCGAACGCCTGCCAGCCCAGGTGTCCGCCGATCCAGTAGCGTCGCCGGGCCGCCTCATCCGAGAGATAGCGCTGAACGGTCATCGGATCGGTCCGGACCGGAGCACCCTCGCCGCGGTAGGCGGGGATGCCGGAGTCCGTGGAGATGCCGGCTCCGGTGAGGAGGGCGATCTTCTTGCCGTGCAGGAGTTCGGCGGTGCGGGCGATGCCGGCTGACAGCTCGGCACTCATCGTCACGGTCACGGAACCTCCCTGTGCGAGTCTACGACCTGCCGGACAGCGCCTTCGCCGCGGCCGATCACGTCGCCGGTCGCCGAAGTGACGTGCTCGGGGGAATCTGACCCCCGGAAGGAGGTCATCTCCGTTCGGATCCTCCTTCGCGAACGTCGGCGCCGCTTAGGTGGGACCGATGTCCGCGCATCGCGGGCGTCGGTACTGACCTGCACGCATCGCAGCCCCCACAGGTGTGCATGCCGCGCGCGTGCATGCCCTAGAGGAGGAACTATGGCGGACAACCCACAACCAGGACATCGCAGCAGCAGGAGGATCGGCTCCGTCTTCATCGTCGGCGGTCTCGTCGCCGGATCTCTCATCATCGGTGCGCCCGCGGCACAGGCGGCGGTCGACACGATCACGGTGACCAGTCTCGGCCTCGGAGGCAACCTCGTCGCAGGCGACTGCGAGGCGTCATCGGGAGCAGGCGACTGCACGCTGCGCGGCGCGCTCGAGATCGCGAACGCGTCGACGAACCCGGACGGTGTGGAGATCGTCTTCGATCCGGCACTGTCCGGCGCAGGAGAGCTGTCTGTGACAGGCGGAGGCGGTAGCAGCATGTCGACGGAGCGCGTGGGCAACGGAACCGGCAACCTCGCCGGCGCCATCGGACCCAATGGCGCCCGGTTCGTCGTCGACTCCGTCGTTCCGGTGTCGATCGACTTCACCAACCTCGACGGGATCGCCGACGTCGACGGCTCCGGCGCCGCCACAATCCTGGTCGCATCGGATGACGTGCGGCTCTCGAATCTGGCCAACATCGTCGCCGCGGAGGCGGCGATCGCCATCAGCGGTTCGAATGTGTCGATCGCCGATGTCCAGGCGAAGGACGCCGAGACCAGCAACATGGAAGTCGGGATCGCACTGCTCGACGGCGCGGCCGACATCGCCCTCACAGATGTCGTGGTGTACAGCCCTTACTACACGAGCTTCGGCGTCGAGGCCGGGGCCACGGTCTCGAACGTGTCGATCACGGGAGCGGAGAGCCGCGGCGTTCAGGCGTGGGCGCACGTCGACATCGAGGACGGCGCCACGGTCGACGGCTTCGTAGTCTCGAACAGCGTCTTCGGCGCCGCCGAGGAGATCTCGCCGACCCACGGCTACTGGATGAACCCCGGCGTCACCGCCACCGGACTCGAGTTCGTGGACTCGGAGTTCCATTCGCCGCGCCAGAACCTCTTCTTCTTCGAGGGGGGAGCGCAGACGCTCACCGGGACCGCGATCACGGGCAACGACATCAGCGGCACCGGCGACGGAGTGCGAGGCTTCGATGCGGGCAACATCTCCCGGGTCATCGGTGACAACACCGCGCGTTGGGACGACCTCGTCTTCGCACGGAACACGATCGACGAGGCCCAGGCCGTGAAGTTCGGCGGTTCGGTCTCGAACGCGACGTTCGCGGACAACACGTTCACGAACATCAACGACGGCTCCTTCGCCGCTCTTCACCTCGGCAACGAGCTGGACGGCATCGTCGTCTCCGGCAACAGCTTCGACGACATCTGGGCGGTGGACACGATCCGCGTCGAGGGCACGAGCGCGACGGATGTCGTCATCGAGGACAACACGCTCGAGAACCTCACCGCGAGCGTGAGCCGCTCGGCGATCCGTATCGACGTGGCGGGCTCGGGCAATATCGTCCGAGACAACACGCTGACGCAGGACATCGCGGATTCCTCGCTGCCGGCGGACATCGACAACCACTGGGCGATCTACAACTCGGCGAACGCCTCCGACGTCACGACGCCGGTGGGCTGGTCCATCGTCAGGAACGCCATCGACGGCTTCGGCGGCAAGGACCGCTCTCAGGCGCCCGTCGTGCACAATGCGCGCGGCATCCTCGATGTCGTCGGCAACACCTTCGGGCCGAGCACACGCGGAGGCGTCACGACCGATGTCGAGCACTCGGCGTACTGGTTCCTCTGGAACGTCGGCGACTCCGTGAGCAACGACACGGTGCAGACGTTCCGCGTCGGAGAGCCGTCGTTCGATGGCGAGAACGCGACGTTCACGGCTGTGCAGCCCGATCCGCTGATCGGCAACAATCCTGCGACGGGTCCTGTGACCCTCCACGTCTACTGGACGGCCGCGGACAACGCCGAGGAGTACCTCGGGGCGATCGAGGACGTCGACGCCGACGATGTCGTCACCATCCCGACCACTCACACGGACGGCTTCCTGCGCCTGCAGACGGTCGATGCGAACGGGTTCGTGTCGCAGTATTCGAGTCTGGACCCCGAGGCACCGAGCGTCGTTCCCGCTGCTCCGCTCGTCGTCTCCGTCACCGAGGACGCGGTGGAGGGCACGGGAACGGCCGGGGCGACCGTCGAGATCCGCACCGCGGACGGCGATGTCACGGCCACGGCCGAGGTCGACGAGAACGGCGCCTGGACGGTTCCTGCCGACCTGCTCGTCTGCGGCACCGTCTACACGGCGGTCCAGATCGTCGACGGCGTCGAAGGCGATGCGACCGAGTTCGCGACCGTCGCGTGCGACACCGATGCGGAGGCGTCGGCGGACGCGGACGCCGACGGCGGCTCGTCCGCGGCGGACGATACTGACGCGGACGCGGACGGCGGGGCAGCGGACGCGGACGGCACCGGGGACGGGGAGCTCGCGACCACCGGTGGCGGAGCCCCGATCGGGCTGGCGCTCCTCGCGATGCTCACGGTCGCGGCGGGCGCTGGACTGGTTGTTCTGCGCAGGCGCCGTCAGCTGAGCTGATCGCTTCGCACCGTCGCACGGGGCGGGGTCCGGGTTCGGATCCCGCCCCGTGCGATATCCACGGAGTCAGAGGGCGACCGCGATGACGCCCACGGCGAGCACCGTGTCGAGCGCGGCGCAGAACTCCGCCATGGTCGGCGCGACGACACGGCGGGTGCGGAGGTGGCGCAGATCCCAGGCGGCGTGGGCGAGGAGTCCGACCCCGACGAGGATCGAGCCCCACGGTGCGGGGAGCAGGGGGACGAGGAGAGCGATCCCGAGGACGACGAGCAGAGCAAGCGTCTGGGCGGGGATGCCCCAGCCGGGCTGGAGACGTCCGCGGAACAGCCCGTAGCCGAGCAGCACGGCGCCGAGCACGATCATGGCCCACGACGGCGAGAATCCCTTGAGCGCGATGCCGGCGCCGATGAGCACGAAGGTGAGGCCGAAGAGAGGCCATGCTGCGGCTCGGCGTCCGAGCGCGGCGGCGCCGAGGTAGACGAAGGCCGCAGCGGTGAGGACCTCTGCGGCGGTGACGGAGTCCGCGAGGCCGATGCGGAGGAGCAGGACGAGTCCTGCCGCGAAGAGGACGCCGACGATCGCCGGCCAGCCGCGCAGCATCCGTTCGCGTCGTGGTGCGGCGTCGGTCATCCCCGTTCCTCTCCTCGCGGTCCACGGTAGGAGGCGGACGGCGGCGGGACAAGGCGTTCATCGCGGCGGGCGTGGGGCTGGCAGAGTGGACGCGTGGACCTGCAGCATGTGACCGATGCGGACGACCCTCGGCTCGACGACTACCGGAACCTCACCGACACCGCGTTGCGGCGCGTGCAGGAGCCGGCGGGCGGCCTCTACATCGCGGAGTCCGCGAAGGTGATCGCGCGCGCGATCGCGGCGGGGCATCGTCCGCGCTCGGTGCTGGCCCAGCGGCGGTGGGTCGCCGGGATCGAGGCGATCCTCGGGGATGCCGAGGTGCCGGTGTTCCTCGTGCCGGACGAGGTGGCCGAGAGCGTGACCGGTTTCGCGGTGCACCGCGGCGCCCTGGCATCGATGCACCGCCCGGCTCTGCCGTCCGTGGCAGACGTCGTGAGGGACGCATCCCTCGTGCTCGTCCTGGAGGACCTTCTCGACCACACGAACGTGGGCGCCGCCTTTCGCGCGGCGGCCGGCCTCGGCGCGGACGCCGTGCTCGTCTCGCCGCGCTGCGCGGACCCGCTGTACCGGCGGAGCGTCCGGGTGAGCATGGGGACCGTCTTCCAGGTGCCGTGGACGCGGATCGGCGAGTGGGCGGACGCCGCCGCGGAGCTGCACGGTGCCGGGTTCGAGCTGGCGGCGCTCGCGCTGAGCGAGGATGCGGTGTCCTTGGACGCCTATGCGACTGCGCGGCCGGAGAAGGTCGCGCTCGTCCTCGGAACGGAGGGCGACGGGCTCACCGCCCGTGCGCTGGAGGTCGCGGATGCCGTCGTGACGATCCCCATGAGCGGGGGAGTGGACTCTCTGAACGTCGCCTCCGCAGCGGCGGTGGCGCTCTGGGAGCTGAAGACCAGGGACAGAACCGGCGCCCTTTGACGCAGGAGCGGGGGCGTTACGAGATCGTGACCTTGTCGAAGCTGATGATTCCGCTACAGATGAGCTGTGCGAGGACTGTGTCGCCGGGTTTCTTGGGGGTTTCGTGGATCGTCGGGTTGGTTCTGTTCCGCTGGCATCTGTGCTCGTCGGCGCCTTGGCGGTCTTGCCGGATTCGGCGGCAATCGCGGATGTCGTCCCCGCGGCTGTGCCGGCTGGTATCGAAACGGGTGTCGATGCATCTCAGGAGGTCCCCGATGTCGGCGAACTCTCCGTGGATGATGCTGAACGTCTCGGTCTTCCCTCTTCTGACGCGCTTGCCCTGCCGGCTGACGTTCCCATAGGGGATTCGAATCACTGATCGACGAGCCGATCGTCGAAACTATCGCGTTCTCATGGCCCTGTCGTGATCGCACCGGGGCTGGGCGATGATTGGAAGAGGTGGGCGCCCGGCTGTACGTGCCTGCGCTCGGCCGCTTCCTCCAGGTCAATCCTGTCGAAGGAGGCGGAGCCAATGACTACGTGTGGCCTCCAGATCCAATCAACTCACATGACCTGTCGCGAGAGTTTGCGCTACCCCTGATTCCGTTGCTCGCCGCAGTACCATTGGTCGTCCTGTTGTTGGTCGCTTATATCGTGACAACGCGGACTGCCGCGGTTCCGGTCTCAATCTCAATGCCTATGTGCGGATCGACGGGCATTGCCCGCCCGGTCAACCAAGCTGTAAGTGAAACCTGCAAGAGGAAAGCGTGGGAACGTGACGAGGTTGAGTCCCGAGGAGATTCACGAGCGGGCTGTTGCCTTGAACATGCAGGGCTCGCTCGACGCACATGGTTTCGATGGAGGCCTGGTGCGCGAGGGATGGGCGGTGCGGGTTCTCTTCCGTCGCGGACGGCGCTTCGAAGATCACGTGATGTTCGCACGCGGGGAGGACGATGCCTCGGGTTACTCGCAGGCTGAAGGGGAGGTCGCCGTGCTCTCTCGTGCAAAGTTTCCGATCCTGTCGGACATCGGGCCGGTTCTGGTTGTCGATCGCATCATTCCCACGCGGATGGAAGGTCCTGAAGCGTGGGTGGACGCGGTCACCGCCGATGTCTTGATCGAATCGTGGGCGAAGGATATGCCGCCTCGGCCCCCGATGCCCCAAGCACACTTCTGGTCTTTGATCGATTTGCTGGATGGGGGCGTAGACGATATCAGCATTACGCGATTGAGCGAAGCGCTCACGGAGCTCCCGTTTCGTGAGATTCAGGCCTTCCGGGATGCTCTATGGGAGCGCTTACACGAGCTGGACCATCCAGAGAACACCGTGAGGATGAACGGTATCATCGACCACGAGAGATCGCTGTCCTATCGGTGTGAAATAGTCGCTTCGGGGCCTGGATCCTTCCTCGAACGGTTGCGAAATCCTCAACGGCGAACGGGACGCGCTGATGTCTTGAGCGACGCGCTACTTCGCGTGGCGGCGGAAGCAGCACCCCATGAACTTGCAGCGCCACAGGTGACGATCGAAACGGGGCAGAACGAGCGTTACTGGTCTGATGCTCGGAAGCCCCAGCTGGCACCTTGGGAAACGTGGCCCGGCCCGGGCCCCTTCTCGTACGAGGTCCAACTCAGTCGGCTGCGCATAATCCCGCCGTTGCGACGCAGTTTGGTGTCCTTTCTCGCTTACGCTGTGCGCGGTGATGAGGTTCGCGAGCTGATGGGTTGCCTCATGGCGGGATCCGTCAAGATCGCTGAGGAAGAAGCGGAAGACTTTCTCCGAGGCCGGCTTCGAGAAGGAGAAGTTCTACACCCGACGCTCTTGGTGAAGCGAAACGGTACTGGAGGTGTGTCTTTGGGCGTCCCGCTGGCGGACGTGACGCGTCGCAGTTCGCTCAGCATGGACGACTACATTGCGACGTACTACCTCGGCAAGCATCTGCCGGCGAGGCGGCGGAGGTGAGGACTTGATTGCTGAGATCTGGACGTCGCGGGTGCTGTTTCGCTCCGGACAGGAGTTCGATGATCTCGTGTTGTACGGACGTTCGGAAGACGATGATTTCGGCTATTACAACACAACGGGCGAAGCAGTTGTTCTGGCGAAGTCCCAGGTGCCCGTCGAAGCGGATACCGGCCCCGTAGTGGTGATCGATCGGATATTGCCGACTCGGTTCGACGACCCCCTCGGTTGGGTGGATACCGTGACTTCCGATGTGATTCTTGAGGTGCCTGCGGAGGATCCGTCGCCCCGCACATTAATGAGTGATACCGAGTTTTGGGGTCTGATCGATCTGTTGGGCGGCCTGATCGACTACGAAGGGATCATGCGCCTTGCTGACGGTATGGCGGAGCTTTCGTACCGAGAGATTCTCTCGTTTCGTGACACGTTATGGGCGAGGCTTCACGAACTGGACCAGCCGGGAAACACCGTGGAGCGGGGCGGGGTTGTCAGCGCCGATGCCTCGCTGTACTACCGCTGCGAGATCATCGCCGCCGGACGGGAGACGTTTCTCGATCTGGTTAGGGATGCTCGGCAGGGCATCGGTGATGCGGGTGCTGACGGAGAGCCGCTTCTTTACGTCGCCGAAGACGTATCAGAGCGAGACTTGCCCCCGGCCGAGGTGGAGATCGAAACGGGGCACAACCGTCAGTATTGGCCTGACGCTCCCGGACCGGTAGCGCCGGAGTGGGAAGTTTGGCCGAGTCCAGGCCCATTTTCCGAGGTCGTTCGGGAAACTACTTCTCTTCGAGGGGTTCGCTTGCGGCGAAACCTGACATCGTTTCTTGCCTACACGACGAAGCCGGACGGCACGGTGCGTGAACTGATGGGGTGTCTGATGGCCGGTTCACTCAGAGCCGCGCGTGAGGAGGTCCTCGATTTCCTCTCCTGGAGAGTTCCGAAGGACGAGGCACTACATCCTTCTCTTCCGGTGTATCAGCTCGGGGTCGCCAGTCCGACAAAGGGAAGGCCGCTGGCGGGCATCTTCCGTCGTAATTCGCTGTCTATGGACGAATACATCCAGACGTACTATCTCGGCGAACGGCCAGCACCGAAGCCGCCCGCCGCCCGTTGAAGGGCTGAGGCCTGCCGAAGGATGCGGCCCCGACGATGTGCGTCTCATCGATCCCATCGGTGAATGATGGAAACTTCTTGGTCATATTTGGCAACGGTGCGGGAGATCCATCCACGAATCAGATGCTTGCGCTGGTGGGTGACGCTGCCTGCGGTTGGGTAATCATCTACGGTGACGGGCTCGCGACCTGAGCGGTATAGGAGTACGCCTTGGGGGGCGACGGAACGAAATCCTTAGCAGGCGGTATGCTTTCGAAATCAAGTCCAACCAAACTTCGCAGACACATGAATATTCTCTCGCGAACGACATAATCTGGGAGATCCTGCCGTGAGATGGGCGGAATACGAGCCTACCGACCGGATGCCGTACTGGCTTCTGGCGGACGCCCCGCGAGCGCTCGCACGAGCTGAATTCGAAGTGGGATACGGCAGTCGCGCGGAGCGTATCGAGCAGTTAGGCAATCTCACGACTGCTAACGGAGTTGAACTGTCAGATTATGGCCAAGAATCTGTTCAGCAGCTCAATGACTTCTTTGTCGATGCTCTGGAACCGAACCCAGAGCGCCCCAGCGTCCCGAATTTCCGTTCGTACTCACTTTGTGAGGATATCTCCTGGTTTCTCGGCGAGGCGATGATACATCGGAATCCGAACCTGAAGTGGGTCTTATTCACCTGGGGAAGGAGAAACGTCGCGTACCACTGCCCATATGTTACTGGTTTCAGGAACGTTCCGGAGAGATTGCATTTCGGATACGACTTGATCCAGTTGACAAGTTCGTATGCCACCGAGGCGCTTCGATGCCGTGGTCATGGAGAACGGTTGGATGCTATATCCATTCGCGGAGTCGAAATAGATCTGAACAGCGTGGCTGCCTCCGATGCCCCTCTACAGAAGAACTATTTCAATTATCTGCTCAACGCAGCAGATGAGATCAACACCAGTGGCAATGGGAACTCATCGCCGGGTTAGGCACGCTGCTTTGTCTGGGCGGACCGGCTGGCCTCGGCATCGGGACTTTTGAACGCGTATAGCATGGCAGCTCTTGGAGGCCGCTGAATTGAGCCCTGATGAAATTTTGGAACGTGCCTGCAATGGAGGGAATAGAAACTCCTCTTTGGCTAGGCTCGGACCAACTCTAGAGTGGTGGTCCCTATCTTGTCGAATAGATCCACAGGAGATACGACGCCTTACCTTGACTGGATTCGCGACGTGCGTTTGGGAATATCTGATCAATTGAGTGATCATCTTGGGGCAACCCTGGCTGCGGATGCCGCTGAGGTCGAGGAGATCGTCTATTATGTGCGCGAGGCGGAGAGCGACGCCGATGCTCTTGCTATATTGGCGGCGTATATCTGGGCAGTGTCGGGGTCGGAAATTGAAGGAATAGAGATATTTCGACAGGCTGTCTCCATGGGGTCGACGAAAGCACTTCCAGATTTAGGTGAAGCGCTCAGCTGGATGGGGGCATACGAGCAAGCCGTTCCAATACTGCGTCGAGCGATTGAAGCTCGTTCCGGAGACAGAAACTTGCTGTTTGGGCTATTAGGACAAGCTCTTTGGCGAATCGGAGTTCATGATGCCGATATAACAGAATTTCTTGCTGCGGGTGCGGAACACTTCGATCGGTTCGGGATTGAATATGCACACGGCCTCATCCGTCTTCATCGGTTCGAAGAAGCACGTGCTCTGCTTAATCGACTTATAAATGCGGAGGAATGTGGTGCCGCAATCATGCTCGCTAACCTGCTCCGAGACGAGTTCGATGATGAATCGAGTGCTGAGGTTGCGTATAGACGAGGTGTTGAAGAGGGCGACGCGTTCTCGGCATACAATCTCGCCTTGATGCTCCGACGACAAGGGCGAGATGATGAGTCATCGATCTATCTACGACGCGCGCGGCGAATGGGTGACATGAGCGAATGGCCATATCCGGAGGACGATCTCGGCGGCGCGGGAGGTGAGAATACGGTCGAATAATTCATACACCAAGACATAGGCGGCCTTGAGCGTCCAACTTCTCGGACGGCCATAGATCCGCGCAAGGCGTCCCGAATTTCCGTTCGTACTCATTTTGTGATGAGGCGGTGACATACCAGGGCCGGAATCTCCGCGCGGAGCGAGGAAGGTCTGTCTTCCTCCCGGTTCTTCACGGGCAGACGAACGTTCTCGACACGGAGGCTCCCGGCGAGGACCTCTACTCCGCGCCGGTGATCTCGACAGGGATGTAGTCCGGGCGCTTCGCCGCGACGTGGTCTCCGGACGACTGGTGCCGAAGGCGCCGGAGCACCCAGGGGACGAGGTGCTCGCGCGCCCAGCCGAGATCCTCGCCGCGAGCCTCTCTCCAGGTGCGCAGGGGAAGCGGGTCTGGCTGCATGGCCTGGAGGTCGTTCGGCACGTTCAGCGCCCGCAGCACCATCCGCGCGACCTCATGGTGGCCGAGCGCGTTGTAGTGCAGGCGGTCGTCGTCGAAGAACCGGGTGTCCTGCACGGTCTTCAGCGCCCACTGGTCGGCGACGATGCAGTCGTGCCGATCGGCGATGGCCCGCACGTTCTCGTTGTAGATCGCGACCTTGCCGCGGAACGGGCGGAACACCGGCGTGAACGCGGTGTCGATGCCGGTGAAGAGGATCACGGCCGCGCCGGTGCCGGCAAGCCTCGCGACGGCGTCCTCCAGCTGCACGGCGATCTCGTCGGGGTCGGTGCCGGGCCGGATGACGTCGTTCCCTCCCGCGCAGATCGACACGAGATCCGGGTGCAGCGCGACCGCGGGCTCGATCTGGTCGGCCACGATCTGGGCGATGAGCTTGCCGCGCACGGCGAGATTCGCGTACGCGAAGTCGTCGACCTGACGCGCGAGGACCTCTGCGACCCGATCCGCCCATCCCCGATGGCCGCCGGGCGCTGCGGGATCCGGATCGCCGATGCCCTCGGTGAACGAGTCGCCCACGGCGACGAAACGGTGCCAGGGGTGTGGTCCCTCGTTGGGGACGAACGGGGTACGGGACGATTCCTGATCGGCCATCGTGCTCTCCTTCGCAGCCTGCGCGGCCAGGGATGGCGGCCTCGCAGGGATCGAGCCTACTCGCCACGCGCGGGAGCCGGGGCGACGGCGCTGTGTGTCGCCGGCACCGCCTATCGTGGAGGGGATGCTTTCTCCGTCCTTCCCCCAGCGCGCCCCGTGGGGTACCGCCAGCAAGCTGAGGGCGTGGCAGCAGGAGGCGCTGGAAGACTACTTCCACGCCGACAAGCGCGACTATCTCGTCGCTGCGACGCCCGGCGCAGGAAAGACCACTTTCGCGCTCACCCTCGCCGTCGAGCTCATGCGCCTGGGAGAGGTGAACCGGGTCATCGTCGTCGCGCCGACGGAGCACCTCAAGACGCAATGGGCGGATGCCGCGGCACGCGTCCACATCCGGCTCGACCCGCAGTTCAAGAACAGTCACTGGGCGCCGTCGCGTCAGTATCACGGCGTCGTCGTGACCTACGCGCAGGTGGCGGCCAAGTCCTCGGTGCACCGGCATCTCACCGAGGACGCCAAGACCCTGGTGATCCTCGACGAGGTGCACCACGGCGGCGATGCGCTCAGCTGGGGCGACGCCATCCGCGATGCCTACGGCCCGGCCCGGCGACGCCTGCTGCTGTCGGGGACGCCCTTCCGCAGCGACACCGCGCCGATCCCGTTCGTCGAGTACCTGCCGGACGAGTCCGGCGCGCGCGTGTCGAGCACCGACTACTCCTACGGATACGGGCGGGCCCTCGCCGACGGGGTCGTGCGGCCCGTGCTGTTCCACATGTACTCCGGCAGGATGCGCTGGCGCACGAGCGCCGGCGACGAGCTCGAGGCGCATCTCGGGCAGGACAACACGAAGGACGTCAACTCCCAGGCCTGGCGCACGGCGCTCGACCCGGAGGGGGCCTGGATGCCTGCGGTGCTGTCCGCCGCCGACCGAAGGCTCACCGAGATCCGCCATCACGTCCCCGACGCCGGCGGACTGGTGCTCGCCACCGACCAGACCGTCGCCCGCGCCTATGCGAAGATCCTGCACAGCATCACTCGCGAGCAGCCGACGATCGTGCTCTCCGACGACGCATCCGCCTCCGGGCGGATCGAGAAGTTCAGCGCCAGCACCGCGCGCTGGATGGTCGCGGTGCGGATGGTGTCCGAGGGGGTGGACGTGCCGCGTCTCGCCGTCGGCGTCTACGCGACGTCCTCGTCGACCCCGCTCTTTTTCGCCCAGGCCATCGGTCGCTTCGTGCGGGCCCGTCGTCGAGGGGAGGCCGCGAGCGTCTTCCTCCCGAACGTGCCCGTGCTCATGGGGCTCGCGAACGAGATGGAGAGGCAGCGGGACCATGCTCTCGATCGTCAGACCAAAGACGAGGACGGCCTCGACGACTCGCTGCTGGAGAGTGCGAACCGCGAGGACGAGGCCTCGGACGCTCTGACGCAGGAGTTCAGCTATCAGGCGATCTCCTCGCTCGCCCACTTCGATCGTGTCGTCTTCGAGGGCAAGGAGTTCGGCCAGCTCGCCGAGCCCGGCACGCCGGAGGAGGAGGAGTTCATCGGGATTCCGGGCCTCCTCGAGCCCGAGCACGTCCACGAGCTGCTCATGCAGCGCAGCGCCCGCCAGTCGCGGCTCCGTGAGGCGCGTGAGGCCGAGCAGGGGCCGGATGCCGTCACGACGCTTCCCCCGCCGCTGCATCGCACGCTCAAGGAGCAGCGTCAGCTGCTGAACAGCCTCGTCGGCCTCTACGCGCGTCAGGCGGGGGAGCCGCACGGCGCCGTGCACGCCGAGCTCCGCCGCATCTGCGGAGGGCCGGCCGTGGCCCAGGCGACGGTGACCCAGCTGCAGTCGCGCATCGACGTGCTCCGCAAGCGCGTGAAGTCCCGCTGAGCCTCGGTCTCGCCCCGCTCGCCGAGCGAGCCCGCGCAGGTCGCCTTTTCCCCGTTCGCTGAGCGAGTCCGCGCAGTTCGCCTTTTCCCCCGCTCGTCGAGCGAGCACGCGCGCAGCTCGCCTATTTCGCCGTTCGTTGAGCGAGCCCGCGCGCAGCGCGAGCGAGTCGAAACGGATCTCCCTCCGAGCGTGACCCGCTACACTCGCCGCGTGCCCGGCCTCGTCGTTCTCACGGTGATCATCCTCTTCTTCGTCGCCGTGCTGCACGCAGAGTCCGTGCACCGGCGCGCGTCCCGTCGAGGCCTGCCCGCATCGAGTCCGTCCGCTCCCTTCACGGAGGCGATCGTCGTCCTGGGGTTCCGCAATCGCGGCGCACGCGCCAACGCCGTGAATCGCTATCGCGTGCGCGCCGGACTGCGCTCCATCGCGCCGGATGCGGCACAGAGCATCCTCGTGCTGTGCGGAGGACCGATCGGAAGCGCGGTCCCGGAGGCCGTGATCATGGCGAACCACGCCCGCCGATGCGGATACCGGGGCCGGATCGCGCTCGAGGACGAGAGCCGGACGACGGAGGAGAACATCCGAAACGCGATCCCTCTGATCGAGGATGCCGATGCCATCCGGATCGTGTCGAACTCGCTGCACGCCGAGATGGCGCGGTCTGTGCTGGCGCAGCATCGCCCCGATCTCGCCGCCCGCCTCCGGCCGGCGCAGGAGCACCGTTTCGGAGAGGTCGTCGCCCAGAAGCTGTACTCGACCGTGCGTGTGATGCTCCGCTGACAGCTGGATCGGAGGCCTGTGGGACGGGACGTTCGGATCCCCGAAATGCTGTCAATCCGCGGCTTTCGCCCATCCCGCGACACGGCCGTCGATACGGTGGAACGAGTCCGTCATCCACCCGTCAGGAGATCTCGTGAGCGCGCCCACGACCGCCGAGCCGACCGCTGCCGATCGCCGTCGCTGGGCTCGCTACCTCGTCGAGGAACGGGCAGAGGGCCTGGTGTACCAGAAGCTCGCCGAGCGACGCGCGGGGGAGGAGCGCGACATCCTCCTGAGCCTCGCCGACGCCGAGCGCCGCCACGAGCAGCACTGGCTCGACCTCCTCGGCGAAGCGCCCGCACGGCTCCCGAAGGCCGGTCTCCGTTCCCGTCTGCTCGGCTGGATGGCCGGACGCTTCGGATCGATCTTCGTGCTCGCCCTGGCGCAGAGCGCCGAAGCGCGTTCGCCCTATGACACCGAGCAGTACGCGACTCCCGCGATGCGCGCCGATGAGAAGATCCACTACGAGGTCGTCAGGGGGCTCGCCGCCCGGGGGCGGCGTCGCCTGTCCGGTTCCTTCCGCGCCGCGGTCTTCGGCGCCAACGACGGGCTCGTCAGCAATCTCGCGCTCGTGCTCGGCATCGGCGCCACGGGCGTCGGCTCCGGCTTCGTCCTGTTCAGCGGGATCGCCGGCCTCCTCGCCGGCGCCCTGTCGATGGGGGCGGGGGAGTTCGTGTCCGTCCGTTCCCAGCGGGAGCTGCTCGCCGCCACCGAGGTCAACGAGGACGCCCACGACTCCGCCGCGGACCTGGACATCGACGAGAACGAGCTCGCGCTCGTCTACCGCGCCCGCGGGATGGATGAGGCCGAGGCTCTCGCACGGGCGCGTCGGATCGTCGCCGCGGCGCAGGCCGGGGCGCGGGCCGCCAGCACCGGTCCGGTCCGCATCCAGGGCGACGAGCACGACATCGTCGGGAGCGACTGGACCGCCGCGCTCTCCAGCTTCCTGCTCTTCGCCTCCGGGGCGATCATCCCGGTCCTGCCCTGGATCTTCGGCCTCGAGGGATTGCCGGCGGTCGTCGTCGCCCTCGTCCTCGTCGGGATCGCGCTCCTCAGCACGGGCGCCATGGTCGGCATCCTCTCTGGAGGGCCGCCGCTGCGGCGGGCGCTGCGTCAGCTGGCGATCGGGTTCGGCGCGGCGGCGATCACCTACCTCCTCGGCCTCGTCTTCGGGGTCGGGGCGGCCTGAGAGCCGCACGGACGAAGAGTCGCAGGTGAGTAGCCTGGACCCGTGACACTGCTCAACAAGGACATGACCCTGTGCATCTCGCTGTCCGCTCGCCCGAGCAACAACGGGACGCGCTTCCATAACCACCTCTATGAGGCTCTGGGCCTGAACTGGATCTACAAGGCGTTCGCGCCGACCGACCTCGGCCAGGCGATCGCCGGGGTCCGAGGACTCGCGATCCGCGGATGCGCCGTATCGATGCCTTACAAGGAGGACGTCATCGCGCTCGTCGATCGCATGGACGCCTCTGCGTCGGCGATCGAATCCGTCAACACGATCGTCAACGACGACGGCGTGCTCACGGCGTACAACACGGATTACTCCGCGATCGCGCAGCTCATCCGGAGCAACGGACTGGATCCGGCATCCTCGGTGCTGCTGCGCGGCTCAGGCGGAATGGCGAAGGCCACCGCAGCGGCCTTCCGGGGCGGCGGCTTCTCACGGGTCACCGTCGTCGCCCGCAACGAGGAGGCAGGACGCGCTCTGGCCGCGCTGTACGGGTTCGACTGGTCGGCGGATCCTGCCGGGCTCACCGCAGACGTCCTCGTCAACGTCACCCCCCTCGGCATGGCCGGAGGACCGGATTCGCAGACGCCGGCGTTCGAAGATGCCGCGGTCGCCGCGGCATCCGTGGTCTTCGACGTCGTCGCGCTGCCGGCCGAGACGCCGCTCATCCTCTCGGCACGCGCGGCGGGGAAGACGGTCATCACGGGCGCGGAGGTGGCGACGCTGCAGGCGCTGGAGCAGTTCGTCCTCTACACCGGCATCCGTCCCTCGCCCGAGCAGGTGCGAGCCGCGGAGGAGTTCATGCGCGCAGGATGAGAAGAAGGCCCGGATTCCGAAGAATCCGGGCCTTCTCATTCTGTGCGCGAGGGGGGACTTGAACCCCCACGCCCTATTCGGGCACTAGCACCTCAAGCTAGCGCGTCTACCTATTCCGCCACCCGCGCAGGTGATGAGAAGTCGTTGCCGACCGAAGAATGAGATTAGCACGTTCTCGCCGACCGCTCGAACCAGGGCGCACCTCGGGCGCGCCGTGGGGGTTCGATAGCCTGGACGGATGACGGATCCGCAGCTGCCAGAAGTCGTCCGCGTCGCGCAGGACCTGATCCGCTTCGACACCTCGAACTTCGGCGGCGGCGACGCGAAGGGCGAGCGGGAGGCCGCCGCCTACGTCGGCGCCTATCTGGAGTCGCTCGGGCTCGAGCCCGAGTACTACGAGCCGATCCCGCGTCGCACCAACGTGATGGCACGCGTCCCGGGTCGCGATCGCTCCCGCCCGGCGCTCGTCGTGCACGGCCACCTGGACGTCGTTCCGGCGATGGCCGACGACTGGAGCGTGGATCCCTTCGCCGGGATCGTGCAGGACGGGATGCTGTGGGGCAGGGGAGCCGTGGACATGAAGAACATGGACGCGATGATCCTGACCTCCGTCGCCGACATGCTCCGAGCCGGGGAGCGGCCGGAGCGCGACCTGATCCTGGCGTTCTTCGCCGATGAGGAGAACGGCGGCGTCGAAGGCTCCGCGCTCGTCGTGAAGGATCGTCCCGAGTGGTTCGCCGGGGCCACGGAGGCCATCAGCGAGGTAGGCGGATACTCGATCTCGGTCGACGACCGCCGGGCGTATCTGCTGCAGGTGGGGGAGAAGGCCCTCCTCTGGATCCGCCTCGTCGCGAAGGGCCGGGCCGGCCACGGCAGCCGCCTTCACGAGGAGAACGCCATCACGCGCCTCGCCGAGGCCGTCTCCGCCATCGGACGCACCCGGTGGCCCATCCGGCTGACGCCGACGACCGAGGCGCTGCTGCGAGGACTCGGCGAGCTCACCGGCCGCGCCGCGGACGACCCCGATGCGCTGGCCGCGGCCGCCGGCCCCGCCGAGGCCTTCCTGCGCTCCACGTTCCGCACCACCGCCAATCCCACGGGACTCACCGCGGGCTACAAGCACAACGTGATCCCGGAGCGTGCAGAGGCGCTCATCGACGTCCGTGTGCTCCCCGGGACCGAGGACGACGTCCTCGCCGAGCTGCAGCGCATCGTCGGTGACGGCATCGCCATCGAGATGGTCGTGCGCGACATCGGCATGGAGACGCCCTTCGCCGGCCCGCTCGTCGAGGCGATGGTCGCGGCGCTCGGTCGTCACGACCCCGGAGTGCCCGTGATCCCCTACCTCCTCGGAGCAGGCACGGACAACAAGGCGCTCTCCAGGATCGGGATCACCGGCTACGGGTTCGCGCCGCTGCGCCTGCCCGCGGATCTCGACTTCACAGGCATGTTCCACGGCGTCGACGAGCGCGTGCCCGTAGAATCGCTTGTCTTCGGTCAGCAGGTCCTGACCGACCTGCTGCGCACCTGCTGAGCTGCGCCTCCCGAATCAGAAAGCCCCGCCATGCACCTGCTCGAAGCGCTGTTCCTCGGCATCATCCAGGGGCTCACCGAGTTCCTCCCGATCTCCTCCAGCGCGCACCTGCGCATCGTCGGCACCTTCACCGGTTCCGGCGAAGATCCAGGCGCCGCCTTCACCGCGATCACGCAGATCGGGACAGAGGCGGCCGTCGTCGTGTTCTTCTGGCGCGACATCGTGCGCATCATCGGGCACTGGTTCCGCTCGTTGGCCGGCAGGCTGCCACGCAACGACCCCGACGCGCGGATGGGCTGGCTGATCATCATCGGCAGCATCCCGATCGTGCTGCTCGGGCTCCTCTTCCAGGACCAGATCGAGACCGTGCTGCGCTCGATGTGGATCGTCGCGATCATGCTGATCGTGTTCGGCGTCCTGCTCGGCGTCGCCGATCAGGTGGGCGCCAAGCGTCGTGCGCTCGACCAGATCACGGTGCCGCACGGCATCGCCTTCGGCGCCGCTCAGGCGCTCGCGCTGATCCCCGGCGTCTCCCGCTCGGGCGGCACGATCACGATGGGGCTGTTCCTGGGCTACGAGCGCGCGGCCGCCGCTCGCTACGCCTTCCTGCTCGCGATCCCCGCCGTGTTCGGCAGCGGCTTCTATCAGCTGTTCAAGAGCTGGGACGAGCCGGACCAGTATTTCTCGATGGGGGAGACTCTCGCCGCCACCGGCATCGCGTTCGTCGTCGCGCTCGGCGTGATCGCCTTCTTCATGAGCTGGATCTCCAAGCGCAGCTTCCTGCCCTTCGTGATCTACCGCGTGCTGCTCGGCGTCACGCTGCTGATCCTCCTCGGCACGGGAGTCATCGCCGGCTGAGCGCCGGACGGACGGCGCTCAGCGCTTGTGCTCGCCGGGGCCCTCGCCTCGGCGGCGGAGGTAGCGCTCGAACGCCTGGGCGATCGCGTCGCCCGAAGCCTCCGGCGAATCCCAGGTGTCCCTGGTGCGCTCGAGCTGATGGATGTACTCCGTCATGTCCTCGTCCTCGGCGGCCGCGGCGTCGATGGACGCCTCCCAGGCCGCGGCCTCCGTGCGCAGATGGGTGCGCGGGACGTCGACCCCGGTGAGCTCCTCGAGGCGGTCCAGCAGCGCCAACGTCGCCTTCGGAGAAGGAGTCGCGGATGCCACGTAGTGCGGAACGCTCGCCCAGAGCCCGGCCGTCGGGATGCCCGCACGCTCGGCGAAGTGCTCCAGAACGCTGAGAATGCCGACCGGCCCCTCGTACAGCGAGCGCTCGAGCCCATGGGCCTCGCGGACCTGCTCGTTCGGGCTCGACGCGAAGATGGAGATCGGGCGGGTGTGCGGGACGTCCGAGAGCATCGCCCCCAGCGTCAGGAACCCTGTGACGTCGTCGCGCAGGGCGACATCGATGAACTCGTTCGCGAAGGCCTGCCAGGTGCGGGCGGGCTCGGCGCCGGTGAGGATCCAGAACTCCGGGCCGAGCTGGGCGGTCGGCACCGGTCGCCAGAGCGAGGCGCCGGGCCAGGTCAGCTCGCGGCGCCCTGAGGCGTCCATCCGCGTCGACGGACGGGTGTACTGATAGTCGAAGTACAGCTCCGGATCGACGGCGTGCACCAGCTCGTAGTCGCCGGAGCCGCGGATCGCCTCGATCGCGCCGCTCGCCGCCTCGCCGGCGTCGTTCCACCCGTCGAAGGCGGCGACGATGATGCGGGGGCCCAGTGCGTCCATCCCGGTCTCCCTCCTGGTCGATCGCCGGTGGTATCCCTCCAGGCTAGTGCCCTCGTCGACAGGGCGCGCCGGGCTCCGCGGTTCGGACGGATAGAATCGGTCCGGTGAATGAGACGCCGAGCGCAGTCCTGTGGGACATGGATGGAACCCTGGTCGACACCGAGCCGTTCTGGATGGCGGCCGAGACGGGCATGGTCGAGTCCTTCGGCGGCACCTGGACGCATGCGGACGCCCTGCAGCTCGTCGGCAACGGCCTGCACGACAGTGCTCTGATCCTGCAGCGAGCCGGTGTACGGATGGATGCCGATGCGATCATCCAACGCCTGACCGACGACGTCAGGACCGCTCTGGCCAGGGACGGCGTGCCATTCCGCCCCGGGGCGCGGGAGCTGCTGCACGACCTGCGCGCCTCCGGCATCCGCACGGCTCTCGTCACGATGTCCCTGCGGCGCATGGCCGAGGGAATCGTCGAGCTGATGGACTTCGACGGCTTCGACCTCATCGTGGCCGGTGACGACGTCCAGAACCCGAAGCCGCATCCCGAGCCGTATCTCACCGCCGCCCGCCTGCTCGGCATCGACATCGCGGACGCGCTGGTCATCGAGGACTCGCCGACCGGTCTCCGTGCGGGCATCGCATCGGGCGCCGTCGTTCTGGGCGTTCCGCACATCGTGCCGCTGGACGGCGTCGGCGCCCACGAGCTGTGGCCCACCCTGAACGGCCGCTCTGCGCAGGACATCGTCGCGCTGCACCGGGCGCACCGCATCAGCCTGACGGAGGCCCCCGCATGACCGAAGTCGCCGATACCCGGCCATCCGGACCCTTTCGCGAGGGCGACCGCGTGCAGCTGACCGGCCCCAAGAACCGGATGCACACCATCACCCTTCGGGAGGACGGCGAGCTGCACACCCACCACGGAGTGCTCCGCCACCGCGATCTCATCGGCCAGCCGGACGGATCGGTCGTCGCCAACAGCTCGGGCCACGACTACCTCGCCCTGCGCCCGCTGCTGCGCGACTTCGCCATGTCGATGCCGCGAGGCGCAGCCATCGTGTATCCGAAGGACGCCGCCCAGATCGTCATGCAGGCGGACATCTTCCCCGGAGCGGTGGTGGTCGAGGCGGGCGTCGGATCCGGCGCCCTCTCGCTCGCCCTCCTGCGCGCGATCGGTCCCACCGGAACCCTCGTCTCCTTCGAGCGCCGCGACGACTTCGCCGATGTCGCCAGGGCGAACGTCGAGACGTTCTTCGGCGGCAGCCCCGACACCTGGCGGGTCGTGGTCGGCGATCTCGTCGAAGCGCTGCCGGGGGAGCTGCCGATCGGCGGCGTCGACCGGGTCGTGCTCGACATGCTCGCCCCGTGGGAGTGCATCGACGTCGTCGCAGACGCGCTCACCCCCGGGGGCGTGGTGCTCTGCTATGTCGCGACGGCCACCCAGCTGTCCCGCGTCGCCGAGTACATCCGCGGCACGGGGCTGTTCACGGAGCCGGATGCGTCGGAGACGATGGTGCGTGGCTGGCACGTCGAAGGCCTCGCCGTGCGTCCTGACCACCGGATGGTCGCGCACACCGGGTTCCTCATCACGGCCCGGCGGCTTGCGCCGGGCGCCGTCCCTCCCGAGGTGAAGCGCCGTGCCTCGAAGAGCAGCTACGGCGATGAGGACGTCGAGCTGTGGACTCCCGGCGCGGTCGGGGATCGAGAGATCACAGACAAGAACCTGCGCAAACGTGTCCGAGAGGCTGAGAAGGCTGCCAGCGGCGCGCGGAGGGCGGCGGCTTCGCGCACGACAGACCAGGCGACCGAATAGACTGGAGAGCGTGCGTAAAACGTCCGCTGCCCTCGTCAGCCTCACCCTCGCCGCCCTCGCTCTGACGGGCTGCTCCGTCAGCGCCCCCGACTCGTTCGACGGGCAGGCCTGCGACCGTCCGGCGTCCACGAGCGGGATCGACGACTCAGTGACGGTGGAAGGCGATTTCGGCGTCGCCCCCGACGTCGAGATCGCGGGGCCGGTGAACGTCACGGAGACGTCGTACACGGACATCCTGGAAGGCGCCGGAACCCCTCTGACCACGCCGCAGCAGCTCACGGTGGTCGACATCGCGCTCTACAACGGCGAGACGGGCGCCCAGATCACTCAGACAGAGTTCGACGGCAGCCTCATCCGCATGTCGAACATCGACTCCTGGGCCCAGCAGGTGCCCGGCATCGGCATTGTCATCCAATGCGCGGCCCCTGGAACCCGCGTGCTCGCGGCGATCTCGCCCGAGGACTTCGGCGAGGCGGCGCTGACCGGCTTCAACCTGGGAGACGACACGACCGTCATCGCCGTGATCGACGTGCTCGACACGAAGCTCGCGCGCGCCGAGGGCTCGCTCGTCTTCAACGACGCCCGGAGCCTGCCCACCGTGGTGCGCGCGCCCGATGGGCGTCCCGGAATCATCGTGCCCAGGACGGATGCCCCTGCCGAGCAGGTCACGCAGGTCCTCATCAAGGGCGACGGTCCCGAGGTGACGGACCAGGACGCCGCGGTCTGGACGAACTACACGTCGGTCGGCTGGGACACCCGCGAGGAGATCGCGACGACCTGGGGGACCAACCCCGTCTCCTCCCTCGCCGATGTCTCTCCTGCCCTCGCCGAGACGCTCGTCGGCCAGACCGTCGGCTCGCAGTTGCTCGTCGTCGAGCCGGGAGCCGACGGCGCCCCGGCCACGGTCTACGTCGTCGACATCCTCGGAACCACCGCAGCACCGGAGCAGTGATGGCGGTCCAGATCCCCGCGGAGGAGCGTCTGACGAATCTCGTCGTGGCGCTCATGGCCACGGAGATCGGGCTCACCAAGCAGCAGATCCTTGACAACGTCTCCGGATACCGCCAGCGGGCGGATGCGGGTGTCCGAGCCGATGCTCTGGAGAAGATGTTCGAGCGCGACAAGGACGAGCTGCGTGCGCTCGGCGTCCCGATCGAGACGATCGGCGACCCGACGGACCCTCAGGATCTCCGTGAAGCGCGCTATCGCATCCCGCAGGCCGAGTACGACCTTCCCGCCGACATCGCGTTCACCCCGGCCGAGCTCGCCGTGCTGCGGCTCGCCGGCAGTGTGTGGAGCGCAGAGTCCGCGTCGTCGGATGCGCTCTCCGGCGTCCGCAAGATCCGTGCGCTCGGCATCGACGGCGATGAGCCGATCATCGGCTTCGCACCGCGGATCACGACGCGCGACCCCGCCTTCGGCCCCCTGCAGGAGGCGATCGAGAAGAGCCGTGTCGTCCAGTTCGACTATCTGAAGCCGGGAGAGGACGCTCCCGGGCGGCGCAGCATCCGGCCGCTCGCGCTCGTGGACTACGAGGCGCGCTGGCACGTCTTCGGCATCGACACGGACGTCGAGGACGACCGCATGTTCCTGCTCAGCCGGATCGTCGGCAAGGTCAGGGTCACGAACACGCGCTTCGACGCCGGGCTCAGAGAAGGAGCGGGCGATCGGGCTCTCGCCGGCCTCGAGCAGGTCGCGGCCGAGAACCGGGCCCTCCTGGAGGTCACTCCCGGCACCGAGGCCGCGCTGCGGCTCGGGAGGCGCGCCGTTCCCGCGACCCAGGGCATCCATGTGCACTACGTCGATCTGCACATCTTCGCGGACGAGCTCGCCTCGTACGGACCGGAGGTGCGCGTCGTGGAGCCGGCGGAGCTGCGCGATGCCGTGATCCAGCGGCTCACTGCGATTGTCGCCGTGCATGAGGGCGAGGCCTCCGCATGAGCGAGAAGCCGAGGCCGCTGCTGGCCGCCGACCGCGTGCGGCTGTACCTCACGCTCGTCCCCTACCTGCTCGAGCACGGCCAGGTGTCGCTCGACGAGGCGGCGGCCGAGTTCGCCGTCACTCCCGAGGAAATGCGCTCGATGGTGGAGAAGCTCACCGTCATCGGGCTTCCCGGGGATTCGGGGTACTGGCAGCAGCCCCACGAGATGTTCGACATCGACTGGGATCTGCTCGACGAGCAGGACGTCATCGAGATCACGAACGACGTCGCCCTTCGCCGCGTGCCCCGCTTCACCGCCCGCGAGGCCGCGGCGCTGCTCGCAGGCCTCCAGCTCGTCGCCGCGGTTCCGCAGGTCGCGGACTCGGGCCTCGTGGCCGGGCTCATCGCCAAGCTCGCACGCGGCGCCGCCGACGCGCCGGCCGATCTCGTCATCGCGACGGGCGCGGTCGATGAGGTGCGCGAGGTCGTCTCCACTGCGGTGAACAGCGGCGTCGCGGTGTCGTTCACCTACCAGGCCCCGGATGCCGCGGCCACGACGCGCACGGTCGATCCGGTGCAGATCCTCATCACGAACGGCCAGTGGTATCTGCAGGGCTGGTGCCATCTTCGCGAGGCGATGCGCACCTTCCATCTCGACAGGGTGAGCGAGGTCCGGCTGACCGACATCCTCAGCACGCACCAGGGCGACAGCGTCCCCGACGCGTTCGGCGCGCCCTCCGGGGCGGAGGCGGCGGAAGGCGAGGTCGTCGTGCGGGTGCCGGCGCGGCTGCTGCCGCTGCTGAGCGGGTTCGTGCCCGGGGCGGAGCGGGACGGAGATCTGGCGACGGCGACCCTGCGCCTGGCCGATCCGCGGGGCATCAAGCGTCTCGCCGGGCGCTTCGGCGGCAGGATGGAGGTGACGAGTCCGGAGATCGCGCGCGGCTCCGCGCGCGAATGGGCGGCGGCGGGACTCGCGCTGTACCATCAGCCGGCTGATGGCATCGCCGGGTAGACTCTAGGGAACCCCGAACCGAGGAGATCATCATGGCCGGATTGCAAGGCTGGCACCTGCTCATCGTCCTCGCTGTCATCCTGCTCCTTTTCGGCGCAGCGAAGCTGCCTGCGCTCGCGAAGAGCATGGGGCAGTCCGCACGCGTCTTCAAAGGTGAGATGAACGCGATGAAGGAGGAGGATGCCGCGCGCAAGGGCGATGGCACGGCCGATGCGACCGAGGCCCCGGCAGCGTCTGCGGCGAGCGACTCGACCGTCGCGCCCAGGTCTGATCGCTCCTCCTGACCGACGTGTCGGAAGGGGCAGCGTCTCCGCCGAGCGGAGACCGTCCTCGGCGTGACCGCAGGATGTCGCTGGCGGCTCACCTCGTGGAGCTGCGCAGGCGGCTCATCATCTCCGCGATCGCGCTCGTCGTGGCGATGGTCGTGGCGTTCTTCGTCACGGATCCGATCATCCACTTCATCACGGAGCCGATCCGCACGATCGCGGATGAACGCGGCGAGGAGATCGTGGCGTTGTCCTTCACCTCGGTCACCAGTCCGTTCGATCTGCGCATCCGGATCGCGTTCTCGATCGGGCTTTTCCTGTCCGCGCCGGTGTGGTTGTGGCAGGTCTGGGCTTTCCTCATGCCCGGCCTCACTCGCAAGGAGATCCGGTACACGCTCGGCTTCGTGGGGGCGGCGATCCCCCTCTTCTTCGCGGGCTGCTACGTGGGGACGATCCTCGTCCCGCACGTCATCGAGATCATGGCCGGATTCACGCCGGAGGGCGGCACGAACCTCTATGAGGCATCGAAGTTCTACGACTTCGTCTTCAAGCTGATGATCGTGGTCGGGGTGGCCTTCGTCCTCCCGGTCTTCCTCGTCGCCCTCAACGTCGCGGGGATCATGTCGGGCCGGGCGATCCTCAAGGGCTGGCGGGTCGCCATCCTCATCGCCACGGTCTTCGCCGCGCTCGCGACGCCGGCGGCCGATGTCGTCAGCATGCTCATCCTCGGCGGCATCCTCATCGTGCTCTACTTCGCCGCTGCTCTGCTCTCGCTCCTCTTCGACCGCCGCAGGCGCAAGCGCGATGCGGCCGGGGGGCTTCTTCCGGATGCGTCGGCATGAGCTCCCCGTCCGAGCGCTACGCCGCCGCCAGCGCCGCGGCGGAGTCTCCCGAGACCGCGGTCTTCGCCGCCCGTCAGAGGTTCGATCTCGATCCGTTCCAGCTGGCCGGATGCCGAGCCCTCGAACGCGGCCAGAGCGTGCTGGTCGCCGCCCCCACCGGTGCGGGGAAGACGATCGTCGGCGAGTTCGCCATCCACCTGGCGATGCAGACGCCCGATGACAAAGCGTTCTACACCACGCCGATGAAAGCGCTGTCGAACCAGAAGTTCCGCGAGCTCGTGGAGGTCTACGGGGCCGATGAGGTCGGACTGCTCACCGGCGACACGAACATCAACGGCAACGCGCGCATCGTGGTGATGACGACCGAGGTGCTGCGCAACATGCTCTATGCGGAGTCTCCGGCGCTGCGAGACCTCCGCTATGTCGTCATGGACGAGGTCCACTATCTCGCCGACCGCTTCCGCGGGCCCGTGTGGGAGGAGGTGATCCTGCACCTGCCGTCGCGCGTGCGGCTCGTCTCGCTGAGTGCCACGGTCTCCAACGCCGAGGAGTTCGGCGACTGGCTGGACACGGTACGCGGCGACACCGAGGTGATCGTCTCCGAGATCCGTCCCGTCCCGCTCGAGCAGCACGTGCTCGTCCGCGACGATCTGCTGCCGCTGTTCGACGATCGTGCGGGCGTCGCGACCGCGCAGGTGAATCAGGAGCTGCTCCGCATCCGCTCATTCACCGGCTCCCGCTACGACGGCAATCGTCACGCGCAGGCGTACCGCAGTGACCGTCATGCGGGACGTCAGGCACAGCGACCTCAGCGCGGAGGGCGGCGGCCGGTCAGAGCATCCAACGCCCGGCGGATCGAGAGGATGGATCGACCGGAGGTCGTCCGCCTGCTGGAGCAGTCGAACCTCCTGCCGGCGATCTTCTTCATCTTCAGCCGCGTCGGATGCGATGCGGCCGTGCAGCAGGTGAGCCGTTCCGGCATCCGCCTGACCACGGCCGAGGAACGCTCCGAGATCCGTGCCATCGTCGCCGATCGCACGAGGTCTCTGCAGGACGAGGATCTGGGAGTCCTGGGCTTCTGGGAGTGGCGCGAGAACCTGGAGCGCGGCGTCGCGGCACACCATGCCGGCCTCCTGCCCGCCTTCAAGGAGATCGTCGAGGAGCTCTTCCGCCTCAAGCTCGTCAAGGTCGTCTTCGCCACCGAGACCCTCGCGCTCGGCATCAACATGCCGGCTCGCACCGTCGTGCTGGAGAAGATGGAGAAGTTCAACGGCGAAGCGCGTGTGGCGATCACCTCGGGGGAGTACACCCAGCTCACCGGACGTGCCGGACGTCGGGGGATCGATGTCGAGGGACACGCCGTCGTGCAGTGGACGGAGGGCATGGACCCGCAGGCGGTGGCCGCTCTCGCCTCGCGACGCACCTATCCGCTCAACTCCAGCTTCCGGCCGACCTACAACATGGCCGTCAACCTCATCGACCGGTTCGGACGCACACGGGCCAGGGAGATCCTGGAGAGCTCCTTCGCGCAGTTCCAGGCCGATCGCGCCGTCGTCGGGCTGGCGCGTGAAGTGCGCGAGGCGGAGGCCTCGCTCGCCGGCTATCTGACCTCCATGGAATGCGAGCACGGCGACTTCGCCGACTACGCGGCCATCCGCCGCGAGCTCAGCGACCTGGAGAAGAAGAACCGCCAGGATTCGGGAGCCCCGCGTGCCGCGCGTGAGAAGAGGAACAAGCAGATCGAGAGTCTCCGACGGCGGATGCAGCGGCACGGGTGCCACAACTGTCCCGACCGTGAGAAGCATGCGCGCTGGGGCGAGCGCTACTACAAGCTCAAGCGGGAGACCGATCGCAAGCGTCGGCAGATCGAGACCCGCACGGGCACCGTCGCCCGCATCTTCGACCGTGTCGTGGAGGTTCTCGCCGCGCTCGACTACGTCGCCGGTGCGGGGGAGGAGGCCGAGCTGACGGATGCGGGCCGCACGATGCGCCGCATCTACGGCGAACGCGATCTCCTGGTCGCCGAGAGCCTGCGTCAGGGGCTCTGGAAGGGGCTCGACGCACCGTCGCTGGCCGCGATGGCGTGCTGCCTGGTCTACGAGCCGAGGAGGGATGAGGCGAACGCGGGGGAGCGCGGTCTGCCCCGCGGCGCCTTCCGCGCGGCCTATGAGAAGACCACCGCCCTGTGGGCGCAGCTCGACGATCTCGAACAGGATCACCATCTTCCGGGCTCGGAGCCGCTGGCGCCGGGACTCGCGCCCGCGATGCACTCCTGGGCGCGCGGCGGGATGCTCGACAGAGTGCTGATCGATGCCGACATGGCAGCCGGGGACTTCGTGCGCTGGGCGAAGCAGACGATCGACCTGCTCGACCAGCTCTCGATCGTCGCAGAGGACGCCGCGCTCGCCCGAACGGCCAGGCAGGCGCTGGACGGCGTGCGCCGCGGCATCGTCGCCTACGCGGCGGTCTGAGCGGCGGAGCGAGGAGGAGACCGATGCCGGATGCCCGTCGACCGCAGCGCCCCCGCGCTCCGATGCCGCTGTGGCTCGCCGTCGTCGCCGGGGCGGGAGCCGGCCTGCTGATGGATCTCTCCTACCCGGACGTGGGGATCTGGGGCCTCGCCTTTCCGGCGACGGCGCTGCTCCTGCTCGCGCTGAGGGGGCGCAGGGCCGGGGGTGCGCTGCTCGTGGGGCTCGTCTACGGCCTCGTGTTCTATCTCCTGCTCGTCTCGTGGACCGCCCGCTACCTCGGGCCGATCCCGTGGGCGGCTCTCGCCGGCGTCGAAGCGGGGCTGACCGCCGTGACCGCGATCCCGATCGCGCTCGCGTACCGGTGGATGCCGCGCGCCTTCGGCAGGACGACGGGGCGGCTCGTCGCGCTTCCCGCGCTCGTCGCCGCCCTGTGGGTCGGCCGTGAGGTCTTCCTCGGCTCCTGGCCGTACAGCGGGTTCCCCTGGGCCCGGCTGGGGATGAGCCAGGCGGAGAGCCCGCTCGCGACGCTGAGCTCCTGGGCGGGCGTCAGCGGGCTGAGCTTCCTCATGGTGTTCGTCGTCGCGATGGTCATCGAGGCCGTGCGGCTGCGCTCGTGGCGGCGTCCGGCGCGGCTGATCGTCCCCGCTGCGCTCATCGTCCTGCTGCTCGTGACGCCGCAGTTCCCGACCTCCGGCGCGGGGAGCATGCGCATCGCCGCGGTGCAGGGCAACGGGCCGACGGGCTATTTCGACGCCCGAGAGCCGTACGCGGTCATCCAGGCGCAGACCGAGGCCACGGAACAGCTCTACGGCGAGGACGTCGACCTGCTCGTCTGGCCGGAGGGCGGGGTCGACGGCGATCCCTTCCAGAACGACGCGCTGGCGCGGCGGATGACGCTGGTGGCCACGCGCATCGGTGCCCCACTGCTCGCGAACGCCGCCACGGGCCGCGGCGACGAGTACTTCAACACCTCGATGCTCTGGCTGCCGGATGGAACCGCAGAGCAGACGCACGACAAGCGGCATCCTGTGCCCTTCGGCGAGTACGTGCCCGATCGTGCGTTCTACAACGCGATCGTGCCCGATCTCATCGGGCTGCTCCAGCGCGAGTACACCCCGGGGACGAACCCTCCGCTGGTCGAGGTCGACGGCACGCTCGTGGGGCTCGCCATCTGCTTCGACGTCATCTACGACGACCTGATCACCGAGGGCGTGCAGGGCGGCGCGCAGGTGCTCGTCTTCCAGACGAACAACGCCGACTTCCGCGGTACGGACGAGAACCTCCAGCAGCTCGCCTTCGCGCGGATGCGCGCGATCGAGACCGGCCGCTCCGTGGTCAACGTGTCGACGGTGGGCACCAGCCAGATCATCCGCCCCGACGGGTCGACCGTCGTGTCCCTCGACGCCGACGAGGCCGGAGCCATGCTCGAGGATGTCGAGCTGCGCTCCGGCCTCACGGCTGGGGTCGTTCTGGGGCCCTGGGTGCAGCAGCTGCTGCTCTGGGGAGGGCTGGGCGCCCTCGTCGTCTCGTGGTGGCGCGCACGCAGGCGCTCTTAGGCGCCGATCTTCTCGCGCGTGGGGTCTTCGCCGGCGCCACGACGGGCGCGGATGAAGGCGAGGCGCTCCTCGAGGAGCTCTTCGAGCTCGGCGCGGGTGCGGCGCTCCATCAGCATGTCCCAGTGAGTGCGGGCCGCCTTCTCATCCGTCTCCTCGCGGGCGACGGGCTTGCCGTCGACCTGCAGGACGGCGTCCGCGCCGCAGCTGCGGCATTCCCAGGTCTGGGGCGGCTCGGCGTCGGCTGCGAACATCAGGGTGGTGACGTGTCCGCACTCGTCACAGGTATAGGTGGTCTCACGGCGTTCCATGAAGACGACGCCCTCTTCGCTCTGTAGGCTCTGGGCGCCGAGTCGGATGCCGCGCAAGCTGCGATCTGCCATTTTGTGGTCCTCTCGTCGCTCTCAGGTATAACGCTCGGACCTGTGCGCTTCATCCACACGATCGATTCCCCGGCGAGATTCACAGTGGAATCCCAGCAGGATCGCGTTATGCGCTCAGAGCGTCGTGAGGGCGAGGTCGGCGCGGTCCGTGACGATGCCGTCCGCACCCGCCTCGACGAGAGCGATCATGACCTCGGGATCGTTGACGGTCCACACGTGGATCTCGACGCCCAGCCGATGCGCGGCGCGCACGAGCGACGGGACGAAGACCTTCAGACCGCCGGAGCGCACAGGGATCTGCAGGGCGTCCACGTCACGGAGGACGCGGGCGGGGGAGAGGTGCGATGCGGCGAGAGCGCGCACGCGGGCGATCACGCCTCGACCGCCGGAGGTCGCGGGGCGGATGCTCGCACCCGCGGCGAGCGTCGCGGAGACGGCACGGCGCCGTCTGGCATCCGAAAAGCTCGTCAGCAGGACGCGATGCGCATACGAGGCGACGATCCCGCCGAGGGGCTCGGCCGCGGCATCCGTCTTCACGTCGATGTTGAAGCGAGACTCGGGGAAGGCCTCCAGAGCCTCCGCGACGGTGAGGAGGCCGCCGTGGGGAGCCAGGAGGCCGGCGAGCTCACGGGTGCGCACCTCGGCTACGGGGCGCGGATCGCCGAGAAGCCGCTGGAGGGTCTCGTCGTGGAACAAAACGATGTCGCCGTCTGCCGTCACCCGGCAGTCCGACTCGATGTACTCGGCTCCGGCTGCATGCGCCGCGGCGAAGGCCGCGGCCGTGTTCTCCCAGACCGTGCTCGCCGAGGAGTCCCCACTCGCCGCGGTGAGGCCGCGGTGGGCGAGGACTCTCGGGTGCCGTGCGCCGGTGAAGTACGGGTGCGTCACGCGCCAGGAGCGCCGTCAGGCCCCGACTTGGGCGTGAACGCGCTGCCGATCCCCTTGAGCGCCTCGGTGAGCTCGCTGGGGATGATCCACAGCTTGTTCGACTGGCCTTCGCTGATCTTCGGCAGCATCTGCAGGTACTGGTAGGCGAGCAGCTTGTCGTCCGGGGCGCCCTGATGGATGGCGGTGAAGACGTTCTGGATCGCCTCCGCCTCACCCTGGGCTCGGAGCACTGCAGCCTGCTTGTCACCCTCCGCGCGAAGGATCTCCGCCTGACGGGAGCCCTCTGCCTCGAGGATCGCCGACTGCTTGGTGCCCTCGGCGGTCAGGATCGCGGCGCGACGGTCTCGCTCGGCGCGCATCTGCTTCTCCATCGAGTCCTGGATGGAGACGGGCGGGTCGATGGCCTTGAGCTCGACGCGTCCTACGCGGATGCCCCACTTGCCGGTCGCCTCGTCGAGGACGACGCGCAGCTGACCGTTGATGTTGTCGCGGCTGGTGAGCGCCTCTTCCAGGTTCAGCCCGCCGACGACGTTGCGGAGGGTGGTGGTGGTGAGCTGTTCGACCGCGCCGAGATAGTTGGCGATCTCATACGTCGCGGCCCTGGCGTCCGTCACCTGGAAGTAGACGACCGTGTCGATCGACACGACGAGGTTGTCCTCGGTGATCACCGGCTGAGGCGGGAAGGAGACGACCTGCTCGCGCATGTCGATGAGCGGCCGGAGCCGGTCGATGAACGGCACGAGGATGTTCAGTCCGGGGGTGAGGGTCTTGTGATACCGGCCCAGCCGCTCCACCACGCCGGCCGTGGCCTGCGGGATGATCCGGATGGACCGTGCGATGGTCACCACCACGAAGATGAGGACCGCGATGACGAGGATCCATCCGATCGCGGCGGGGATGAACGAGGAGTCGTTCACGAAGTTCTCCTAATCGTTGGAGGGGCGGACGATGGCGGTGGCGCCGTTGATCTCGACGATCGCGACCGGAGCGCCCTGCGGGATGGGGGAGGCTCCGGAGACCCGGGCCGTCCAGGTGTCGCCATTGGACGCCTTGATCTGACCCGACACCTGCGTGATGTCCTGCAGCGCGATGCCGCGGAGGCCGATCAGCGCGTCCACGTTCGACTTCGCCGGATCCTCGCCGCGATGGAGCCTCCTGAGCAGGGGAGGGCGCAGAAGGAAGATGAGCACGGCCGCGGCCGCGGCCGCGACGAGCACCTGGACCCACAGCGGAACGCCGACGAGATCGACGACGAGGCCGACGGCGCTGCCGAGTGCGAGCATCAGGAAGGTGAAGTCGAGCGTGAGCATCTCGATGACGAGGAAGACGGCGATCAGAACGAGCCAGCCGATCCAGGCCCACTGGTCGATCAGTTCGATGAACAGGGAGAAATCGTCCATGCACCCCTCCTTTGCCGTCAACCTATCACGGTGTCGCGGCACGAAAGCGGGCTCGGACGGATTGATAGTCTGGTTCGGTCGCGCGATCGCGGCGCCCCGCATCACAAGGAGTCACCGTGACCGACGTTCTGCCCGCAGGTTCCCTCGAAGGCAAGGTCGCGCTCGTGACCGGTTCCTCCCGCGGCATCGGCGCCGACACGGTCCGCTACTTCGCCGAGGCCGGCGCCGACGTCGTGATCAACTTCCGGAACAAGGCGCCGCGGGCCGAGAAGCTCGCAGCGCAGCTGCGGGAGCTCGGCCGCCGGGCGCTCGTCGTGGGCGCCGATCTCACCGATGAAGAATCCGTCGCCGGCATGATCGAGCAGGTGCGCGCCGAGTACGGACGACTGGATGTCCTGGTGCTGAACGCATCCGGCGGCATGGAGTCCGGCATGGCGGAGGACTACGCGCTGCTGCTCAACCGCGACGCGCAGCTGAACGTGCTCGACGCGGCGCTGCCGCTGCTGGGAGAGGGCTCGCGCGTCGTCTTCGTCACCAGCCATCAGGCGCACTTCATCCGCACGACCCCGACCATGCCGGAGTACGAGCCGGTCGCGCTGTCGAAGCGCGCGGGAGAGGACGCGCTGCGCGCTCGGATCCCGGAGCTCGCGAAGAAGGGGATCGGCTTCACGATCGTCTCCGGCGACATGATCGAGGGCACGATCACGGCGACGCTGCTGGAGCGCGCGAACCCCGGCGCCATCTCCGCGCGTCGTGAGGGTGCCGGAAAGCTCTACAACGTGGCGGAGTTCGCGGCCGAGGTCGCGCAGGCGGCGATCGATCCGATCCCGGAGGACAACACCCGGCTGGTCGGCGACATCTCGTCGTTCAGCGCGGAGTGAGCCGGGGCACGGCTCACTCCGCGCCGAGCCCCTCCTTCGCCTCCACGACGATCGACTTCGCTCCCCGGCCGATCGTGACGGCGCGGATGATCTGTGCGACGCCCAGCACGACGAGCGAGACGCCGAGGAAGATCCAGAGCACGAGACCGGCGGCGAGCACGTTGAAGATCACGTAGACGCCGGCGATCACGCTGAGCAGCGCGTAGAGCAGTGTCCAGACCCGCGATCCGTCCTGGCCGAGGAGAGTGAGCGCGACGATGCCGTCGACGATCCAGCTGACGCCGATGAAGACCACGACCACGATCGCGAGGGTCGCGGCGGCCGCGGCGAGATTCGCGAATGCGATGACGCCGGCGACGATGTAGAGCAGGCCGAGCACGACGTGGCCGACGCGGGCCCATCCGCCGCCCTTCCCGGAGAAGATGCCGAGCCCGATGTACACGATGCCGGCGATGATGAGGTACGACGCCAGGATGGCGGTGACGATCACTGCGGACTTGGCCGGCCATACGAGCACGACGATTCCCGCGATGAGCGCGAGGACGCCGGAGATCGCCAGGGTGATGCGGAGAGAGCGGAAGATCGACTTCGCTTCGTCGAGCGCGTCCGACATGGGGGATACCGCCTTTCTGGGAGGAACCTGTGAAGGTCGCGTTCAGCGTAGCGCGGGCCCCGGCTGCGCGACAGGGGTTCTGTCCGTCGTCCGTCATCCTCGTTCATGCGGATGTCCCCCCTGCGTGCGAGGATCGTCTGCGTGACCGAGGATGCTCGTCTGCGCGACCTGACGATGATGCGTCGCGTGCGCGACCGGATCGACCGCGAGTACGCCTCGCCGCTCGACCTCGAGGCGCTCGCGCGCGGCGTCCACGTCTCCTCCGGGCACCTGAGCAGACTCTTCAGGCAGACCTACGGGGAGTCGCCGTACGCGTACCTCATGACGAGGAGGATCGAACGCGCGATGGCGCTGCTGAGGCGCGGCGACCTGTCCGTGACAGAGGTGTGCTTCGAGGTCGGATGCTCGTCCCTCGGATCGTTCAGCACACGGTTCACCGAGCTCGTCGGCGTCCCGCCGAGCCATTACGCCGAGCACGCGGCCGACGTGTCCGGCATCCCGAACTTCCATGTCAAGCACGTCGCCAGACCGATCAGGAATCAAGAAGCGCGCCCCGTCCGCGGATCCTAGGGTGAAGCCATGAAGATCACCATTCACTACGCCTTCCTCCCGCACACCGACGCCGAGGCGGCGCTCGGCTTCTACCGCGATGCCCTGGGCTTCGAAGTCCGCAACGACGTCGGCTACGAGGGGATGCGCTGGCTCACCGTCGGGCCTGTCGGCCAGCCGGAGACCTCCGTCGTGCTGCATCCGCCGGCCACCGACCCCGGCATCACCGATGAGGAGCGGCGGACGATCCTCGAGCTCATCGCCAAGGGCAGCTACGGTGCGCTCACGCTGGCCGTCGACGACCTGGACGCCCTGTTCGACCGCCTCGCGGCATCAGGAGCCGATGTCGTCCAGGAGCCGATGGACCAGCCCTACGGCGTGCGAGACTGTGCTTTCCGCGATCCCGCGGGAAACCTCCTCCGCATCAACCAGGCCGCCTGACCACGAAAGGTCCTCGATGACGCACCTCGCCGACAACCACGATCTCATCCGCGTGCAGGGCGCCCGCGAGAACAACCTCAAGGACGTCAGCGTCGAGCTGCCCAAGCGTCGGCTGACGGTCTTCACGGGCGTGTCCGGCTCGGGCAAGAGCTCGCTGGTCTTCGACACGATCGCCGCGGAGTCGCGCCGGCTCATCGACGAGACATACAGCGCCTTCGTGCAGGGTTTCATGCCCTCGGTCCCGCGTCCGGACGTCGACGTGCTCGAAGGGCTGACGACCTCGATCCTCGTGGACCAGGAGCGGTTGGGCGCGAATCCGCGGTCGACCGTCGGCACGGTGACGGACGCGAACGCGATGCTGCGCATCCTGTTCTCGAAGCTGGGCGAGCCGTACGTCGGCGGACCGACCGCCTTCTCCTTCAACATCCCGACCCAGAAGGCCAGCGGTGTGATGACCGGGCCGAAGGGCGAGAAGAAGATCGTCAAGGACGCGATCTACCTCGGCGGCATGTGCCCCCGCTGCGAGGGCAGGGGAGCGGTGTCCGACCTCGATCTCGCGCAGATCGTCGACGAGTCGAAGTCGCTGAACGAGGGCGCGATCATGGTGCCCGGCTACACCCCGGACGGCTGGATGGTGAAGGGGTTCTCGGAGTCCGGCTTCTACCCCGCGGACAGGCCGGTCGCCTCCTTCAGCGAGAAGCAGCGTCAGCTCTTCCTCTACGGCGAGGTGACCAAGGTCAAGATCTCGGGCATCAACATGACCTACGAAGGCCTGATACCGAAGATCACGAAGGCGATGCTGTCGAAGGATCTCGACGCGCTGCAGCCGCACATCCGCGCCTTCGTCGAGCGGGTCGCGACGTTCGCGACCTGCCCGGAATGCGACGGCACGAGGCTCACGGAGGGCGCGCGCTCATCGAAGATCTTGGGGCTCAGCATCGCGGACGCGTGCCGGATGCAGGTGACGGATCTCGCGCAGTGGGTGCGCGGACTCGACCTCGCCGGCGCAGGCCCGCTGCTCGACGCGCTGCGCGCCAACCTGGACGCCTTTGTCACCCTCGGGCTCGGATATCTCAGCCTGGAGCGGCCGTCCGGCACGCTGAGCGGGGGAGAGGCACAGCGGATCAAGATGCTCCGCCACCTCGGATCGGCGCTGACGGACGTCACGTACGTCTTCGACGAGCCGTCGATCGGCCTGCATCCGCACGACATCCAGCGTATGAACACGCTCCTTCTCCAACTGCGCGACAAAGGCAACACCGTGCTCGTGGTGGAGCACAAGCCCGAGATGATCGCGATCGCCGATCGTGTGGTCGACCTGGGTCCCGGCGCGGGAAGCGCGGGCGGGGAGATCTGCTTCGAGGGGACGATCGAGGGCCTGCGCGCGAGCGGGACGCTGACCGGGCGGCATCTGGATGATCGGGCGGCGTTGAAGGAGGTCGTGCGCGCGGGGGACGGGGCGATCGAGATCCGCGGCGCAGACGCGAACAACCTGCAGAACGTGGATGTCGACATCCCGACCGGCGTACTGACCGTCGTCACCGGCGTCGCCGGTTCGGGCAAGAGCTCGCTCATCCACGGATCCGTCGCGCCGCGAGAGGGAGTCGTCACGATCGATCAGAGCGCGATCAAGGGCTCTCGGCGCAGCAATCCGGCGACGTACACCGGACTGCTGGAGCCGATCCGCAAGGCGTTCGCGAAGGCGAACGGCGTGAAGCCGGCGCTGTTCAGCGCGAACTCCGAGGGGGCCTGCCCGACGTGCAAGGGCTCGGGCGTCATCATCACCGAGCTCGGCTTCATGGACACGATCGAGACGCCCTGCGAGGACTGCGGCGGCAAGCGCTTCCAGGCGGCGGTTCTGGAGTACAGGCTCGCGGGGAAGGACATCACCGAGGTGCTCGACCTGCCGGTGGCCGAGGCGAGGGCGTTCTTCTCGGAGGGCGAGGCGAAGATCCCGGCCGCCGTGTCGATCCTCGGGCGACTCGAGGACGTCGGACTCGGCTACCTGTCCCTCGGCCAGCCGCTCTCGACGCTGTCGGGCGGTGAGCGCCAGCGGGTGAAGCTGGCGATCCAGATGGGGGAGAAGGGGGACGTCTACGTCCTCGACGAGCCGACGACGGGCCTGCATCTCGCCGACGTCGACAAGATCCTGGGGCTGCTGGATCGTCTCGTGGATGCTGGGAAGACGGTCATCGTCATCGAGCACCACCAGGCGGTGATGGCGCACGCCGACTGGATCATCGACATCGGCCCCGGTGCTGGACACGACGGCGGCCGAGTGGTGTTCGAGGGGAGACCAGCGGATCTGGTATCCCAGAAGGCGACGCTGACCGGGCAGCACCTGGCGGAGTACGTCGGAGCCTGAGGGTTCCTGCGGAAGGCATCCGTCCGCCGATGGCGCGGATTCGGTTGCTCATCGCACACAGCTGTCGGCCAGGATCGGCCGATCGATTGACGAGAGTATGGTGGCCGGTGTTCGATCTCGGCGTATCCACGTATCGCCCGAGAAGCCTCTTTCGGGGGTTGGCTGTGGTTCGGTGGCGTTCGTCGGCACTTATCGGGGTAGGCGCGATGGCGTTGCTCCTGGCCGCGTGTGCGGTGAACACCGGCCCGAGCCACAGCCCGGACGATCCGGAGATCAGAGCGGCACGGGAAGATGCGCAGGATCGCGTCGCCTTCGTGCGTTCACAGCTGGAGCTCTCAGACCGGGTGCTCGTTCTCGGCGATGACGTGACCGACGACTGCGGCACGGTTGAGAACTGGTGGTTCAAGAACGAGGATCTCGGGTATCGGTGCTGGATGACGTGGACCCAGATCGCGGTGATCCCGGATGCGCGCACCATGCAGGAGAGCGCGGCGATCATCGATGAGGAGCTCGCCGGAGACGAGGTGCCCTACGTCCCGGGAAGCATGGTGCGCGATCTCATGTCCCACTACCCAGGGCAACGGGAGATCGCAGCCCACATGCCGATAACGGGCGGGGGCGCAGAGGCGAACCTGTCGTTCCGCGTCACTGCTGAAGCGTTCCGCCCAGCCTTCTGGCGTGGAACCGTCGTCGATGGCGACGAGATCGACGCGACCGGCGCGAACCAGACGATCCAGTTCCAGATACTCATCGAGTACGTCAACACCGAAGGTCTCGTCGACGACGACGGGGGTCAGTCCATCGAACCGGTGCGGATAGTCCGTTGGGCGTACGGAGACGCCGACGCGATCGAGATCGCCGATTGGTCACCGGCAACGGCACCCGACGCGTGTCTCGCCGACCCTGCCGTGGACCAGCCGTCCATACTCCGGACGACGGAGCCTTTTCCGTACCTGTATTTCGAGTACAAGAGCGACGACGAAAGCGATCTGGATAGGATCCTGGACTGTCTCGACGCGGGTCTGACCGCGGGTACGGTGGTCTCACTCACGCCAGACGGATGAACTCCGTATCGAGATCGGCATGACCGGCGAACGCCGGTGTGTGTGCGCGCGCCCCGGACCGGATCAGGCAACGCGATGGAGCACCTTGTAAGGCCTCGCAAGCGATACCGCCGATAATGCACATTATGTCAGTTCAAGGGTGACATGTTCTCGTAGATGCGAATATGCTGGTCGGCGCGACTCTCCTGGGTTGGCGTACCAACGGTCCGCGCGGATACCAGGTACGCGAGGCCGTCGCGTTCATCGTCCTCAGTGCGATCCGTCACGAAACCCGCTCGCGCAAGAGCGCGCAAAGAAGCGACGTTCGAGGGGCAAACCGTTGCACAGCGCGCAAAACGCGTGACGACACATGTCTTCTTCTCGTAGCGAGTGGGAGTACCGAGAAGCATCGGCGCTGCTGTTCGGGTCGACAAGAGTCGCGGTTACCTCGATCGACCATGAGGTAAATAGCGACCGCCGAATCGGGCTGCGCTCACTCGTGGACGGACGGGAGCGTGCCGAGTGCTCCGCTCAGCCGCTCCGAGAGCCGTTCCAGCCTGAGCCCGGGAAGGGTGCCGAGCGTATGTACAAGGGCCATGGCGAGCGCGCCGCGTCGTTCGACAGTGTGGGTTACGAGCGTTCGTCCTGGACTGGGCTCGGCAAGCTGCCAGAGTCCAGTCTCGCTGAGGAGCGGCACCTCCCAGGAGAACGCGATCGTGTAGGACTCGGTCTGTGTGTAGGTGAGCTTCCCGCGCAGTCCTCGGATGGCCTCGAGGGCGTACTCGGCACCGCGGACGGCTGGGTCGATTCCCGAGACGCGGACGAATGCGGGATTCCATTCCGGAAGTCGCGTGGCTGCGAGCAGGGTGTCGCGGACCGGCCTGATCGGCGCGTCGAGGATCATGGTCCCGGTTGCCTGGTTCATGGGTGCTCTGTTCCTGTCGCATTGGGGTTGCGGCGTGTGATCGCGTCTCCGGCTTGCGTGCCGTGCACGAGCGCTTCCAGGGCGGAGATGAGCGGGCGGAGTTCGGCGCCTTCCAGCGACTCAGCCATCCGCGCGTACAGATGGTGCTCGACGCGCTTCGTCTCCGCCCCCGCGTCCGTCCCTGTGGGGGTGAGGCTGAGGAGGATCTGCCGGGCGTCATGACTGTCGGTGCGTCGTTCGACGAGTCCCTTCTCAATCAGTCGGGCGACGAGCCGGCTCGGGTTCGTCCCCGACTCGCACACCAGCAGCTCGCCGAGCCCGGTGAGGCTCAGCGGTCCGTGGTCGTCGAGGACTCGAAGGGCCTCGGCCTGGGCAGGTGTGAGCCCGAGCGGACTGAGGGCGGTCGCAAGGCTGCGGTTGCCCTCGCGCTGGGCGGCCAGGATCAGAAACCGCAACTGCTCGAGTTCACTAGTCGTGGTCGTTGGCATATTTGAATGATACGACATACATGTCGTATCATTCAAATATGCCAACGACGCGATGTTCTGATGGATGGGCACCGGAACGGGTCAATCCGTCAGAACCGATGCGCCACGACACCCGGTTCACCCGTCTGCGGCGAACATGCTCGCGTCGCCATCGGATGATCGGGCGTGTCACCGATCACGCATGAGCCTGGCAGCTATTTCCCTTCCGTCCTGTCGACTCCGACAAGACGTCTTCGACGATCGCGGGGAACCTCGCCAGACGACTGGGAATGCGGTTCCCGACCGTGATCGGGATCGAGCCGGACTCGACGACTGCAGCGATCGCCGCAAGAACCACGCAGGGCTCTCCGACCGTCCGCATCGAGCGACGCGCGTTCGGACAGGATCGGGCTCAGGCGTACGATCTGATCGCCTTCTTCGCCTCACTGCACCCAGATGGCTCTGGAGGAGACGCCTCGTGAAGCGCGTTTCGCCCTTCGACCCGGCGGGTGGCTAGTGATCGTCGGGATCATACGCGTGACTCCGAAGGATATGTGGCGTTCGTGGGCATCCCTCGTGCTCAATCCGATTGTCGGATTCGTTCGCCATCCGTCACATGCCTCCCGGCTGCCGACGCACATGCGCGCACCGGTCTCGGAAGCGATGGACAGTTTGGAGGAGATACGCGTCGTGGCGCACGAAATGCCTTCCCGGCATCCGCATGCGTCGGCGGCTCTTCTGGCGGTACACGGCGTCGTGGGAAGCACCGGCCTGAGCCGCGATCTCGCGACCGCGTCAGCCCTTCGTGAGATCCTGCGCGAGCATCACGAGGATGCCGCTGGGTCCGCGCAGGTACGTGAGCTTGTGCACGTCCTGATAGTTCGCAACGCCGCGGAGCGGGTGGCATCCGTGCCGCGCGGCGATCCCCAGCGCCGCATCGATGTCATCCACGGAGAAGGCGACCCGGTGCATCCCGATCTCGTTCGGGCGCGTCGGCGGCATGGGGATCGCCTCCGGATGGATGTACTCGAAGAGTTCGAGGCGCCCCTCCCCGCCGGGAGTCTGGAGCAGGGCGATCCTCGCGTGATTGCCGTCGAGGCCGACGGCCGTCGCCGCCCATTCGCCGCTCACCTCGTCCCGGCCGACGACCGTGAGACCGAGATCGGTGAAGAAGGCGATGGCGGCCTCGATGTCCTCGACCGCGATGCCGACGTTCTCGAACGCGATCGCCATCACGGTCTCACCGGCGTCGCAGGGTCCTCCCCCACGACGGTCGTCCAGACGCGTGCGGTCCAGGACGTCACGACGCCGTGGACGACATAGGGATCGTCCGCGGCGAAGGTCCGAGCCGCCTCCAGCGCGTTCTCCCCCTGGAAGACCAGCAGGCCGCTGAACGGCCCCTCCCCCACGGCTCCGCCGAGCAGCAGCTCCCCGCGTTCGACCGCCGCCCATGCAGCGCGAAGATGATCGGCGCGAAACGTCTCCCTGGCCGTCAGGTAGTCGTCGCCATACGTGTACTCGAGCACAGCATGCATCATGATCCTCTCGCCGCGGTCTCGTCGTCGGAGCCGGCATCCGTTGTCACGTCGCCCGGCATGGCGTCGTCCTTCGCAGGACTCACCTCCGGCGGGTCGTCGATGATCGGCAGGGCAGCCGTCTCGAAGATCTCGGCGAGAGCCGCGTCGCCCCGCGCCTCGACCCAAGGATGATCGTCCTGCGAGTGATCGTACTCCGCAGGAACGAGCGCGAAGTCGTCGCCGAACTCCGAGAGCCCGGTGCGCACGCTGTGGCGAAGCGCGTGTCGTGCATACCTGTCCCGGAGGATCATCGGATCGCGTCGCAGGTCCTTCATCAGTGCGATCATCATGAACACCATGATGATCGCGAACGGCAGCGCCGCGATGATGGTGACGTTCTGCAGCGCCCTCAGCCCGCTCCCCTCCTCCCCCGAGACGAGCAGCACGGCGGCGATCACCCCGACGAGCGTTCCCCAGGTCACGGTGACCCACCGGCGAGGCTCAGGACGCCCCTGCTGCGACATCGTCCCCATCACCAGGGATGCCGAGTCCGCCCCCGTGATGAAGAAGATCGCGATGAGGATCATCAGCACGATGTCGGTGACGGCCGTCCACGGCAGGTTCGCCAGGACGCCGAAGAGCACGTCCTCGGCGGGCGTCGTCGGCAGCGCGGCTCCGTTCATCTGCTGATCGATCGCCGTCGTGCCGTAGATCGCGAACCAGACGACCGAGATGAGGGAGGGGACGAGGATGACCACGAGCACGAACTGCCGGATCGTCCTCCCCCGGGAGATCTTCGCGATGAACATGCCGACGAAGGGCGACCAGGAGATCCACCACGCCCAGTAGAAGATCGTCCAGGAGGCGAGGAACTGCTCGGCGGCCTCCCCCTGTGCGGCCGTCCGGCCCATCATCTGCGGCAGATCCTTCAGGAACTCGAAGGCGATCGCCGGAATCGCGTTGACGATGAGCAGCGTCGGTCCCACGAAGAACACGAACAGCGACAGGATGATCGCGGCGACGGCGTTGATGTTCGACAGCGCCTGGATCCCCTTCGACACCCCGGAGGCCGCCGAGGCGATGAAGCACGCCGTGAGCACGGCGATGACGCCGATGAGGATGCCGTTGCCGACCTCGCCGAGGCCCGAGACGAGCTCGACGCCGTGCCCGATCTGCAGCGCGCCGAGCCCGAGCGACGCCGCGGTGCCGAAGAGCGTCACGATGATCGAGAAGATGTCGATCGTGCGTCCGAGGGGACCGGTCGTCCGTCGCTCCCCCAGCAGCGGCGCGACGATCGACGAGATCAGCGGCGTGCGCCCGCGCCGGAACGAGCTGTACGCAATGGCGGCGCCGACGAGGGCGTAGAACGCCCACGCCTGCGGACCCCAGTGGTACAGGACCTGCGCCTGGCTGGTCATCATCGCCTCGAGGGTTCCGCCTTCCACCGTTCCCGGCGGCGGATCCGCGAAGAAGGTCAGCGGCTCGGCGGCGCCCCAGAACACGAGCCCGATCCCCATGCCGGCGGCGAACAGCATGGAGATCCACGAGAACATCGAGAACTCCGGATCCTCGTCGTCCCGGCCGAGCGGGATGCGTCCGTAGGCGCTGACGCCGAGGAACAGCATGAAGAGCAGGATCGCCGTGGCGACGGTCGTGAAGAAGACGCCGGTGTACTTCACGACCCAGCCGAGGACGGCCGAAGCCGTGTCGGACAGGCTGTCGCCGCCGAAGACCCCCCAGCCGATGAACGCGACGGTGAACGCCGCCGCCGCGCCGAACACGAGCCAGTCGGTGCGATAGACACGATTGGTCTGCTCGACGCCGACGCCCGGGATCAAGGCCGGATGGAGGCCCTTCGGAGGCGACGGTGTCAGATTCCTGGCGATGTTCCGTGCCATCTCAGCGGCTCGCGCGCCGGAGCGAGGCGACGAGTGCGAGGGGCCTTTCGATCTCTTGTGCGTTCCGTATCCATCGTCCATGGAAGACATTCTTGCAACGGACGACCGGAAACAGGACGCTATGGGTCCGCATCCGCATGCTCCCTGAGGCCAGGAGCGGCGAGGATCGTCATCTATCGCTCACGGCCGCGATCGCATCGAGCGCCGATGCCGGCACCAGGCCTATCCCGGCGATCTCATCGAGGGGCAGCCACGTCGGCTCGTAGACGTTGTCCTCGGCGGACCGCCGGCGTTCAGGGCCGCCGAGCGCCAGAGCGCCCGATGCGGCGACGTGAAAGCAGACCTCGTCCTGGTCGTGCGGAGGAAGCGGGCGGAGGATGCGTCCTCGCAGGCCTGTCTCCTCCGCCAGCTCCCGAAGACAGGCATCCTCCGCGCTCTCCCCCGGCTCGACGCCTCCCCCGGGCAGAACGGCATAACTCACACCATCGCGCACTCGTCGGATGACGAGCACTCGATCGCGATCGATCACGACGGCGGTCGCACGCCGACGGCTCCCGGACACCAGCCCAGCATAGGGGCGTGAACGACAGATTCGCGGACGCGGGCGTGGCGCGCGATGCCTGAGGCGCCAGGGCAGGAAGGATCGGCATCGTGCTCCCTTCCCTCCTCATCGCGGCTCTCGCATGACCGGCATCCGCATATCCTCCTGGGACGGCGCCGACGATCAGCTCGCGCAGGCAGCCGATCTCTACGCCGAGACCTTCGCGGAGCCGCCATACGGCGATGACGTCGCGGCGAGCCGCGCCTCGGTCCTCGAACGCATCCGGCGCTATGCGCGCACCAAACCGGAGTTCCGGCTGCTGCTCGCCTGGGACGGCCCCGAGCTCGTCGGGCTCGTGCTGGGAACGGGAATCGCGGCCGGCGACTGGTGGCGCGACCGGATCGCACCGCTGATGTCCGAGGACCAGCGCACCCAGTGGCTCGGCGAGGAGTGCTTCTCCGTCGCCGAGCTCGCCGTCTCGCCCTCCCACCGCCGCGCGGGCGTCGCGCGGGCGCTCATGACCGCCGTCGTCGCCGCCCTCCCCTACCCCACCGCGGTCCTCGGCTGCCATCAGGACGCCGTCCCCGCACGTCGCCTCTACGCCTCCCTCGGATGGGAGTCGATCGTCGCAGAGACGAGGAGCGACGGCACGACCCTGCACGTGCTCGGGAAGCGGATGCCGGAGCCGGCCGGGAGTAGCGTAGAGGGGTGACCGCGATACCCGCCTCCTCCGCGTCCACTCCGGGGTGGCGGGGCTGGCTGATCTGGTCGGTCGGCGTCGCCGCCTACGTCCTGGCGATCGCCAACCGCACCTCGCTCGGCGCCGTCGGCGTCGACGCTGCCGAGCGGTTCCATGCAGACGCATCGACGCTGTCCCTGTTCGCCGTCGTCCAGCTCGCCGTCTACGGCGGCATGCAGATCCCGATCGGCATCCTCCTCGACAAGCACGGCTCCCGCCCGATCATCGCCCTCGGCATGGTGCTCATGGCGGCGGGGCAGCTCACCATGGCCCTCTCCCCCAGCATCGGCGTCGCCCTCGTCGCCCGCATCCTGCTCGGCGCCGGCGATGCGGCCGTGTTCCCCGCCGTCCTGCGTCTCGTCGCGACCTGGTTCCCCGCCCAGCGCGGGCCTATCATGGTGCAGCTCACCGGCATCGTCGGCCAGGCAGGCCAGCTCGTGGCGCTGATCCCGCTCGCTGGGCTCCTGCACGCGACGACCTGGACGATCACGTTCGGCAGCATCGCAGGGCTCGGCCTGCTGTTCGCGATCCTCGTCTTCGCGATCATCCGCAACCATCCGCCGGAGCAGACCGCCGACGTGAGCGTCAACACCGACACCGGCGTGGTCCGCGTCGTGACGAGCTCCATCGACACCGGTGTCGGGATCCGCGCGGCCTGGGCGCATCCGGGGACGCGTCTCGCCTTCTGGTCGCACTTCACCACGCCCTTCGCCGGCACGGCGTTCATCCTGCTCTGGGGAATGCCGTTCCTGACCGCGGGCGAGGGGCTCTCGACGGCTCAGGCCGCGACGATCGTCTCGGTGTACGTCGTCGCGGGCATGGTGCTCGGCCCGGTCATCGGAGATCTCTCCCGGCGGCTGCCCCTGCACCGCTCGCGCGCGCTCGTCCTTCCCGCGGTGGCCGTCCAGCTGCTCGCGTGGCTCGTGATCATCGTCCTGCCCGGTCCGGCGCCGGTCTGGCTCCTCTATGCGCTCGCGGTGGCGCTCGCGACCGGCGGCCCGGCATCCATGATCGCCTTCGATCACGCACGCACGCACAATCCCTCGCATCGCCTGAGCACGGCGACGGGCGTCACGAACGCCGGCGGATTCATCGCCGCCCTCATCGCGGTCTTCCTCATCGGCCTCGCCTTGGATGTGCAAGGCGCAGGAACACCGGACACCTATTCGCTGGAGGCGTTCCGCATCGCGTTCCTCGCACAGATTCCGCTCTGGCTGCTTGGCAGCGCATTCATCGTGGTCGAGCGCAAGCGCACACGCATCCGCATGGGCCTCGACCCGGACAGGAGCAGACCATGAACCACGTGTTCGCGCAGGACGATGCACGGATCGACCGCGCTCAGGTCCACGCGTGGCTGAGCGAGCAGTCGTACTGGGCGCGCGGACGACCGCGTGCCGTCCAGGATGCGGCCATCGACGGATCGCGCAACTACGGCGTCTGGGAGGAGGCGTCGGGGGCTCAGCGCGCCTACGCCAGGGTCGTCACCGACGGCGCCACGTTCGCCTGGCTCTGCGACGTGTTCGTCGATCCGGCCGCGCGCGGGCATGGCGTCGGAAAGCAGCTCATCGCCGGCATCCTCACCGACCTCGCTCCCCTGGGGCTGCGCCGGATGCTGCTGGCGACCGCCGACGCTCAGGGGCTCTACGCGCAGTACGGGTTCGAGGTCCTGGAGGATCCGGGCAGGTACATGGTCCGGCCGATGTCCTGAGGCGCGGTCGGCTCAGACCGACCCCGGGTCATCGGTGCGGGTCGCCCGCCGGGTGACCTGCTCCCCTGCGGCCGGATCGACGGCCGTCCGCGTGACCACGTCGGTACGGCGACGTCGCGCCATCAGGATGATCCCGACGAGGAACACGACCACGCCTGCACCCATGAGGATGTAGCCGATCAGGTCGAGATCCGCCCATTCCACCTCGACATCGATGGCGAAGGCGAGGATCGCGCCGATGACGAAGAGTGCGATCCCGGTTCCGATGCTCATGAGAGCTCCTTCCCGGACGGGCCCATCCCGCCCCGACGCCGGAGCGCCGATGCCTCACAGCCTCGACGGCACGGGGATGATCCGCCATGGGGTTGACACGGAGACGCCGGAGCTTCGCACGCCGCGGTCGATCAGCGCCGCAGGGCTTGGAAGGTCTCCAGGATCAGCTCCACGCTCACACGCGACGGAATCTCGGAGTCCCCGTCCTCGAACTCGGCGAGCTCGAGGCCCTTGAGGCTCCCGGCGGGAAGCGCGGCGAAGATGTCCGCGATCTGATGCGGCAGGAGCCCCTCCGGCACGCGATAGGCCGCGGGGACGAACCCGGGCTCGAGAACATCCCAGTCGACGTGGATCCAGACGTGTCGGCCGTCGACCAGGGCGGCGATGCGCTCCGGCGTGCTCTCCGCGGGAGGGAGGACCGTGACGCCGGCATCCGAGAGCAGCTCGGCCTCCGCGGGGTCGATGTCTCGTCCGCCGACCACGATCACCCGCTCCGGGGCGAGCCCCGCGCCGTGTCCGCTGTCCCAGAGGCCGCAGGCGGCGGCGAGCACCATACCGCCGAGATATCCCGACTCCGTCGTCCGGGGAGTGTTGAAGTCGCCGTGCGCATCGATCCACAGCACCACGGCATCCGGATGGCGGGCCGCGGCGGTGGGAAGGGTGCCGAGGCTGGCCGCGCACGTGTTCGCCACGAGGAGAGGCACCGCTCCTGCGTCCAGGGAGGCCGTGACCGCGGCGCGCAGCGCCCGGAGCGTCTCGGAGGCTTCGGGCAGCGCCGCCCTCCAGTCGTCGATGCGCGCCGGCGATGGCGAGCCGACCACGACGGGCTCCCGTCCGAGGTAGGCCGCCAGCGCCGTTCCCGCCGTGAGCGCGCCGCGCAGGGCGCCGTCGGTGCGATCGGCCACGCGCCCCTGGCTGATGATCGGGGCGAAGTCGTAGGTCATGGGATCCCTCTCCTGGAAGATCATCGTCGTGGAGTCCAGCCCTGCGGCGCCGGACCGTCGAAGGCCGCTCGCCCGCTGTCGGCGGCTGCCGACCAGCCCTGCGCCGCCTCCGTCGTGTCGAATGCCCCGCGCGCGAGCCGCATGCCGACGTCCTCATGGTGCATGCGCGGTGCTCCTCCGCGCCGGACCGAGGCACGAGCGCTCCACGCGTCGTCATCGAAGCCGCCGCCGCGGAACACGCGGTACTCGTCGTAGCGCGCCGGGTCGAGAAGATCCCAGCACCACTCCCAGACGTTTCCGAGGGTGTCGAAGAGACCGTGCAGGTTCGGAAGCTTCCCGCCGACATCCTGAGGGTGACGCACGCCATCCGCGCTCGTCCATGCCACGTCTGTGAGCGGACCGTAGTGCGGTCCTGTCGACCCGGCCCGGCAGGCATACTCCCATTCGGCCTCGGTGGGAAGACGATAGCCGTCGCTGTCGATGTGCCAGGTAACGCTCTCGCCGTCGAAGGAGTAGGCGGGATCCAGCCCCTCCCATTCGGATGCGGCGTTGCAGAACCGCACGGCGCGCAACCAGCTCAGATCGGCCGCGGGCCGGCGTGGATGACGGGCGGCGATGCCGAGCACCTCGGCGAACTGCTCCTCCGTCACCGCGTAGACGCCGATCTCGAAGGTCTCCAGATCGACCGTGCGCTGCAGGCGCCGCCGAGCATCGTGCAGCGTCACGGAACCTGCCGGGATCCGTGAGAGCTCGAAGTCGTTCACGATGCCTGCGCCTTCTCGGTGCGACCGGTTCCGGGCGCACCGCCTGCGGCCGTGTCGAGCCGGATCGCGAAGATCCGCAGGAAGAGCTGGCACAGCGGTCCCACCAGCAGGGCGAAGGCGAGCGTGCCGATGCCCACATCTCCGCCGAGCAGCCAGCCGACCGCGACGACGGTCACCTCGAGCCCGGTGCGCACCGCCCAGATCGGCCATCCCGTGCGCCGGTGGAGTCCGGTCATCAGCCCGTCGCGCGGCCCGGGGCCGAACTGCGCGCCGATGTACAGCCCGGTCGCCGCCGCGAGCACGACCAGGCCGACGACGAAGAACCCGATCCGCACCCAGAGCGGCTGCCCTGCCGGAATCAGAGCGAAGCCGACGTCCGCCGATGGTCCGACGAGAAGCGCGTTCATGAGGGTGCCGATGCCGGGCCTCTGCCGAAGGGGTATCCAGAGCACCAGGACGACGACGCTCGTGAGGATCGTGATGACGCCGAAGCTCAGCGGCACATGGGTCGCGATCCCCTGTGTCAGGACATCCCATGGCGCGGCGCCGATCTGGCCGCGGACGATGAAGGCTATGCCGATTCCGTAGAGGAAGAGCCCGATGAGCAGCTGGACGGTGCGACGAGGCAGACGGCGGCCGGTCGCGGCCGTCACCGCGGCACCAGCTCGACCCAGGCCGGATGCTTGGCAGCGCGCCCGTCACCCGAAGAGGTGCCGGCGATCCGCCGCTTCACCCAAGGGCCGACGTGGGCGCGATAGTAGGCGAGGCCCGACAGTCCTCCGGGCGGGGGATCAGCCGGTGACCACCACTGCTCCGGCGCCTCGTAGCCGAGACCGTGCAGCACGCGCGCGGCGACCCGGTGATGGCCCGCCGCGTTCATGTGCAGCCGGTCCTCCGACCAGTACGGCGGCCGTGCGAGCTCGCGATCAGGCCAGTTCAGGGCGCGGATCACGTCAGGACGGTGCTCGATCCGCCGCAGCACCGCGTACGAGAGGGCGTCGCCACGGCGTTGCACGAGCGACCCCATCGGCAGCTGGCCGGCGGGATTGGCGCCGGACAGGAGGATCATGGTCACGCCCTCTTCATCGCAGCGGCGCAGCACACGGGAGAACGCGTCCGCGATGTGCTCGATGTCCGCGCGCGGCCGCAGCATGTCGTTGCCGCCGCCGTTGAAGGACAGATGGGTCGGATGCAGGGCCAGGGCGGGCTCGAGCTGCTGCTCGACGATCGGCCAGGCGAGTTTCCCCCGGATCGCGAGGTTCGCGTACGCGATCGGCTGGCCCGCAGCATCCGCCCAGCCCTGCGCGGCGATGTCCGCCCAGCCGCGCACACGGCCGTCCGGCAGCTCATCTCCGACGCCCTCGGTGAAGGAGTCGCCGATGGCGACGAACCTGACTGCACTCACCCCTCCAGCCTATTGCGCCTGAACAGATGGTGCGCGCCGTCGTCAGCGGTCGTCGAGCGCCTGCCCGCGGCGATCCCCGACGCCCCAGACGGCGACGGCCGCCACGGCGAAGCAGCACGCGAAGATCACGAACAGCGTGCCGGCGCCGGCCCGGGCGAGCACCACGGGGACGAGCAGCGGGGCGATCACGGAGGCGATGCGGCCCGCTCCGGCCGCCCACCCTGCTCCTGTCGCCCGCAGGGAGGTCGGATAGATCTCCGGCGTCACAGCGTACAGCGCGCCCCAGGCGCCCAGGTTGAAGAACGACAGCGCCATACCGCTGGCGATGATCGCGCCCTCCCCCGTCGCCGTCCCGAACAGCATCGCGGCGACGCCGGAGCCGAGGAGGAAGACGCACAGCGTCGTACGGCGGCCCCATACCTCGATCAGCCAGGCCGCGACCGCGTATCCGGGCAGCTGCGCGAGTGTGATGAGCAGGGTGAACCGGAAGGAGCTGACGAGATCGTAGCCCGCGTCGACGAGGATGCTGGGTATCCAGATGAAGGCGCCGTAGTAGGCGAAGTTCACCGTGAACCAGACGAGCCAGAGACAGGCTGTGCGCACCCGGAACTCCGCATTCCACAGGGTCGTGAGTCGGGCGCGTGCGGTCGCGCGCGACGACGGTTCCCTGCGGATCGCCGGCGTCGCCACCGTGCCCGCGTCCGCTTCGAAGGACTCCACGATGCGCTCCGCCTCGGCGAGACGTCCCCGGCCTGCGAGCCAGCGCGGGGACTCGGGGAGGCTCCACCGAACGACGATGGCGTAGACCGCCGGCACGGCACCCAGTGCGAACGCCCAGCGCCATCCGTCGGGGGATGCCGGGATGACGAAGAACCCGATCAGGGCGGAGGCGGTCCATCCGATCGCCCAGAACGCCTCGAGGATGACGATCAGGCGGCCGCGGATGCGGCTCGGCGCGAGCTCGCTCACATAGGTCGAGGCGACGGGCAGCTCGGCCCCGAGCCCGAGTCCGACGAGGAGGCGGAGCACCAGGAGGATCGCGATGCCGCCCACCAGCGCGCTCGCCCCCGTGGCGATGCCGTACACGAGCAGGGTGAGAGCGAACACCTGGCGTCGTCCGAGGCGGTCGGCGAGCAGGCCGCCGAGGCTCGCGCCGAGTGCCATGCCGACGAAGCCGGCGGAGGCGATCCAGCCGGTCTCCGTCTTGGTGAGATCCCATTGCTGGGCGAGGGCCGCGAGGATGAAGGAGATGAGCCCGACGTCCATCGCGTCCAGCGCCCAGCCGATCCCTGAGCCGGTCAGGACGCGCAGGTGACGGCGGGTGAGCGGCAGATCATCGAGACGAGCGGAGAGGGAAGAGCGGCTCGGCAGGGACGTGTCCGCCATGACGATCAGCCGAGAAGCGCCGTGCGCAGCGTGTCCAGGCCGACGCCGCCCAGGTCGAGGGCGCGCTTGTGGAACCGCTTGATGTCGAAGGCCGCTCCCTCTGCGGCCCGGTACTGGTCGCGGACCTGCTCCCAGATGCGCTGTCCGACCTTGTAGGAGGGCGCCTGCCCCGGCCAGCCCAGATAGCGGTTGACTTCGAATCGCACGAACTCGTCGGACATGTTCACGTTCCGACGCATGAACTCCAGCGCGTAGGCGGCATCCCAGACGCCATCGGATCCCGCGTCGAACCCTGCTGCGGACTCATCGAGGCGGGGCTTGCCCAGGTGCACGCCGATGTCCAGCACGACGCGGGCGGCGCGCATGCGCTGGCCGTCCAGCATCCCGAGGCGGTCGGCGGGGTCGTCCAGGTAGCCGAGCTGCTCCATCAGGCGCTCCGCGTACAGCCCCCATCCCTCGGCATGGCCGGATGTGCCGGCCAGCAGCCGCCGCCAGGAGTTCAGCTCGGCGCGGTTGTAGACGGCCTGCGCGATCTGCAGATGATGCCCGGGGACGCCCTCGTGGTAGACCGTCGTGAGCTCGCGCCACGTGTCGAACTCGGTGACTCCCTCCGGCACCGACCACCACATGCGGCCGGGTCGGGAGAAGTCGTCCGTGGGCCCGGTGTAGTAGATCCCGCCCTCCTGGGTGGGGGCGATCATGCACTCCAGGGTGCGGATGTCCTCCGGGATCTCGAAGTGGGTGGCGCCCAGCTCGGCGACTGCGCGGTCGCTGGTCTCCTGCATCCACTGCTGCAGGGCCTCGGTGCCGTGGAGCTTGCGGGACGGATCCGCCTCGAGGTGCGCGACGGCCTCCTCGACGCTCGCACCGGGAAGGATCTCGTTCGCGATCGCGGTCTGCTCCGCCACCATGCGGCGCAGCTCCTCGACTCCCCACTCGTAGGTCTCGTCGAGATCGATCGTCGCGCCGAGGAAGCGACGGGAGTTGAGAGCGTACAGCTCACGCCCCACACCGTCCGTCTCGCCGGCCGCCTGCGCGAGAGGACCGGTGAGGAAGGCGCCGAGCTCGTCGTACGCGACGCGGGCCGCGGAGGCGTTGTCCGCCAGCGCCCGCGCGAGGGAGGCCGGGAGCTCTCCCTCTGCAGGTGCGGCATCGGCCACGAACTCCGCGAAGAAGCCGTTGTCGGCGGTGTAGCGCTCGATCTGGACGGCGACCTCCACGGCCTGACGGCGGGCCGGGACGATGCCGCGGGCGATCCCCTCCCGCAGGCTCTCCGCATAGCCGCGCAGCGCCTTCGGGATCGCCGACAGTCGCGCGGAGATCGTCTCCCAGTCCGTCACGGTCGCCGTCGGCATCAGATCGTAGGCGGATCGGATGTCCTGCGCGGCCGAGGCGATCACGTTGAGATCGCGGAGGTGCCACTGGGCCTCGTGGAACTCCAGCTCCAGGCGGAGCTCGCTGCCGAGGTCGCTCTGGGTGACCCGATCCACCGCGTCGACCGGCGTGGCCGCCTCGAGCGTCGCCAGCGTACGGCGGGCCTGTTCTGCGTAGTGGTCCCGCCCTTCCGGGCTCAGATCGGCATAGCGATCGTTCGCCTCGTTGCGTCCGATGTACGTGCCGAGGGTCGGCTCGAGGACGGCGAGCGTGTCGACCCATTCCTCGGCGATGCGATCGATCGGCGTGGGCGTGCGGGGGCTGCTGGTCATCCCCTCAGCGTACTGCGAGGGCGGCCCGGGTCAGTGAGCGGCCTCGTTCCAGTCATGCCCGCGCCCGACCTGCACGTCGAGCGGCACGGAGAGCTCTGCGGCTCCGCCCATCCGCTCGCGCACGATCCTCTCGGTCGCATCCCACTCGCCCTGTACGACCTCGACGACGAGCTCGTCGTGGATCTGGAGCAGGACACGGGACCGCAGACCTGCGGCCACGAGGTCGTCGTGGATCCGGAAGAGCGCGATCTTCATGATGTCGGCCGCGCTGCCCTGGATCGGCGCGTTGAGCGCCGCTCGCTCGGCGTTCTCCCTCAGCACACGGTTGGGGCTGCTCAGATCGGGGAAGGGCCGACGGCGTCCGAAGATCGTCTCGGTGTACCCGACCTCCTTCGCGGCGAGGACGGAGGCGCGCAGGTAGTCGCGCACGGCGCCGAAGCGGGCGAAGTACTCGAGCATGAGCTGCTTGGCCTCGGACTGCTCGATGCGCAGCTGCTTGGAGAGGCCGAAGGCGCTGAGGCCGTAGACGAGGCCATAGGACATCGCCTTCACCTTGGTCCGCATGGCGGGACTCACATCGGCGGGCTCCACGCCGAACACACGGGCGCCGACGAAGCGGTGGAGGTCCTCCCCGCTGTTGAACGCCTCGATGAGGCCTTCATCGCGGGAGAGGTGTGCCATGATCCGCATCTCGATCTGCGAGTAGTCGGCGGTCAGGAGCGTCTCATAGCCCTCGCCGACCTCGAAGGCGCTGCGGATGCGACGGGACTCCTCGGTGCGCACGGGGATGTTCTGCAGGTTCGGATCCGTGCTCGACAGACGACCGGTCTGGCTGCCGGTCTGGACGTACGTGGTATGGACACGGCCATCGGACTTGATCGAGGTGTCCAGCGACTCGATGATCTGGCGGAGCTTGGTGGCCTCGCGATGCTGCGACAGCTGCTCGAGGAAGGGATGCGGGGTGCTCTCCTGCAAGTCGGCGAGAGCTGCAGCGTCCGTGGAGTATCCGGTCTTCGTCTTGCGCGTCTTCGGCAGCTGGAGATCTTCGAACAGCACCTCCTGGAGCTGCTTCGGAGAGCCGAGGTTGAACTCGCGGCCGATCGTGGCGAACGCGTCCTGGGCGATCGCATCGGCACGTGTGGCGAGCTCGCCCGAGAACGTGGACAGCACCTCGTGCGACACCGCGACGCCTGCGATCTCCATGTCGGCCAGGGTGAGCAGCGTCGGCAGCTCGATGTCGACGAGCACGGCCGCGACGCCTTCGGGCAGGTCGGCGCGCAGCGCCTCCGCCGTGCGCAGGGCGAACCACGCCTCCTGAGAAGGTGTGGCGCCATCCGTCTCCGGGACGAGCTGGGTCGGATCGGCCTCCGGCAGCTTCTCCCCCAGGTATCGCTCGACGAGGTTGCCGAGCGTCTTGTCCGGGAAGCTGGGACGCAGCAGCCAGCCTGCGATGATCGTGTCGTATGACAGGCCGCCGAGCCGGATGCCGGAGCGCAGCAGCGCCTTGACCTGGGGCTTCGCGTCGTGGAGCACCTTCGGCGATGCGGACTCCAGCCAGGGCCGCAATGCGTCCGCCGTCGCATCGTTCCAGTCCGCCTCGCGGAGCTCCGTCGTGTTCGCGATGCCCACGCGAATGGCCTCGCCGCCCGCGAGGATGAGGGTCAGCGCCAGTTCCGCGTCCTGCGCGGACAGCCACGCGGAGAGCTCGTCCGCGGTCGCCTCGACCGGCTCGGGCAGGACCACGGCGTCGGCGGCGTCCTCTTCGGGCGCTTCGACGCCGACGGCCTCGAAGACGCGCGGCAGCAGCGTCCGGAACTCCAGACGCGCGAAGATGTCGCGGACCGCCTGGGCGTCGATCGGGGCGACGGCGAGGTCGGCGGGACCGACGGGCAGCTCCACATTCGTCAGCAGCCTGTTGAGCCTGCGGTTGCGCCGCACGTCGTCGATGTGCTCGCGGAGGTTGCCGCCCACGACTCCCTTGATCTCCTCGGCGCGATCGAGGAGCTCGTCGAGGCTGCCGAACTGCGTCAGCCACTTGACGGCCGTCTTCTCCCCCACCTTCGGCACGCCCGGCAGGTTGTCGCTGGTCTCGCCGACGAGCGCCGCGATGTCCGGGTACTGCTCGGGCCGAACGCCGTATCGCTCCTGCACCGTCGTCGGGTCGTAGCGCTTGAGCTGCGACACGCCCTGAACGGACGGGTAGAGCAGAGTGACCTCGTCGTTCACGAGCTGGATCGTGTCGCGGTCGCCGGAGACCACCAGCACGTCGTAGCCCTGTGCCGCGCCCTGGGCGGACAGCGTCGCGAGGATGTCGTCCGCTTCGATGCCCTCCTGCGTGAGGACGGCGATCGACATCGCGGCGAGGCAGTCCTGCAGGAGCGGGATCTGGCCGCGGAACTCCTGCGGCGTCTCGGAGCGCGTGGCCTTGTACTCGGGATATTCGTCGGTGCGGAAGGAATGCCGCGAGGTGTCGAAGGCGATCGCGAGGTGCGTCGGCTGCTCCGCCTTCAGCAGGTTCACGAGCATCGACAGGAATCCGTAGATCGCGTTGGTGTGCTGGTTGTCCTTGGTCGTGAAGTTCTCGACCGGGAGTGCGAAGAAGGCACGATAGGCGAGCGAATGGCCGTCGACGACCATGAGGGTAGGCTTTGCGGAGTCCGTCACCCTGTCAGCCTAACGAGGACGACGGACATGCGCTGAGGAGGATGCGTGAGCGAGAGCAGGACGACAGACGGCCTGGAGTGGGCGGCCGGACGCGGGATGGGCGCGCTGGCTGAGAAGATGGGCATAGAGTTCACCGAGTTCGCGGTGGACCGCGCGGTCGCGACCATGCCGGTCGAGGGCAACACGCAGCCGGTCGGGCTCGTGCACGGCGGCGCCTACGTGGTTCTCGGCGAGTCGCTCGGGTCGATGGCGGCGAACCTGCACGCCGGACCCGGCAAGCTCGCCGTCGGCGTCGACATCAACGCCACGCACACGCGCTCTGCGACGTCCGGCGTCGTGACGGGCGTCTGCACGCCGATCCACCTCGGACGCAGCATCACCGTGCACGAGATCGTCGTGACGGACGATCAGGGCAGGCGCTGCTCGACGATCCGGATCACCAACATGATCAAGGACGCGCCGGCCTGATCAGCGCGAGGACGGCGCGCGCTCCCCGTGCTCGACCAGCCGCAGGATGCGGTCGAGGGACTCCTCGACGTGCTCCATTCGTTCATCGAGCCTGTCGAGTCGTTCCGCGACACCGCCGAAACGGGAGTCCACCGAGCACATGCCGTCGAGCTGACGTTTCGTCAGCTGCTCGAAACGCGAGAGCTGCATCATCAGCGCACCGCGAATGCGTCCGATCTCCGTGTACGCCGCAGCAGGGTCGTAGCCTCGGATGGGCAGGATGACGTCATAGTCGTCGACGGCGCCCTCCGTCATCGCTGTCTCAGGATCTCGAGCACGTCGGACATCTGGCCGGCGAGACCGTCCACCTGGCTGATGAGACCATCGACCTTGCCGGAGAGATCGCCCACCTTGCCGGCGAGACCGCCTACCTGGTCTGAGAGGCCGTCCACCTTGCCGTCAAGACCGTCGAGTCGCCCGTCGATCCCGTCCAGTCGCCCGTCGATGGCATCGAAACGCTTGTCATGCGCGTCGAGCTTCTCGTCGATCTCCGTCAAGGATTCATAGATCTCGAGGAGGTCGGAGCCGTGCTGCTCGAGACGCTGTTCCACCTGGTGCTGGGTCATTGGCATGCCATGACGATACTCCGCGTGAGCGACGGCGGAAACGGTGTTCACAGTGCCCGTGGAGAAGTCAGAGCAACGACTAATTGTGCAGGACGAATGGTCCAGGCGTGGACACCGGGAGAGCACACCGAACATGCTCTCCCCAGGGAGAGCCCTCCCAGATGCGAGCTCTCCGGTCTGCTCAGGCCTTCTTCGGAGCGAGCTGCTCGATGATGGCTTTGGCGACGTCCTGCATGGTGAGCCGACGGTCCATGGACGCCTTCTGGATCCAGCGGAACGCCTCGGGCTCGCTGAGCCCCATCTTCTCGTTGAGCAGACCCTTGGCGCGGTCGACGAGCTTTCGCGTCTCGAAGCGCTCGACCATGTCGGCGACCTCGGCCTCGAGCGTGATGATCTGCTCGTGGCGAGCCAGCGCGATCTCGATCGCGGGGAGCAGGTCGTTCGGCGTGAAGGGCTTCACGACGTAAGCCAGCGCACCGGCCTCGCTGGCGCGCTCGACGAGCTCCTTCTGGCTGAACGCGGTCAGCAGCACGACCGGGGCGATGTTGCCCTTGTGCAGCTTCTCGGCGGCGCTGATGCCGTCCAGCTGCGGCATCTTCACATCCATGATCACGAGATCGGGGCGCAGCTCGGTGGCCAGAGCCACTGCCGTCTCGCCGTCTCCGGCCTCACCGACCACATCGAAGCCGTTGTCGCGGAGGATCTCGACGATGTCGAGACGGATCAGCGACTCGTCTTCCGCGACGACGACGCGTCGGGGTGCGGTTGCCGTGGACTGCTCAGGCTGTTCTTCGGTCACGATTCCCATTCTAGTGGAGAGTCTCACCGTGCCGGCGGCGGGCGCGCCCCGCGGGCTCGAGAGAGAGGTGCCGGCGGTGGGACTCGAACCCACACGCCCTTTCGGACAAAGCATTTTGAGTGCTCCGCGTCTGCCATTCCGCCACGCCGGCCCACAGACGAGCGTATCGCACGCCTCGACCACGGATGCGCGCCGGAGAGTCCCCTGCGGGACCCGGCGCGCATCCGGAGGAGGGAGGTGTCAGACGCCCGTCTTGTAGACCGGAGCAGCACCGCCCACGGCATCCCCGACCTTGTGGACGCGGATGTCATTGGTGGAGCCGATGATCCCGGGAGGGGATCCGGAGATCACGACGACCTTGTCGCCTTCCACGGCCAGGCCGTTCTTCAGCAGGTAGTCATCGACCTGCAGATACATGAGGTCGGTGTGCTGGACGACGTCCACGAGCGTCGAGTGGATCCCCCACGTCAGCGCCATGCGACGGCGGATGCCGGGCTCCGGTGTGAAGGCGATCATCGGGATGCGCGAGCGCAGACGGGACAGGCGACGGGCCGAGTCTCCGGACTGGGTGAACACGCAGAGGTACTTGGCGTCCACGAAGTCGGCGACCTCGAGCGCGGCCAGTGTGATGGCGCCGCCCTGCGTGCGCGGCTTCGCCGTGAGCGGCGCGATGCGCTCCAGACCGTGCTCCTCGGTCGACTCGACGATGCGGGCCATGGTCTCCACGACGACGATCGGATACTCCCCCACACTCGTCTCTCCGGAGAGCATGACGGCGTCGGCGCCGTCCAGGACGGCGTTGGCGACGTCACTGGTCTCCGCGCGCGTCGGGACGGGGCTCGAGATCATCGACTCCAGCATCTGCGTGGCGACGATGACCGGCTTGGCCATGCGACGGGCGAGCTCGACGGCGTGCTTCTGCACGATCGGCACGGCCTCCAGCGGCAGCTCGACGCCCAGGTCGCCGCGAGCGACCATGATGCCGTCGAAGGCGTCGACGATCTCCTCGAGGGCGTCCACCGCCTGCGGCTTCTCGATCTTCGCGATGACGGGGACCTTGACGCCCTCCTCCGCCATGATCTCGTGCACGCGCTCCACGTCGGCGGCATTGCGCACGAACGAGAGCGCGATGAGATCGGCGCCGATGCGCAGGCCCCAGCGGAGGTCGGCCTCGTCCTTCTCGCTCAGGGCGGGGACGTTCACGGCCACGCCGGGGAGGTTGATGCCCTTGTTGTTCGAGACGGCGCCGGCGACGATGACTCTCGTCGTGACGACCGTGCCGTCGGTCTCGACGACCTCGACGCGCACCTTGCCGTCGTCGATCAGCAGGAAGTCGCCGGGCTTCACATCCTGCGGGAGCCCCTTGAACGTGGTGCCGCAGATCTCGCGGTTGCCGATGACGTCCTCGGTGGTGATCTTGAAGATATCGCCCTCGGCGAGCTCGTACGGGCCTGCCTCGAACTTGCCCAGGCGGATCTTCGGTCCCTGCAGATCGACGAGGACGGCGACGGCCCTGCCTGCATCGTCGGCGGCACGACGCACGTTGGCGTAGTTCGCGTCGTGGACGGAGTAGTCACCATGGCTGAGGTTCAGCCGGGCGACGTCCACCCCTGCCTCGATGATGGCCCTGACGTTCTCGTAGGAACTGGTCGCAGGGCCGAGGGTGGCGACGATTTTCGCGCGTCTCAACAGAATTCTCCAGGGTAGAGAGGAATGGAACTGGCGACGATGCCTGGCTCAGCCTACGCGGGCTGAAGGCCGATCGCGACATCGGTCGGACGGACCGGTGCGGGCAGCACGGTCTCGCCCATGAGGAAGCGGTCGACGCTCGCGGCCGCGGCGCGGCCCTCGGCGATCGCCCACACGATCAGCGACTGGCCGCGACCGGCGTCTCCGGCGACGAAGACGCCGGGGATCGTCGACTCGTAGGCGTCGTCGCGCTGGAAGTTCCCCCGGTCGGTCACCTGCGGGCGGGTCTCCTCGGTGAAGCCGTCCTGCTCCGGACCGGTGAAGCCCATCGCGACCAGCACGAGGTCAGCGGGGATCTCGCGCTCAGTGCCGCTCTTGGGCACCCGGCGGCCGTCGACGAACTCGGTCTCGGCGACGCGCAGCGCGCGGACCTCTCCGGCCTCGTTGGAGAGGAACTCCACGGTGGAGGCGAGGAACATGCGCTCGCCGCCCTCCTCGTGCGCCGACGAGACCTCGAACACGGTCGGCGTCATCGGCCACGGCTGGTGGTCGGGACGCACGTCGCCGGGCTGGCGGCCGATGGCGAGGTTGGTGACGCTGAGCGCGCCCTGGCGATGCGCGGTGCCGATGCAGTCGGCGCCGGTGTCGCCGCCGCCGATGACGACGACGTGCTTGCCCTCGGCGGTGATCTGGTTCGGGACCTTGTCCCCGGCGACGACGTGGTTGGACTCCACGAGGTACTCCATCGCGAAGTGCACGCCGTCCAGGTCACGGCCGGGGATGGCCAGATCGCGGGGAACCGTCGAGCCGGTCGCGATGACCACGGCGTCGTAGCGGGCGCGGAGGTCTGCCCAGGAGATGTCCTTGCCGATCTCGACGCCGGCGCGGAAGCGGGTCCCCTCCTCCTGCATCTGGCGAAGACGTGCCTCGACCTGGCTCTTCTCCATCTTGAAGTCAGGGATGCCGTAGCGCAGCAGGCCGCCGATGCGGTCGTCGCGCTCGAACACGGCCACCGTGTGACCGGCGCGGGTCAGCTGCTGCGCGGCGGCGAGCCCGGCAGGACCGGAGCCGACCACGGCGACGGTCTTGCCCGTCAGGCGCTCCGGCGGCTGCGCCTCGACCCAGCCCTTGGAGAAGGCCTCGTCGATGATCGAGACCTCGACCTGCTTGATCGTGACGGCGGGCTGGTTGATCCCCAGAACGCACGCGCTCTCGCACGGCGCGGGGCACAGCCGCCCGGTGAACTCCGGGAAGTTGTTCGTCGCGTGCAGGCGATCGATCGCCGAACGGCCCTCGCCGCGCCAGGTCAGATCGTTCCACTCCGGGATGAGGTTGCCGAGCGGGCAACCGGCATGGCAGAACGGCACGCCGCAGTCCATGCAGCGCCCTGCCTGGCGTCGCAGCACCGCCTTGTCGCCCGGTTCGTAGACCTCTTTCCAGTCCATGATCCGCACGGGGACGGGGCGACGGGCGGGAAGCTCCCGCTCCGTCACCTTCAGAAAGCCCTTGGGGTCAGCCACCGGTCACCTCCAGGATCCGGTTCCAGATGACGTCGCCGTCCGGGTCGAGCCCGGCCGCCTCCGCCTCCTGGCGCATGTTCTGCACCGCGGCGTAGTCCCGCGGAAGCACCTTCACGAATTCGGCCGCGACGGTGTCGAAGTCGGCCAGGATGTCGGCAGCCAGAACGGATGCCGTGCGCTCGAGGTGCTCGCCGATCAGGCTCCGCAGCACCTCGAGGTCCGCGCGGTCGAGCGGCTCGAGTCGCAGCTCGCCGCTCTCGCGGGACTGCGCGTTCACCTTCTCGGTCGCAAGACCGCGGACATAGGCGACGCCTCCGGACATGCCGGCGCCGAGGTTGCGTCCGGTGGATCCGAGAATCACCGCGACGCCTCCGGTCATGTACTCGAGCGCGTGATCGCCCACGCCCTCGACGACGGCTGTCGCACCGGAGTTGCGGACGAGGAAGCGCTCGCCGACGACGCCGGAGATGAACATCGTCCCGCTCGTGGCACCGTAGCCGATCACGTTGCCCGCGATCACGTTCTCCTGCGGCACGATCCTCGAGCCGCGCGGCGGGCGGATCGTGATGTCTCCCCCGGAGAGCCCCTTGCCGACGTAGTCGTTCGCGTCGCCTTCGAGGCGCAGGACGATGCCGGACGGCAGGAACGCCCCGAGCGACTGGCCCGCGGTGCCGTGCAGCGTGATGTCGATCGTCTCGCGGGCGAGGCCGTCGGCGCCGAAGCGCGACGTGACCTCGTGGCCGAGCATCGTCCCGACCGCGCGCTCCGTGTTGCGGATGGGCAGTTCGATGACGATCGGAGCGCGGTCGGTGAGCGCCTCCTGCGCCATCTCGATCACGGGGACGTCGAAGTGCTTCTCCAGCTCGTGGTCCTGCTCCCGTGCTCCGCGGCGCGGCTCGGACGCCGGGAAGACCGGGCCCTCCAGGATCGGCGAGAGGTCGAGGCCGTCGGCCTTCCAGTGCTCGATCGCCGCGTTCGTCTCGATGAGGTCGCTGCGGCCGATGACCTCGTCGAGCGATCGGAAGCCGAGCTCCGCGAGGATCTCGCGCACCTCCTCCGCGATGAACTCCATGAAGTTGACCACGAACTCGGGCTTGCCCGTGAAGCGCTCCCGCAGCACCGGATTCTGCGTCGCGACGCCGACCGGACAGGTGTCCAGATGGCAGACGCGCATCATGATGCATCCGCTCACGACGAGCGGCGCGGTCGCGAATCCGAACTCCTCGGCGCCCAGGAGCGCGCCGATGATCACGTCGCGGCCGGTCTTGAGCTGACCGTCCACCTGCACCACCACGCGATCGCGCATGCCGTTGAGCATGAGCGTCTGCTGGGTCTCCGCGAGGCCCAGCTCCCAGGGAGTTCCCGCGTGCTTGAGCGAGTTCAGCGGGCTCGCGCCCGTGCCGCCATCGTGGCCGGAGACCAGGATGACGTCGCTGAGCGCCTTCGCGACGCCCGCGGACACCGCGCCGATGCCCGACTGGCTGACCAGCTTGGTGTGGATGCGGGCCCCGGGGTTCGCACGCTTCAGGTCGAAGATCAGCTGCTTGAGATCCTCGATCGAGTAGATGTCGTGGTGCGGCGGCGGCGAGATGAGGCCGACGCCGGCCGTCGCGTGACGCGTGCGAGCGACCCAGGGGTAGACCTTCCCCGGAGGCAGCTGACCTCCCTCGCCGGGCTTGGCGCCCTGGGCGAGCTTGATCTGGATGTCGTCGGCCTCGGTGAGGTACTGGCTCGTCACGCCGAAGCGTCCGGACGCCACCTGCTTGATCGCGCTGCGGCGCTCGGGGTCGACCAGCCGGTCGGAGTCCTCGCCCCCTTCGCCGGTGTTCGACTTGCCGCCGATCCGGTTCATGGCGATCGCGAGCGTCTCGTGCGCCTCCCGGGAGATGGAGCCGTAGCTCATCGCCCCCGTCGAGAAGCGCTTGACGATCTCGCTCACGGGCTCGACCTCGTCCAGCGGGACCGGCTTGCCGCCAGGATGCAGCGTGAACAGGCCGCGCAGGGTCTTCAGCTCCGCGGCCTGGTCGTCGACGAGCTTCGTGTACTCGCGGAAGATGTCGTAGCGGCGGTTGCGCGTCGAGTGCTGCAGACGGAACACCGTCTCCGGGTTGAAGAGGTGCGGAGAGCCGTCGCGGCGCCACTGGTATTCGCCGCCGGTCCACAGGCGCTCATGCACGCGCGCGGCCGCGTCCTCCGGATAGGCGTAGTCGTGGCGGGCCTGGTTCTCGGTGTAGACCTCTTCGATGCCGATGCCGCCGAGCTTCGTCTCGGTCCCGGTGAAGTAGGCGTCGACGAACTCCTGGCCGAGTCCGACGGCCTCGAAGACCTGCGCTCCGGCGTAGGAGGACACCGTGGAGATGCCCATCTTCGACATGATCTTCAGCACGCCCTTGCCGAGCGCGTAGATGAGGTTGCGGACCGCCTTCTCGGGGGTGACCCCGGTGACGAAGCCGGTGCGCACGAGATGTTCAACGGTCTCCATGGCCAGGTACGGGTTGACCGCCGAGGCTCCGTAGCCGATCAGCGTCGCGACGTGGTGCACCTCGCGGACGTCGCCGGCCTCGACGATGAGTCCCACCTTCATACGGTTCTCGCGGCGGATCAGGTGATGGTGGATCGCGGAGACCATGAGCAGCGACGGGATCGGGACGAGGTCCTTGTTCGAGTCGCGGTCCGACAGGATGAGGAACTCCGCGCCGTCCTCGATCGCGGCATCGACCTCCGCGTACATCTCCTCGAGACGCCGCGCCAGGGACTGGGAGCCCGCATCGAAGTGGTAGAGGCCGCGGATCATCGCGCTCCTGCGGTCGGGCAGCGCCTTGTCGATGTGCCGGATCTTGGCGAGCTCGTCGTTGTCGATGACCGGGAAGTCGAGCGTCACGGTGCGGGTGTGCTCCGGCCCCCAGGTCAGGAGGTTCCGCTCCGGGCCGAGGCCGAGTCTCAGACTCGTGACGACCTCTTCGCGGATCGAGTCCAGCGGCGGGTTCGTCACCTGCGCGAACTGCTGGGTGAAGTAGTCGAAGAGCAGGCGAGGACGCTTGCTGAGCACGGCGATGGGCGTGTCAGATCCCATCGCGCCGAGCGGCTCGACGCCGTTCTGCCCCATCGGGGCGAGGAGGATCCGGACCTCCTCCTCGGTGTAGCCGAAGGTGCGCTGGCGCCGGGTGATGGATGCCGGGGGGTGCACGATGTGCTCCCGCTCCGGCAGCTCGGCCAAGCGCACCGATCCCTCATCGAGCCACTCCTGCCACGGGTGCAGGGTCGCGAGATGCTCCTTGACCTCTGCATCCTCGACGATGCGCCCAGCGGTGGTGTCGACGACGAACATCTTGCCCGGCTGCAGGCGCCCGCGGCGCTTGATGCGCTCCGGCTCGAACTCCAGGACGCCCGTCTCGGACCCGATCACGACGAGCCCGTCCGTCGTCTCGGTCCAGCGACCGGGTCGGAGCCCGTTGCGGTCGAGCGTCGCGCCGACGAGAGTGCCGTCCGTGAAGATCAGGGCCGCGGGGCCGTCCCAGGGCTCCATCTGGTTCGAGTGGTACTCGTAGAAGGCGCGCAGCTCCGGGGAGATGTCGGTCTGCTTCTCGTACGCCTCCGGCACCATCATCATGATGGCGTGCGGCAGGCTGCGGCCCGTGAGGGTGAGAAGCTCGAGCACCTCGTCGAAGGAGGCGGAGTCGCTCGCCCCGTCCGTGCAGATCGGCAGGAGCGGCTTGATGTCGCCCAGCAGCTCGGACTCGAGCTGCGACTGACGCGCCCGCATCCAGTTCCGGTTGCCGCCGACCGTGTTGATCTCGCCGTTGTGCGCGAGCATGCGCAGCGGCTGGGCGAGCGGCCAGGAGGGGAACGTGTTCGTCGAGTAGCGGGAGTGCACGACTGCGAGCTCGCTCGCGAAGCGCTCGTCCTGCAGATCGGGATAGAACGGCTCGAGCTGCAGGGTGGTCACCATGCCCTTGTACCCGAGCGTGCGGCTGGAGAGCGAGACGAAATAGGCGCCGAACTCGTGCCCTGCGCGCTTGCGCAGCCGGTAGGCGACGCGATCGAGCTCGATGCCGGACAGCGCGGGCCGGTCGCCGGCGGCCGGGCGGGAGACGAACAGCTGCTCGAAGGCGGGACGGGCCTCGTCGGCGAGCTTTCCGAGGTGCTTGTTGACCGTCGGCACGACGCGCCAGCCGAGGACCGTGAGTCCCTCCGCGCGGGCGATCTTCTCGACGCCGGCCTTCTGGGTGCGGCGCTCGCCCGCGTGCAGGGGCAGGAACGCCAGACCGGCCGCGTACTCCCCCACCGGGGGCAGATCGAAGTCCACCACCGCGCGCAGGAACGCGTCGGGCATCTGGGTCAGGATGCCGGCGCCGTCGCCGGTTCCGGCGTCGGAGCCGATCGCCCCGCGGTGCTCGAGGTTGCGCAGCGCCTCGAGGGCCTGCTCGATGATGTCGTGACCTGCCGTGCCGCGCAGGGTGGCGACCATGGCGAGACCGCAGGCGTCCTTCTCGAAAGCCGGGTTGTACATCCCCTGCTTGGCAGGGAACACCTGGCCGACGGGGGTGTGGGCGGGGGCGCTCGATGGCATGCGTACCGTCCTCAGTTCTTCAGATGACACCGGGGACGACGTCGGCCCGCTCGTTCAGTGCGATGGTTCCTCACTCGACGAGGAGGCGTTATCGGGAGCCGTCCTCGCTCGTGGGAGCGGTGCTTGTGGCGGTGGCTCCTGCGGTGACTTCTTCTGCCGGAGGCTCGCTCACGTCCACGAAGTCAGAGGGATTGTCCTGCGATTCTACATCAGCATCGAGGTCCTTCCGGCTTCGTCCCGGCACGTACGGAGAGCTCTCCCGACCGGTGTGACGACGACTCTGCACGGCGAGGATCACGATGCCGACGATGACGCCGAGGATCGCCGCCCAGACGTTGCTGCGCAGCCCGAAGAAGATCTCGCTGGGATCGATGCGGATGGACTCCCACACGATGCGGCCCGCGCTGTACCAGATCAGGTACACGGCGAACAGCCTGCCCCACTGCAGCTGCAGCTTTCGTCCGATCCAGAGCAGGACCAGCACACCGAGGCCGTTCCAGATCACCTCGTACAGGAACGTGGGGTGGAACAGCGTTCCTTCGGCGAGTCCAGGGGGGAACGCGGCGTTGTCGGACTCGATCTCCAGACCCCACGGCAGGTCGGTGGGCAGACCGTACAGCTCGTGGTTGAACCAGTTGCCGAAGCGTCCCATCGCCTGTGCGAGGAGGAGGCCAGGGGCGAGCGCATCCGCGAACGTCCAGAACCGGATGCCGGTCCAGCGGCAGCCGAGCCACGCGCCGACCGCGCCGCCGATGAGGGCTCCGAAGATGGCGATGCCGCCTTCCCAGATCGCCCAGACCGAGCCGTACTCGAACGGGTTCCAGGTGTTCAGCCCCTCCCCGAAGTAGTCGTTCGGGTGGGTGAGCACGTGGAAGATGCGCGCGCCGATGATCGCGAGGGGGACCGCGAGGATCGCGATGTCGATGACCACCCACGGCTCCGCGCCGCGCTTGGTGAGGCGGCGATTCGTCATCAGCACGGCGACGATGATGCCGGCGATGATGCAGAGCGCGTAGTACCGGATCGGCAGCGGGCCGAGATCGAAGCCGTTCGACGGCGGGCTCGGGATGCTGGTGAGCACGCCGGTGAGGGTGCTGTGGAGCGCGAGGGACATGAGTGCGATTCTAGTTTCTCTCAGCGGCCGCGGCGGTCAGCGCCGTGCCGGCGGCCAGGGTGCGGGTGGTCTCGGCCAGACCCTCGAGTCCTCCATCACGGAGGGCCCTCACCAGCGCGGTGCCGACGATCGCGCCGTCCGCGTATTCCAGGACGGCGGAGATCTGCTCCGCCGTGGAGATGCCGATGCCGACGCAGGCGCGACCGACGCCGTGCTCGCGGAGCCGGCCGACGAGCGTGCGGGCGGCCTTGTCCAGCGCGGCCCGCTCTCCCGTGATCCCCATCGTGGAGACCGTGTAGACGAAGCCCGTCGAGGAAGCCGTGACGAGGTCGAGACGCGCGTCCGTGGAGGTGGGAGCGGCGAGGAAGACCCGGTCGAGGCCGGTCCGCTCGCTCGCGGCGATCCACTCGGCCGCCGCCTCCGGTGTGATGTCCGGCGTGATGAGCCCGGCAGCTCCGGCGGCGAGCAGGTCGTCCGCGTAGCGGTCGACGCCGTACTGCATGACGGGGTTCCAGTACGTCATCACGAGCACGGGGACATCGGTCGCCGCGGTGATCGCCCGCAGCGCCTCGAACAGGTGCGCGGTCCGGTAGCCGGCGGCCAGGGCGGCCTGGGTGGCCTCCTGGATGAGGGGCCCGTCCATGACGGGATCGCTGTAGGGCGGACCGAGCTCGATGACGTCTACGCCGTTCTCGGCGAGCGTGACGGCGGCGCGGATGCTGGTCTCGAGGTCCGGATAGCCCACGGGCAGATATCCCACGAAGGCGCCGCGGCCCTGCTCGTGCGCACGCAGGATGGCCGCCTCGACCCGGCTCATCGGGCTTCCTCGCTCTCGTCGTAGAGGTGGAAGTAGGCGGCTGCGGTGTCCATGTCCTTGTCGCCGCGACCCGATAGGCAGACCGCGATGAGCCCGTCGGGGCCGACCTCCCGGCCGATGCGCAGGGCGCCGGCCAGGGCGTGCGCGGACTCGATCGCGGGGATGATTCCCTCGGTGCGGCTGAGCAGGCGCAGCGCCTGCATCGCCTCGTCGTCCGTGGCGGGGATGTACGAGGCGCGTCCGATGTCGGCGAGCCAGGAGTGCTCGGGGCCGACGCCGGGATAGTCGAGGCCGGCCGAGATCGAGTGCGACTCCACCGTCTGGCCGTCTTCGTCCTGGAGGACGTAGGTCCGCGCGCCGTGCAGGACGCCTGGACGCCCGCGCTCGATGGACGCGGCGTGCCTCGGCGTGTCGACGCCGTCGCCGGCGGCCTCGACGCCGTACAGTTTCACGTCCGCGTCGTCCAGGAAGGCGTCGAACATGCCGATCGCGTTGGATCCTCCGCCGACGCAGGCGACCACGGCATCCGGAAGCCGCCCCGCCGTGTCGAGGAGCTGCGCGCGCGCCTCCTCGCCGATGATCTTCTGGAAGTCGCGCACCATCGCCGGGAACGGATGCGGGCCGGCGGCGGTCCCGAAGATGTAGTTCGTGGTCTCGACGGTCGCGACCCAGTCGCGATAGGCGTCGTTGATCGCGTCCTTCAGCGTGCGCGATCCGCTCTTGACCGCCACGACCTCCGCGCCCAGCAGGCGCATTCGCGCCACGTTGAGCGCCTGGCGCTCGGTGTCGACCTCGCCCATGTAGATCGTGCAGTCCAATCCGAACAGGGCAGCGGCGGTCGCCGTGGCGACGCCGTGCTGACCCGCGCCGGTCTCTGCGATCACGCGGGTCTTGCCGAGCCGCTTCGTCAGCAGCGCCTGGCCGAGCACGTTGTTGATCTTGTGGCTGCCGGTGTGGTTGAGGTCCTCCCGCTTGAGGAAGATCCTCGCGCCTCCCGCGTGCTCCGCGAAGCGCGGGACCTCCGTCAGCGCCGACGGCCGCCCCGCATAGCTGCTCAGCAGCTCAGCGAGCTCGGCGCGGAAGGAGGGGTCGGCGATCGCGTCCTCGTAGGCGATCGTCAGCTCGTCGATCGCGGCGATGAGCGACTCCGGCATGTAGCGCCCGCCGAAGTCGCCGAAGAACGGGCCGTGCTCGTCGCGAAGGCTCATGCGGTCTCCTTCCGATCGCTCCGCACGTTGCGCTCCCCCGCAGCGAGGAAGCTCTGCAGGCTTGCGACGGGATCCCCCGTGACGAGCGCCTCGCCGATCAGGACGACGTCGGCGCCCGCCGCACGGTAGTGCGCGACGTCGGCGGGTGAGAGCACCGCGGACTCCGCGATCCTCGTCGTGCCGTCCGGGATGCCGTCCACGAGCCGTCCGAACAGATCGCGGTCGAGCTCGAGCGTCTTCAGATCGCGCGCGTTCACGCCGATGAGCGGTGCGCCGAGATCGACGGCCGCAGCCACCTCGTCGGCGGAGTGGGTCTCCACGAGCGGCGTCATGCCCAGCTCGGTGATGAGTGAGAACAGCTCGGTGAGCACCCGCGGCTCGAGACCGGCCACGATGAGCAGCGCGAGGTCGGCGCCGGCGGCGCGCGCCTCGAGCACCTGGTACGGCGTGGCGATGAAGTCCTTGCGAAGGACCGGCAGGCCCACTCGTGCGGTCACGGCCTCCAGATCCGCCAGGCTGCCGCCGAAGCGGCGCTCCTCGGTGAGGACGCTGATCGCGGAGGCGCCCCCGGTCTCGTAGAGCGAGGCCTGATGGGCGGGGTCGGGGATCTCCGCGAGGGCGCCGCGGGAGGGACTGGCCCTCTTGACCTCCGCGATGATCTTCACCCGGGCCGCGGGCGCGAGCGCGACGACCGCGTCCCTGGCCGCCGGACGGGAGAGCGCGGCCTTCTCGACGTCGGCGAGGGATCGCGTGAGCGCACGACGCTCCGCGTCCTCGACTGCGCCGGCCGTCAGGTCGGCGAGAACCACTAGTGCCCCTTCGGGGTGTACTTGGGGCCCTTCACGCCGTAGCCGACCTTCGAGAGGATCGGGCCGAGCAGCGCTCCGACGGCGACGATCCCGACCGAGACCCACACGAAGAGCGGCTGTTCGAAGCAGAACGCGACGGTGCCGGCGGTGATGCCGAACAGCATGACCACCACAGCGGTCCAGGCGGCAGGCGAGTGTCCGTGGCCGGGGTCTGCGATGGGGTTGCTCATGGGGAATCCTCCGAGGTCGGTTGCTGCCGTGGTCAGTCTATCGGTCCGAGCGCGTCGGGTCGGTTCCCCGGGACAGGTCGTCCCACGAGTCCACGGCGTCCATCGGCCCGGCGGCGCGCTGCTCCGCGGCATCCGCGCGATAGCGACGTCCTCCGGTGCGCCAGGCGGATGCCGTGGCGAGGGCGAAGACGGAGCCGGCGAGCAGGAGCGCCCACGCGATCAGCGCCACGACCGGCCAGGCCGTGGGCACCACGGCGTCCACGATCCCGGCGATGGCGTCGTCGCCCGCGAGGCCCGTCAGGTCCGTGACGGTCGGGGCGACCGCGTCCAGCGGGCGGGCGATCAGCAGCTCCAGCGTCCACCACCCGAGCAGCACCGCGACCGCGGCGCCGAGCGAGGCGAGGATGTAGCGGAGCACGCGACCGGAGAGCGCGAGCACCGCGGCCAGCGCGAGCACCGCGAGGCTGAGCGGCGTCAGCAGCGACAGCGCCTGCGTACCGGTCACGAGGATCGGCTCCGCGGCGTCATGACGCTCGACGGTCAGCCAGGTCTGCGTCGCGGACAGAACCCCCGCACCGCCGGCGAGGAGGAACCCCACCACGGTGAGGCTGCGTCCGCGCTCCGCGGTGCTCATCGGAGTCCGGCCGCCTGCACGGCCTCCAGATCCCTCGCATCGAAGCAGGTGCGGGTGCCGGTGTGGCAGGCGGGACCGTTCTGGTGCACGAGCAGCAGGATCGCATCCCCGTCGCAGTCCAGCCGCGCCTCGTGCACCTGCTGGGTGTTGCCCGAGGTGTCGCCCTTGCGCCAGTACTCCTGACGGGAGCGCGACCAGTACGTGGCGCGGCCGCTGGTGAGCGTGCGCCGCAGCGCCTCGGCGTCGGTCCACGCCAGCATGAGCACCTCGAGGGTGTCCCACTGCTGCACGATGACCGGCGCGAGGCCGTCGGCGTTCCAGGCCACCTGCGCGATGCGCTTCTCCAGATCGGTCACTTCGCCTCGCTCCGCTCGCTCGGCGCGGTGCATCGCACCACCACCCCTTCTGCACGGAGGGCTTCCTTGACATCGCCGACGGTGAGCGCGCCGGTGTGGAAGACGCTCGCGGCGAGGACGGCATCCGCCCCTGCTCTGATCGCCGGCGCGAAGTCGTCGACGGATCCCGCGCCGCCGGAGGCGATCACGGGAACCGAGGCGACCTCGCGCATGAGCCGGACGAGCTCGAGATCGAAGCCGTCGCGCGTGCCGTCCGCGTCGATGGAGTTCACGAGGAGCTCCCCGGCTCCGCGCTCCGCGGCCTCCCGCGCCCACTCCAGCGCGTCGAGAGTCGTCTCCGTGCGGCCGCCGTGCGTGGTGACCACGAACCCGGATGCCGTGGTCGGGGCGCGCTTCACATCCAGGGAGAGCACGAGCACCTGGGCGCCGAACCGGTCTGCGATCTCGCCGAGCAGGTCGGGACGGGCGATGGCGGCGGAGTTCACGCCGATCTTGTCCGCGCCGACCGCGAGCAGTCGCGCCACGTCGTCGACGCTGCGCACCCCGCCCCCGACCGTCAGCGGCACGAAGACCTGCTCCGCCGTGCGCTGCACGACCTCGTAGGTCGTCGCGCGCGCATCGACGGTCGCCGTCACGTCCAGGAAGGTTATCTCGTCCGCGCCCTGCGCCGCGTAGTGGGACGCGAGCTCGACCGGGTCGCCCATGTCGCGCAGGTTCTCGAAGTTGACGCCCTTGACGACGCGGCCCTCAGCCACGTCCAAGCAGGGGATGACACGGCTCGCGAGCGTCATCAGAGCCTCGCAGCGTGGATCGCGGTCACCAGCAGCGCCCGGGCGCCGAGCGCGTAGAGCGCGTCCATGATCTGGTTGACGCCCTTGCGCGGGATCATGACACGCACGGCGACCCAAGCCGGATCCTGCAGGGGCGAGATCGTCGGGGACTCGCGTCCAGGGGCGATGGCGGCCGCCCGGTCGATCAGCTCGACGGGCAGGTCGTAGTCCAGCAGCACATAGCGGCGGGCGACGATCACGCCGCGCAGGCGACGCAGGAGCGTGTCCGTGCCCTCCGCCTCACCGGGACGGCTGATGAGCACGGCCTCGGACTCGATGATCACGGGCCCGAAGATCTCGAGTCCCGCCTGACGGAGCGTGGTCCCCGTCTCGACGACGTCGGCGATCGCATCGGCCACGCCGAGTCGCACGGCGGACTCCACGGCGCCGTCCAGGGGGACGAGGACCGCCTGGACGCCGTGCTCGCGCAGATAGGCGTCGACGAGGCCGGGATAGGCGGATGCCACCCTGACGCCCTCGAGGTCCTGGATCGTCGAGTATCGGCCGGGAGGGGCGGCGAAGCGGAAGGTCGACTGCGCGAATCCGAGCGCCTGGACCTCGCGCGCCTGCTGGGGGACGTCCCTGAGCAGGTCGCGGCCCGTGATGCCGACGTCGAGGGCGCCGGAGGCGACGTAGGTGGCGATGTCGCGGGGACGGAGGAAGAAGAACTCGACGTCGTTGTCGGCGTCGACGACGTGCAGGGTCTTGGCGTCGCGGCGACCGGTGTAGCCGGCCTCCGCGAGCATCTCGGCGGCGGTCTCGGAGAGCGAGCCCTTGTTGGGAACGGCGATGCGCAGCATGGGGGTCTTTCGGGTCAGAGGGTCGGGACGGAGCGCATCAGAGATGTCGGTACACGTCCGCGAGGCTCAGGCCCTTGGCGATCATCATCACCTGCAGGTGGTACAGCAGCTGGGAGATCTCCTCCGCCGCCTCCTCCTCGGACTCGTACTCCGAAGCCATCCAGACCTCGGCGGCCTCCTCGACGATCTTCTTGCCGATCACGTGCACGCCGCCGTCGAGCTCGGCCACCGTACCCGATCCCTCTGGACGGATCTCGGCCTTGACCTGGAGCTCGGCGAACAGCTCGTCGAAAGTCTTCACGGTTCCAGGCTAGCGGCTCTCGCGCGCTCCCTGAGCCCGGCGATGGCCGCTTCCGCCTCGGAGGCGCCGTACACGGCGGATCCGGCGACGAAGGTGTCGGCCCCCGCGGCGGCGGCCTGATCGATCGTGTCCGCCGAGATGCCGCCGTCCACCTGGAACCACGGGGAGACCCCGCGACGTCGCGCCTCCTCGACGAGGGCGCGCAGCTTCGGCATCGTCTCCGGCATGAAGCCCTGCCCTCCGAAGCCCGGCTCGACCGTCATCACGAGGATCTGGTCGAACTCGCCGAGGATCTCGTAGAGGCTCTCGCCCGCGGTGCCCGGCTTGAGGGCGACGCCGGCCCTCGCGCCGATGGCGCGCAGCCGCCTGGCCAGTGCGACCGGATCGGCGGCGGCCTCGAGGTGGAAGGTCACGCTCGCAGCTCCGAGCTCCGCGTACCCGGGCGCCCAGCGATCCGGGTCGGAGATCATCAGGTGGACGTCCAGCGGGATGGGGCTCGTCGCCTGGATGCGCTCGACCATCTGCGGGCCGAACGTCAGATTCGGCACGAAATGATTGTCCATGACGTCGACGTGCACGAAGTCGGCTGCGGCGATCCTGGCGAGCTCGGACTGCATGTTGACGAAGTCGGCGGCCAGGACGCTCGGATTGATGCGGGGCGCTTCGGGGAGGGTCATCGGTATCCCTTCGGTGAGCGCTGCAGCAGCGCGAGGAACATGGCGTCGGTGCCGTGCCGGTGGGGCCACAGCTGGACGCGGCCGGAACCGTCGGAGGCGAGGTCGATCGTGCTGCGCGCGACGTCGCGCAGCACGGCGCGGGCGTCGAGCTCGGCGACGTCGTCGCGCACGCGCAGCACCTCGGCCACGACGCCGGTCGTCTCCGCCAGGTGCGGCGAGCACGTGACGTAGGCGACGATGCCTCCGGGTCGCACCGCCTCCAGCGCCGAGAGCAGCAGCTCCTCCTGGAGCACCGTCAGCTCCGCGACGTCGGCCGGCGTCTTGCGCCAGCGCGCCTCGGGACGCCGGCGGAGCGCGCCGAGCCCGGTGCATGGAGCGTCGACGAGGATGCGATCGAAGGTCGCCGGATGCGCGGCGGCGAGAGCGCGTCCGTCCTCCTCGTGCACGACGACATCGCCGGGAAGCGGACGCAGCGCGCTGCGCACCAGCCCCGCGCGCGCCGGAACGACCTCGTTCGCCTCCAGCGCCACCCCGTGCTCGACGGCGATCGCCGCGAGCAGGGCGGTCTTTCCCCCCGGACCCGCGCACAGGTCCAGCCAGCGCTCCCCCTCCCGTATGGGGGCCGCAGCGGCAAGCGCGAGCGCGACGAGCTGCGAGCCCTCGTCCTGCACGCGGACGGTCCCGGCCGCCCGGGCGAGATAGCGGTGCGGATCGCCGCCCGGCGCGCCGAACGCGGTCGGCGCATAGGGCCGCAGCGGCTCGGCCGGCTCGGCGAGGCCTGGCAGGGCGGCGAGCGTGACCTCGGGCGAGACGTTGTCGGCGTCGAGCAGCGCCTCCAGCTCGTCCACGCGATCCTCCGCGGCGAGAGCCCGGCGAAGCGCCCTGATGACCCAGACGGGATGCGCGGTGCGCAGGCCGAGCCGCTCGTCGTCGGAGCGGGCCTCCGCCTCGATGCGCTCCTCCCACTCCCCTGGCGTGTCGCGGGCGATCCGGCGCAGCACAGCATTGGCGAAGCCTGCGGCGCCTCTGCTGTGCGACGCGGCGAGGTTCACCGATTCGTTCACCGCGGCATGCGAGGCCACTCTCGTGGACAGCAGCTGATGGGCGCCGAGGCGCAGGGCGTCGAGCACGGCCGGATCGATGTCCGCGGCGTCGCGGCCGGCGGCCCGGGCGATGACGGCATCGTAGGTTCCTCGTCGGCGGAGAGTGCCGTAGGTCAGCTCGGTGGCCAGCCCGGCGTCCTGAGGGTTCAGGCCCGCGGAGGTGATCGCGCCCGGCAGGAGGAGGTTCGCGTAGGCGTCCGACTCCGACACCGCGCGGAGCACGTCGTAAGCGACCCTCCTTGCCGCCTGCACGGAGCGATCGGGGGCGGGACGGCCACCTGGACGCCCCGGTCTCCGCGAGGAGCGCTGCGCGCCGCTCATGAACCGGCCACCGTCCCCTCGGCATCCCGTCGTCCCCGCCACCAATCGGCCGCGGCCATGGCCGGTCTGCCCGCCGGCTGCAAGCGTGTGACCTCGAGAGGCGCGGTCGCCGTGCCGACGAGGACGCCCGTGCGCGTGCCGGACACGGCGCCGGGCTCCGACCGTGGCGCATCGAGTGCCGGCGCGGCGCTCAGGATCTTGAGACGGGCGCCGTCGACCGTGGTGTGCGCACCCGGCTCGGGTGTGACGCCCCTGTAGCGCGCGTACACCTGCTCCACGGGGAGCGCGAAGTCCAGCCGTCCGTCCTCGAGGGAGAGCTTGGGTGCGAGCGTGACCTCGCCGTTCTGCGGCGTCCTGGTCGCCGTCCCCTCCTCGATGGCGGCGACGACCTCGGCGGTGAGCGGCGCGCCGGCGCGTGCGAGGATGCCGAGCGCGACGTCTGCCGTGGCATCGCCGGGGATGTCGACGGCCTGGGAGGCGAACACGTCACCGGCATCCAGCGCTTCGACCAGGTGGAACACGCTCGCGCCGAGCACCTCGTCCCCGGCGATGAGCGCACGCTGGACGGGCGCCGCGCCGCGCCAGGCCGGCAGCAGGGAGAAGTGCAGGTTGATCCAGCCGTGGACCGGCGCCGAGAGCAGCGGCTCGCGCACGAGCCCGCCGTAGGCGACGATCACGCCCAGCTCGGCGTTCAGAGTCGCGATCCGGGCCGTGGTCTCCGCGTCGAGCCGCGCAGCCCTGATCACCGGCAGCCCGAGCTCCCCAGCCGCCTGCGCGACGGGGGACGGCGTCAGGACGCGCTTGCGCCCCAGCGGCGCGTCCGGTCGTGTCACGACGGCGGCGACGTCATGACGCGCCGCCAGAAGCTGGAGGGTGGGGACGGCGACGGCGGGGGTGCCGGCGAAGACGAGGCGCATGAAAGGTACTCCGGTCGGATCAGATCTCAGGTTCGAGGATATCGAGGCGCACGGAGAGGCCGGCGCGAGCGGGGCGGCCCTTGGCGCGGCGGCGCTGCACGGCATCCGCGACGACGAGCGCGCGCAGGGTGGTCGCCACGGCTGCGCCGATGCCGTAGCCGAAGCGGATGAGGGCTCGCACGCGTCCCTCGTCGCCGGGAACGGGCAGCGGACCCAGCACCGCCTCCGCGGGCAGGCCGAGCGCTCTGACGGCGTCGACCGCCCCGGTCACCGACCCGCTCGTGCCCTCCACCTGCGCGACGCGAGTGGTCGGCGGCATGTGCAGCGGGGCCCTGTCCTCCAGCTCCGCTCGTGCATAGCCGGACTGGTTCCAGGTGGCCAGCGCTCTCGCGACCGCGCCGTCGACGCCGACGAGGTGCACGGGCGCTCCGGGGGCGGCGAGGGCCGCGGCGTTCGACCACCAGCGCAGGCACGACTCGCCGATCCGAAGTTCCGGCGCCTGCAGCATCCGCGGTCCGTCCAGAAGCACGACCGCTCGGTATCCGCCGTCGGCGAGAGGCTCTGCCCCACGGGTGGCGACGACGAGGGAAGGGCGCGCATCGACGCTCTCCACGGGATGCGCGCCGTCCGCGAGGATCACGCGGATGCCGGGGAAGGCACGGCCGAGCTCGTCGGCCGTGCGCTCGCTGCCCGACGACGCGAGGCGCAGCTGCGTCGAAGAGCACGAGGGGCAGGTCCATGCGCGGGCCGAGCGCCCGCACCAGCCGCACACGGGGACCGCGCCGCGGCGGTGCGCTCCCAGGGGCCCGCCGCAGTGGGCGCACCGGGCGGGGCGGCGGCACTCGGCGCACACCAGCGACGGAGAGAAGCCGGGACGCGCGACCTGGACGAGCACGGGGCCCTCGGCGGCGGCCCTCCTGGCGGAGAGGAATGCGCTGGAGGGCAGCCGCTGCGCATGCTGCTCGAGCTCCTGCGGAGTGCTCAGCTGCACTCGGGGCAGGACGCGTCGTGCCGCGCGCACGTCCTGCAGCCAGCCGGCGAGCACGAGCCGTTCGACATCGCTGGTGCGCGTGTGACCGGCGAGCAGCAGGGCGCTGCCCTCCTGCTCCTGCCTCAGCAGCGCCGCGTCCCTCGCGTGCGCATAAGGGGCGAGGGGCTCGGCGAGCAGCGGATCGCCATCGTCCCAGAGGACCACGAGCCCGGCGCGCACCGGTGCGTAGACGGCCGATCGATTGCCGACGACGACGCAGGGCGCGTCCTCCAGGGTGCGCAGGAAGGCGCGATAGCGATCGGGATTGCTCTGCCGCGCGTCGTGCCGCACGATCGCATCCTCGGGGAGGAGCGCCGACAGCGCCGCGACGACCCGATCGAGGTCTCGGTGGTCCGGCACCGCGATGATCGCGGAGCGGCCGTCGGCGAGTGCGCGGGTGGCGGATGCGGCGAGGAGGCGGGTCCACGAGGGCACCCCCTCCTCCAGCACCGGCACCGCCTCGACGGCCGCGCGTCCGCCGGTGTCGAGCACGGTCTCCAAACCCTCATAGCGGGCGATGACCTTCGCCGCCGCCGTCGTCGCTTCCTCATCGGGCACCGGATGCCCGGCATCCGCGGACCAGGCCTTCTCGACCCGGACCTGCCTCTTCGGGATGACGAGGCGCAGGATGTCCGACGCCGAGCCCGCCGCACGGTCGGCGGTCCGACGCGCCAGCCGATACAGCTCGGGCGAGAGCACAGCGACGGATGACACGACGCTCTCCACCGCGGAGAGGGGGCGGTCCGCGTCGTCCTCCTGGGCGATCTCCACGATGTAGCCGTCGAGAACCCTGCCCGCCGTACGCAGCGGCACCTTCACACGAACGCCCGGCGCCACCTCTCCGAGCTCATCCGGCAGCGCGTAGTCGAACAGCCGGTCCAGCTGCGGGAGCGGCGAGTCCAGGAGCACGCGCGCGATGCGCCTGCTCTCGGCGGCCATCAGACGCCGGCGGCGCGGCGCAGCTCTTCGGCGCGGTCGGTCCGCTCCCACGTGAAGTCGGGCAGCTCGCGCCCGAAATGGCCGTAAGCGGCGGTCTGCGCATAGATCGGACGCAGCAGATCGAGCTCCTCGATGATCGCCTGCGGACGGAGATCGAAGACCTCGGAGATCGCCTTCGTGATCGCGTCGTCGTCGATCCTGCCCGTGCCGAAGGTCTCGACGTAGAGACCGACGGGATGCGCGACGCCGATCGCGTACGCGACCTGCACCTCGAGACGGTCGGCGAGGCCGGCGGCCACGGCGTTCTTCGCGACCCAGCGCATCGCGTATGCACCGGAGCGGTCCACCTTCGAGGGGTCCTTGCCGCTGAACGCGCCACCGCCGTGCCTGGCCGCGCCGCCGTAGGTGTCGATGATGATCTTGCGGCCGGTGAGGCCTGCGTCGCCCTTGGGGCCGCCTGTGACGAAGGGGCCGGCCGGGTTGATGTAGTACGTCAGATCGGCGGGGATGTCGAGACCGGTCGAGGCGAGCACGGGGTCGATGACATGCTCGCGCACCTGCGCCTTCAGCTCCTCCTGGGAGATGTCGGGGTGATGCTGCGTGGAGAGCACGACCGCGTCGACGGTCTTCGGCGTGAAGCCGTCGTAGCCGAGCGTGACCTGCGTCTTGCCGTCCGGCCGCAGGAACGGCAGCAGGCCGGAGCGACGGACCTCCGTGAGGCGCTCCGCGATGCGGTGCGCCGTCCATCCCGCCATCGGCATGAGCTGCGGGGTCTCGTTCGTGGCGAACCCGAACATGATGCCCTGGTCCCCGGCGCCGAGCGCGTCGCGCTCATCGGTCGAGCCGCCGTCGCGGTGCTCCTTGGCCTGGTCGACCCCGTGCGCGATGTCGGAGGACTGCTCCCCCACCGAGACGCTGACGCCGCAGGAGCTGCCGTCGAATCCGAGCTCGCTCGAGGTGTAGCCGATGCCGTTGACGACGTCGCGGACGATCGTCGGGATGTCGACGTACGCCTCGGTGCGGATCTCGCCGGCGACGTGCACGAGCCCCGTGGTGACGAGGGTCTCCACGGCGACGCGCGAACCGGGGTCCTTGGCGATGAGGCCGTCGAGGATGCTGTCGGAGATCTGATCGCAGATCTTGTCCGGATGCCCCTCGGTGACGGACTCGGAGGTGAACAGGCGGAGTGCGCTCATGTGTCCGTCGCGCCTCACTCGGCGTGACGGATGCGGAGCTTGTCCTCGTTGATCTCGTGGAGCGCGATCGTCAGCGGCTTGTCCTCGACCGAGGAGTCCACCAGCGGGCCGACGTTGTCGAAGAGGTTCCCCTCGTGCAGATCGGAGTAGTAGTCGTTGATCTGGCGGGCGCGCTTGGCCGCGTAGATGACCAGCTCGTACTTGGACTCGACGCGGTCGAGCAGGTTGTCGATGGGCGGATCGATGATGCCCTTGGTGTGGTGTCCGGCCATGGTGGGACCTCCAGATCAGGCGACGGGTTCGTCGCGAAGTCGATACGGCGGGCGCGCGAAGACGCTCAGCGCGCTGTTGCCTCAGACAATTCTACGACCTCGCGGGCGGCTGCGCCGACATCCTCGTTCACAATCAGGTAATCGAACTCGCTCTGGGCCGCCAGTTCGACCTTCGCGGTGCGGAGCCGTCGCGCGCGCTCCTCCTCATCCTCCGTGCCGCGGCCGACGAGCCGGTGCACGAGCTCGTCCCAGCTGGGCGGCAGCAGGAAGATCAGCGTCGCGGACGGCTCGGCTTCGCGGACCTGACGCGCGCCCTGCAGGTCGATCTCGAGCAGCACCGTCCTGCCGGCGGCCAGTGCGGCGTCGATCGGGGCGCGCGGGGTGCCGTAGCGGCTCCTGTTGTGCACCACCGCGTACTCGAGGAGCTCTCCGTCGGCGATCATGCGGTCGAACTCCGCGTCGTCGACGAAGTAGTAGTGCACTCCGTCGACCTCCCCCGGTCGCGGCGCCCTGGTTGTGGCCGACACGGAGAGGTGGATCTCCGGATGCCGTTCGCGGATCTGCGCGGCGACGGTGCCCTTGCCGACCGCGGTCGGGCCGGCGAGCACGAGCAGACGGCTGCGCCCCGAGCGCGGTCTGTGCGGGGGGAAGCGCCCGTCCAGCCACGCGCGCAGCGCGAGCTTCTGCCGGGCGCCCAGACCTCCCAGACGCTTCACCGGGGAGATCTGGAGCTCCTCCAGCACACGGTCCTTCTTGCCCGCGCCGATGGCGGGGAGCGCGAGGAGGAAGTCGGTCACGCGGAAGGAGCCCTCAACGGAGTCCGGATCCGATCCTGCACGTTCCAGCACCTCCTGGGGTGCGATCACCCGGGTGGTGAGGTCGCGTTTCACCGATGCGCGAGCACGACGGCGTTCCACCGCGCGCCGCGCGGCGGCGGCGCGGTCCACTTCCGGGACGGGGCGCTTCTCAGACATCCAGGGCCTCCCGGTACGCCGCCGCGGCGGCGGTGATCGCGTCGGCGAGCCCGTCCCGCCCCGCCGAGAGGATGCTGCGGCTCTCGCTCGCGATGACGACGGCGGCCATGGAGCCGAACCGCGTGACGAGGTCGCCGGCCGCGGCCCCCTGCGTCCCGAAGCCCGGGGCCAGGATGGGCGCAGGAGGCGAGAACGGCGCGAGACCCGCCTCGGGCCATTCGACCGTGGCTCCGATGACGAAGCCCAGACTGCCCCACTGCCCGGCCGGTGCGGCAGCGGCGTTGCGAGCGGACACCTCTTCGACGATCTGCGCCGACACGGTCTTCGCGGATGCCGAGGCGGAGCGCTGCACGCCGACGGCCTCGGGGTTGCTCGTCGCGGCCAGGACGAAGACGCCCTTGCCGTGCCGGGCGGCGAGCTCGAACGCGCCGTCGAGCGATCCGACGCCGAGGAAGGGGTTCGCCGTGAGGGCGTCCGCCTCGAGCGGAGAGCCCGGCGTCAGCCAGGCCGCGGCGTAGGCGTCCATCGTCGTGCCGATGTCGCCGCGCTTGGCGTCGGCGATCACGATCAGTCCCGCAGCACGGGCCGCGGCGAGCACGTCCTCGAGCGCCGCGACGCCCGCGGAGCCGAAGCGCTCGAAGAACGACACCTGCGGCTTCACGATCGCGGCGCGCCCGATCGCGGCGTCCACTGTGCGCAGCCCGAGCTCGCGGACCCCGTCCGCGCTCTGCGGGAGCCCCCAGGACTTCAGGAGACCCGCATGCGGGTCGATGCCGACGCAGAGCGGTCCGACGGCGCTCAGCGCCGCCCGGACCCGCTCGCCGAAGCTCTCGATCACACCGCCGCCTTCCGGTCGATGGCGTACTCCTGGAGGCTGCGCACGGCGAAGCCGTGGTCGGCGGCGTCCATCCCGCTGACGGCGGCGCCGAGCACCGCCATCGTGGTGAACAGCGCCTTGTCCGCCGCGACGGCGGCCGCGCGGATCTCGTAGCCGTCCGCGCGGGCGGCTCCGCCGGACGGCGTGTTCACGACGATGTCGATCTCCCCGTCGTTGATCAGATCGACGATGTTGCGCTCCCCGCTGGACTGGGTGTCGCTGTACTTCGCCACCACGGTGACCGGGATGCCGTTGCGCGAGAGGATCTCCGCCGTGCCCTCGGTCGCCACGAGCGAGAAGCCCAGCTCCTGCAGTCGGTGAGCCGGGAGGATGACGGCGCGCTTGTCCGCGTCCGCGACCGAGATGAACACGGTGCCGGAGGTCGGCATCCCGCCGTAGGCCGCGGCCTGGCTCTTCGCGAAGGCCGTCGGGAAGTCCTTGTCGATGCCCATGACCTCGCCGGTCGAACGCATCTCGGGACCGAGCACGGAGTCGACGATCTTGCCGTCCTTGGTGCGGAAGCGCTTGAACGGCAGCACCGCCTCCTTCACCGCGACCGGAGCACCGAGCGGCACGTGCGAGCCGTCCTGCGCGGGCAGGAGCCCCTCGGCCTTGAGCTCCTCGATCATGCTGCCGGCCATGATGCGGCTGGCCGCCTTCGCGAGCGGGATGCCGAGCGCCTTCGACACGAAAGGCACAGTGCGGCTGGCGCGCGGGTTCGCCTCGATGACGTAGAGCACGCCGGCGCTGATCGCGAACTGCACGTTCAGCAGTCCGCGCACGCCCACGCCCTCGGCGATCGCGAGCGTCGCCTTGCGGACGCGGTCGATGTCGCTGCGGCCGAGCGACATCGGGGGCAGCGCGCAGCTGGAGTCGCCGGAGTGGATGCCGGCCTCCTCCAGGTGCTCCATGACGCCGCCGATGTACAGCTCGACGCCGTCGTACAGGGCGTCGACGTCGAGCTCGATGGCGTCGTCGAGGAAGCGATCGACGAGCAGCGGCTTGCCCGGCTCGATGACGACCTCGCCGGCCGTGCGGACGAAGTAGTCGCGCAGGCTCTCGGTGTCGTAGACGATCTCCATGCCGCGCCCGCCGAGGACGAAGCTCGGGCGCACCAGCACCGGGTAGCCGATCTCCTCGGCGATCGCGACGGCGCCATCCGCATCCACGGCCGTGCCGTGGCGCGGAGCGATGAGCCCGGCGTCGTCGAGCAGCTGCGAGAACAGCTCCCGCTCCTCGGCGATGTCGATGGCTGCGGGGCTCGTGCCGAGCACGGTGTAGCCCGCGGCCTCGATGCCCTTGGCGAGGCCGAGCGGAGTCTGCCCGCCGAGCTGGCAGACGACGCCGAGGATGGTGCCGCTGGCGGCCTCGGCGTCGAGCACCTCCAGCACATCCTCCAGCGTCAGCGGCTCGAAGTAGAGCCGGTCGCTCGTGTCGTAGTCGGTCGACACGGTCTCCGGGTTGCAGTTGACCATCACGGTCTCGTAGCCGGCATCCGACAGCGCGAAGGAGGCGTGCACGCAGGAGTAGTCGAACTCGACGCCCTGTCCGATGCGGTTCGGCCCGGAGCCGATGATGACGACCTTGGTCCGCTCGGAGGGGGCGACCTCCGTCTCGAAGTCGTAGCTCGAATAGTGGTACGGGGTGAGCGCGGGGAACTCGCCCGCGCAGGTGTCCACGGTCTTGTAGACCGGGCGGATGCCGAGGCCGTGGCGCACACCGCGGATCTCTGTCTCAGACCCTCCCCTGAGCTCTGCGATCTGCGCGTCGGAGAAGCCGTGCTCCTTCGCGTGGCGCAGGGTCTCGGCGTCGAGCTCGGGCGCGGTGCGCACGGTCTCGGCCACCTCGTTGATGAGGACGATCTGGTCGAGGAACCACGGGTCGATGGCGGTCGCCTCGAATGCCTGCTCGAGCGTGGCGCCCTTGCGCAGCGCCTGCTGCAGGACCACGATGCGGCCGTCCGTGGGCGTCCGGGATGTCTCCAGGAGCTCCTCGACGCTGCGCTCCTCCGGCCCCCAGTGGAAGCTCGAGCCGCGCTTCTCCAGCGAGCGGAGCGCCTTCTGGAGCGCGGTGGCGTAGTTGCGGCCGATCGCCATCGCCTCGCCGACCGACTTCATGGTCGTCGTGAGCGTGACGTCGGCGGCGGGGAACTTCTCGAAGGCGAAACGGGGGACCTTGACCACGACGTAGTCGAGCGTGGGCTCGAAGCTCGCCGGGGTGACGCCGGTGATGTCGTTCGGGATCTCGTCCAGTCGATAGCCGAGCGCGAGTTTGGCGGCGAGCTTCGCAATCGGGAAGCCGGTGGCCTTCGATGCCAGAGCGCTCGAGCGCGAGACGCGCGGATTCATCTCGATGACGATGATCCGGCCGTCCTCGGGGTTCACCGCGAACTGGATGTTGCAGCCTCCGGTGTCGACGCCCACCGCACGGATGATGTCGATGCCGATGTCGCGCAGCTTCTGGTACTCCCGGTCGGTGAGGGTGAGCGCGGGCGCGACCGTGATGGAGTCTCCCGTGTGCACCCCGACCGGGTCGACGTTCTCGATGGAGCAGACCACTACCGTGTTGTCGGCGGTGTCGCGCATGAGCTCGAGCTCGTACTCCTTCCAGCCCAGGATCGACTCCTCCAGGAGCACCTCGCTGGTGGGCGAGTCGTGCAGGCCCGCTCCGCCGATGCGGCGCAGGTCCTCCTCGTCATAGGCGAAGCCGGAGCCGAGGCCGCCCATGGTGAACGAGGGGCGGACGACGAGCGGGTAGCCGAGCTTCTCCGCGCCGGCGATGAGCTCGTCCGTGGTGTGGCAGATGACGGATGCCGCGACATCCGCGCCCGCCTCGATCACGAGCTCCTTGAAGATCTGGCGGTCCTCGCCCTTCTTGATCGCCTCGACCTTGGCGCCGATGAGCTCGACGTCGTACTTGTCGAGGATGCCGCGCTCGTTCAGCGCCATGGCGGCGTTCAGCGCCGTCTGACCGCCGAGGGTCGGCAGGATGGCGTCGGGGCGCTCCTTCGCGATGATGGTCTCGATGACCTCGGGGGTGATCGGCTCGATGTAGGTCGCGTCGGCGAAGTCCGGGTCGGTCATGATCGTCGCCGGGTTCGAGTTCACGAGGATCACGCGCACGCCCTCCTCGCGGAGGACGCGGCACGCCTGGGTGCCCGAGTAGTCGAACTCGCAGGCCTGTCCGATGACGATGGGACCGGATCCGATGACGAGAACGGAGTTGATGTCGTCGCGCTTGGGCATTACTCGGAGTCCTTCTTGGCGATATCGGAATCGGCGCCGGGTGTCGGCTCGCCGCGCTCGCTCGACCCGCGGCGCTGGTCTTCGCGGACCAGCGCCGCGAACCGGTCGAAGAGGTAGTTGGCGTCGTGCGGGCCCGCGGCCGCCTCCGGGTGGTACTGCACGGAGAAGGCGGGGATGTCGAGCGCGCGCAGGCCTTCCACGACGTCGTCGTTGAGGCCGATGTGGCTGACCTCGACCTTGCCGTACCCGGCCGGGCTGTCGAAGGATCCCTCCAGAGGGGCATCGACCGCGAACCCGTGGTTGTGCGCGGTGATCTCCACACGACCGGTCGTCTTGTCCCTCACGGGCTGGTTGATGCCGCGGTGGCCGAAGGTCAGCTTGTAGGTGCCGAGTCCGAGCGCGCGTCCGAACAGCTGGTTGCCGAAGCAGATGCCGAAGTACGGCAGCCGGGCGTCGAGCACCTCGCGGAGCACGGCCACCTGCGCGTCGGAGGCCGAGGGATCGCCGGGGCCGTTCGAGTAGAACACCGCGGCGGGGTCGATCGACATGATGTCCGCGAACGTGGAGCTCTGCGGGAGCACGTGCACCTCGAAGCCGCGTGCGGCCAGGTTGTTCAGCGTGGCCTGCTTGACGCCGAGGTCGAGGACGGCGAGATTGCCGAGCTTCTCCCCCACCGCCGGGGTCACCACGGCGGTGGACACCGAGACCTCTGCGGACAGGTTCTGGCCGGTCATCTGCGGAGCCTGCTGCACGATGCGCAGCTGCTCCTCGGCGTCCAGCGCGGCCGCCTCGCCCGAGAAGATGCCGCCGCGCATGGAGCCGGCCGAGCGCAGCACGCGGGTGATCGCACGGGTGTCGATGCCGCTGATGCCGACGATGCCGTCGCGCCCCAGCGTGTCGTCGAGCGAAGCCGTCGCCCGCCAGTTGGAGACCACGCGCGAGGGGTCGCGCACGATGTAGCCGGACACCCAGATGCGACGGGACTCGTCGTCCTCGTCGTTCATGCCGGTGTTGCCGATGTGGGGCGCGGTCTGCAGGACGATCTGTCCTGCATAGGACGGATCGGTCAGCGTCTCCTGGTATCCGGACATGCCGGTGGCGAAGACGACCTCGCCGAGCGTCGTGCCGCGGGCGCCATAGGCACGACCGCGGTGGCGGGATCCGTCCTCCAGCACGAGGACGGCGGGATCGGGAAGAGTCATGAGGTGGCTCCCGTGTCGGGGGTCGCGATGAGCGGCCGCAGTTCGGAGATGAGGTTCTGGGGGTCGCCATCGGCGAGGCGCAGGTAGGAGTCGACCGGATGCGCGTCCGTCACATCCCAGACGAGCTTCACGAGTCCGCCGGGCTCGACCACGCGGTCGATGGTCACGGTGGCGCGGGCGACGTCCCTGAGGCGGTCCTTGGCCAGGAACACCGTCGGAGCGCCGTCCAGGCACAGAGCGACGCCGCGATCCGTGACGGCGAGCTCTCCGCGCGCCCGGTAGGCGAGCGGGGCGACCGTCAAGCGCTCCAGGGGCTGGTCGTGACGCGTCGTCGAGACGTAGAGCACCTCGTGGCGCGCCCGGACCTCCGCGTGCTCCGGCACGCCGAGGGGCGCCGCGAGCGCTGCGTCGCGTCGGAGTCGCCGCCGCCAGGCGAAGAGCATGAGGAGCAGGATCGCCAGGGCGAACAGGCCGGTGACGAGGAACAGCATCTCCCGGGTCATGCGTTCAGCCCCTCGACGAGCGTACCGGCCTCGACGGTGACGACGCCGCGGTGGATGGTCCACTCCACGCGCCCGGGGAGCTCGCGACCGAGATAGGGCGAGTTCGTGCTGCGCCCGTGCAGGTCGCTCTCGGTGAAGACGCCGTCGACGGATGCGTCGTACAGGGTCACGTTCGCGGGCGCTCCGACCTCGATCGCGCCGAAGTCGGCGAGGCGCCCGATGCGCGCGGGAGCGGCGCTCATGACCCTGGCGACGTCCGCCCAGCCGAGGAGGCCGGTCGCGACCATCGACTGGTGCACGACCCGCAGGGCGCTCTCGAGTCCCACCATGCCGTTGGCTGCGGCCTGCCACTCGCAGGCCTTGCTCTCGCTGGGATGAGGCGCGTGGTCGGTGGCGACGATGTCGATCGTGCCGTCGGCGAGGCCTTCGCGCACCGCGAGCACGTCCTCCTCGCGCCGCAGCGGCGGGTTGACCTTGTAGCGCGCGTCGTAGCCGCGCACGAGCTCGTCGGTGAGCAGAAGATGATGCGGCGTGACCTCGGCCGTCACGGCGATCCCGCGCTTCTTCGCCCATCGGATGATGTCCACGGAGCCCGCTGTGGAGAGGTGGCAGACGTGCAGGCGCGAACCGACGTGCTCGGCCAGGAGCACGTCGCGGGCGATGATCGACTCCTCGGCGACGGCGGGCCAGCCGCCGAGCCCCAGTTCGGCGGAGACGGCGCCCTCGTTCATCTGGGCGCCCTCGGTGAGGCGCGGATCCTGCGCGTGCTGGGCGATCACGCCGTCGAAGCTCTTCACGTACTCCAGGGCGCGACGCATGATGAGCGGGTCGAAGACGCAGAAGCCGTCGTCGCTGAAGACGCGCACCCGTGCACGGGAGCCCGCCATCGCGCCGAGCTCCGCGAGCCGCTCGCCCTTCTGGCCGACGGTCACGGCGCCGATGGGCTGCACGGTGGCGTAGCCGGCCGCCTCGCCGAGGGCGAGCTCCTGCTCGACGACGCCGGCGGAATCGGCCACCGGCGAGGTGTTCGGCATCGCGAACACGGCCGTGAACCCGCCGGCGGCCGCCGCGCGCGTGCCGGTGAGGATCGTCTCGGACGCCTCATAGCCGGGTTCGCGGAGATGCGTGTGCAGGTCGACGAGCCCCGGCAGGGCGACGAGCCCCGCGGCATCCACGATGCGCGCGCCGGGGCGGTTGAGTCCGCTGCCGATCTCGGCGATCACGCCGTCCTCGACGATGATGTCGGCGCTCTGGGCGCCGAGAAGCTGTGCGCCGGTGATGACGAGGGTCTCGCTCACAGGTCTCCCCCTCGTTCGTCTTCTCGTTCTCCTGCCAGCAGCAGGTACAGCACCGCCATGCGCACGGACACCCCGTTGGTCACCTGTTCCAGCACGGTGGATCGCGCCGAATCAGCCGCCTCGGAGGAGATCTCGAGTCCCCGGTTCATGGGGCCGGGATGCATGACAATGCTACCGTCCGGGAGCCCTGCCGCTCGCACGGCGTCCAGCCCCCAGCGCCGGGAATACTCCCGCTCACTGGGGAAATACGCGGCGTTCATGCGCTCCAGCTGGATCCGGAGCATCATGACGGCGTCCGGGCCGAGCGCGAGCGCCTCGTCCAGGTCGTAGAGCACGCGCACCGGCCATCCCGACACGTTCTGCGGGATGAGCGTCGGAGGGGTCACGAGCGTGACCTCCGCCCCCAGGGAGGTGAGGAGCCAGACGTTCGAGCGCGCGACCCTGGAGTGCAGCACGTCGCCGACGATCACCACGTGGACGCCGGTGAGATCGCGTCCCCTGCTGTCCGCGCCGAAGCGGCGCTTGCGGATCGTGAACGCGTCGAGCAGCGCCTGGGTCGGGTGCTCGTGCGTGCCGTCCCCGGCATTGACCACTCCCGCGGAGATCCAGCCGCTGGTCGCGAGCGTGCGGGGCGCGCCGGACGCCGGGTGGCGGATGACCACGGCATCCGCGCCCATGGCCTCCAAGGTCTGAGCGGTGTCCTTCAGGCTCTCGCCCTTGGAGACGCTTGAGCCCTTGGCCGCGAAGTTGATGACGTCCGCCGACAGCCGCTTCGCGGCCGCCTCGAAGGAGATGCGGGTGCGGGTCGAGTCCTCGAAGAAGAGGTTCACCACGGTCTTGCCGCGCAGCGTCGGGAGCTTCTTGACCTCGCGCGACTGCGTGTCCGCCATGTCCTCGGCGACGTCGAGGATGCGCAGCGCCGTCGTGCGGTCCAGCGTCTGGGTGTCGAGCAGGTGCCTCATGCCTCGATCGTCACCTCCTCGGCGCCGTCGTACTCGTGCAGGCGCACGTTGACGCGCTCCGTGCGCGCGGAGGGGATGTTCTTGCCGACGAAGTCCGGCCGGATGGGCAGCTCGCGGTGCCCGCGGTCGACGAGGATCGCGAGGCGCACGGCGGCGGGGCGTCCGATCGACTGGATCGCGTCGAGCGCGGCGCGGATGCTGCGCCCCGAGAAGAGGACGTCGTCGACGAGCACGACCGTCCTGCCGTCGACGCCGCCCGCGGGGATCTCGGTGCGCCGCGGAGACCGCGTCGGATGCTGGGAGAGATCGTCCCGGAAGAGCGTGACGTCCAGTGAGCCGGCGGGGACGGGCACCTGGGAGATGTCCTCGATGAGGGCGCTCAATCGCTGCGCGAGAGCAACTCCCCTGGTCGGGATGCCGAGGAGGACGAGATCCTCCGCTCCGCGATTGGACTCGAGGATCTCATGGGCGATGCGGGTCAGCGCCCGCGAGATGTCGGCTTGCTGCAGCACGGTGCACGTGCTCATCCGCCGCTCCCTTCTCCGCCTCACGGGACGGTGTTAAAGGTTGCTCGTATCCTCAGTCTAGTGGACGCGCTCAGGCGCCGACGACCGCGACACCGCGCTCCCGCGCCGCATCGGCCAGACGCCTGTCGAAAGTCGCCAGCGTCGCGTGCAGCTGCTCCGCGGTCGCGAGGACATAGGCGTCGGGGAGCTTGAGCCCGGTCTGCGCGCGCAGGTGCGCGATCCGCGACGGCTCGTCGATCAACGGCGCGTACTGTTCGATGCCCAGTCTGACGAGGTCGGCGGCCGCTTCCTGCTCACGCTCCTGCGCCACGGGCCAGACGAGGGTCTCGGCCAGCGTCACCGGGTGCACGGTCAAGTCCTCTTCCGTGTCGAGGATCGCGAAGGAATCCTTCGCATGGGCGTCTGCCGTGCTCCAGAACGCGATGACCACGTTCGCGTCGAGGACGATCACTCCGGCCAGTCCTTGCGCAGCTCCTCCAGATACCCGGGCGGATAGGCGTACTTGCCGCGGGTCTCGTCCAGAGCCTTGCGCCGCTCGGCTCTGCGGGCATCGCGCTGGGCGGCCAGAGCCCGAACTCCGCTCTCGGCGAGACGGGCGACGAGCTCGGAACGGGAGGCTCCCGGCCATTCCTTCGCGGCCAGCTCGAGGCCGGCGGCGAGCTCCGGTGTCTGCGTCACCTGAATGCGCGGAAGGGTCGTGGCCATAGAGCCAGAGTACCACTGCGGGAAGCAGTGGTACAGGACGTCTCAGGCGCCGATCCGGAGGGCGTCCTCGGTGACCGGATCCGCCTTCCTCGCGCGGATCTCATGACCGGCGGTCGACAGGCATCGCCCCGTCTTCAGGTCCCACTTCCAGTCGTGCATGCTGCAGGTCAGCACACCGTCCTCATCGATCTTCCCGGTGCGGGTCAGGTCGGCGCGCAGGTGCGGGCATCGCCGCTGGACGACCCACTCACCGATCTCGGCGTCCTCGGTCTGGTCCGTCTGCTCCTGATACCAGTTCTCCACGTACTCGATGCGGTCGACGGAGAGGCACTTGAGGAACGTCGTCAGGAACTCGTTGAACTTGCCGCTGCGCCCCACCGAGAACTGCATCGAGAGGAAGATCGAGTTCGACCAGTCGATCTCCTGATCGCGGATGTTCGTGGAGACGAGATCCGCCGGGATCGTGTACCAGTAGATGCACTCCTCCCCGGCATACTCGCGCACCTTCGCGCGGGGGAAGTCCACGACCATGTCGAGCTCGCCGATGCGGAAGCGGACGTGTCCGCCCACACCCAGACGGATCGTGCGCGACTTCTTCAGCAGCGGCTCCCACCACTCCTTGATCGCCGCCAGCATGTCGTCAGGCGGGATCACCTCGGCCCGCGTGGCGACCTCGTCCGTGATCTCCTGCTGCCGGCTCGCCCGCTGCGCCTCGAGGTAGTCCCATTTCTCGTCGAAGACGTGGGAGATCTCGTCCTCGGTGTACAGGGTCTGCTCCGTGCTGACCTCGCCATCGGCGACCGTGACTACCGTCCCGGGGATGAAGAGCTGCCCGTCGTACTGGGGCGCCAGCTCGTTCATATGCGCGAGGAACTGCTTCTGGTCGGTGAAGATCGACTCTCCGCTGCGGCCCGTGCCGTTGAAGTCGAAGAGGTCGTCGCGGAGGAACATCGGCGGGCCGGCCATGGGAAAGACGTGCGGGGCGTCGACCTTCTCGATGTAGTACATCGCCCGCTTGTTCTGCGCCTCGCGCTTGAGGCGCGCGAAGTTCTGCTTGGCGTCCATCGGGAGGTCGTAGACCATCGGCCACCAGATCGCACCGGACACCTGGGTGAAGTACGCGTCGGGCCTGCCGAAGTGCAGCAGCTTCTCGAGATCCAGCGGGTGGGAGTCGTTCTGGTTCAGCACCGAGCCCGTGCCGTCGTCCACGCTCAGAGAGGAGTCGCCGATCGGCCCGTCGCTCGGAGCGCGCAGCGGCGTGATCATGATCTTGAGGTCGCCCCGGCGGATGATCTCCCCCGCAGGCGCGTAGGTGATGTTCTCGTAGCCGAGGGCGCGGATGTCCTGCTCGAGATCGTCGATCGGATACTCCGGCAGCAGAACCTCGATGTCCTTGCGGATGTACCGCTCGAGCAGGCGGGGATCGAAATGGTCGCGATGACGGTGCGAGATGTAGAGGAAGTCGGCCTCGGCGCCGAACCGCTCCCAGTCCAGGCCGCGGTTGTCGGGGAATGGGAACCAGGAGCCGAAGAACGAGGGGCCGAGGACGGGGTCGCAGATGATGTTCCCGCCGGTCGTCTCGATGAACATCCCGGCGTGGCCGAGTCCGGTGATCCGCATTGCATTCCTCCTGACGTGGACCGGTCGATTCTACCCGCGGGCCGCTGGGCGCCGGCTTAGACCGGCCGGGCAAAAGGCCGATGCGCAACCGTGATCGAACCATGATCCTTTCGTGATCGGATTCACGGCGTTCGCTCGGCGGGCGTCAGCAGGATTCCGGCATGAGCACACGCAGACGCCTCCTGCCCGCCCTCGTCCTCGCCGCCGCGGCGGTGCTCGGATTCACCGGCTGCGCAGCACCGAGCGCATCGACCGGCGGCGCGGACGCCGCCGCCGAATCGGGCCCCGTCGACACCGGAGGCGGCGAAGCGGCGGGTCAGCAGACGGGTGCCGCCGATCCCGCCGTCGTCATCACCGGCAGCATCGTCATCACGGTCGACGACCCGATCGCCGCGGCGGACGACGCGACCGGCATCGTGGAGGACGCCGGAGGACGCATCAGCGGACGACAGGAGTATGCGGCCGGCGAGTACTCCTCGGCGAGTGCCGAGCTCACGCTGCGGGTGCCGGCCGACCAGGTCGAAGCCGTCCGCACCGCTCTCGCCTCCCTCGGGACGCTCGCGGAGACCTCGTTGGAGAGCACCGATGTGTCCGCCTCGCAAAGGGATCTCCACGCGCGCATCACGACGCTGCGCACCTCGATCTCCCGGTACAACGAGTGGCTCGGCACGGCCTCGAGGACGAGCGATCTCATCGAGCTGGAGTCCGAGATCGCGTCGCGACAGAGCGAGCTGGAGACGCTCGAGGCAGAGCAGCGCTCCCTGGAGGACCGGGTGTCGATGTCGACCATCGCCTTGCATCTGACCGAGGAGTACGTGGAGCCGCAGACGGCGCCCGCGGACTTCGGCGAGGCCGTGGCCTTCGGATGGCACGGGTTCGCCGGCTTCTGGACGCAGCTCGCGCTCGTCCTCGCCGTCGGCCTGCCCTGGATCGTGCTCCTCGCCGCCCTCGCCGTGGCAACCGTCTGGTTCGTGCGGCGCCGAGCCAGACGCCGTGCGGCGGATGCCCTCCCCGGCGCACCGCGGCTCGCGGTCGATCATCTGCTCGGTGACGCACCGGGCGGTCCCGGTTCCGTCGCATAGCCGCGCACCGGAACGGAGGGCTACGCCTCGAAGAGACCTCGGATGTCCTCGGCCGTCAAGGACTGCGCGAACATCTCCTCGTCATCCATCACGGCGGTGAACAGCCGGGCCTTGCGGCGCTGGAGTCCGAGCACCTTCTCCTCGATCGTGTCCTCGGAGATCATCCGGTAGACGAAGACCTGCTTGTCCTGCCCGATCCGGTGCGTGCGATCGACGGCCTGCGTCTCGGCGGCGGGATTCCACCAGGGATCGAGGAGGAACACGTAGTCCGCCTCCGTCAGCGTCAGGCCGAACCCGCCGGCCTTCAGGCTGATGAGGAAGACCGGCTGCTCTCCGGTCCTGAACTCGTCGACGACCGCATCACGACGCCGGGTCGAACCGTCCAGATGCACATAGGGGATGCCCGCGCGGTCCAGCCGTTCCGCCGCCATCCGGAGGAACGAGGTGAACTGGCTGAACACCAGGGCGCGATGCCCCTCCGCCCGGAGCTCCATCGCCCGTTCGGCGAGCAGCTCGAGCTTGCGCGAGCCGATCCGCGCGTCGTCCGGATCGATGAGACCCGGCGCGAGACTCAGCATCCGAAGCAGCGTCAGCGAGCGGAAGACGATGAAGCGGTTGCGGTCGAGGTCCTGCAGCAGTCCGAGCACCTTCTGCCGCTCCCGCTGCAGGACGGTGTCGTAGACGGCTCTGTGGGCGGGGCTCAGCTCGACATGCAGCAGCTGCTCCTGCTTGGCGGGAAGCTCGGCCGCCACGACCTCTTTCGTCCGCCGGAGCATGAGCGGCCTGATGCGTCTGCGCAGCCGCTCCAGACGTCGGCGACGGTATTCGCCGCCTTCCTCGTTCTCCGGGACCTTGCCCTGCTCGATCGGCTGCACGTACTCCTGCCGGAAGGCTCTCGCGGAGGGGAACAGCCCTGGTGCGGTCAGCTTCAGCAGCGCCCACAGCTCGCTCAGGCCGTTCTCCATCGGAGTGCCGGTGACGGCGAAGACGGCGTCCGCGCGCAGCGCGGCGGCAGCGCGGTGCTGCCTCGTGGCCGCGTTCTTCACGAACTGCGCCTCATCGAGGACGACGAGCGCCCAGTCGATCGCCGTGAACGCCCCCTCGCGGAGACGCAGGAGCGTGTACGAGGTCACGATCACGTCGGCCTCCGACACCACGTCCGCGACGGACCGGCCGCGCGTGCGCGCCGTGCCGTCGATCACCACGACGCCAAGGTCGGGGGCGAAGCGCGCGGCCTCCTCCTGCCAGGTGCCGAGCACCGACGTCGGCGCGACGACGAGGATCGGCCGTCGCTCCCCCGTATCGCGCACGTGCTGCGCGAGCGTCAGCAGCTGCAGGGTCTTGCCGAGTCCCATGTCGTCGGCCAGGATGCCGCCCAGCCGATGTCCCCACAGGAAGGCCAGCCAGTCGAAGCCCGCCTTCTGATAGGGGCGGAGGGCGGCGCGGATGCCGGCGGGCACGTCGGCCCCCGGAACGGAGCCGACACCGCGCAGGCCCTCTGCGAGAGCGCGCCATGCCACGGCGGGCTCGGCCTGGTCGGCCAGGTCCTCGAAATCCTCCCAGAGAGCGATCTGGTGTCTGCTGATCCTCGGCCCGGCCTCCCACTCGGCGAGCTCCGCCGCCTCGTCGAGCAGCTCGCGCAGCCGTTGCAGGGCGGGATGCGCGAGCGACAGATAGCCGCCGTCCACCAGCAGCAGCTTGGTGCGCCGCATCGCGAGCGCGGTGAACAACGGCTGGAATGGGATGGTCCTGCCGTCGATCTTCACGAGCACGCCGAGATCGAACCAGTCCGGCTGCGTCGTCTCGACCGTCGACACGGTGATCTCGGGATCGCCGGTCAGCTCACGATAGGAGCGCGGCGTCCCTGTCGTCTCCACGACGACGCCGTCGGCCTCGAGCCGTGGCACGATCCTGGTGAGGAACTCGGCCGCCTCGATGTCCTGCAGCGTCCCGTGGGGACGGAAGACCGACGGCGCGCTCTGCCTCCAGACGTTCTCGATGTCCTCGAGGATCACGCGCTCCGCCTCCGGATCGCGGACGGCGTCCTTCCCCGCCGGGATCGGGAAGCGGCCGAATCCCGGATACTCCCACTCGAGCGAGTACTCGACCGTGTGACCGCGGCGATAGGCGATCGTCAGCACGGCGGTGGGGTCGGCGAGCTCCGGCAGCGCCGCGCCGCTCGCGGAGCTGACGCCGCCGGCCCTGGCGAGGCCGGGATAGGCCGCGGAGAGGAACTGCTCGCGCTCCGCTGCCGGGACGACGATCCGCCCCGTCTCGACCAGGAGCGTCCGCGCGGCCGGCGGGATGAGGGCCGGTCCCCACTCCAGCAGGATCCGGCTGCCACGGACAGCCCAGGCGTACGCGCCGGCGCTTCCGATCGCGCGAACCCGCTCCGCCGCGCGCTGCACGCCGTCGACCAGCACCTCGGGCTCCAGAGCGAGCCCGCCTTCGACGTCGTCGATGCGGACCGCGATCGACGCCGAGTCGAACCTGCGCACGTCGGTGTGCTTCTGCGTGGCGATCACGGGGATGCCGGCGGCACCCGCTGCGTCGAGGTGCGCCCAGAGCAGCCCGGAGCCGACGTGATCGAGCGTGATCCAGTCGCCGGCGGTGCCGGAGAGCAGAGATTCCCTGGCGATCCCGAGGAAGTCCGAGAACCACCGGCTGTGCTCGGCGCGGAATCGCGACGACGGACGGCGCACGGCGTCCCAGGTCGCGTCTCCGAGGATCCAGTTGCCGGTGGCGTCGCTGCGCATCAGCGGGCGCACGGCCAGGAGCACCTCGCCGGGGTCCTTGACGAGGTCGCGAGGATGCGCCGCCGTCGCGGGCCGCGGCGTCCAGGCGTTGCGGCCCGCGACGGGACGGCGCCGCAGCTCCATGCCGAGCGCGAGCTCGGTCGGCGTTCGTCCGCGCGGCACGGGGTCGAGCAGCGCGCGCCAGCTCGGTGCGGCCCCGCGCGCGATCGTGGCGTCGCTCCCCGGCTGCGAGCCCGGCTCCGGCGGCTCGGGGACGAAGGGAGCGTTCACGGTCGCCATCGTGCCACCGGCATCCGACACGGGCGCCCGCTCAGCTGGCGCGCGCCACCCTGGCGAGGACGCCGTGCACGAACGCACCGGACTCCTCGGTGGAGAACTCCTTGGCGAGCTCGACGGCCTCGTCGATCGCCACCGCCGTGGGGACCTCGCCGTTGTAGACGATCTCCCACACGCCGATGCGCAGCAGCGCCCGGTCGACGGCGGGCATCCGCTCGATCTTCCAGTCCCGGCTGTGCGTGGTGATCTGCTCGTCGATGTCGCCCTGGTGGTCGACGATGCCGTCGACGATCTCGCGCGCGTACAGCCAGCTGGCCTCGCGTGCGGGCTCTGACGCCGCGCGCTTGGCCTCGGCGGCGAGCGTCACCGTGATGTCGTCTCCTCGCACGTCCGAGGAGAACAGGATGTCGAGAGCGCGCTTGCGCGCCTTCGTACGAGCGCTCACGCCTTACTTCTCGCGACCGAGGTAGTCGCTGGTGCGCGTGTCGACCTTGACCTTGGTGCCGGTCTCGATGAACAGCGGGACCTGGATCTCGTAGCCGGTCTCCAGCGTCGCCGGCTTCGTGCCGGCCGAGGAGCGATCTCCCTGCAGGCCGGGCTCCGTGTAGGTGACCTCGAGGACGACGGACGGGGGAAGCTCGATATAGAGCGGGTTGCCGTTGTTCAGCGCGATGGTGACCTGCTGGTTCTCCAGGAGGAAGTTCTTCGCGTCGCCGACCGTCGGCGCGCCGACCGTGATCTGGTCGTAGTCGGTGGCGTCCATGAAGACGAAGCCGTCGCCGTCCGTGTAGAGGTAGGTGAAGTCGCGGCGATCGACGTTCTCGATCTCGATCTTGGCGCCCGCGTTGTATGTGCGGTCGACGACCTTGCCCGACACGACGTTCTTCAGCTTGGTCCGCACGAACGCACCGCCCTTGCCCGGCTTGACGTGCTGGAACTCGATGACGCTCCAGAGCTGCCCGTCGATGTTCAGGACGACGCCGTTCTTGATGTCTGCGGTGGATGCCATGAGGAGCGGATTCCGTTTCGTTTCGAAGGTTCGTGGGCCGCGCGCAGACGGCCGACAGTCGATTCTACGGGATGAGCGCGGCGAGCCGCCGCACAGCGATCCCGTATCCCGGGACGCCTTCGCCGATGACGCGGACGGCGGCGACGTCCTGCAGGTACGAGAAGTGCCGGAACTCCTCCCTCGCGTGCACGTCGGAGACGTGCACCTCCGCGAACGGGAGCGACACTCCGGTGAGCGCGTCGCGAAGGGACACCGAGGTGTGCGTGAGGCCGCCCGGATTGATGACGATGCCCGCGCAGTCCTCACGGGCCGCATGGATCGCGTCGATGAGGACGCCCTCGTGATTGGACTGCAGCGCTCGGACATCGAATCCCTCGGACGCCGCGGCCTCGCGCGTGATCCTCTCGACGTCCGCCAGCGTCGCGGTCCCGTACACCTCGGGCTCGCGCGTGCCGAGGAGGTTGAGGTTCGGGCCGTTGAGCAGCAGGATGCGGCGCGTCACTCCCCCACCTCCTGATAGGCGGCGAACAGGAGCGACTCGTCCGGGGCCTGCAGCACCGTCGGCTTGGCGATGTCGTCGAGCACGATGAACCGCAGCATCCCGCCGCGGCTCTTCTTGTCGCGCTGCATGGTGGCCAGCAGCGTCGCCCAGGCGCCGGCGCGATAGCCGGTCGGAAGCCCCAGGGACTTCAGGATCGCGCGATGGCGTTCGGCCGCCGCATCCGGCAGCCGCCCTGCCAGACGCGACAGCTCCGCGGCGAACAGCATGCCGACCGAGACCGCCGCACCGTGCCGCCAGCGATAGCGCTCCGCGTGCTCGATCGCATGTCCGAGCGTATGGCCGTAGTTGAGGATCTCGCGCTGCCCCGCCTCGCGGAAGTCCTCCGAGACGACGCGGGCCTTCATGTCGATCGCGAGCTCGACCGTGCGGCGGAACTCCTCCGTCGAGGTGTCCACCGCGCGCTGCGGATCCGCCTCGACGATGTCGAGGATCTCCGGAGCCCAGATGAATCCGGCCTTGACGACCTCCGCGTAGCCGGCCGTCGCCTCGTGGGCGCTCAGGCTGCCGAGCTCGTCGAGGTCGCCGACGACGGCCCGTGGCGCCCAGAAGGCGCCGACGAGATTCTTGCCCTCCGCGGTGTTCACGCCGGTCTTGCCGCCGACGGACGCGTCGACCAGGCCCAGCACGGTCGTCGGCACCTGCACGATCTGCACGCCGCGGAGCCAGGTCGCCGCGACGAAGCCGGCGAGGTCGGTGACCGCGCCTCCGCCGTAGCCGACGACCGCGTCGGTGCGCGTGAAGTCCGCCTGGCCCATGATCTGCCAGCAGAAGGCGGCCACCTCGATGCGCTTGCCCTGCTCGGCATCGGGGACCTCGGCCAGCAGCACCTCGCGCGCACCGTTCTCCGTGTCGGCGAGGAGGCGGTCGCGCAGTTCCGCCGCGCGGGTCGCCAGCGTCGGCGGGTGGACGACGAGGATCTTGCGCACCGCCGGGTCCAGCGCCCGGGAGACCTGGTCGAGGATGCCGCGCCCCACCGTGATGTCGTAGGCGCTCTGCCCCGTGACGCTGATCGTGGTGGTGCTCATGACAGTCCTCTCCGCCAGTCGGCGATCTCCTGCGCGATCCGGCTCATCGGGCGACGGGACGTGTCGAACACGACCGAGGCCACCTCTTCGTACCCGTCGCGCCGCTCGTCGAAGGTCCGGGCCCAGCGGTCCAGCGGATCCTCGTCCTCGATGTTCAGCAGAGGGCGCGCCGCTCCCCGGATGCGGTCCGCGACGGCCTCCGGGGTGACGGTGAGGAAGACCACGGGCAGCTCGCGGAGGAGCTCCCTCGTGGCGGCCTGGGTCACGGCGCCGCCGCCGAGCGATACCACTCCGCCGGCCGCGATCGCGTCCGCGACCGCCGCGCGCTCCAACTCGCGGAAGTGCTCCTCGCCGCGCTCGCTGAAGATCGTCGCGATCGCGCCGTGCTCGGCGACGATCCGTCGATCGGTGTCGATGAACGGCACGCCGAGGTGCTTCGCCACCCGGCGGCCGACGCTCGTCTTGCCCGCCCCCATGGGGCCGACCAGGACGAGGGTGAGCGGGCGGTCCTCAGTCATCGTTCGCGGCGAGCCCCGCCTCCGAGGCCGCGGAGGTGCGGAGCTCCGCCGGGATCGCCGCGAGGTAGCCCTCGAGGTTGCGGCGCGTCTCCCGCACGCTGTCGCCGCCGAACTTCTCCAGCACCGCTCCCGCGATCTCGATCGCCACCATGGCCTCGGCGACCACTCCGGCAGCAGGCACGGCGCACACGTCGGACCGCTGGTGATGGGCCGTGGCGGTCTCGCCGGTGGAGATGTCGATCGTGCGCAGCGCATGCGGAACGGTCGCGATCGGCTTCATGCCGGCGCGCACGCGCAGCACGGTGCCGGTCGACATGCCGCCCTCGGTCCCGCCCGCGCGATCGGAGGCGCGCACGATGCCTGCGTCGGCGGCGAAGAGCTCGTCGTGCGCCGTCGAGCCACGGCGCCTGGTCGTCTCGAAGCCGTCTCCGACCTCGACGCCCTTGATGGCCTGGATGCTCATGAGCGCCTGTGCGAGGCGCGCGTCGAGGCGACGATCCCACTGCACGTGCGAGCCGAGTCCCGGCGGGAGACCGTACGCCAGCACCTCGACGACGCCGCCGAGGGTGTCGCCGTCCTTCTTCGCATCGTCGACCTCGGCGACCATCCGCGCGGACGTCGCAGGATCGAAGCAGCGCAGCGGATCGGCGTCCAGCGCCTCCACGTCGTCCGGCGTCGGCAGCGTGGAGCCGTCCGGCACCTGCACCGGGCCGATGGAGAGCGTGTGGCTGACCAGGCGGATGCCGAGCTCGCCGAGGAAGGCCCTCGCCACGGCGCCCAGGGCGACCCGAGCGGCGGTCTCACGGGCGCTGGCGCGCTCCAGGATCGGACGCGCCTCGTCGAAGTCGTACTTCTGCATGCCGACGAGGTCGGCATGACCGGGCCGCGGTCGGGTCAGCGGCGCGCCGCGACCGCGCGACTTCTCCGTCAGCTCGACCGGCTCCGGGCTCATGACCTCGGTCCACTTCGGCCACTCGGTGTTGCCGATCCGCAGCGCGATGGGGCTGCCGAGCGTCCTGCCGTGCCGGATGCCGGAGGAGAGCGTGAGCTCGTCCTGCTCGAACTTCATGCGCGACCCGCGACCGTAGCCGAGCTTGCGGCGCAGGAGATCCGCCTGGATCTGCTCGGGCGAGATGGGGACGCCGGACGGCAGGCCCTCCATGATGGCGATGAGTTCGGGGCCGTGGGATTCGCCGGCCGTGAGCACGCGGAGCATTGCTCCAGTCTCCCACGATCTCCGCTCGTGTGACGTCAGGCGTCGAGAGCGGCGCGCATCGCCGTGAGGACGTCGTCTTCGCGCTCCAGCGGCCTGAGGGGATCGCCGTGCAGGAAGACGCGGATCTGGCGGACGGCCTGGTGCAGCAGCATCCCGAGCCCCGAGACCACCCGGACGTCCGCCGGCCAGATCGTCGCGAGAGCGGACGGCCATGGCGCATAGGCCGCGTCGAAGAGCACCCCGCCCGACGCGGCGATCGTCCGTGCCGTCTCCTCTGGCAGCACGGTGCCGCCGGGGAGCGTCGCCACCGTGAGGTCTACGGCAGATGAGGGCGCGTCGAAGCCGTGCACGGCGACGCGGATGCCGAGGCGCTCGCCCAGTCGCTGCAGCGCCGCGGCGCGCTCCGGTCGCCTCGCCCGCGCGTCCACATGGTCGACGCCGAGATCGGCGGCCGCCACGAGCGCCGAGGCCGCCGTCGCGCCGACGCCCAGCAGCCGCATGCTGCCCGCATGCGTGACGCCGTCCTCCGCCAGCGCGTCGACGATCCCCCCGACGTCCGTGTTGAATCCGCGCAGTTCCTCCCCCAGAAGCAGGGTGTTCACCGCCCCGGTGAGCTCCGCGTGCGCATCGCGCCGATCCGTGGCGCGGAACGCGGCCTCCTTCAGCGGCATCGTCAGGGACAGACCGCGCCAGGATCCGTCCAGCGACGCCAGCACGGGATCGAAGCCGTCCGCGGAGACCTGCCGCCGACCGTACTCCCAGTCGAGACCGAGCACCTCATAGGCCGCGGCGTGCAGCGCAGGCGACTTGGAGTGCGCGATCGGATCCCCCCAGACCGCCAGGCGACGGGCCTGCGCCGGATCAGCAGCCATCGGGGTTGTCCCGGCACCACTGCCGCCACTGGTCGACGCCCTTCAGATGCTCTTCATACGTGACGGAGAAGATCGTCTCGCCGGACTGCGGGTTCACCGTGACGAAGTAGAACCACGGACCGTCCACGGGATGCATCGCGGCGTCGATCGCGGCATCGCTCGGGCTCGCGATCGGTCCGGCGGGCAGGCCCTCGTGGACGTAGGTGTTCCACGGATTGTCGTCGTACTGCGCCTCTTCGCTCGTGCTGACGGATCCGGCGTGCAGCTCGCCGTAGCCGTACTGCGCCGTGGAGTCCATCTGCAGCTTCATGCCGTCGTCGAGACGATTCTGGATCACCCGGGACACCTTCGCGAAGTCGTCGACCCTGCCCTCGCGCTGGATGATCGAGGCGATCGTCAGGATGCGCTGCGCGTCGTCGTCCGGCACGCCGGCATCGCTGAGGGATTCACGCGTCCGCGCGACCATCCGCGCGATCACGTCCGCCGCCGTCGCACCCGGATCGAACGTGTACACCGCAGGGAAGAGCCAGCCCTCCAGGCTGTCGGCCGGGACGTCGTAGGCCGAGGGATCCGCGACCGCCGCCTCGAGGTCGGCGAGGGGTATCCCCAGCGACTCCTCGATCGAGGGCAGCGCGGAGTCCACCGTGCCCCCCTCTCTGATGCTGACCGTGTTCTCCAGCCTGTTGGCCGGGTCCTCCAGCGCCTCCAGCGCTGCGGCGGCCGTCATGCGCTGCTGGAGCTGATAGACCCCGGGCAGGAAATTCGGGTTCAGTCCCTCGTCGATGAGCATGTCGTAGAAGACGTCCTCGGTCTTCGTGACGCCTGCATCGAACAGCGCGGTGGAGATCGGACGCCCGGTGTCTCCGCTCACGATCGTGATCTGGGCCTCGCCTGTGGCTTCGCCCTCCTCGTAGTCCTTCGGCTCGCCCCAGCCCATGATCTCGTCGATCTGCTCGCGATAGGTGTTCATCGCCCAGACGCCCGTCGCCGCGATGCCGCCGAGGACGACGAGCACGATGAGGAGGGCTACGAGGCACCCCGTCCGGCGTCGCCGCCGGCCGCCGGGATGCTCGTCGTCGGCGGAGGGGGTGAAAAGATCCTCCAGCGCGCCTCCCGCCGCGACAGGAGCGGCCGGGGCGGGAGATGCCGGGTCCTGCGTCGGTCCCGGCGTCACGGGCGCGGAGCTCTCCGCTGCGGGATCCGCGACGTCGAAGACCGCCTCGACGGGCGCGCTCGCACCGGGGAGATCGGTCGACCGCTGCGCGGCCTCCCGCGCCGCGCGGCGCGATCCTGGCGCCGGCGGCGTCTGGTCCGCCGTCGGATGCTCGGTCGACGGATCCGGCAGATTGTCGAACAGGTCTCCCTGTGGCATGTCAGCTGGTCTCCTCATCGAGATCGACGGCGGCGCCGGCGGGGGCTCCGGTGCGCTTCTCCATGTCGATCGCCTGCTGCAGCAGGACCACTGCCGCAACCTGATCCACAATGCTACGAGAGTTCTTCTGGGTTCGCCCTGAAGCGCGCAGCGCGCTGTGCGCGCTCACCGTGCTCAGCCGCTCGTCCACCAGACGCACGGCGATGCCCGTCGCCCGCCCGAGCTGCCGGGCGAAGGCTCTGGCGTCGCGGGTGGACTCGGTGTCCTCGCCGCGCATGTTCACCGGCAGGCCGACGACGAACTCGAACGGCTCGTGCTCGCCGGCGAGCACCACGAGGCGGTCGATCGAGGCCTCCGAACGGGGCACCGTCTCCACCGGGACCGCCAGCAGGCCGTCAGGGTCGCAACGGGCGACCCCGACTCTGGCCTTGCCGACGTCGATGCCGAGTCTCACGCCCCGGCGGAATCCGCTCACGCGCCCCGCAGCTCCGCGACGATGCCGTCGAGGGCGGACGGCAGCGCCGAAGCATCCGCGCCACCGCCCTGCGCGACGTCGTCGCGTCCGCCGCCACCGCCGCCGAGAGCGCCGGCGGCGCCCTTCGCAAGCGCTCCCGCCTTGGCGCCTGCGGCGCGTGCCGCGTCGTTCGTCGCGACCACGACGATCGGCCGGCCGGCGACGATGCCGCCGATCGCGACGACCGCCGCCTCGGAGCCGAGCCGGTCGCGCACGCTCAGCGCGATCCCCCGGATGTCGTCGGCCGAGCCGACCTCGCCGAGGGACTGCGCTGCGACGCGGTAGGACCCGACACGCTCCGCGGCGTCCGCGATCGCGGGGACGCGGCCCTCGCGCTCCTTCGCCTCGAACTGCGCGATGCGCTTCTCGGCCGTCTTGAGGTTCGCGGCGAGCTCGGCGATGCGATCCTGCAGCTGATCGCGCGGCGTCTTCAGGTTCGTCACGAGCTGGGAGACGAGCGCCCGCTCCGCGGCGAGCTCGCGGAAGGCGTCCTGTCCGACGAGCGCCTCGATGCGGCGATTCGCGGCGCCCACCGAGGACTCCCCGGTGATGCTGACGAGGCCGATCTCGGCGCTCGAGGACACGTGCGTTCCCCCGCAGAGCTCGCGCGACCAGGGGCCGCCGATGTCCACCATCCGCACGACGTCGCCGTACTTCTCCCCGAACAGCGCCATGGCGCCGGCTTCCTTCGCCTCATCGAGGGTGACGATCCGCGTCGTGACCTCCAGCGCGTCGTTCACCGCGCGGTTGGTGATCTCCTCGATCTCCGTGCGCGTCTCGGCCGACAGCGCCTGCGACCAGGCGAAGTCGAAGCGCAGGTAGCCGGCCCTGTTGAGCGAGCCGGCCTGGGTGGCACCGGCGCCGAGCGTGTCGCGGAGAGCCGCGTGCACGAGGTGCGTCGCAGAGTGCGCCTGCTGGGCGGCCCGGCGGTTCGCAGCGTCCACGACGGAGCGGGCAGCGTCGCCGACGGCCACGCTGCCCGTGGCGACCTCGACGGTGTGGCTGATGAGGCCGGGGACCGGACGCTGCACGTCGAGGACGTCGAGCGAGAACCCGGATCCCACGATCGCGCCCTTGTCCGCGACCTGTCCGCCGGATTCCGCGTAGAGAGTGGTCTCGGCGAGGACGATCTCGGCGACCTGTCCCTCCGTCGCGGTCTGCACCGGCTGCCCGTCCACGAGGATGCCGAGAACCGTGGACTCGGCCTCCAGCTCGCTGTAGCCGTCGAAGCCCGTCTCGCCGAGCGCGCGCAGATCGCGGTATACCGAGACGTCCGCCAGCTGTCGGCGACGGCTCTTGGCATCCGCCTTCGCGCGGGTCTTCTGCTCGCGCATGAGCTCGTCGAAGGCCGTTCGGTCGACGGAGAGCCCGGCCTCCTCCGCGACCTCGAGCGTGAGGTCGATGGGGAAGCCGTAGGTGTCGTGCAGGAGGAACGCCTCGGAGCCGGCCAGCGTCGGAGCGCCGGACTTCTTCGTCTCGGTCAGCGCCAGATCGAGGATCGTCGAGCCCTGGGCGAGGGTGCGCAGGAACGTCTCCTCCTCGGCGACGGCAGCGCCCGAGAGCGTCGACCAGTCGGTCTCCAGCACGGGGTACGCGGTCTTCATCGCGTCCCGGGAGGCGGTGAAGAGCTCGGGGAACGTCGGCGCGTCGACGCCGAGCAGGCGCATCGCGCGCACGGTGCGGCGCATGAGGCGCCGCAGGATGTAGCCGCGGCCCTCGTTCGAGGGGCGGACGCCGTCCGAGAGCAGCATGAGCGAGGAGCGCACGTGATCGGCGATCACGCGGAAGCGGACGTCGTCCTCGTGCGACGTGCCGTAGACGCGGCCGGAGATCTGCTCGGCGCGGTCGAGCACAGGACGCACCTGGTCGGTCTCGTACATGTTCTCCACGCCCTGCTTGAACATCGCGACGCGCTCGAGGCCCATACCGGTGTCGATGTTCTTCTGCGGCAGCGGACCCGCGATGTCGAAGTCCACCTTGGAGCGGACGTCGCTCAGCAGCTCCTGCATGAAGACGAGGTTCCAGATCTCCGTGAAGCGGTTGTCGTCGACGATCGGCCCGCCGTCGCGCCCGTAGGCGGGGCCGCGGTCGATGTAGATCTCGGAGCAGGGACCGGCCGGACCCGGCTGGCCGGTGTGCCAGTAGTTGTCCTCCTTGCCCATCCGCTGGATGCGCTCCGCGGGGAGACCCGCGATCTTCTGCCAGAGCCGGGCGGCCTCGTCGTCGGTCTCGTAGACGGTGACCCAGATGTCCTTCTCCGCGAAGCCGAGGCCGCCATCGGCCTCGGAGCGCGTCAGGAGCTCCCAGGCGTAGCTGATCGCGCCCTCTTTGAAGTAGTCGCCGAACGACCAGTTGCCGAGCATCTGGAAGAAGGTGCCGTGGCGGGCGGTCTTGCCGACCTCCTCGATGTCATTGGTGCGGATGCACTTCTGCAGATCGGCTGCGCGCGCGTACGGCGCCGGAACCACCCCGGTCAGATACGGCACGAACGGCACCATCCCCGCGATGGTGAACATCACGGTGGGATTGTCGCTGACCAGCGATGCCGAGGGCACGATGGTGTGGCCGTTGTTCTCGAAGTAGCTGAGATAGCGCTGCGCGATGTCCGCAGTTTTCATAGGGGTACGGCTGTCCTTGTGTGAAAGGGAGACGGCTCCGCGGGCACGGAGCCGGAAGGAGTCAGTTCTCGTCGGCCAGGCGCGCTTCCTGCGCGCGGTACGCCTCACCGAGGACGGCGGTGAAGCCGGTGATCCGGGCGTCGACCTCGGCGAGCAGATCGTGGCCGCGAGGGTCCTTGTTCATGAAGTGGGCGGCGACGAACCCGCCGATCACCCCGATCAGGAACCACAGCAGCTTCTTCATGTCGTTGTCCTCGCCCTCGGACCGCTCAGACGCGGTTCCTCCATCGTATGCGGAAACGCACCCGGATACGACGAGAGGCGCCGGGAAGACCCGACGCCTCTCGCTGATGCTGAGTATCAGCGAGCCGCGTAGTACTCGACGACGAGCTGCACTTCGCAGGTCACGGGGACCTCGGAGCGCTTCGGACGACGGACCAGGCGGGCCTGCAGCTTGTCGAGCTCGACCTCGAGGTAGCCCGGAACGGGGGGCAGAACCTCGGCGTGACCGCCGGCCGCCGCCACCTGGAAGGGCTCAGTACCTTCGCTCTTGGGCTTGACGTGGATGAGCTGGCCCGGCTTCACTCGGAAGGACGGGCGGTCGACGAGCTGACCGTCGACGAGGATGTGACGGTGCACGACGAGCTGGCGGGCCTGGGCGGTGGTGCGGGCGAATCCCGAACGGAGCACGAGCGCGTCCAGACGCATCTCGAGCAGCTCGACCAGGTTCTCACCGGTCAGGCCATCGCGACGGCGCGCCTCGTTGAAGGTGTTGCGCATCTGCTTCTCGCGGATGCCGTACTGCTCGCGCAGACGCTGCTTCTCGCGGAGGCGGACGGCGTAGTCGCTGTCGGCCTTGCGCTTGGTGCGGCCGTGCTCGCCCGGAGCGTAGGGACGCTTCTCGAGGTAGCGGGCGGCCTTCGGGGTGAGTGCCACGCCGAGGGCGCGGGACAGGCGGACCTTGCGGCGGTCCTGGGACTTCGTGACCACGAAGTTCTTCCTTTCGATGACGTGGACGTGCCTTTCACGTCGCACGGGCGTATCTCCCCCGCTCTTCCTCGCTGTGCACGCCGGGGCACGATTCGAGGTGGGTGCGAACGAGGGGATGCCCGAAAACACGGTTTCGAGCCGGTCAAGTCTAACAGACCGACGATCCGTCTCGCGGAACGCCGGTCTGCGCCGTCTCAGCGGTCGCCGAGGATCCGTCGGATGCGCTCCAGGCGTGCGGAGACGTCCCGCTCCGCTCCCAGCTCCTTGGGGTTGTAGTAGTGACGCCCCTGCAGCTCGTCCGGCAGATACTGCTGCGCCACGATGCCGTTCTCGCTGTCGTGCGGGTAGCGGTATCCCTGTCCGTGACCGAGCCGCTTCGCACCCGGATAGTGCGCATCGCGCAGATGCACGGGGACCCGGCCGAATCCTCCGGCCCTGATGTCGGCGATCGCGGCGTCGATCCCTGCGTACGCCGCGTTCGACTTCGCGGTCGTCGCGAGATAGACGGTCGCCTCCGCGAGCGGGATCCGGCCTTCCGGCATCCCGATGAACGCGACGGCATCGGCGGCGGCCGTCGCGATGACGAGTCCCTGCGGGTCTGCGAGGCCGATGTCCTCGGCCGCGGAGATCACGAGGCGGCGCGCGATGAAGCGGGGGTCCTCCCCCGCCTCGATCATCCGGGCGAGGTAGTGCAGGGCGGCGTCGGGGTCGGAGCCGCGGATCGACTTGATGAAGGCGCTGATCACGTCGTAGTGCTCATCGCCCTGTCGGTCGTAGCGCAGCAGCGCGCGGTCGACGGCCTGAGCCACGTCGTCATCGGTGACCGCGGGTGCATCGTCGTCCGCATCCGTCTCGCCGGAGAGGGCGACCGCCGCCGCAGCCTCCAGCCCGGTCAGCGCGCGACGCGCATCGCCGGAGGCGAGGCGGATCAGCGCCGCGCGCGCACCGTCTTCGAGGGTCACCGCGCCGGAGAGCCCCCTCGCGTCGACGACGGCTCGATCGACCAGCTCGCCGATGTCGTCGTCGGTGAGCGGCTGCAGCGTCAGCAGCAGCGATCGCGAGAGCAGCGGGGAGATGACGGAGAAGGACGGATTCTCGGTCGTCGCCGCGATGAGGATCACCCAGCCGTTCTCGACGCCGGGCAGCAGAGCGTCCTGCTGCGCCTTCGTGAACCGGTGGATCTCATCGAGGAACAGGATCGTCGTCTGACCGTACAGATCGCGCTGGGTCACCGCCTCCTGCATGACCTCCCGGACGTCCTTCACGCCGGCGGTGATCGCGGACAGCTCGACGAAACGGCGTCCGGACGAACGCGCGATCGCCTGTGCGAGCGTCGTCTTGCCGGTACCTGGCGGCCCCCAGAGGATGATCGACACCGCCCCCGGGGAGGACGCGGCGGGGTCCGCGAGCGCAAGGATCGGCGAGCCCGCTCGCAGCAGATGGCGCTGGCCGGCGACCTCGTCGAGCGACACCGGACGCATCCGCACGGCCAGAGGCGTCTGGCCGGACATGAGCGGTGCCGGTGTGGTCATGGGTCAAGGCTAATGCGGGCCGGGGACACTTCCGCAATGCTCGTGCAGCGCATCGACGACGGTAGGCTCACACATGCTGCCTTGAAGACGGAGAAGGGTTCACGATGGCCGGACGCGGTACGAAGAACGCTCAACGCACGCGCACCGATGCGGAGCGCGCCCGCGTCTACGCCGCCCGCACCGCCTGGCACGAGGGACGGATCCGCCGTCGCATCCGGGACAACATCCTCATCGGGGTCATCGGCGGGATCCTCGTCGCGGGAGCCGTCGCCAGTCAGTTCGTGCACGCGCAGGTCACCGCGCCGGAGCCGGAGCCGACCGAGACGAGCACGCCGGGTCCCGCAGTGACCCTGCCTCCGATCGAGACGCCGGCGCCGCCTGCCGAGTGATCCTCACACCGCTCCTCCACGGATGTGCGAGGTTCGCACCAGAGATGTAACCGGGCACGTCCTCGGCTGAAACGACGCTCCTTCACGCTGGACGCAAAGCGAGCCAGAGCGGCTCCCGTCCCGTGGAGGTCCCGTGTCCTACATCACCCCTGCCGATCTCGTCACCCGCATGGTCGACGCCGGCGCCTACAAGATGCAGCTGTCCGCCAGGGACACGCTGCTTCGCGCTTTCATGGGCGCCGCGCTGCTGACGATCGCAGCGGCCTTCGCGGTCACGGTCTCCACGCAGACCGGTCAGCCGCTGCTGGGAGCCGTGCTGTTCCCGATCGGCTTCGTCATCCTGTATCTGTTCGGCTTCGATCTCCTCACCGGCGTCTTCACGCTGGGCCCGCTCGCCGTGATCGATCGGAGGCCGGGTGCCACGATCGGTGCGATGCTGCGCAACTGGGGGCTGGTGTTCGTCGGCAACTTCGGGGGCGCGTTCCTGGTGGCGGTCCTGATGGCGATCTACTTCACCTATGGCTTCTCCACCGAACCCAGCGCCGTCGGTCAGGCGATCGGCGAGATCGGGCACGGACGCACCGTCGGCTACGCCGACCACGGCGCCGCCGGCATGCTGACGCTGTTCATCCGGGGAGTGCTCTGCAACTGGCTGGTCTCCACCGGCGTCGTGCTCTCGATGGTCTCGGACAACGTCCTCGGCAAGATCGTGGCGATGTGGCTGCCCATCATGCTGTTCTTCTACATGGGCTTCGAGCACTCCATCGTGAACATGTTCCTGTTCCCGTCGGGACTGCTCCTGGGAGCCGACTTCACCCTGTGGGACTACCTGATCTGGAATGAGATCCCCACGGTCGTCGGCAACCTCGTCGGCGGCCTGCTGTTCGTCGGCCTGCCGCTGTACCTCACGCATGGGCGGACGAAGGCCCGCACGCCGCGTGCGACGAAGCGCGGCAGCACGAAGACGGACTCGACCGGGCTCCCCGGGATCGTCGAGACCGCATCCACGGCCGTCGAGCGGGATCGGGAACCGGTCGGCGCGCTCTGACGGAACGGGACGAGGAACGGGCGGCCGGGGAATCGGTCGCCCGTTCCTCGCGCTCGGTGCACGACGTCTCGCGGCAACCGCATCATGCGGAAGTCGCGCGAAGGAGACTCTCAGACGGCGCGGAACCGCTCGACGATGACCTCTGCGATGCGCGGATCCGCACCCAGCGGCTCCGAGACGACGTCGGCGCCCGCCGCCCGCACGAGTCCGGCGAAATGTCCGGGAGCAAGCACATGGCTGGCGGCGATCACGCGGGCGGCTCCGCGGTCGCGCGCAGTGGCCACGGCGTCGGCGATGCGCGGTTCGACGGCCGAGGCGTAGCCGATGCTGACCGGCGCGGGGATGAGCCCTGCCAGGTGACGTGCGGCCTCCTCGACATCGGCGGCCGCGGCGGGATTGCTGGACCCCGCCGCCGCGAGCACGACGCGATCGCCCCGCAGCCAGACGTCTCCCACAGCAGCGCGGAGACGTGTGGCGAGCACCTGCGCGAGGAGAGGATGGGTGCCGAGCGGAGCCGCCTGCCTGGCGTTCGGGTGTCGCGCGACGGCTCCGGCGATGTCGACGGCGGTGTGGAATCCCGCGGACAGCAGCAGCGGGACCACGACGACGTCGTCGAATGATGCCTCGCGGTCGACGACCGTGCCGACGTCGGGGTCCTGCACATCGACGAACGCCTGCACGACCTTCGTCTCCGGCGCCCGCGCGCGTACCTGCTCGACGACATCCGCGACGACACGACGCCCCTCCGCCGAGCCCGTGCCGTGCGAGCAGGCGATGAGCGTGGTCATGCGGTCTCCTCCACGGCGAGGCGATAGCCGCGCTTGATGACGGTCTGCACGGCGGCAGGACAGCCGAGAGCCTCACGCAGGCGTCCGACCGCGACTTCGACGGCGTGCGCATTCTCCCCGCCGCGCGGCAGGGCACGGCCGAGCTCCTCGCGCGACAGCACGCGCCCTTTGGCGTCGAACAACGCTCCGAGAACACTCGCGGAGGCGCGGGACAGCGGGACGAAGGATCCGTCGACCAGCGCCCCACCGCTGCGCACCTCGACGGTGCCCGCTACGGTCCTCAGCCGCGGCGCCCTCCCTCCGCCGAAGTAGTCGATCACGCAGCGCGCAAGCGAACCGAGCCTCCCGCGAGCCGCGAGCGCGGTGCGCAGCCGCGCCGCGTCGAGCGGAGCCGCCGTGATCGGGCCGACCGCCGCCAGGAGCAGACGCCCGGAGTCCGCGCGCATCCGCACGGCATCGAGCACGCGTGCACGTTCCGCCGTCCTTATCCATTCCGCGGCGCCCGGCGCGGACGTGAACAGGACCGCATCGACTTCCCCGGACGCCGCCTGCACCACGGAGCGGTGCACGATCTGCGGGTCGGGCGGCGGCCCCCAGCGGTACACCGTGATGCTCACGACCTCTGCGCCGTGCGCCGACATGAGCTCGTCCAGCCCGTCGGCGCCCGCACCGTGGTGCTGGACGGCCACCCGCTTGCCTGCGACGCCGATACCGGTGAGGTACTCGCCCACCTCCGCAGCGGTCTCGGACTCCGCGACCCAGTCGGCGGCGAACCCGGCCTGCTGGATGGCGCCGTGCGCCTTCGGCCCCCTCGCGACGAACAGCGTCGAGCCCAGCGCGGTCGCGAGCTGCTCGGCGAGATCGTTCTCGTGCGCTGCGTCCATCCAGCCCCGGAACCCCACCCCCGTCGTGACGATCACGATGTCCGGCGGTTCGGCGATGAGCTCGCGCGTGCGCGCCAAGAGCTGCTCGTCGTCCTCGTTCGGCACGATGCTGAGCGCTGGAGCACGATATGCCTGGCCGCCTCGCCGCTCCAGGGCACTGGCGAGATCTGCGGCTCGCCGATCCGCCGCGATCACGATCGTGCACCCGATCAGAGCGGCATCCAGCAGTCGTGGACTCGTCACGCCGAAGATGCCTCGCTCAGGACGCCCTTCGGCAGCAGCAGGTCCGCGCGCGCCACTTCGCCGACCACGATGACGGCGGGGCTTCGCAGTCCGACGGCGGCGGCATCCTCGATCGCACGGCCGAGGGTCGTGCGTGTGGTGCGCTGCTGAGAGGTGTGCCCATTCTCGACGAACGCCATCGGTCGATCGGCAGCGATTCCGTGGCCGAGCGCGGTCTCAACGAGGCGGTCGAGGACGGCGACGCCCATCAGGACCACCGTCGTGACCGTGCTGTCCGCCATGGCTTCGAGGGTAGTCGCTCCGATGGGGCCCTGACCATTCACCACGTGGAAGGCCGCAGCGGTGCCGCGATGGGTCACAGGGATGCCGGCCGCCTGCGGAACGGCGATCGCGCTCGATGGAGCGGGAGTGACCTCCACGGCGATGCCAGCCTCCAGGCATGCCTGCATCTCCTCGCCGCCGCGCCCGAAGACGAAGGGATCGCCGCCCTTGAGCCGCACGACCCGCTTGCCACGGGCCGCCCGGTCTACGAGGATCCGGTTGATCTCCTCCTGCGGCACCGGGTGCGAGCCCGGCGTCTTGCCCACATCGATCACCTCCACATGGGGATCCAGCCCCTGCAACACCTCCGTCGTCGGGCCGAGGCGGTCGGCGACGATGACATCCGCCTCCGCGATCAACCGGCGTGCGCGCACCGTCATCAGATCCACCGGGCCTGGGCCGCCGCCGACAAGGTCGACGCGGCCGACGCGGCTGCCGCGTCGACGGCGCATCGGCAGATGTCCGGTCATGACCATGTCGCCGATCGCATCGCGGATGGCAGCCGATCGTCGCGGGTCCGCACCGACGGTGCTCGTCACCGCGATCGTCACGTCACCGCTGTCGAGCTGGGCGGTCAGGCGCGCGGTGCCGTGGGCGCCGTCGCTCGCGTTGATGCACAGAATGCGTTCCGCCTCGCTGCGGGCGGCCACCTCGCGGTCCACCCGCACATCGCCGGTCGCGGTGTGCACGAGCCATGCGCCGTCCAGATCGGCGGGGTGGAACCTCCTCGCCTCCCATGGGACGTCGTGGCGCTGGACGAGCGCCGCCGTCTCGGCATGCAGCTCGGGGGCGACGATGCGCGTGAGGGCGCCCTCGGCGAGGAAGCGCCGCAGGCGCTGTGCCGCGACGGGGCCGCCGCCGACGAGCAGGACATCGCGTCCGGTGAGCGAGACGCCGAGCATGACGGTCATCGCCGCTCCTCCGGAGTCAGGAAGACGTCTCCGCCACGCACGACGACCTCCCACACGCGCAACGCGATGGGGTCCTTGCCCTGGGCGTCCAGGCAATCGCCGGTACGCAGATCGAACACCTGCTTGTGCATCGGGGAGGCGATGGTAGGGGCATCGCCTCTGGTTCCGACGATACCCCGGGAGATCACGTTCGCCGCGCTGTAAGGGTCGAAGTTGGACACGGCGTGCACCGAGCCGTCCGCGAGCAGGAACAGCGCGATCTGGATGGCGCCGAACAGAGCCGCTCTGCCGCGCTCCACCTCGAGGTCGCCGACGGCGCACACGCGCACCAGGGCGTCGGTCTCGGCTGCGATGGTCATCGACGCACCTCCAGAGTCGTCCCGGCTATGAGGACGGATCCTTCCGCGCGCTCCTGCGCGGTGGCCGGGCGGACCTGGCCGCGCTCGGGCACGTAGGCGAGGGAGGGGTCGGGAGTGTCTCTCGCATTGACGAAGGGCTCGAAGCGGCGCAGCTTCTCAGGGTCGCGCAGCGTGGCGGCCCACTCGTCCTCGTAGCGGTCCACGTGCGCCGCCATCGCCGTGTCGAGGTCTTCGCAGATGCCGAGGCTGTCCTCGAAGATGACCCGCTTGAGCCCTTCGAGACCGCCCTCCAGCTCCTCGCACCAGCCGGCCGTGCGCTGAAGCCGATCGGCCGTGCGGATGTAGTACATGAAGAACCGGTCGATGGCCCGGATGAGCTGCTCGTCGTCCAGCTCGGAGGCCAGCAGCTGCGCGTGCTTCGGCGAGAAGCCGCCGTTACCGCCGACGTACATGTTCCAGCCGGTCTCCGTCGCGATCACGCCGACGTCCTTCGAGCGCGCCTCCGCGCACTCCCTGGCGCAGCCCGATACCCCCACTTTGAGCTTGTGCGGCGACCGCAGACCCCGATAGCGCAGTTCCAGCCTCACGGCCATGCCCACCGAGTCCAGCACCCCGTAGCGACACCAGGTGGACCCCACGCACGACTTCACCGTGCGCAGCGCCTTGCCGTACGCCTGGCCGGACTCGAACCCGGCATCCACCAGCTGCCGCCAGATCTGCGGGAGCTGCTCGAGACGCGCGCCGAACATGTCGATGCGCTGGCCGCCGGTGATCTTCGTGTACAGGCCGTACTCGTCCGCGATGCGGCCGATAGCGATGAGGCCGGCGGGAGTGACCTCGCCGCCAGGCATGCGCGGCACCACCGAATAGGTGCCGTCCTTCTGCATGTTCGCCATGACGTGGTCGTTGGTGTCCTGCAGGGCGGCATTCTCGCCGTCGAGGACGTGCTCACCGACCAGCACGGCGAGAATGCTCGCCATAGCCGGCTTGCAGACGTCGCAGCCGCGGCCTCGCCCGAAGCGCGCGACGACCGCGCTGAAGGTGGTGAGCCGGGAGACCCGCACGGCGTCGAAGAGCTGACGGCGGGACATGTCGAAGTGCTCGCAGAGCGCAGGGGACGCGACATGGCCCATCTTCGTCAGCTCCTGGCCGACGATCTTCTTCATCATGAAGATGCACGAGCCGCAGGTCGCGCCCGCCTTGGTGCACGTCTTCACCGCATCCGCATCCATGCAGCCCTCGTCATGCACGGCCCCGCGGATACGGCCGGCGGTCACGTTGGAGCAGGAGCAGACGACGGCCTCGTCCGGCAGCTCTCCGCCAGGGGCGTCGACGCCGCCCTCCGGCACGAGATAGGCGGCGGGATCGGCGCCCAGCGGCGCACCGACGAGCGGGCGCAGCGATCCGTACGCGGACGCGTCGCCGACGAGGATGCCGCCGAGCAGCGTCTTCGCGTCGTCGGAGAGCACGAGCTTCTTGTAGACGCCGGACACCGGGTCGGCAAACACCACGTCCAGAGCGTTCGGCGTCGTCGCCATGGCATCGCCGAAGCTCGCCACGTCCACGCCGGAGAGCTTCAGCTTGGCGGACTCGTCGTAGCCGGGGAAGGTCGCATCGCCGCCGAGCAGGCGGGTCGCGGCGACCTCAGCCATCGCGTAGCCGGGGGCGACGAGGCCCACCGAGCGACCGTCGAAGTTGGCGACCTCGCCGATGGCGAGGATGTGCTCGTCCGCCGTGCGGCAGCGCTCGTCGATGAGCACCCCGCCGGCGGGGTGTACGGGCAGCTCCGCCGCGCGCGCGAGCTCGTCGCGGGGCCGCACGCCGACGGTGAAGACGACGATGTCGGCCGCGTGCATGCTGCCGTCCTGGAACTGCAGCGCGGCGACCGACCCGGAGGCGTCCGGGTCCAATCGCGTGGTGCGGCTCTGGGTGCGCACCGAGATGCCGCGGGCCTCGATGAGCCGGCGCAGCATCGTGCCGCCCGCGAGATCGAGCTGTGCGGACATCAGCCGGTCGGAGGACTGCACGACGGTGCAGTCGACCTCGAGGCCCTGCAGCGCGCCCGCGGCCTCCAGACCGAGGAGCCCGCCGCCGACGACCGCGCCGCGCAGCGGCCTGCCCAGTTCCGCGCCGCGTGCCGTCACGTACTCGCGCATCGCTGCGACGTCGTCGAGCGTGCGGTAGACGAAGCACCCGCGCAGATCCGATCCGTCCACGGCGACGCGCGCGGCGTACGAGCCCGTCGCCAGCACGAGCGTGTCGTAGGCGTGCTCGACGCCGGAGCGCGTGCGCACGGTGCGCGCCTTGCGGTCGATGCGCGTCGCGCGATCCCCGCCGATGAAGCGGACCCGATCGTCCGCGAGCACGGCGGGATCGAGGGTGAGATCCTCCGGGGTGGCACCGGAGAAGAACGATGTCAGGCCGACCCGGTCATAGGGGTTGCGCCCCTCGTCGCCGAGCACCGTGACGGACACCGTCGACTCCGCGCGGCTGAGCAGGCTCTCCACGAAGCGATGCGCGACCATTCCCGCGCCGACCACCAGCACGTCGCTCGTTGTCTGTCCCGATTCGATCACGGAGCCTCCTCATTCGGTGCTCCCGACGGTAGGTCCACCGTGTTTCACGAACAGGCGGGCCATCGTTACACGGATCGAACGATCTGCTCACATCCGTGTCACGATCTTGTGAAAGCCGTCGCATACTAGGCTGATCACCGTCCCTTCCCACTCCCGCGGAACGACCGCGCAAGGAGAGCAACGTGTCTGCCACCGATTCCCCGAAGCCGACTCCCCCCGTCCCGACGCCGCCCGTGCCCGCGCCCCCGCGTGTGCCCGCGCCCCCGCGCACGCCCATCGCGCCGAAGCCGCCCGTCGTCTCGCAGGCGCCGACGATCGAAGGCGCCGCCGATTGGGGCAGAGCCGCCGAGGACGGCACCGTCGAAGTGCGCGAGGGCGAGACCTGGCGCGTCGTCGGACAGTACCCTGATGCGAGCGGCGACGAGGCGATCGCCTACTTCGTCCGCAAGTTCGAGGACCTGGCGTTCAAGGTGTCGACGCTCGAGCAGCGTCTCGCCGGTGGCGGAGCCGCAGCCGGCGAGCTCACCGCTCAGGCCGCGCACCTCGTCGCCGAGGTGACGGATGCGGCCGCCGTCGGCGACCTCGCGAGCCTCCGTGAGCGTCTCGAGATCCTCACGGCCTCGCTCGCCGAGGCCAGCGCGGCCGAGGCGCAGCTGGCCAAGGAGCAGCTCGACGCGGCCATCGCCGAGCGCACGGTGATCGTGGAGAAGGCCGAGGCCGTCGCCGCGCGCGATCTCTCCCAGGCGCACTGGAAGCAGGTCACGGCCGAGATCACCGAGCTGTTCGACGCGTGGCAGTCCCAGCAGCAGAGCGGGCCGCGTCTGCCGAAGTCGGTGTCGCAGCAGCTCTGGAAGCGATTCCGCGACGCACGCGCCACCGTCGATCGTCAGCGCCGTGCGTTCTTCGCAGAGCTCGACGAGACCCACAAGTCGGCGAGGGACGTCAAGTCCCGCCTCGTCGAGCGCGCCGAGGCACTCGCCCCCCGTGGCGTGGACGGCATCCCCGCGTATCGCTCGCTGCTGGACGAGTGGAAGGCCGCCGGCCGCGCAGGCCGCAAGGTCGATGACGCGCTGTGGGCGAGGTTCAAGGCGGCAGGCGACGCCCTCTATCAGGCGCGCGCCGATCAGACCGCCGCGGAGGAGGCCGACTCCGCCCCGAGGATCGAGGCCCGCACCGCGCTCCTCGAGGAGGCCAAGGCGGTCGCCGACGAGCCGAGCATCAAGGCCGCGCGCGCCCTGCTGACCCGCATCCAGCGGCAATGGGACGAGGTCGGCCGGATCTTCCCGCGGGAGCGGGAGCGTGCGCTGGACGACAAGCTCCGCGTCATCGAGCAGGCGCTCAAGGCCCGCGAGGACGTGGACTGGAAGAAGAACAACCCGGAGACGAAGGCGCGGGCGAACGACATGAGCCAGCAGCTCCTGGACGTCATCGAGAAGCTCGAGGCCGAAGAGGCCGCCGCCACGAAGGCCGGCGACAAGAAGGCCGCGGCCGCCGCGGCCGAGGCGATCGCCGCACGAAAGGCATGGCTGAACGCGCTGGGCGGCTGAGCCCTCCCGAGTCGTTCTCCACAGAAGGCGCCCTCCGGTCCCGCCGGAGGGCGCCTTCGTGCACACTGGCGGCATGCGCACCGCGTTCGTCTACCACCCCGGCCTCCCGCTCTCGGCGGCCGAGCTCACGGCATGCCGGCTCGACGGGCTCCTGCACGAGGTCGGCGACGGGTACCTGCCCGCCGACATCCCGGAGTCGGCCGCCGCCAGAGCGGCCTCGCTCGCTCTCCTGCTGCGGCCGGAGCTCGCCGCCGCAGGCCCCAGCGCGGCCTGGATCCACGGCGCGGGCGACGCCGCGCCGGTGCGCCATCACGCCAGACCGGCGACACGACGTCGGCTGCGCGCGCCGTCGACCGCACGTCTGCGGGTGCACGAGACCGTGGTCGCCGACGGCGACCTGATCACGATCGGCGGCATCGGCGTCGTCGGCCCTGTGGAGACGCTGATCGATCTCGCGCGCGGGATGGCGGGGAGCACGTCGGGCGCATGGCTGTCCGCGCTGGCGCAGTCCCGGCCGGGGGCGACAGAGGCCGCCCTCGCCAGGCTTCACGCGCGCCGGCGTCTGCCGGGCAAGCACGCCGCCGTGTCGGCGCTGGAACGCGCCTACGAGGACGTCACGCGGTACACGTCGTAGACCGCATCGATGCGGCGGACCGCATTGAGCACCCTGTCGAGGTGCACGGCGTCGCCCATCTCGAACACGAACCTGCTCAGCGCCAGCCGCTCGTCCGTGGTCTGCACGGTCGCGGAGAGGATGTTCACATGATGCTCGCTGAGGACGCGGGTCACGTCCGAGAGGAGGCCGGAGCGGTCCAGCGCCTCGACCTGGATCTGCACGCGGAACACGCTCTTCGTGGTCGGAGCCCACTCCACGTCGACGAAGCGCTCCTTGTCCTCCGCTCCGAGAGCCTTGACGTTGACGCAGTCCGCCCTGTGCACCGAGACCCCGCTGCCGCGCGTCACGAATCCGACGATCGGGTCGCCGGGAACGGGCGTGCAGCACTTCGCGAGCTTCACGAGGATGTCCGCCGCGCCGCGCACCAGGATCCCTGAATCCCCGGTCCGAGATTCCCGCACCGGCATCGCCGGCAGGTCGATGGCGCCGGTGGAGGTGTCCTCGTCCGCCACGAGCGCTGTGACCTTCTCGATCACCGACTGCGTCGAGATGTGCCCTTCCCCCACCGCCGCGTAGAGGCCTGCGACGTCCTCATAGTGCAGCTGACGGGCGAGCTCGGAGAACGACTCCTGGCTCATCAGGCGCTGCAGCGGCAGGTTCTGTCGGCGCATCGCGCGGGCGATCGCCTCCTTGCCCTGCTCGATCGCCTCCTCGCGGCGCTCCTTGGTGAACCAGCCCCTGATCTTGTTGCGCGCGCGGGTGCTCTTGACGAATCCGAGCCAGTCCTGACTGGGGCCGGCATCCGGGTTCTTCGAGGTGAACACCTCGACCACGTCTCCGCTGCTCAGGACCGACTCGAGCGGCACGAGACGCCCGTTCACCTTCGCGCCCATCGTGCGGTGGCCGATCTCCGTGTGCACGGCGTAGGCGAAGTCCACCGGCGTCGCGCCGGCGGGCAGGCCGATGACCCGTCCCTTCGGAGTGAAGACGTAGACCTCCTTGGCGCCGATCTCGAACCGGAGCGAGTCGAGGAACTCGCCGGGATCCGCGGTCTCGGCCTGCCAGTCCGAGATGTGGGCGAGCCAGGCCATGTCCGTGTCGGAGGCGCGCATCTCGGTCTTGCCGCCGTTCATCCGCTCCTTGTACATCCAGTGCGCCGCCACGCCGAACTCGGCCTGCTGGTGCATCTCGTGCGTGCGGATCTGGATCTCCACCGTCCGGCCGCTCGGGCCGATCACCGTGGTGTGCAGGGACTGGTAGAGGTTGAACTTCGGGGTGGCGATGTAGTCCTTGAAGCGGCCGGGCAGCGGTGTCCAGCGGGCGTGGATCGCACCGAGCACCGCGTAGCAGTCGCGCACGGAGGCCACGAGGACGCGGATGCCGATGAGGTCGTAGATGTCGTCGAACTCGCGTCCGCGGACCACCATCTTCTGGTAGACGGAGTAGAGCTGCTTGGGCCGGCCGACGACCCTGCCGCGGAGCCGGAGGTCCCTGAGGTCCTCGTCGATCGCCTCGATGACCTGCTGGAGGTATTTCTCGCGCTGCGGGGTCCGCTGCGCAATGAGGCTGTTGATCTCCGCGTAGATCTTCGGATGCAGCACCGCGAAGGAGAGGTCCTCGAGCTCGGACTTGATCGCCTGGATGCCAAGGCGATGCGCGAGCGGCGCGTAGATCTCGAGCGTCTCCTTGGCCTTCTTCTCCGCCTTCTCCGGAGGGACGAAGCCCCAGGTGCGCGCGTTATGCAGGCGATCGGCGAGCTTGATGAGCAGCACGCGGATGTCCTTGGACATCGCAACGATCATCTTGCGGACCGTCTCGGCCTGCGCGCTCTCCCCGTACTTGACCTTGTCGAGCTTGGTCACGCCGTCCACGAGCATGGCGACCTCGTCGCCGAAGGCCTCGGTCAGCTCGCTGAGGGCGTAGCCGGTGTCCTCGACCGTGTCGTGCAGGAGAGCCGCCGCGATCGCGCGGGGGCCGAGGCCCAGCTCGGCGAGGATCTGGGCGACCGCGAGGGGGTGCGTGATGTACGGCTCGCCGCTCTGGCGCTTCTGCCCCGCGTGCTTCTCCTTGGCGACCGCATACGCACGGTCGATGATCGCAAGGTCGCCCTTGGGGTGGTTGGCCCTGACGGTGCGGGTCAGCGCGTCGAGGTCGTCGATGCGGGGCGCGCGCGAGAAGATGCGGGGTACGAGTCTTCTGAGACTGGATCCCTGCGTCTGCGTGTTCGCCTCCGCCATCGACTACCTCCTGGGCTCTGCAATCCTACGCGCCTGGACGAGGCCCCGGCCCCGTCGATGCAGAGCCGTCACACCGTCTCGACAGAGCGCGAGCGCGTCTCCAGGATGCGCGCGTCGCGCGCGGCGATCTGCGGCTCCTTCTCGCGGAACAGCGAGTACAGCGGCGCCGCGACGAAGAGCGTCGAGTAGGTCGCGACCAGGATGCCGACGAAGATCGACAGCGAGATGTCGGTGAGCGTCTCCGCGCCGAGCCAGAAGGATCCGATGAACAGGATCGCGCCGACCGGCAGCGCGGCCACGATCGAGGTGTTGATCGAGCGGACCAGCGTCTGGTTGACCGCGAGGTTCACGGACTCCCCGAACAGACGGGAGGACTTCTCGCCGTCCTCGGTGGTGTTCTCCCTGATCTTGTCGAAGACGACGGTGGTGTCGTAGAGGGAGTACGCCAGGATCGTGAGGAAGCCGATGACCGCGGCGGGGGAGATCTCGAAGCCCGAGACGGCGTAGACGCCGACCGTGATCACGAGCACGTCGAGCAGGCCGATGATCGCGGCCGCCGACATCTTCCAGGTGCGGAAGTAGATCGCGAGGATGAGGAAGGTCAGGGCGAGGAAGATCGCCAGGCCCCAGAGCGACTGCCGCGTGACGTTCTCGCCCCAGGCCGGGCCGATGAACGAAGACGTCACCTCGTCCGCCGACACGCCGTACGCATCGGCGAGGGCCGCGGAGACCTGCTGCGTCCGGGTGTCGTCGAGCTGATCGGTCTGGACGCGGATGTCCGTGCCGTTGACGATGACGATCTTCGTCGTCGCCCCGGGGACGACCTCGTGCACGGCATCCGAGGCGAGCGACTGATCGATGCTGTCCGGCGCCGTGACGGTGAACTGCGACCCGCCGGTGAACTCGATGGAGAACTGCGGCGGACGGATGAACAGCATCAGCGCGGAGCCGACGACGAGCACGATCGCGACGATGAACCACAGACCGCGGCGGCCGACGAACGGGAACGAGGTCTTGCCCGTGTAGAGGTTGTTGCCGAACTCATTCATGGAGAACATCAGCCGTCACTCCCCCTTCTCGCCGCTGGTCGTGGGTTCGGAGGCGAGCGCCTCCGCCCTCTTGCGCTCGGCGATGGTCTGCCGCCGATCCGCTTCCGCTCTCGAGCGCGCGTTGCGCGCCGCGCGTCCGGCGGTCGCGGTCTCCACCTCGCGGAACTGCGTGCGGGTGCGGTAGACGGCGCCCAGCGACTCCGGATCGAGACCGGAGAGCCGATGCCCGCCGCCGAAGAACTTCGTCCGCGCGAGCAGCTGCATGACCGGGTGCGTGAAGATCACGAAGATGAAGACATCGATCAGGGTCGTGAGCCCCAGCGTGAACGCGAAGCCCTTCACCGTGGCGTCGGCCAGGATGTACAGCACGACCGCGGCGAGGATGTTGATCGACTTGGAGATGTAGATCGTGCGCTTGGCGCGGCCCCAGCCGTCCTCGACGGATGCCGTGATCGACTTCCCGTCTCGCAGCTCGTCCCTTATTCGCTCGAAGTAGACGATGAACGAGTCCGCCGTGAATCCGATGGACACGATCAGGCCCGCGACGCCGGCGAGCGACAGGCGATAGCCGAGGCGCCAGGCGAGGATGCAGATGATGATGTATGTGAGCACGCCCATCACCGCGATCGACGCGATGATCACCCAGCCGAGCGCCCGGTAGCTGAGCAGCGAGTACAGCGCGACGAGCCCGAGTCCGATGAGCCCGGCGATGAGGCCGATCTGCAGCTGCTGCGTGCCGAGCGTGGCGGAGACGGTGTCGGAGCTCTCCACGGTGAAGCTCAGCGGCAGCGCGCCGTACCTCAGCTGATCCGCCAGAGCCGTCGCGGACTCCTGCGTGAAGCTGCCCGAGATGGAGGGACGGCCGTTGGTGATGACGCCGTTCATCTGAGGCGCGGAGATGACGGAGCCGTCGAGCACGAACGCGAACTGGTCGCGCGGGCTGAGCCCCGCGAGCTGGTTCTGGTAGAGGCGCTGGCTGATCTCGCCGAAGACCGTTGTGCCTTCGTCGTCGAAGTCGAGCTGGACGACCCAGGCGGCCGAGCGCTGATCGCGACCGGCGGAGGCGTCGGCGATGGAGTCCCCGGTGAGCTCGACGGGGCCGAGCAGGTACTTGACCGTGTTCGTCGGATCGCAGGCGATCAGCGGCTGGTCCGCCGGCCCGCTCGCCGGGTCGTTCGCCGGATCCGAGCAGTCGTACGCGAGCACCTCGGCGCTGAGCTTCTCCGTGACCCAGGCGGGGTCGCTGCCGTCGGTCGGCGCCGGGGTGGGCACGTCGTCGAGCGTCGGGTCGGGCGTCGGATACGGGGTGCTGTTGCCGTCCTCGCCGACGAAGGACGTCGCCGCCTCGGTCGTCAGGATGACCGATCGCAGCTCGAGCTGCGCACTGGCCTGGATGCGGTCGCGCGTGGCCTGATCGGCCGGGCCGGGGATCTGGACGACGATGTTTCGTCCGCCCTCGGTGGTGATGTCCGCCTCGGCGACGCCCGAGGCGTCGACGCGCTGCCGGATGATCGCGGCGGCCTGGTCGAGCTGCTCCTGCGTCGGGTCCGCGCCGTCCTCCGTCACCGCGCTGAGGATGATCTGCGTCCCCCCCTGCAGATCGAGCGCCAGTTCGGGAGCCCACGAGCTCTTCTGGAAGCCGTAGACGCCGACGGCGTTGATGCCGAAGAGCGCAGCGGTGACGAGGAGCAGACCGAGCAGGACCCGCCACGCATGGCGGGTCGGGGTGGATGAGGCCACGGGTGTCGCGCTTTCTAAGAGGCCGGAAGGCGGTCGAGCGAGGACTTACTTGTCGTCGGCGTCGCGCTCGAGGCGAGCGCGGGTCTCCTCCGGAGTCTCGACCGACACGAAGGAGGTGTCCTCCTCGGACTCCGTCTCGGCGTCGTCCGATTCCTCGGTCGCATCCTCAGGCTCGACAATACGCAGAATGGCCTGGCTGTGCACCTCGACGACGGCGCCGGGGGCGAGCTCGACGAGCGCGGGCTTGTCGAGGTTCTCCGGATCGAAGGCCACGATCGTGCCGTAGAGGCCGCCCTGCAGCATGACCTTCGCACCCGGAACGGTCTTGGCCGCCTTCTCCTCGCGTTCCGCGGCCATCTGCTTGTTGCGCCTGCGCGTGTTGAAGAACATGAACACGATCAGGACGGCGAGGAGACCGAACAGCACAATTTCCATCAGGGGAACCTTTCGGGACGCACGCGTCCGAGCGTACGAGAGGGGTCGGGGGGAAGCCTTCAGTGATTATAGGTCATCGAACAATGCGGCCCCCTCGGGATGCACGACCCCGAGATGCGCATAGGCCTCGGGCATCGCCACCCTGCCTCGCGGCGTGCGGCCGAGGAAGCCGATGCGGACGAGATAGGGCTCGACCACGCTCTCCACGGTCTCAGCCTCCTCCCCCACGGCCACGGCGAGGGTGCTGAGTCCGACGGGTCCTCCTCGGAAACGACGGACGAGGGTGTCGAGAACGGCCCTGTCGAGCCTGTCGAGCCCGATCGCGTCGACGTCGTACAGCTCGAGCGCCGCGCGGACGTCCTCGACGGAGGCCGTGTCGCGGGCGCCGTGCACGAGGGCGTAGTCGCGCACGCGGCGCAGCAGGCGGTTGGCGATACGGGGCGTGCCGCGGGAGCGACGGGCGATCTCGGAACGGGCGTCCTCCGGCAGCTGCACGCCCAGCACGAGAGCGGATCGGGCGATCACCCTTTCGAGATCGGAGTCCTCGTAGAACTCCAGGTGCCCGGTGAAGCCGAAGCGGTCGCGCAGCGGGTTCGGGAGCAGACCCGACCGCGTCGTCGCGCCGACCAGCGTGAACGGGGCGAGGTCCAGGGGGATGCTGGTGGCGCCCGCGCCTTTGCCGACCATGATGTCGATGCGGAAGTCCTCCATCGCGAGATAGAGCATCTCCTCGGCCGAGCGCGCCATGCGATGGATCTCGTCGATGAAGAGCACCTCGCCGGGGACGAGGCTCGAGAGCAGCGCGGCGAGGTCGCCGGCGTGCTGGATCGCGGGACCGCTGCTGAGGCGCAGCGGACGCTCGCTCTCGTGGGCGACGATCATCGCCAGCGTGGTCTTGCCGAGACCGGGAGGGCCTGCGAGCAGGATGTGGTCGGCCGGACGCTGCTGGATGCGCGCCGCCTCGAGCAGCAGCTGCAGCTGACCGCGGACCTTGGGCTGCCCGACGAACTCCCCCAGGCTCGTCGGACGCAGCGCGCCTTCGATCGCGAGCTCCGTCTCGTCGACGGGCTCCGAGGCGTCGAGCTCGTCAGCCACGTGCGCCCCCCTGCGCGGGGCCCAGCAGGGCCAGCGTGCGCCGCAGGAGCGCCGCGACCGAGGACTGCTCGGCCTCCGTCGACTGCTCGAAGGTCTGCGCCGCGGCCTCCGCTGCGACCTTCTCGGACCAGCCGAGCCCGACGAGCGCCGCCGTGACCTGACCGGCGATGTCGACGGCCGTCGCGGGAGTCCTGCGCGCCGGCGCCGCCACGGCGTGCACCTTGCCCGCGAGCTGCAGGACGATGAGCTTCGCCGTCTTCGGCCCGATGCCGGACACGCGCCGGAACGGGGCATCGTCCTCCGTCGTGACCGCCTCGGCGATCTGGTCGACCGTGAGGTGCGACAGCACGCCGAGCGCGGACTTCGGCCCCACGCCCGTCACGCCGACGAGCAGCCCGAAGATCTCCAGCTCGTCGCGTTCGGCGAAGCCGAAGAGCGACAGCGAGTCCTCCCGCACGATGAGGCTCGTGTGCAGGCGCAGCTGCTCCCCCACGCGCGCGGTGTGCGCCACATCGGCGGGGACGGCGACCGAGAGCCCGACGCCCCCCACCTCGACGACGACCTGGTCGGACGTGGCATGCAGGACGACGCCGTGCAGGGAGGAGATCATCTCCCCACCTTACGACGCCACATCGTAGTTATGTTCGAGCGACACGCTCTGCCTCCGCCCACGCGCGCTGCGCGGGCGTCAGGGCCCCGGACTCGGGCGCGGACGCGTCCCTGCGCCAGGCGTGGCAGAGGGCGATCGCCAGGGCGTCCGCGGCGTCCGCCGGCTGAGGCGGCGAATCCAGGCGCAGGATGCGCGCGATCATCGCCTGCACCTGTCTCTTGTCCGCCGATCCGTAGCCGGTGACCGCCGCCTTGACCTCGCTCGGCGTGTGGGTCGCGGCGGGGAGCCCGGCCTCTGCGGCGAGCAGCAGGGCGACGCCGCTCGCCTGGGCGGTCCCCATCACGGTATGGCTGTTGTGCTGCGCGAAGACGCGCTCCACCGCCACGGCATCGGGCTCGTGCTCCTCGAGGACCGCGCGGATGCCGGAGGCGACGAGCGCCAGACGTTCGCCGATCGGCGCGTCCACCGGCGTCCGGACGACGCCGACGTGCACGAGACGCGCGCGACGGGAGCGGTCGACGTCCACGATGCCGACGCCGCAGCGGGTGAGGCCGGGGTCGATGCCGAGGACGCGCAGCGAGGAGGTGGTCACTCCCCCAGGCTATTCGCGCACCTCGACCTCGCCCGCACGCCGCGCCTTACTCGTCCTCTTCGAGCTCGGCCTGGACCTCTGCGGTCAGGTCGAAGTTGCTGAAGACGTTCTGGACGTCCTCGCTGTCCTCGAGGGCGTCGATGAGACGGAAGACCTTGCGAGCGGTGTCCGCGTCGATCTCCACCTTGAGGTTCGGCACGAACTCGACGTCTGCGGACTCGTAATCGATGCCGGCGTCCTGCAGCGCGGAGCGCACCGTCACGAGATCGGTGGCCTCCGTGATGACCTCGAAGCCTTCGGCGTGCGGCTCGATCTCCTCGGCGCCCGCCTCGAGGGCGGCCATCATGACGTCGTCCTCCGTCGTCCCCTCCGAGCCGACCACGATCACGCCCTTGCGGCTGAAGTTGTACGCGACGCTGCCGGGATCGGCGAGCGTGCCGCCGTTGCGGCTCAGCGCGGTGCGCACCTCTGCGGCCGCGCGGTTCTTGTTGTCCGTCAGGCACTCGATCATGAGGGCGACGCCGTTGGGACCGTAGCCCTCGTACATGATCGAGGTGTATTCGACGACCTCGCCGCCGATGCCGGCGCCGCGCTTGATCGCACGATCGATGTTGTCCTTCGGGACCGAGGTCTTCTTCGCCTTCAGCACCGCGTCGAACAGGGTCGGGTTGCCGGCCTGGTCGGGCCCGCCGAGCTTGGCTGCCACCTCGATGTTCTTGATGAGCTTGGCCCACGACTTCGCGCGCTTGGCGTCGATGACGGCCTTCTTGTGCTTCGTGGTGGCCCACTTGGAATGCCCGGACATAGGTCTCCGCTCGTCGTATCCGCCCTGAGACGTATCCAGGGCGTCGTCCATTGTAACGAAACGTCGGTGTACGTTGATCCGATGCGTATGGGTGCCGACAGATTCCGACCGACCTGGGGATCGCTGCCCCGCCGCCTGCGGACGTCGATCGTCGATGCGATCGGCGGGGAGTACGTCGCGGACGCCGGAGCGCACGGCGGATTCGGCGCCGGTTACGCGGGTGTCGTGCGGACGACCGCAGGTGCAGCCTTCGTGAAGGCGATCGCGCCGGATGCGCACGCGGATTCGCGCTCCTTCCTCCGCCGTGAGGCGGAGGTGCTGCGCCTGGCCGCCCCGCCGACCGCTCCTGCGCTGATCGAGGTCTTCGACGACGATCACGGAACGGCGCTCGTCCTCGAGGCCATCGACGGAGCCCAGCCGGGCGCGCCGTGGCGACGCGAGGACCTTCACGCGATCGCGGAGACCCTGTCCGTGCTCGCCGAGACGCCCGCCCCCGCGGAGATCCCCGCCGCCGAGCAGGACCTGAACGGCGATTTCACGCGCTGGCGCGAGATCTCCGAGACGGATGCCCTGCGCGACGCTCTTCCCGACGGCATCCGCGATCGCCTCGACGCGCTCATCGACCTCGACGCGGGCCTTGCGGACGTCGTCCGCGGCGACGCTCTGATGCACGGCGACCTCCGCGCCGACAATCTCCTCATCGCCGACGGCCGCGCCCGTCTCGTCGACTGGCCGGCCGCGTGCCGGGGCACCGCCTGGCTCGACGTGCCGCTGTTCGTCCCGAGCGTCGAAGCGGCAGGCGGTCCGGACTGCGCGGCGACCTGGGAGGTGTTCCGAGAGCACGGCGCGCCGGCGCCGGAGGCCCTGCTGCCGGTGCTGGCGGGCTTCGCATCGTATCTCTGGTTCAATCAGGCGCGAGCGGAGATCCCGCAGCTGCCCGGTCTGCGCGCCTTCCAGCGCGCCCAGGCGATGCCGGCGCTGCGCTGGCTCGCGGAGCTGATCTGAGCCTCTGAGCGCGCTCAGGAGCGGGATGTCTCAGCCGTCGACGCCGGTCTTCCCGGAGCGCGCTCGCGCGGCGGCGATCGCGGCCGTGTCCGGAAGCCGGATCGGGGCGTCCATCGCGGCATCCGGGCGCCACGAGCCCCAGCCCTCGTCGAGCGGCCATCCGCCGGCCGTGAGGAAGTCCGCGCCTGCGTGATCGGCGAGGCAGCGGATCGCCTCGGCCTGCGCCGCGGTGAACCTGCCCTGCTCCGTCGCGGCGACGAGCTCGTCGGCATCCTTGAGCCAGACGTCCTCGCTGCCCGGATGCTCGGCGTCGAGCCACAGATCCAGCACGAGGTCACGGGTGAAGACGCCGTCCTCGAGCCGGCGATGCGGCAGCTCGAGGTTGATGTAGGCGCCGTCAGGCGTCCCGTCCTCACGGTGGAAGAACCAGACCGACCACGGCTTGCCCGTGGGGGCGACGCGCACGACGCCCTGTCCCCTCCACTCCGACTCGCGGACCACCCAGGGCACGCGGAAGCGCTCCGCCATCGGGACGTCCCGCGGGCGTCGGCCGTCCGCCGGCACCGGTTCGAGCCGGGCCGAGCCCGCCGCGATCCACACGACGAGACCGCGCGCGTCGTCGCGGATGACCCTGGCCGTCTCGACGTAGCGGCCGTATCGCCAGAGGATCCCCTGCCCCGGCGAGAACCGCGGCGCGCCGTCGGCGGATGAGGCGACGGCGTTCACGAAGCCGGGGTCGGCGTGCGCGCCGGCGTGGCCGTCCACCTCGAGAAGAGCCACCGCCTCGTCGATCGGGAGCTCTCTCGAGGAGACGCGCGACCAGCCGTCGCCACGACGTCCGACGAGGGTGGCGTTGCCGCCGCTCGCGCTGACCGAGGTGGAGCCGATGGCGCGTCGCATGACGCCACGCTATCGGAGCGGATCAGCCGCGCGCGGTCGCCAGGCCGAGAAGCCGCTCGTGGAAGCGGGCCTCGCCCGTGATCTCCGGATGGAAGCTCAGCCCGATCAGATGGCCCTGCTCGACGGCGACGACCCGCCCGTCGTCGAGCGCGGCGAGCGGCTCGGCGAGCGGTCCGACCTTCTCGATCACCGGTCCTCGGATGAAGGCGGCGTGCACAGGACCGTCGATCCCCCGGACGTCCAGGTCTGCTTCGAAGGACTCGCGCTGCCCGCCGAAGGCGTTGCGCCTGACGGCGACGTCCAGTCCGCCGAGGGATTCCTGCCCGTCGATCGCGTCGAGCACGGTGTCGGCGAGGAGGATGAGCCCCGCGCAGGTGCCGAGCACCGGCATCCCCTCGGCGATCGCGGCGCGCAGCGGCCCCTGCAGCCCGAAGACACGGGAGAGCTTGTCCATGACGCTCGACTCCCCGCCGGGGATCACCAGCGCGTCGACCCGTTCCAGCTCCTCGGGGCGGCGCACCCGGACGACGTCCGCGCCGAGGCCGCGCAGAACGGCCTCGTGCTCTCGGACGTCGCCCTGCAGCGCGAGGACGCCGATGCTCGTCCGGTTACCAGCCACGCTCTGCGAGGCGGTGCGGCGCCGGCAGGTCGGACACGTTGATGCCGACCATGGCCTCGCCGAGGCCCCGGGACACCTCCGCGATCACCGCAGGATCGTCGTAGAAGGTCGTCGCCTTCACGATCGCCTTCGCACGCTCCGCTGGATTTCCCGACTTGAAGATGCCCGATCCGACGAAGACGCCGTCGGCGCCGAGCTGCATCATCATCGCGGCATCCGCCGGCGTCGCGACGCCGCCCGCGACGAACAGCACCACGGGGAGGCTGCCCGTCTCGGCGATCTCGGCGACCAGCTCGTACGGCGCCTGCAGCTCCTTCGCCGCGACGAACAGCTCGTCCTTCGGGAGGGAGGTGAGGGCGGCGATCTCGCCTCGGATCTTCCGGATGTGCTTCATGGCCTCGGAGACGTCGCCCGTGCCCGCCTCGCCCTTGGAGCGGATCATGGCCGCGCCCTCGTTGATGCGGCGCAGCGCCTCGCCCAGGTTGGTCGCCCCGCAGACGAATGGGACGGTGAACCCGAACTTGTCGATGTGGTTGACGTAGTCCGCCGGCGAGAGCACCTCGGATTCGTCGATGTAGTCCACGCCGAGCTCCTGGAGCACCTGCGCCTCGACGAAGTGGCCGATGCGGGCTTTCGCCATCACGGGGATGGAGACCGCCTCGATGATGCTGTCGATCATGTCCGGATCGCTCATGCGCGAGACGCCGCCCTGCGCCCGGATGTCGGCGGGGACGCGCTCCAGCGCCATGACCGCGACCGCCCCGGCGTCCTCGGCGATCTTGGCCTGCTCGGCGGTGACGACGTCCATGATGACGCCGCCCTTCAGCATCTCGGCGAGGCCGCGCTTGACGCGTCCTGTGCCGGTGACGGCGGTCGTGCGGGACATCGGGATCCTCCAACGGGTCAATCCAACTATTGATCTATGCCAAAATCTAGCACTGTCCGAGGGCGAACTAGACTCGATGGCGATGAGAGACGCACACGAGATCACCGGCGCCACCGCCGCCGAGATCGCCGACAGCGTGCGCGACCTGCGCGACCGCGGGGTCCTGGCGGACGGCGACGCCCTCCCGCCCGTGCGCGAGCTGGCCGCCCAACTGGGCGTGAATCGCAACACGGCGGTCGCCGCCTATCGTCTGCTCTCGCAGGCGGGGGTCGTCGTCGCACGCGGCAGGGCCGGAACGGTGCTCACCGGGCACGCGCCTACGCCTCAGGAGGGATACGCGCCCGACACCGTGCTGCGCGACGTCGGCACGGGGAATCCCGATCCGCTCCTCATCCCCGACCCCTCGGTCGTGCTCGCCGGCGTCGCAGGCCGGCCGGTGCTCTACGGCGAGCCCGTGATCGATCCCGCTCTCGAGGCATGGGCGCGCGACTGGGTCGGCCGCGACCTCCCGAACCCCGACTTCCGCATCACGATCACGAGCGGCGCGGTGGATGCCGTCGAGCGACTGCTGGCCCAGGCCCTCACGCGCGACGACGCCGTGGCTCTGGAGGACCCCTGCTTCCTCGCCAGCATCCACACCGTGCGGCTCGGCGGATATCGTGCCGTCCCTGTGCCCGTGGACGACGAGGGCATGACCGTCGACGGGCTCCGCGCCGCCCTGGATGCCGGCGTCCGTGCGGTGATCTGCACCCCGCGCGCGCAGAACCCGACGGGGGCGCGCCTGAGTCCTGCGCGAGCCACGGCGCTGCGGGAGCTCCTCGCCGAGCATCCGTACGTTCTGATCATCGAGGACGACCACTTCTCGATGCTGTCGCCGCACCCGTACGAATCCCTGATCACGCCCGAGCACCGCCGATTCGCCCTGATCCGCTCGGTGTCGAAGTTCCTCGGCCCCGACATGTGCCTCGCCGTGGCCGCGACAGACCCGGAGACGGCGGCGCGTCTCGCTCAGCGGCTCAGCCCCGGGACGACGTGGGTGAGCCACCTTCTGCAAAGGCTCGTCCTCGGCCTCGTCACGGATCCGGACGCCCTGGCCAGGATCGCCGCTGCAGGCCGGCACTACGCGACCCGCAACGGCGCTTTCGCCGAAAGGCTGCGCGAGCACGGCCTCGAGGCGACGCAGGGCGACGGCATGAACCTCTGGGTGCGGCTGCCCCATGCGGCATCCCTCGTCTCCGAGCGCATGATGCGGCGAGGGTGGCTGGTACGCACCGGCGATGCCTTCCGTCTCGCGGAGCTCTCGGAGCCGTCCCGGCATCTGAGGCTGACCGTCCACGACCTCACCGATGAGGAGAGCGACGCCCTGCTCGCCGATCTCGTCTCCGCCACCCGATCCTGAGCCACCCGACCCTGAGCCATCAGAGGAGAGCCCCATGAAGATCCTGTCGATCCAGTCCGCCGTCGCCTATGGCCACGTCGGCAACTCCGCCGCCGTCTTCCCCCTGCAGCGCATCGGAGTGGACGTCCTGCCCGTGTACACCGTCAACTTCTCGAATCACACCGGCTACGGCGCCTGGCGCGGTCCGCTCATCGCGCCGGACGACGTGCGCGAGGTCATCACGGGCATCGAGGAGCGGGGCGCCTTCGCGCACGTCGACGCGGTCCTTTCCGGCTACCAGGGCGGCGAGGGCATAGGCGACGTGATCATCGATGCGGTCGCGCGCGTGAAGGCCGCGAACCCCGTCGCGCTGTACGCCTGCGACCCCGTGATGGGCAACGCGAAGAGCGGATGCTTCGTCGCCCCGGCCATCCCCGAGCTCCTCCGGGAGAGGGTCGTCCCCGTGGCCGACATCATCACGCCGAACCAGTTCGAGCTCGGCTTCCTCACCGGCACGGAGCCTGACACCCTGGAGTCCACGCTCGCCTCCGTCGACGCAGCGCGCGCGATGGGGCCGAACACGGTCCTCGTGACGAGCGTCGAGCGCCCTGACAGGGAGGAGGGCACGATCGAGATGCTCGCCGTCGATCACGACGGCGGATGGATCGTGCAGACGCCGTACCTGCCGATGAAGGCGAACGGCTCCGGAGATGTCACCGCCGCTCTCTTCACCGCGCATTATGTGGAGACCGGCAGCGCACGAACGGCGCTGGAGCGGACGGCGTCCAGCGTCTTCGATCTGCTGAAGCTGACCCTCGATTCCGGCGAGCGCGAGCTGCAGCTCATCGAGGCTCAGGAGTCCTACGCCCACCCGAAGCCGCAGTTCACGGCGCGTCAGATGCGCTGAGGGCTCCGACACGGGCCTGCGGCGTCCGGAAGTATAGCGATCTCGCTACCCTCGCCACCTAGAACGCAAGATCGCGGGAAGCAGGTGGAGCGATGAGGATGCCGGTGATCTTTCCGGAGCCGTTGTAGGCGACGCGGCCGATCCACTCGCCGTCCTCGTGTCGCAGCGTCGTCTGCACGATCGTTCCCGTGCTCACGTGTCGATTCGCGAACCTCGTCAATGCGGTGTCTCCATCCGCCGTCTGCGCGGTCGACCCTACGCATGCCTCGAGTCGTCCCGAGGCACTGCGGACCTCGTCCCACACGCCCATCAGCCTGCGCTCGGTAAGCGCACGAGCGCACGTGTAAGTCATGTGGGCACGCACCGCCTCGTACTCGCCGGCATCCAGATGTGCGAACACCTCGTTCGTGCGATCCAGGAGATCTGTCGGCCGTCCGATCGTCGCTCGCTCGCCCCCGGTGCCGAATCGCTTGAAGGCCGCTTGCCGGCTCACCCCGAGCGCATCGCCGATCGCCTGCCACGAGACGCCGCGCGAACGCGCGATCGACACCGCCTCGCTCAAGCGTTCGTGCGAACGTCGGACCAGCTCATCGGTCCGAAGGATCATCGTGACCTCGTCACCTGAACGCGACAACGCCTCCTCACCGGATGCGACGGCAGAAGCCAGATCCGCAAGCGACAAGCCACTCGTCGAAGACGATCCGTTCATGATGCGAGCGTACGGTCATGCGTAGTGAGTGTCAACCCGAAGATGACACTCACATCTATCCCCTGCGAACCCGTGCGCCTCGCACGCCGCCACCTTCTGCAGCAGGTCGACGACCCCGGGATGAGACCTGTCCCCGCATCCACAACGAGTACGGTGAAGATGCCCTCGATGAAACACAAGCTAGACGAAGGCCACGCGCCTCGGCGGTTCATCGATGTACGTGTGACCTGCCGGGCTGATCCAGGCGATGACGCCCCCTGGCAATTGCCTCACCGACCATCGATGCCGATCGAGTAGATCTGGATGCTTGAGCGTGTGATGCCCTGTGCAGAAGCAGCTCAGATTGCAGATCTCGGTCTTACCGCCCTTGGCATGATCGTGGTTGTGGTCGATCTGGCATCGCCTGGCCGGACGACGACATCCGGGGAACCGGCATCGCTGATCCCGTGCCCGGAGATACCGCCTCATGTTCGCCGTCGGCGTGTAGGCATCCGTCGCGACGACCATCCCATCGCCGGCGACGAACAGCCGCTCCCAGGTCGTCGCGAACCCGGCGAGCATTCGGGCGTCCTCGGAGAGCACGGGGCCGAATCCGTCGAACTCGGCCATCCGATCGTCGGCGCCCGCGAGGGCAGCTGCTGCGATCGTGACCTGCACGGTCGCCGTGATCCTCTCGGCGGGAGTCCCCTCGACCGACCCGACCGGAGCGGCCAGGAGCAGCTCCATCACGACGTCGGAGCGGACCTGCTCGAGCGTGCGGACGTCGGCCTTCCCGGTATCGGCGTCCTTCTCGGAAGGGCCGACCGCCGGTCGCTGCGCGATGATCTGCCTGGCGACCTCTGTGGCACGGTCATAGGCCGCCCTGACGTGCAGCTCTGCCGCAGTGATCACGAGTTCGCCCATGCCGTCATCGAGAGAGCGCGCCCGCACACCACGGCGCTCACGAGCGCAGCGGTGACGATCCGCGACGGTGGTCGGCGCCACCTCTGCGGCGATCAGCTTGGCGATCGACTCCGTCCGCCCTGGTGTCTCGCAGACGGCGTGCTCCAGAACACGCCCCTCGTACTCGGCACGCTCCGCCTCGGACGCGGAGTCCAATGCCGAGCCGGCCTGGATGATCACCTCTGCATGCCGCAGTGTGATGACGCCGTCTTCGAGGGCACGAAGCGCGCGCGGATAGCTGTGCACGAGGATGTGAGCGCGGCACATCGCGGTCTCCATCGCAGTATGAGACAGATGCGCAGTCGCTGCCAGCTCCGCAACCAGCGCCCGTACGGCGATGTCGTGATGCGGTGACAGAAAGGGGTCGTCATCGAGGAGCAGATCAAAACGCTCGGCGAGCACCCGTACTCTGCGGGCTTCGAGAGCGGCAAGCTCCGCGTTCAGCCCCTCGAAGACCTCAAGCAGCTCCTCCTCACGAGGGGCGCTGATCTCCTGGACGACGAGCATACTTCATTATCGCATATTACTTCGAACATATGCAACGACTATTCGAATATAACTACGAGACTATTTTGTGACAGGCCACGCCTCGGCGATGGTGTCCCTGACATCGCCGAGGAGCTGCGGAAGGGCCTTCGTCTTGGCGATGATCGGGAAGAAGTTCGCATCCGATGCCCACCGCGGCACGATGTGCTGGTGCAGGTGCCCGTCGACGCCGGCGCCCGCGACCGCGCCCTGGTTCATCCCGAGGTTGAACCCGTCGCAGCGCGAGACCCCTCTGAGAACGCGCATGCCGGTCTGGGTGAGCGCGCCGATCTCCGCGACCTCCTCGGCCGTCGCCTGATCGTAGGTGGCGATGTGCCGGTAGGGGCAGACGAGGAGATGGCCCGAGTTGTACGGGAACAGATTCAGCAGCACGTAGGCGGTCTCACCGCGCGCGACGATGAGGCGATCAGCGTCGGGATGCCTCGGCGCCTCGCAGAACGGGCACTCCTCCCGCAGAGGTTCAGGCCCCGCCTGGATGTACGCCATCCGGTGCGGGGTCCACAGCCGCTGGAACGCGTCCGGCACGCCGGCGAGGTGCGCGGCGTCCTCGGGGAGAGCTCCCCCGGACGCCGCGCCCTCGTCGCTCACGCCAGGTCCTCGGCCTTCAGCACGAGCGCGTGCGAGGCGATGGCCGCGCGGATCCGTGCGATCGCGTCCGCGACGGGGACGCCGTTCTCCTGGGTGCCGTCGCGGAACCGGAAGGACACCGTCCCGGCATCCCGGTCCTGCTCGCCGGCGATGAGGATCAGCGGCACCTTGGACGTGGTGTGCGTGCGGATCTTCTTCTGCATCCGGTCGTCGGAGTGGTCGACCTCGGCGCGCACGCCCGCGGAGCGCAGCTGCGCGATGACGTCGTCGAGATACTCGCCGTACTGCTCGGCGACCGGCACGGCGACGACCTGTGCGGGCGCCAGCCACAGCGGGAAGTCGCCGGAGTAGTGCTCGAGCAGGATCGCGAAGAACCGCTCGATCGAGCCGAACAGCGCCCGGTGGATCATGATCGGCCGCTTCTTCTGGCCGTCCTTGTCCATGAACTCCAGGTCGAAGCGCTCCGGCAGGTTCGGATCCACCTGGACGGTGGAGAGCTGCCAGGTGCGGCCGATCGCGTCGCGGGTCTTCAGGTCGATCTTCGGGCCGTAGAACGCCGCCTCCCCCGGCACCTCGGTGAGCTTGAGGCCGGAGGCGAGCGCGACGCGCCGCAGAGCATCCGTGGAAGACTCCCAGAACTCGTCCGAACCGATCCACTTGGACTTCTCATCGTCCTTCATCGACAGCTCGAGCTCGAAGTCGGTCAGACCGAAGTCCCTGAGCATCGAGAGGATGAACTCCAGGACCTTCCCGACCTCCTCTTCCAGCTGATCGGGCGTGACGAACAGGTGCGAGTCGTCCTGGGTGAAGCCGCGCACACGCGTCAGACCGTGCAGCGCTCCGGACAGCTCGTTGCGATACACCGTGCCGTTCTCCGCCAGACGCAGAGGCAGATCGCGATAGCTCCGCGCGCGCTCCTTGTAGATGAGGATGTGCATCGGGCAGTTCATGGGCTTCAGGTAGTAGTCCTGCCCCTGCTTGGTGATCTCGCCGTTCTCGTCCCGCTCCTCGTCCATGACGATGGGCGGGAACATCCCCTCCTTGTAGGTGACGAGGTGGTTCGAGGTGAGGAAGAGATCCTCCTTCGAGATGTGCGGCGTGTACACGTAGGTGTAGCCGCTCTCGATGTGCCGCCGGCGGGCGTGCTGCTCCATCTCGCCGCGGACGATGCCGCCGCGCGGATGCCAGACGCTCAGACCCGAGCCGATCTCCTCCGGGAACGAGAAGAGGTCGAGCTCCTTGCCCAGCCGGCGGTGATCTCGCTTGGCGGCCTCCGCGAGCCGTTCCTGGTACGCCCGCAGCTCGTCCTTGGTCGGCCAGGCGGTGCCGTAGATGCGCTGCAGCTGCGGGTTCTTCTCACTCCCCCGCCAATAGGCTGCGGCGATGCGGGTGAGGTCCCAGCCGTTGCCGACCATGCGGGTGCTCGGCACGTGCGGACCGCGGCAGAGATCCTTCCAGGCGACCTCGCCGTCGCGGGTGACGTTGTCGTAGATGGTCAAGTCGCCGGCGCCGACCTCCACGGAGGCGCCCTCGGCGGCGTTCGCGCCGGAGCCGGGACCGCCGGCCAGATCGATGAGCTCGAGCTTGAAGGGCTCGTCCGCGAGCTCCGCCCGCGCCTCGTCCGCGGTCACGACCCGACGGGTGAAGCGCTGGCCCTCGCGGACGATGCGCTGCATCTCCTTCGAGATCGCCTTCAGATCTTCCGGGGTGAAGGGGTTCTCGACGCCGAAGTCGTAATAGAACCCGTCGGTGATGAACGGGCCGATCCCGAGATCCGCCTCGGGGTGCAGGCGCTGCACGGCCTGCGCGAGCACGTGCGCGGTGGAGTGGCGCAGGATGTTGAGGCCATCGGCGCTGTCGATCGTGACCGGCTCGGTGGTCTGCGTCTCGGTGACCTCGGCGGAGAGGTCCTTGAGTTCGCCGTCGACGCGCAGGGCGACGACGTTCCGGTCGGGGTACAGATCGAATCCAGTGGTCACCGGACCATCTTAGTTGCGCAGGGGGAACCGTTCGGACCCGACGACGTCGAGCAGCCGCACCTGCTCCGCGGCGGCGCGATCGGCGGCGGTGAGCACGAGAAGGGCCTGCGACTGGTCCTCGGTGAACAGCACCTGGCAGTCGAGCTCGATCGGTCCGATCACCGGGTGGATGAGCACCTTGTGGTCCTCGAAGCGGCGGGCGACCTCCTGCTGTCCCCAGAGCCCGGCGAACTCGGGACTCTCCTCGAGGAGCGCGCGGACGAGAGCCCCCGCGCGCGACCTCGGCCCCTGGATGCCGTAGGCGACCCTCAGATTCGCCACCAGCGCCCTCGACTGCCGATCGCGATCGTCGGCAGGATAGAGCTCGCGAGCGCCATCGGTCCGGAACCAGCGGTACACGTCGCTGCGCTCATGACCGGTGAGCACGGACGAGTCGCCGAACAGCGCGACGGCGAGACGGTTCGCGACGAGCGCCTCGCCGATGTCGGAGAGGATCAGGGCAGGGGTGTCTTCGAGCCGGTCCAGCACCCGCAGGAGCGCGGGCGCGACATGCGGCGAGGCATCCGTCCTCGTGGGCGCGCTGTGCCCTGCGAGACGGAACAGGTAGTCGCGCTCATCCGCGCTGAGCCGCAGCGAGCGGGCGAGCGCCGAGAGCATCTGCGTGCTCGGCTGGGGACCGCGCGCCTGTTCGAGCCGCGTGTAGTAGTCGACCGACATCCCGGTCAGCTGCGCCACCTCCTCGCGCCGCAGGCCGGATGCTCGACGCCGCGGGCCGGCGGTCAGGCCGACGTCCTCGGGCCGGAGCTCCTCGCGACGGCGGCGCAGGAAGCCGGCCAGTTCTGCTCTCTCCATGTCTTCATCCTCGCCCCGATCGCCGTTCTGAGCCAGGGACTGCGGATCCCCCGTTCAGCAGGTCTCTCCCCCAGGGCTGCCGACGGTCGAAGAATGAGGGCATGAACATCTCAGGACGCACCATCTTCATTCCCGGCGCGACGAGCGGCATCGGTCTCGCGCTCGCGCAGCGCCTCCAGTCTGCGGGCGCGACGATCATCATCGGCGGACGCCGCACGGAACTGCTCGACGAGCTGCGCGCCGCGCACGGCTTCGGAACCGTCGTCATCGACGTGTCGGATCCCACGAGCATCACGGCCGCCGCCGACGACGTGCTCGCCCGCTATCCGGAGCTGGACACGGTCCTCGCGATGGCCGGCATCATGGTCTCCGAGGACTGGCGCTCCCCCGCCACGTTCCTCCAGACCTCCGAGCGCATCGTCACGACGAACGTGCTCGGTCCCATCCGGCTCATCGCCGCCTTCGTCGAGCACCTGCAGACCAGACCAGACTCCGCGATCATCACCGTCTCGAGCGGACTGGCATCCGTGCCGCTGCGGCCGACGCCGACCTATAACGCCAGCAAGGCCTTCGTGCACATGCTGAGCGAGTCGATCCGGCTCCAGTTCGCCGACACCTCGGTGCGCGTGGTGGAGGTCGTGCCGCCGTCCGTGCAGACGGACCTCATGCCGGGGCAGCGGCAGAACCCGACGGCGATGCCCCTGGAGGAGTTCGCCGATGAGACGATGGCCCTGCTGGCTGCGGACGAGGATCCGCGGGAGATCCTCGTCGAGCGCGTGAAGTTCCTCCGGTTCGCCGAGGTGCGCGGCGAGTACGACGAGGTCGTGGGTATCCTCAACGGAACAGACGCGCACGCGAGCTGACCGCGGCGCCGAAACGAAGAAGCCCCCGACCTTGGTCGGGGGCTTCTTCCGTGGGTGCGCGATACTGGGATCGAACCAGTGACCTCTTCCGTGTCAGGGAAGCGCGCTACCGCTGCGCCAATCGCGCCTGTACAGGCTATTCAGTTTGTTCCGGCGAGGTGGCGACGGGATTCGAACCCGTGTAAACGGCTTTGCAGGCCGGTGCCTAGCCGCTCGGCCACGCCACCGTGTGGTTTGACCCCACGTGCCGTGAATCCTCGAAAGGACTCCTGCACTCGAGCGGATGACGAGACTCGAACTCGCGACCCTCACCTTGGCAAGGTGATGCGCTACCAACTGCGCTACATCCGCATTTCGTTCCCGGACGCCCCGGGCACTTGTAAAACATTAGCCGAAGATCAGCAGGACGCCAAACCAGCACCGGATCTCGCGCGTGTCTCGCGGAATGGTCAAGACAGCCCCGCCTCGTCGGGTAATATCGAATATCGACCGTACAGGTCATGGGCGATTGGCGCAGTTGGTAGCGCGCTTCCTTCACACGGAAGAGGTCATCGGTTCGAGTCCGGTATCGCCCACTGCAGAGAACCCCTGGTCAGGCCAGGGGTTCTCTTGTTTTCGGGTGGTACGGCACGGTGGAGAGCCCCCACAGAATCACCCCAAAATCACCCCGAGCGGATGCGCCTCTCGACTAGAGAAGCGGTCTACCGGCTGAGGCCACGCCCGCGCTCCGGGGAACTGCTGCGCTCTGCACCAGTACCGAAGCTGCTGAGGTCGGGCAGCTTGCGCGCTCGCTTCGTGAGTGCCTTCGGCGCGGTCTTGTTGAGTACGTCGAGCGCGGCGCGATCGGCATAGTCGCCCAGGTGATGCAGATAGCGAGCGGTGATCTGGATGGAGCCGTGGCCGAGCCACGCCTGAACGGTGGTGAGCGGCACACCTCGGATGAGCCATTCGCATGCCGCCGTATGCCGCAGATCATGGAGGGTACGCCCGCGCCCCGTCACCTCCCAGTTAGTCGTGCGAACGAATGAAGTGCGGTAGAGCATCGCGCCGCCCGAGCTGGTGAACAGCAGCTCGCCGGGCTGCTTACCGGCGGCGAAGCGGCGCATCACCGGCACGAGGTAGTCAGGGATCGGAAGCTTGCGACTCTTGCCGGACTTCGGTGCTTTGAGGGAAGACCCTTCGGGTTGGTTGCGGATGACGTGCAGCATCGGCATTGGAGTCTCGGTGAAGTCGCGCACTTGCATCGCTCGAAGCTCGCCCCAGCGCAGTCCAGTGCGACCGAGCACGAGTACCAGGTCTCCGTAGACCGCACTCAACTCGGTGACCTTCGCCACAACCTTGGTGAACTCGGGTGCGGGCAGCGGTCGCATGTCCTCGCGTGCGCGACGATCTTTCGGTGGCGGCGTAGAGGCGACCGGATTGTGCGCGATGAATCCCTCGGTGACGCACCAACTGAAGAATGACGACAGTGAGGTGCGATAGCGGCTCACCGTCGTCGCGACGAGGCCACGCTTGCCAAGGTCGTCCTGCCACTTCTGGATCGAGCTGGCATTCACCTTCGCCACTTGCAGCTTGCGGAACCACAGCGGCAGCACTGGCTCGCTTCGGGCCGTCCCCGCGAGCTGGCCCTCCGTCGGCAGCAGGAAGCGGTCGGTTTTCAGTGTCGTCTCGCTGACGCGGCCCTCCCGTTGTTCCAGCCACTCGGCAAGCAGGGCTTCGACGGCGATCTTGCCGACGCTCGGGTCGTAGCCGTGTTCGTCAAAGGCGGTGCGCTGTCGACGTTCCCACTCGACGGCGGCACGTTTCGTGTCGAAACGTCGGGTACCCACCACGCGACCGCCGATCTTCAGCCGCCCTTCCCACTTGTCACCGCGTCGCGTTGGCACGAGCACTTCCCTTTCGCGACGCGGGGTGTCTTGCGGTTGTTCTCGCCGCGAGCCACGCCTCAACGTCAGCGCTGCGGTAGCGCGGCACTCCCTCTGCAAGCCAGTACACCGCAGGGCCTTCCCCGGACTGTCGCCAGCGCACAAGGGTGGACTTCGACACCGACAACCACGCCGCGACCTGATCGGTGCGCAGCAGCCGATCACCTGGTGCGGATGGGGTCGAGTCCTTCATCGTCATCACCTCACGTTTCGGCAGTTACGCCATCCTATCATCAAAGTGGCGTAGCGGCTAGTCCGTGAGATTGTTGTCAGGTTCCAGTAAGGTAGAGGCATGATCGAGGACTTGGAGAAGGTGGAGCTGCTCGTTCCCGCCGACCTGCCCACAGGCTGGCAGATGCCCGAGCCCTCGCCCCTCGACCCCGAACACGACAGCGCCGGAATCGACGCCGCCGTGCGCTACGAACAGTGGGTCGATCCCGCGCCAGGGCTCGACCGCAAGCTGAACTCGAGCCACAACAACAACGACAGCGGGCGCTGGTATCTCGTGCAGCACGTTCCTACGAGCACTCGCGTGCTGTTGCGCCTACAACGCCGGTATGTCCTGGGCGAAGAGCCGAAGGGCGAAGTTCGCATCACGGGCATCACCTATCTGCCCGAATGGGCGGGTGATCCCGTCTCCAGTCCGATCCTGCGCGAGTTGCCAACCTCCAAGATCGAGGCGGCGATCAACCGCCGCCAGTTCGCCGTCACGAGCACCAGTAAGTTCCAGGGCGGCAAGCTCACACTCCCGAGCGGTCGCGCGCTGCGCTCGGATGAAGTGATGAAGCCCCTAGGCGACCCGAAGCGCACGCCAGACTTCTACGAGTTGGTCGCTCTACAACACGCGCGACTCATCGACGACGACGACCCGAACCCGACCGCGACAATGGCCCGGATCAGCCGCGTGCCGCTCTCGACCGCACAGGGCTGGGTAGCTCGCGCACGCCGCAAGGGGCTGATGCCACCGGGCCGACGTGGACGTGCCGGGTAGGTGTGCTCTCGGCTTGCAGCGAGGATTGGACGCGCCGATCCTGTACGCGTTCGTTCACGAGGTCACGGTCTGATCTGGGTGTTTGGGACTGGCCGCGCGGATTGCGTTTCTCAATACCTCGTCGTCGCGTAGGCATTTCAGCGGTTCGCCGCTCAGTAGTCGTAGCAGAACGCCGTCGCCTATCGGAGTACCGCGATGTTTCGTGTCGGGGTTTCCGAGCACGACTCGCAGGAGTGCCGTCCATGATCGTGGCGGCACTCCCAACAGCCTCGGCACCACACGGTCGCGGCGTAGCGCCTCCAGAGCAGTCGCGCGTGAGGCCAGATCGCCAAGCCGATACGACACATGCTCGACGCAATCGGTCACAAGTGCGACATCCCAGCCCACCGACACGAACAGCTCTACGGTCGCCGACAGCGCAACGGCGACACCCTCATCAGCGACACCCTGTGCGGCATCATCCATGTTGGGATCGACGGCGAAAGCAGGGTGGTAGTCGGTCAAGTTCTCTCGTTCTGCGAATCGTATGGCGTCGTGGAACCCTGCGATCCTGTCGGTGCGGCGCGCCCTGCTGGTTGCCGTCAGCAGCCCGGCAGCTCGCTTCTCAGCGCCACAGGTGATCTTCACCGCGCGCGTGACTACTGCCCACGGATTCCGTGCGGCGCGCGTGGATCGGGCGAGCATAACCTCGAATGCTGCCGAGGCGACTTCCCATGCGTCCATCCCGTACTTGCGAGCTAACCGCCGATACCTGATCGCCGCGTACCGCATCAACTCCGCCGCTTCGTGGTCGCCACGCCATGAGCCAGGCCCGGCCTCGTTCAGACGGATCAGCAGAGTACGCAGCCCCTCGGGCGTCTCGAAGCCGTGATCGACCGAGCCGACCTGAACCGCAACGTCATCGCTTGTGGTGGGTGGAGTGTGCTCGGACATGGTGACGCCTCCCGCAAAGGAGGTGCGCCACCAGCACCCAAGTCAGGACGTGCATCAGCACGTTCCTAGGCCGGTTGCATCGGTTCCATCAGTGACGCCCTGCTCAGAGCGCAGAAAGCGCGTCTCGCGGGTTTCGTCGTATCGCTGAGAGCGCGGGAACAAGGAGGACAGTGAGCAATGCCGCAGTTGCGATCCCTGCAAGCACAACCATCTGTCGCAGATCGAGCAGCGGAGTCGCGGAGAGTCCACCGGCGGTCAGCATGAACGCCGTCGTTGCAACCGACGCCGCGGCAATACCGAGTCCGAGCACGATCGCGGTGAAGGCGTAGGCAGCGGCTTCGGAGAACGCGATGCCGATGAGTGTTCGCGGCGAGGCACCAGCGACACGCAGAGCGGCGGCGTCCTTTGTGCGTGCGCGGGTTGAGAGGAGCACGCTGGCGATGCTGCCCGCGATGGAGATGACGGCTGCGGGAGTCAGCATCACGTAGGTGTCAAGCGAGTTGAGGGTGGTGGTGATCCCATTCCGGGTGAGCGCGTCCTGCCAGGTGGTGATGATCCCGAAGAGGATGCCGTAGAGCGCGAGTCCGACCGCGATCGGGATCACGGCGGTAGCGGTTCGCCGGGGCTGTCCGGTCGCGAAGTATCGCGCGAGAGTCCAGGCAGGGAGACGACGGGCAGGGATGATCGCGGTCCACAGTCGAACGAACTGCGGGACAAGCACGGGTGCGAGAGCCACGATGATCGCGAGGACGGCAAGGCCCGTCATCATGGAGAGCGTCGCCGCGCTCGATCCGCCGATGCTGTCGGAACCGAGAGTCAGCGTCGCACCGATGGTGACGATGATCTGTTGCAGCAGGAACAAGACTGCGAAGCCAGCGACGATCCATCGAGAAACCGGCATTGTCACCGTGGCTTCTGTTTCATCCCGAACCGCGTGGACGGCGGAGATTCGCGCTGCACGACGCGCCGGGATGAAGCTCGCGAAGTACGACACCAGGGTTGCTCCGACAATCGCGAGAAGGGCAGCGGGGAACGCATTCGCGACGGGGATCGTGTGATCCTCGCGGGTGACCATGCGCACGAGGAGGTCGACGGCGCTTTGGCAAAACGGGCTGGCGACGATGATCCCGGCGACAGCACCGACGGCGTTCACGAGGAGGACTTGCGTGGTGATCGCGCGGCGCACCTGCGACGGCGACGCTCCCGCGAGTCGCCATCGTGCGATGCGTGTCGACAGTGCGGTGACTGTTGCGGCAGCACCCGTGCCGAGGACGGCAATGGCGGGCACGGCGGTCGAGACGTAGACGACGTAGCTGCCAGCTCGTGCCTCATCGACGGTCGAACCGAAGCTCTCGATCAGTGCCGCTCCGTCGGGTGTGCCCAGCGTCCACCAGTACACCGCGGCAAGGTACACGAACGCGGCCGAAACGATCGCGACGAGGAACGGCCCAACCCAGAGGCGGGTGTCCTCGCGCAATTCGGCGAAGGCGAGGCGGATCATGCTGGGTCTCCTTCCATCGCAGCGAGCAGCTGATTGCTGGTCGGGCGATACAGGGAGTGCGTCAGCACGCCGTCTCGCATGACGACCACGATGTCCGCGAGCGTCGCGGCGTCGAGGTCATGGGTGACCATGATGACGGTTCGGGTGCCGTCAGCGTACGCCCGAAGCTGATCGAGCACGAGGCGAGAAGAAGCGGTGTCGAGTGCGCCGGTGGGTTCGTCGGCGAAGACAAGTTCCGGTCGGTTCGCCATGACTCGGGCGAGCGCGACACGCTGCTGCTCGCCATTGGAAAGTCGGCTCACGCGTGTGCGTGTCCGCTCGCCGAGGCCCAGACCGCTCAGGATCGCGTCAGCCCGGTCGAGGTCGGCTCGCCGCCCGCCGAGGCGTTCGGGAAGCACGACGTTCTCGCGTGCCGTGAGTGCGGTGACGAGGTTGTAGGACTGGAAGACGAAGCCGATTCGCTCTCGATACAGTTGCGCGATTGCGCCCGCTTTCGACTTTCCAAGATCCGCGCCCAAGGTCCACACACTCCCCGAGGTGACCGGATCGAGGCCCGCTAAGCAGAACATCAGCGTCGACTTCCCGCATCCCGAGGAGCCGACGATAGCAACCATGCTGCCCTGGGGAACCGTGAGGTCAACTCCGCGAAGTACGGGCACAACGGGCATGCCTCGCCGCCCGCCGAAAGACTTCTCGACGGCCGATGCGATGACTGCGGGGGGTATAGAACTCGTTTGCTGCATACCTCCACCCTCCGAATATCGAGGTGGTGGGGTAAGGATGATTGCCCTCAGAAGATGAGGGGAAACCCTCATCGCAGAACCGGGGAACCCCCATAGGCGCGGCAACACCATCCGAGAGAATGGAAGTATGCCTTTCTCCCGCCCGCGCCCGCACCGTGTGCATCCGGTGGGCGTGCTCGGGACTTCACTTCCCTGGCGAGCTGTCGCTTACGTTCTCAGCAGCGTCATCCTCGCGGTACCCACGATCATCTTCCTCGCTGCTTTCCCGTTGCTCCCCGCCTGGTCGTGGAGCCTCAGCGCCGTCGAGCGGCAGAGAGTCCGACTTCTGCGCCTCGGGACGATACCCGGCCCGCCCGATGGTCTCCGGGTTCCGCCGCTCCGAAATGCACCTGCTCGGCTCTACTCGTCCTTGGGGTGGCGGGAGATCGGGGCGACGCTCCTCCACCTCATCTACGCCGCTCTCGGGTACGCCCTGTTCGTCTTCGGCGGAACCGCAATCATCACCCTCATCGCCGCCCCGTTGCTCCCCTTGATAGGCGAGAAGTATGTTGTCGGCGAATGGCAGATCGACCAACCTGCACCCGCGCTGCTGTTCACCCTCCTCGGTGTCCTGCTCCTCCTCGTGTTCCTTTACGCGGCCATGCTGCTCGCCTTCTCCCAGGCCGCCACCACGAGACTGCTCATCGGTTCCAAGATCGAATCACTCGAACGTCAGGTCGACATGCTCGCGGGTGAGAGCGTCGCGCTCGTGGAGGCATTCGAGGACGAACGCCGACGCATCGAGCGCGACCTCCACGACGGCCCCCAGCAGCACCTGGCCGCCGCTGCACTCCATCTGGGAGTCCTCCGCGCCCAGCTCACCACCTCCGCCAGTTCACCTCACGCTGCCGAGCTGAGCACGCTCGAAGCCGCACACCTCGAAGTCGAACACGCCCTCGACGCGATGCGAGCAGCCGTCTCCGGCCTCCGTCCGCGTCTCCTCGTGGAAGACGGTCTTGCGGCAGCACTCACCGAACTCGCTGCACGCTCTCCCATTTCGGCCACGGTCGAAGCAGACTCATTTCCGAGACTCCAAGCTCCGGTCGAAGCGAGCCTCTACTCGATCGCATCTGAGTTCTTCACAAACGCCCTCAAACACAGCGGCGCTGCCCGCATCACTGTCGCGCTCACGATGAACGTGCAAGGGCTTCGCGTCACTCTCTCCGACAACGGACGCGGGGGCGCGAACCCCGAGAACGGAACAGGGCTGGTCGGTATCGAACATCGCGTAGGACTCCTCGGAGGCACCATGCTCCTCGACAGTCCCCGAGGCGGCCCCACCGTCCTCACCATCCAAGTACCCGAATCGACTCTGAACGGGGCGGCTCATTGAGAATCGGAATCGCCGAGGACGTCGCCCTGCTCCGCGAGGGCATCGCAGCGATCCTCGAACAGCACGGCCACGTCGTTGTCTGGACTGTCGAGGACGCAGAACGGCTCCGCGCGCAGCTTGGCACAGCTGATGACATTGACCTGCTCATCGCGGACGTGCGGATGCCACCGCACCACACCGATGATGGCCTCCGTGTCGCCGTCGAGCTGCGCACCCGACGGCCCGCGGTCGGCATCCTGATCCTCTCCCAGCACCTCGGCAACGAGTACGCCCGATCGCTGCTCGCAACGGCACCCGACGCAGTCGGCGGCACCGGGTACCTGCTCAAAGAACGAGTCGGACGTGTCGCCGACTTCATCCACTCAATCGAAACCGTCGGAGCAGGCGGCGTCAGCATCGACCCCAAAGTCATCGCGCATCTGATGGAGGAACGCGCCCACCACGGGCCTCTCGGCGCACTCGGTGATCGAGAGCGTGAGGTTCTCGCGCTCATGGCCGAGGGGCAGACAAACGAACAGATCGCTCAGAACCTGCACTTCAGCCCCGCGACCGTCGAACGCCACATCAGCGCCATCTTCACAAAACTCGACCTTCACGCCCATCCCGGCAACAAACGAGTCCTCGCCGTCCTCGAATACCTCCGCAGCTGACCCCGCCGTGACTCTGTACCACCCCTGTTCTTCTGAATGAACGTACGCTACATTGTGTAGTGGCAGAAACATTAGATGATCGGAGGCGGCGATGCATGGCGGGGTGGTGTTCTTCCGGGGAACCGGAGCTGATGCGCGCCGCTATGTCGAGGCTGACCGTTTGCGCGCTGACGATTACTACCTGAGCGACAGCACCGGGATCAGCTATGCGGTGCTCGGCGCGTCGGGCGAGACAGTGAGCGTCCGTGCGTTGACGGCTGACGAGTACGCCGGGTGGGTGGACTGGATCAACCCGGACACCGGCGAGTCGATGGGAAGGCCGCGCGCGGCGGGGCCGGATCGTCAGGGTTCGGCACGGTTCGCAGAAATGACGATCAACGGCCCGAAGTCGCTCTCGATTGCCGCCGCCCTGCATCCCGAGGTATCGGAGGCGCTGGATCGCGCACAGCAGGACGCGCTGGCGGAGATTCAGCGGTGGCTCGCGCAGCACACTGTGACTCGTGTCGGCCCTCGCGGAAAGCAAGAAGTCGTGCCGGTCGAGCACATACAGGTCACGGGCATCACGCACCGCACATCTCGTGCAGGCGACCCGCACCGCCACATTCACATGCAGATCGGCACGCGGGTGTGGGCGGCCGGGAAGTGGCGCGGCCTCGATACGGGGGCGCTCATCAAGCAGCAGGGCGCGATCCGTGCCCTCGGTACGGCGGTGATCGCGGCGCACCCGGAGCTTGCGGCGGTGCTGGATCGGCACGGCCTGACCCTCGACCCCGCGACCGGCGAAGTCATCGAGTTGGCACCGTACAACGCGCTGATGAGCAAGCGGGGCGAGCAAGTAGGCCGGAACCTCGAACGTCTCGAAGCGGAGTGGGAGGCGGCGCATCCGGGCGAGACGATGGGGCCGGTCGTCTCGTCACGGCTGAGAGCGCGAGCGTGGGCATATGAGCGACCCGCGAAGAAGCCCACCACACTCCGCGAAGAGGAAGCCTGGCTGACCGAGCTACGGGAAGCCGGGTACGACTCTGCGACGTTGCGCCGGCCTGCGCCGAGCGCGCCGGCGTCGCTTGATGAGTTGTCGGTGCAGCGGATCGCATCGCGCACGCTGGATCGTTGTGCCGCTGCTGCGTCTGCGTGGACGAGGCACACGGTGCAGGAGCACGCGACCCGGATCATCACCGAGACTGGGGTGCGCGCCACGGGTGCAGAGCTGCGCGAGCTGATCGCGGTTGCCACGCGGCTCGCGCTCGAGGACTGCTTCTCTGTATTCCCGCCGGATGCGGCGACCCCGGAGCATGTGGCGCACCTCACCAGCCTGCGCGTGGTGCAGGCTGAGACGGAACTGCGCGACCTCCTCACCGCCCGCACCGCCGACCGCGAGCCGAAGCACCCGGACGTGCAGGACGCGGCGCAGGCGGGCAACCTCGACGCCGGGCAGCAGCAGGCCGCAGCAGCGGTCGCCTCGACCGATCCGCTCGTGATCGTGGAGGGCGCAGCGGGCGCAGGCAAGACCACCATGCTCGGCGTCGCAATCGAGGTCGCGGCACAGCACGGGCGGTCGTCGCGGGTGGTTGCGCCGACATTGCGCGCCGCCCAGGTCGCACAGGAAGAACTCGGGGTGCCTACAACCTCGGTGGCGGCGCTCGTGCACGCGCACGGGTGGCGCTGGAACAGTGACGGCGTATGGTCACGCCTCGCACGGGGCGACACTGACCCGGAGACCGTGCGCACCTATCACGGCCCGTCCGAGGACGCCCAGCTCACAAGGGGTGAGCGGGTGATCGTGGACGAGGCCGGGGTGCTCGACCAAGACACCGCAATCGCGTTGCTTACCGTCATCGCTGAGGCTGGCGCGACGGTCGCCCTCGTCGGGGATCGTGCGCAGCTCGCGGCGGTCGGGCGCGGCGGGGTGCTCGACATGGCCGCACACATCAGGGGTCGCGTCTTCGATATGGCCGAGGTGCACCGCTTCATCGACCCCGCCTACGCCGCGGTCACGGTGCGGATGCGCGACGGGAGGAATCCCGGCGTGGTGTTCGACCAGCTCGCCGCACTCGGTCTGATCCGTCTCCACGCGAGCAGCGACGAGGTGCGCGAGCACATCGCCCAGCAGCGCAATGACGGCGAAGCCGTCACGGTCACCTCGAACGACGAAGCAGCACGGATCAACGACCGCATCCGAGACGAACGAACGAGGTGCGGCCTCGTCGACGACACCGCCACGACCACCGGGAGCGACGGTCTCAGCATCGGGCGCGGTGACCTGATCCAGACCCGCAAGAACGACACCGCCCTGGGCGTGGCGAATCGTCAGCAGTGGATAGTGCAGCACATCACCGACGACGGAACCGTCACCGCACGCGAGGCATCGAGCGGGCGGAAGCTCCCGCGCACCGTGCACCTCCCAGCCGACTATGTGACCGAGCATGTGCACCTGTCGTATGCGGCAACCGCGTACGGGGTGCAGGGCGCAACCGTGGCCGGGTCGCACACGATCCTCACCGACACGACCAGCGCCGCGAGCGTCTACGTCGGCATGACGAGAGGCCGCAACGAGAACCTGCTGCACATCGTTGCCAACAGCCAAGAAGAAGCGCGGGCGCAGTTCGTCGCCGCGATGCAACGCGACCGCGCCGACCGAGGCCTTGCTGACGCGACCCAGCGCGCCGTCGAGGAAGTCGCGGGGCTCATCGAGCACGGCCCCGTGCAGCTCGTGAACGACGAGATAGCGGCCCTCGTAAAGCGTGCGGAGGCGGCCGAGGCGCAGGCGACACGCTGGCAACAAGTCAGCGACGCCTTGACCGAACTGAGCACCCGAGAGGACGCGGTGCGTGCGACGGCCCGCACGGCCGAGCATGCCGCCCGGCAGCGGGCCGAGCAGCTGCGCGCCGAGGTCACCGCGCCCGTTGTCTCGGCCGCGAGAACGGCGCTCACCGAGTGGCAGCGGGCCGACGCCGTAGAGCAGACGGCAGGCGAGCGAGTGCGGGCGGCGGCGTGGTTCGGGAAGCGCCGCGCCCGCGACGAGCACGAGAACGCCCAGGCACGAACCCGCGAAGCGCACCAGCGATTGACGAGCGAGTGGGGTGAACCGCCGAAGTGGAACGAACGCGCCGACGCCTGGGTGGAGAGGATCACCCGACCCCGGATCGATAGCGACCCGCGCGTGATCGACGCCGAGCAGGAACACCAGGCAGCACGCGATGCGCTACTGCACCGGCCCGAGCGCGCACAGACCGCACGACTCGCCGCGTACGCGCGAGCATTCGGCGCGGAGACCGTGATCCGCAACCAGCAGGCATACCTCACCACCAACCCCGCCCAGCAAGCCGTACGAGCCACGAAGACCGCAAAGCAGGCGCGAGAAGAAGCCAAACTGCTGCGCACGCTCACCCCCGCCGAAGCCGCAGAGCGGATCGAGCAGACCCGCGCAGCACAGGCCGCGCGCGACGCCCAGCAAGCGGAACAGCGACGTGCCGCACTCTACGACCCGAGCCAGCACCGGGCCTCGCTAGGTCAAGCAGCGCCCGACCGGGGCCGTAGCCTGTGAGCGTCGTAGATCCTCCACATTGTCAGCCCTCAGCGGTAGACTTACGGCATGACTCCGAAGCTCGCAGAAGTGCTTGACGCCGCGCGCGCGCTCTCGCGCTCCGAGCGCGCCGAGATTGCACACGAGCTGATCGCCACTCTCGAAACGACTGACGAGTTCGATGAAGCAGGTTACGCCGAGCTTCGCGCAGCAGTAGACCGAGGCATCGCCAGCCTTGATGCTGGCAGGAGCACACGCCTCTCCGTTGACGACCTCAGTGACTACTTGAGCGAGCGCGGTCGCTTGGCGACTGAGCGAGCAGCCGCCAAGAGCGCGTGACGTACCAGCTCGATCTTGGTGAGGATGCCGAGGCAGACATTGACGACGTTCTCGAATGGTCGGTGTTCCGCTTCGGCGAGTCCGTCAGAGACGGCTACCAGGCCCTGATCGGAGCAACCCTCGCGAGCATTGCGCGTGATCCTGAACTCGCCGGATCGCATGACCGGCACGACCTCGGACGAGGTATCCGCACGGTACATCTGAGAACCTGCCGCAATGAGGTCAGCCCGGCGGTGCGTCGCATCGCCAGCCCGCGCCACTTCGTGGTCTACCGGCACGTTGGCGAGGTCGTCCAGGTCGTTCGCCTGCTGCACGAGGCGATGGACCTTCCCGCGCAGCGCATCCCCGAGTAGCGGCTGAGAACGATCACCCCAAAATCACCCCGACGACGGATTCAGGGGTCTCAGAGACACCCGTAGGCCCCGAAGAATCAAGGGAACCCTTGATCTGAGCGCCTTCACACGGAAGAGGTCATCAGTTCGAGTCTGGTATCGCCCACCGAGAACGCGCAGAAAGCCCGCGGAATTCCGCGGGCTTTCTGCTTCCGGTTCAGACCGAGCGCTGCGCGCCCCACCGTAAATCGTCGGCAGAGATCGGGCAAGGACGTACGTCGCTGCGTGCGATCGCCCGTCGCTCAGCAGGATTCCCGGAGCGTGCGCATCTGCGACGGGCTTCGACGTGCGGAGGTCAGACTCACTCGGCGACGTCGGTCATGGTCTCCCGACTGGCTGCGAGGCTGCCGAGGAGTTGGAGGCGCTCCTGCGTCGGCGTGTCGAGAGCGGGCGTCATCGTGAACAACGTCAGTCCTGGATCGGCCGGCAGTTCAAGAGCCTCGTAGTCGAACTCGAGGTCGCCGACCTCAGAGTGGTGGATGCGCTTGCCGCCCGTGCGGTGGAACCGGACGTCGTGTGCAGCCCATCGCGTGCGGAAGACGTCACTGCGGGTGACGAGTTCGCCGATGAGATCGGTGAGAGCCTTGTCGTGGGGGTTGCGGCCGGCCTCGACGCGCAGGGAGGCGACGATGCTGTTCGCTCCGGCTTCCCAGTCGGTGTAGAAGATCTGGGAGGCGGGGTTGAGGAAGGTGAACCGGGCGTTGTTCCGCTGGTTCGCGGGGTCATCGATGATCGGCGCGAACACGGCTCGACCTATCGTGTTGACCGCGAGGAGGTCCTTGCGGGAGTTGGAGATGTAGGCCGGCGCGGCGATCGTGTCGAGCAGTCGTTGCAGCGCGGGACGGACCGTGCTTTCACGCGGTCGGGCGCGCTTCCTGCGCGGACCGGCAGGGGCGGCGGCTCGGGCGAGGTCGTGGAGGTGGGAGATCTCGGCTTCATCGAGCTGGAGCGCTCGGGCGAGGGCGTCGAGGACTTCCGGGGAGACTCCGGTGAGGTTTCCGCGTTCCATGCGGGCGTAGTAGTCCACGCTCATCCCCGCCAGCATCGCGATCTCTTCACGGCGGAGACCGGTCACGCGTCGGCGTCCGCCTCCGATGATGCCCGCCTGGTCGGGGGTGAGCCGGGCTCGGCGTGTGCTGAGGAACTCGCGCACCTCGCTGCGGCTGTCCATGGTCCCCACGATATTCCTCGTCAGCGGGCCTGCGCGTCCAGATCGGCGCGGATGCATTCCGGCTCGCCTGCGAGCGGCATGCCATCGGCGTCGAGGGCGCCGTCGCCGACGACGAGAATCGTCTGCGGTGCGCTCATGTCAGCTCTCCGGGATGTCGCGGCCGAACGCTTCCAGCGTGACGGCCTCGGGCTCGGGACCGCCGCGCACACCGGTGTCGAGCGCGTCGATAAGATCGATCTCCTCGTCCGTGAGTTCGAAGTCGAACACAGCGAAGTTCTCCGCGATACGGGCCGGCTTCACCGACTTCGGGATGGCCTGCACGCCGCGCTGGAGGTGCCAGCGCAGCATCACCTGCGCCGCGGTCTTGCCGTGCGCCCCCGCGATCTTGACGATGACCGGGTCGGTGAAGGTGCTCTTCGCACCGTCGCCACGGTAAGCCGTGATGCCGCCCATCGGCGACCACGCCTGCGTCAGGATGCCGTGCTGCGCGCCGAAGTCCTGCAGCGGACGCTGCTGGAAGTAGGGGTGCACCTCGATCTGGTTCACGGCCGGGACGACGTCGGTCTGCGCGAGCAGGCTCGTGAGGTGGCCGACCATGAAATTGCTGACGCCGATCGCGCGCACCCTTCCGTCGGCGAGGAGCTTCTCCAGTGCCTTGTACGCGGCGACGGTCCTGTCGAACTCGCCGGGAAGCGCCTGGTGCAGGATGAACAGGTCGATGACGTCGACCTGCAGCTTGCGGATGCTCTTCTCGTACGCGTGCAGGGTCTCTTCGTAGCCGTAGTCGCTGATCCAGACCTTCGATTCGATGAAGACCTCGTCGCGGGCGGAGCCGGATGCCCTCAGCGCGTCGCCGACGCCGCGCTCGTTCGCATATGCGGCGGCCGTATCGACCAGCCGGTAGCCGGTCTCGAGCGCGACGGCGACAGCCTCGGCGGTCTCGGCGGGCGGGGTCTGGAAGACGCCGAAGCCGATCGCGGGGATCTCGACGCCGTTGTTCAGAGTGAGGGTGTTCGTCATGGATCCGACGTTACGTCGGCACGACCGGCCGAGGGAGTGACTGTCATTACACGGATAGCTCGTCACTTCTTCGGGCCTCGCCGTCGGGATCGAATGGCTTTCATGGCCTCTACCGTCTCCTCCCCCGCGCTACGCGCTCCCCGCCTCGGAATCGTGCTCGCGGTCGTGCTCGTGAGCTACTTCATGATCGTGCTCGACAATTCCATCGTGTTCACCGGGCTCGCTCGCATCCGCGAGGACCTCGAGCTCACCACGAGCGGCCTGTCCTGGATCCAGAACGCCTACGCCCTCGTTTTCGGCGGGCTGCTCCTCCTCGCCGCACGAGCCGGCGATATCGTCGGCCGCCGACGCATGTTCGTCGGAGGGCTCATGATCTTCGCCGTCGCATCGCTCCTCATCGGCGTCGCCCCGACCGGCGAGTGGATGATCGCCTCTCGTGCGCTGCAGGGAATCGGGTCGGCGATCCTCGCGCCCACCTCCCTCGCGCTCCTCACCGCGAACTTCCCGGAAGGGCCCGCGCGCATGAGGGCGATCGCCGCATACGGATCCACCGCCGGCATCGGGGCGAGCCTCGGGCTCGTCGTCGGCGGCGCGGTCGCCGACCTGGCCTCGTGGCGTATCGGCTTCCTCATCAACGTGCCCATCGGCATCATCCTCGGACTCGCGACCCTCCGATACATCGCAGAGACGTCGCGGAAGCGCGGACGGCTCGACGTGGCGGGTGCGATCTCATCCACGTTCGGCATGACGGCGCTCGTGTACGGCATCGCTCGGACGGCCGACGAGGGATGGCACGACCCGATCGCCTGGAGTGCGCTCGGCGCGGGAGCCGTCGCCATCGCGCTCTGCGTCTTCATGGAGGCACGTGCCGCTCAGCCCATCCTCCCGCTGCGGATTCTGCGCAGTCGTCTGCGCGGTGGAGCGTTCATCGCTCGGATGCTCTTCGCCGGTTCGATCTTCGGGTGCTTCTTCTTCACCAGTCAGTACATGCAGGCGGTTCTGGGCCTCACGCCTCTGCAGGCCGGCATCGCCTTCCTCCCGATGACGGCGGTGCAGTTCGCGCTGTCCCTGCTGGTGCCGCGCCTCACCCGACGGCTCGGGAACGCGTTCCTGGTGACGGCGGGCCTGGCCATCACGTTCACGGGAATGGCATGGCTCTCGCTCATCGACGAGCAGAGCAGCTACTGGGCGGCGGTCGCTCTGCCGATGCTCCTGCTCGGAGCGGGACAGGGCATCGGCTTCGCGCCTCTCACCGCAGCGGGGGTCGCCGGCATCGACGAGCGCGACGCCGGCGCAGCCGCAGGTGCGGTGAACGTCGCCCACCAGCTCGGCGGCGCGCTCGGCGTCAGCGTGATGGTCGCCGTCGCGACGGCCTCCGCCCCGGGCGAGAGCACCGCGGCAGTGGCGTCAGAGTCGGCGATCGGCCTCGCCACGGGGGCGGTCCTTCTCGGCATAGCCTTCCTCGCAGCCATGGCGCTCATCCTGCCAGGCGCGCGACAGCGGTCCTGAAAGCACGAACGGGAGCCGGCATCCACTGCGGACGCCGATCCCCGTTCTGCGCGATCAGACCTGCGTGGCCGGGCGCAGCAGGACTTCGTTGACGGCGAGGTGCTTCGGGCGCTCCACCACGAAGGCGATGACCTCCGCCACGTCTTCGGCCGTCACCGTCGCCTCGGCGTACATCGCGTTGACGGTGGCGCTCGTCTCCTCATGGGTGATGTGGGTGGGAAGTTCGGTGGCGACCACCCCCGGTTCGATGAGCGTGACACGGACATGCGGCAGCAGTTCCTGCCGCAGCGACTCCGACCAGCCGTTGATCGCCCACTTCGTCGCGGCGTACACGCCGTTGCCCGCACGGGCCGTGCGTCCGGCCACCGAGGAGATGTTGACGATGTCGCCGCCGCCGCCGAGCTGATCGAGCAGGACCTCCGTCGCCGTGATGGCACCGAGGAGATTGACCTCCACCATCCGGCGGTAATCCTCGCGCCGCTCGGATGAGAACGGCCCCAGAAGCATGATGCCGGCGTTGTTCACCAGGGTGTCCACCCGGCCCAGCGTCGCACGCACGCGCGCCGACGCGGCCACGAGCGCGTCACGGTCCGTCACGTCCGCGGCGACCCCGATCGCACCATCGCCCAGCTCGGCCGCGATCGCCTCGATGCGTTCGCTCCGACGGGCTAGCAGCGCGACCTTGAATCCGGCCTCATGCAGCGCACGAGCAGTCGCCTCGCCGATACCGGATGAAGCGCCGGTGACGACGGCGACGCGGGCGGTGTTCAGAGAAGTCATGAGATTCCTTTCGTCGAGGAGAGAGCGCACCTCAGTTCACGATGGCCGACGAGGGACGGCTTATCCACGTAATGACAGACACTCCCTCACGCGAGGAGCTCGTCGTAGCGTCGAAGCATGCCCGCCGCGATGACCAGGAGAGACAGCTCCGCCGGCCGCCGTCAGGCGGTGATCGCACTGACTGTCGCCCTGTCGTCGACGACCGCATGCGCCGGCCCGGCCGACGCACCGACCGCGGGTCATGGGGAGAAGGAGACGACTGCGGGATGGCCCGCCGGCATGTCGGCGGCGATCACGCTCGGGCAGGTCGTCGATGCCCGCTGAGAAGCCCGTCGACGACCTGGTGGTGCTGGATGCGCCTGCCACGCTGAAGGCGCCAGCGGAGCGGTTCACCGGCGATGTGTGGGTCGACGTGATCACGAACGGCGCCGGCCCTCGTACGGCGACGCTCGCGACGGTGCGATTCGCGCCCGGCGCCCGGACCGCCTGGCACGTTCATGCCGGCGGACAGACCCTGCACGTCACCGATGGCGTCGGTGTCGTGCAGGCCCATGGCGGGGAGACCATCGTGATGCGACCGGGCGACACGGTGCAGACGCCGCCGGGCGTGTGGCACTGGCACGGCGCCGCCCCCGGTTCATTCATGACCCACCTCGCGCTCTCCACCGCCGATGGCGAGGTCCGGTGGGGCGCTCACGTCTCGGACGCCGAGTACGCCGCCGCAACCGGCGACGGGCCCGAGAGGCGCGCCCGATGACGGGCGCTCCCCTCCCTGCGGATCGTCGCGCGTCAACCCCATAGGAGATCGGTTCATCGGCCTCCAGAATGCAGCCACGACCTCGAGGAAGGACGCAGACATGGCCAGGAACGTCCGTGAGCTGAGCTGTACGCCCGACGAGGTGTTCCGGGTGCTGGAGAACGGCTGGCTCTACCCGGCCTGGGTCGTCGGAGCATCCCGGATGCGCGATGTGGATCCCTCGTGGCCGCAGCAGGGGGCCGAGCTGCATCACTCCGTCGGCGCCTGGCCCATGCTCCTCGATGACACGACCCGTGTCGAGGAATGGGATCCTCCGCGCCGCATCGTCCTCCTGGCGCGTGGCTGGCCGATCGGCGAGGCGAGAGTCGTCATCCGTGTCCGCTCCCACGGCGAGGGCGTGATGATCCGCATCGACGAGGAACCGGTCAGCGGGCCGGCCGCGCTCCTTCCGACCCTCCTGACCGCGCCGTTGCTGCGCTGGCGCAATGCCGAGACGCTGCGCCGGCTGGCCTTCCTCGCCGAGGGCAGCGCGCGCTGACCGTTCGCCGAGACGGCTCGCGCGTCCTCGTCCACAGCGATGTCAGGCGACCGCCGGCGGCTCATCGGCCTCGAGCATGCCGGGCCCGCGCCCCGGGCGCACAGCCGCGTCCTCGGCGACGTCCACGCGCGTGACGCCATCCCGCTCCGTCACCTCGATGCGGGGTGCGGCATCCTCCTCGACCGCATCATGCGGCGTGTGCAAGGAGTTCGTCGCGCTCCGCGCATCGGATGGGTCAGGGCGTGACCGACCATCCGTACCGGCGGACGAGCGCCGCCGCGACCCTGTCGTAGCGCGACCGGTCCAGGACCGCCGCCTCCCGGCGCATGCCGTCCTCGTGCACGCTGTAGAGCTGCTCGATGTCCACCCAGGACTCCCGGCCCTGCGAATCCCAGGCCCCGCTGCCGATGGACAGGTAGTCACGGTCTCCGTCGTGAGCCTTGCTCGTCATCCGCACGGCGTACGCCCTGGATCCCGACTGCCGCCCGATCACCAGGACGGGCCGGTCCTTGCCACGGCCGTCGTTCTCCTCGTAGGGCACCCACGTCCACACGATCTCCCCGGCATCCGGGGCGCCGTCCTTCTCCGGTGCGTACTGCACCTGCAGATCGCCGATCCGCTCCGGATCGATCCGCGCCGTCTCGCTGCCCTGCTCCCGGCCGGCCTCCGGATCATCGGCCCGCTCCGAGACGGCCGGCTCCCGCGAACCGGACCGCCGCCCATCGACACGGAGCGTCGCCTTCCTCTCGCTGGAACCGCGAACGGCCGGACGTCCCGGCTCCGTGTCAGGAGTCCGGGACGTCCGGCCGTTCAGCAGACCGACGACGATCTCGGAGACGAGGGCGAGGATGCTCTTGGAGGAACTCACCCCGTCACCTTATCGAGGCTCAGGCCTCGACGATCGCGTAGCCCTCCTCACCGTGGACGACCGAGTCGACACCGGCGATCTCGTCCTCGTTGGTGATCCGGAAGCCGATGGTCTTCTCGATCGCGAAGCCGATGACGAAGGCGACGACGAAGGAGTAGATCAGCACGCCCAGCGCGGCGATCGCCTGGACCGCGAGCTGGCTGGCGTCGCCGCCGACGAAGAGGCCGGTGCCGGTGGCGAACAGACCCAGGTAGAGCGTTCCGATCAGACCGCCGACGAGGTGGATGCCCACGACGTCCAGCGAGTCGTCGAAGCCGAGACGGAACTTCAGCTCGACGGCCAGAGCGCAGACGATGCCGGCGACGGCACCGAGCAGCAGAGACCAGCCGGGCGTCAGGTTGGCGCACGCCGGGGTGATGGCGACGAGACCGGCGACCGCCCCGGAGGCTGCGCCGACCGACGTGGCCTTGCCGTCCTTGATGCGCTCGATGAGGATCCAGCCGAGGATCGCTGCCGCCGTGGCGCCCAGGGTGTTCAGGCCGATGAGGCCGACGCCGCCCATGTCCTCGGCGAGCCACTCGGCGCCGGCGTTGAAGCCGAACCAGCCGAACCAGAGGATCGCAGCGCCCAGAAGCGTCAGCGGCACGTTGTGCGGCTTGAGGATGCCCTTCTGGAAGCCGATGCGCTTGCCGAGGACGAGAGCCAGCGCGAGGGCCGCAGCGCCCGCGTTGATGTGGACCGCGGTACCACCGGCGTAGTCGATCACCGCGACGCCGCTGTCCTCGCCGAACAGCGTGGTGCCGAGGTTCATGATCCAGCCGCCGCCCCAGACCCAGGCGGCGATCGGGAAGTAGCCGACCGTCGCGAAGACGCCGGCGAAGATCAGCCAGCTGCCGAACTTCGCGCGGTCCGCGATCGCACCGGAGATCAGCGCCACCGTGATGATTGCGAACGTGGCGCCGTAGGCGACGCCGATCAGCGCGACGTTCGAGCCCTCGCCCGCGGCCAGGCTGCCGAGGCCGAAATCGGCGAACGGGTTGCCCGCGAAGGCGGTCGGGCTCTCGACGGCGCTCATCGAGAAGCCGTAGAGAATCCACAGCACGGCGACGAGTCCGATCGAGCCGAAGCTCATCATCATCATGCTGACGACGCTCTTCGCCTTGACGAGACCGCCGTAGAAGAACGCGACGCCTGGCGTCATCAGCAGGACCAGCGCAGTCGCGGTAATACCCCACGAGATGTTGCCGGGAGCATCCATAGGAAAACCTCACATCCGAAGTAGTTGACTGCTTCAGTGTGGCGAGGCCCGATTTCGGCAAGGGGTCCGGTTTTGTTTCCCGCGTGTTACAGGCGGACCCTTCGTGTGAACATCGCGTTACGCGGATCTGGATCGTTACGCAGAATGCGTCAGAGCGTTGAGCCGTGAGATGGCGCGCAGGTACTTCTTGCGGTAGCCGCCGGCGAGCATCTCCTCGGAGAACACCCGGTCCAGGCCGATACCGGTCGCGACGACGGGGATCTGCGCGTCGTAGACCCGGTCCACGAAGGCGACGAAGCGCAGAGCCTCGGACTGGTCCGTCAGCTGGCGCACTCCCCGCAGGCCGACCACGGCGATGCCGTCGATGAGACGGATGTAGCGGGAGGGATGGACCTGCGCCAAGTGCCGGATGACCTCGTCGAAGGCGTCGTCGGATGCCGTGCCCGCGGACGCAGCGGCATCCAGCCTCGCGGCGTAGGCCTCGTCGTCGAGGACGATCGCGTGACCGTCGATCGCACGCTGCCGGAAGTCGACGCCGTCGATGCGCAGCGTCTGGAAGCTGTCCGACATCGCGTGGATCTCGCGCAGGAAGTCCTGCGCGGCGAAACGGCCCTCCCCCAGTGCGTTCGGCGGCGTGTTGGAAGTGGCGGCGAGACGCGTGCCGGAGGCGACGAGCTCGCCGAGCAGCCGGGTCATCACCATCGTGTCCCCCGGGTCGTCCAGCTCGAACTCGTCGATGCAGAGCAGATCGGCGCCGCGCAGCAGGTCGACGGTGTTCTTGTATCCGAGGGCGCCGACGAGCGCGGTGTACTCGATGAAGGAGCCGAAGTACTTCCGGCGTGCGGGCATCGCGTGGTAGATCGACGCGAGCAGATGCGTCTTGCCGACGCCGAAGCCGCCGTCCAGATAGACGCCCGGCTTCATCTCCGGCTCCTTGGGCGTCCTCCGGAACAGCCCGCCGCGCTTCACCGGGCCGCCGCGGCCGGCGAACCGCTGCAGGATCTCCTTCGTCTCCTCCTGGGAGGGATGCGCCGGGTCGGCGCGGTACGTCTCGAACGTCGCGCCGTCGAACTGCGGAGGGGGGACGAGGCCCGAGAGCATCTCCGCCCCTGTGACGGCGGGGATCCGGTCGGAGAGGCGCACAGTGCCGGCGCGGGGCGTCGATTCGGTCATGGGATCCTGTGTCGAAGTCTTACGGAACCGGTGCGGTGCGCACCCGACGGATCTATCGTCGGAGGGGTCGGCACAACACTACGCCGTCGCAGACCGGGCCTTCGCCCGCACACCATCGAGGAGCGCCCCGTGACCATCGAATTCGACACCTCGTCCGAGAAGTTCGCCGAGTACGCCGAGCCCGGCCGTCTCGTCACCGCCGAATGGCTCGCCGCGCACCTGGGTCAGCCAGGCCTGGTCGTCGTGGAGTCCGACGAGGACGTCCTCCTGTACGAGACGGGCCACATCCCCGGGGCGGTCAAGGTCGACTGGCACACCGAGCTCAACGACCCCGTCGTGCGCGACTACGTCGACGGCGAGGGTTTCGCGGCCCTGCTCAGCCGCAAGGGCATCTCCCGTGACGACACGATCGTCGTCTACGGCGACAAGAACAACTGGTGGGCCGCCTACGCGCTGTGGGTGTTCTCGCTGTTCGGCCACGAGGACGTGCGCCTGCTCGACGGCGGACGGGACCGCTGGATCTCCGAGGGCCGCGAGATCACCACCGAGGCCCCCGCGCCGACGCCGACCGAGTACCCGGTCGTGGAGCGGGATGACTCGGCCCTGCGCGCATACAAGGACGACGTCCTCGCGCACATCGGCAGCCCCCTCATCGACGTGCGCTCCCCGGAGGAGTACAGCGGGGAGCGAACGACCGCGCCCGCCTATCCGGAGGAGGGCACGCTCAGGGCGGGCCACATCCCGACGGCGCAGAGCGTGCCGTGGGCGAAGGCGGTCGCCGAGGACGGCGGCTTCAGGAGCCGTGCAGAGCTGGATGCGATCTACCGAGACGGGGCCGGCCTCGAGGACGGCGACCAGGTCGTGGCCTACTGCCGCATCGGTGAGCGCTCCAGTCACACCTGGTTCGTGCTCAAGCACCTCCTCGGCTTCGAGAACGTCCGCAACTACGACGGATCCTGGACGGAGTGGGGCAGCGCGGTGCGCGTGCCGATCGTCACGGGGAGCGAGCCCGGCACCCTCTGAGCGTGTGACAATGACAGGGATGAGCACCGCGCACGTTCCTGACACGCTCGCCGCGATCCGCGACGACTTCCTCGACCTCCCCGAGGCCGAGCGGCTGCAGCTGCTGCTGGAGTTCTCGAACGAGCTCCCCGCCGTGCCGGAGGAGCTCGGGAACCATCCGGAGATGTACGAACGCGTCGCGGAGTGCCAGTCTCCCGTCTACATCTCTGTCGAGGTGGTCGACGGCGTCGTCGCGATGCACGCGACCGCGCCGCCCGAGGCCCCGACGACGCGCGGCTTCGCGAGCATCCTCGTGCAGGGGCTCACGGGGCTCACGGCGGACGAGGTGCTCGCCATCCCCGACGACTACCCGCAGTCGATCGGTCTCACCCGGGCTGTATCTCCCCTGCGGATCGGCGGCATGACCGGGATGCTCATGCGGGCGAAGAAGCAGGTCAGGCAGAAGCGCTGAACTCCTGGGCGGCCGCCCAGTCCGTGATGGCCCTCGTCCATCCGGTCTGGTCGTAGTTCCAGATCTTGGTGTGCCTCGCGACGGCGAATCGCGGCATCGTGACGATGTCGGGCCTCGCCTCCGCCAGGGCGTGCGAAGCATCCGCGGGGACGAAACCGTCATCGTCGCTGTGCAGGATGAGGATCGGCACCGTCAGCTCGTCCGCGCGCGCCACCATGTCGAGCCTGTCGAACGGGATCGGCGCCTCCGCGCCGCCCCAGCGCGCCGTCATCGGAGAGGACAGCAGCTCCATCGCGAGATCCGGGAACGGCTCCCGCACGCCCATGTTCCGGGCCTGGAAGCGCAGGACGGTGCGCCAGTCGACGACGGGAGAGTCGAGCACGATCCCCGCGATCGACGAACGGTTCCCGGAGGACACCGCCGCCTGCAGAGCGAGCGCGCCGCCCATCGACCAGCCCATGAGGAGCACGCGACGCGCTCCGTGGCGGAGCGCGTACGAGATCGCGGCGTCGACATCCCGCCATTCCGCGGCGCCCAGCGCGTAGGAGCCCCCTCGGCTGCGCGGGGCCTCGCCGTCGTTGCGGTAGGAGACGACCAGGTTCGCCATGCCGAGCGAGTGGAACACGGGCACGGCGCGCAGGCACTCGGCCCTCGTCACTCCGCGTCCGTGGATCTGGACGACCCAGATGTCCGAGGCCGGTGCATCCGCCGCCGCCGGGAACAGCCATGCCGGGCAGGGCCCGCTCGGCGATCCGATCAGCACGTTCTCCCAGGGCAGATGCAGTTCGCGCGGAGAGCTGTAGTACCAGCCGCTGAAGGCCGCTCCCCTGTCGATGCGCGCACCGGGGTCGATCTGGGTGAGGAGCTTGCGTCGGACGCGCGAGGCGTCCGCGCTCAGCACGGCGCCGAGCTTGACGTACCCGTATGTGCCGGTGGTGAACAGCCCGTAGCGACCGGGCAGCTCCGTGTCGGGCGTGCGTGTGAGCTCGATGGTCTGCGCACCGGTGTCGACGCCGAGGATCTCGGTGTCCGTCGCCCGCCCGCCAGGCGTGACCACGCGCCGGGCGAGGCCGAGCACCACCACACCTGCGGCCGTGATCAGCGCGAGCAGGGCGAGGACGAGAACCGTGACGGCGTGCCTGAGACTCTTCATCGCTTCCTGACTCTAGCCTGTTGCCGTGACCGCACATCCCGATGCCGGATCGCTTTTCGAGCGAGCCGCAGCCGAACTGCGGGATACCACGTTCCGTTCCGACATCACGGTTCGCGAGATCCCGTCCCCGCAGGGCCTCGCCCCTTTCGCGATCGCCCTTGCCGCCGATGTGCGCCCCGACGATCACGGCGACTCGATCTACGGGACGGCCAGGTTCGTGCTGCTGCATGATCCCGACGCCCCGGATGCCTGGAACGGCGCTTGGCGGATCGTGGCGTTCGCCCAGGCTCCGCTGGAGCCCGAGATCGGCACCGATCCCCTGCTCGCCGACGTCACCTGGTCCTGGCTCGTCGATGCGCTGGAGTCCAGGGATGCCGTGTACCACTCGGCTTCGGGGACCTCGACCAAGACCCTCTCGAAGGGGTTCGGGGGCCTCGCCGCCGAGGGCGATGGCGCGCAGATCGAACTGCGTGCTTCCTGGACTCCGGAGGGACCGCTGCGTCCGCATGTGGAAGCATGGGCAGAACTGGTCGGAATGCTGGCAGGTCTGCCGCCGGGTTCCGAGGACATCGCCGTGTTCGGCGCGCGAAAGGCCACCCGTGACTGAGTATTCCGTGATCGATGATCGCGAGGAGTTCGAACGCGCCTGCGCGAGCCTCGCCGCAGGCGTCGGACCGGTCGCCGTCGACGTGGAGCGCGCTTCAGGCTTCCGCTACTCCCAGCGCGCCTATCTGGTGCAGGTCTTCCGGCGCGAGGCGGGGGTCTTCCTGTTCGACCCGCCGGCCATCGGGGATTTCGCCGCTCTGCAGGAGGCGATCGGCGACCAGGAATGGGTCTTCCACGCAGCCAGCCAGGATCTTCCCTCTCTCCGGGAGCTGCAGCTCGAGCCGGCGTCGATCTTCGACACCGAGCTCGCCTCGCGCCTGCTCGGCCATGAACGCGTCGGGCTCGCCGCCGTGGTCGAGGATGCGCTCGGGATCACCCTCAAGAAGGAGCACTCCGCCGCCGACTGGTCGACGCGCCCCCTGCCGGCCGCGTGGCTGGAGTACGCGGCGCTCGACGTGCTGCACCTGATCGACGTGCGGGAGATCCTGGTCGCAGAGCTCGAGGAGCAGGGGAAGACGGAGTTCGCCGAAGAGGAGTTCGCCGCCACGCTCACTCGCATGCCGAAGCCGGCGCGCACGGAGCCGTGGCGTCGCCTCGGCGGACTGCACCAGGTTCGCGGCGCTCGGAATCTGGCTGTGGCACGCGCGCTCTGGCAGTCGCGCGAGGAGTACGCCCAGCAGCAGGACATCTCTCCCGGACGCCTCGTCCCCGACCGTTCGCTCGTCGCCGCCGTGCTCGCCGCGCCCACCAGCAAGCAGGCGCTCGCCGCGATCACGGCCTTCAACGGTCGCGCCAGCCGGACGCAGCTGGACCGCTGGTGGTCGGCGATCGAGGCAGGACGCGCCGAGACGGATCTGCCCAGGGAGCGCGTCCCCAGCGATGCGCTGCCGCCGCCGCGGGCATGGGCGGACCGGAATCCCGAGGCGGACGCCAGGCTCAAGGCCGCGCGTCCGGTCGTCGAGGCCGTCGCCGCCGAGCTCGGCATGCCGACGGAGAACCTGCTGACACCGGATCACCTGCGCCGGGTGGCGTGGGAGCCGCCGGGAGCGACGGCCGACGCCATCGCCGGCGCGCTCGAAGCGCTCGGCGCACGGCCCTGGCAGATTGCGCAGACTGCACAGAGGATCGCGGATGCCTTTGTAGAAGCCGCGCAATCGCTCGAAGAGGCCGACGCGGACGGTTCGTAGGTTCGATCCAAGCGATTCCCGTGCGCTCCTCCCGCCTCCTAGGCTGGCCTCATCCCTAACCCAGGAGGCAGAGTGGCCGAGATCTCGGACGTCTTCTTCGTCGATGGCATGCGCACCCCGTTCGGGCGCGCCGGCGAAAAAGGCATGTACTGGAACACCCGCGCGGACGACCTCGCCGTCAAGGCGACGATCGGGCTCATGGAGCGCAATCCCGGAGTGCCGGCGGATCGCATCGACGACGTGGCGATCGCCGCGACGTCCCAGACCGGCGACCAGGGCCTCACGCTCGGACGGTCGGTCGCGATCCTCGCCGGTCTCCCCCAGACCGTGCCAGGACTCGCCATCGAGCGCATGTGCGCCGGCGCCATGACGAGCGTCACGACGATGGCGGCGTCCATCGGCATCGGCATGTACGACCTCGCCCTCGCCGGCGGCGTCGAGCACATGGGACATCACCCGATCGGTGCGAACGCCAACCCCAATCCGAGGTTCGTCGCGGAGAAGATGGTCGACCCGGGAGCATTGAACATGGGGGTGACGGCCGAGCGCATCTTCGACCGCTTCCCGCATCTCACCAAGGAGCGCTCGGACCGGTTCGGGATGCTCAGCCAGCACAAGGTGCAGGCAGCATACGACGCCGGCAAGATCCAGCCCGACCTCGTGCCGGTCGCGATCAAGGGCGACGACGGCGCCTGGGGACTGGCCACCGAGGACGAGGGGCGCCGCCCCCAGACCACCATGGAGGATCTCGCCGGGCTCAAGACGCCGTTCCGCCCGCATGGGCGCGTGACGGCCGGAACGTCTTCGCCGCTCACCGACGGCGCGACCATGTCGCTGCTGGCCGGCGGAGGCGCCGTGAAGGAGTTCGGACTCGCCCCCAAGATGAGGCTCGTCTCGTTCGCCTTCGCCGGGGTGCAGCCGGAGATCATGGGCATCGGACCGATCCCGTCCACGGAGAAGGCCCTGAAGAAGGCGGGCCTGACCATCGCCAACATCGGGCTGTTCGAGCTGAACGAGGCCTTCGCGATCCAGGTCGTCTCGCTGCTCGACCACTTCGGCATCGCCGACGACGACCCGCGCGTGAACCCCTGGGGCGGCGCCATCGCGCTGGGGCACCCTCTGGCCGCATCCGGTGTGCGGCTGATGATCCAGCTCGCGGCGCAGTTCGCAGAGCGCCCCGACGTGCGCTACGGCCTCACGGCCATGTGCGTCGGTCTCGGCCAGGGCGGCTCTGTCGTCTGGGAGAATCCGCACTACGACGGGAAGAAGAGGAAGTAGAGCGATGACCGACTACGAAGCGATCGACTTCTCCCCGATCCTCGCGCTCACCGATGACGAGGTCGTCACGCACTCTCCCGTGCGCGACGTCCGTCTCGCCTCCGGCGCGGTGCTCGCCCTCATCACCCTGGACAACGGCCGCGACCACACCCGCCCGAACACGCTCGGCCCCGCGACCCTCACCGAGCTCGGCGAGACCCTCGCCGGGCTGAAGGCCCGAGCGGCAGCCGGGGAGATCCAGGCGGTCGGCATCACCGGGAAGCAGTATATCCTCGCGGCCGGTGCGGACCTGTCCGACATCAGCAGGGTCGGCTCGAAGGACAACGCCCGGCTCATCGCGCAGCTCGGCCACAAGGTGATCGGCTCGCTCGGCGAGCTCGGCGTGCCGTCCTTCGCCTTCGTGAACGGGCTCGCGCTCGGAGGCGGCCTCGAGATCGCTCTCAACAGCACGTATCGCACGGTGGACGCCTCAGCGGCGGCCGTGGCGTTGCCCGAGGTCTTCCTCGGCATCATCCCCGGCTGGGGCGGCGCCTACCTGCTGCCGAACCTCATCGGGATCGAGAACGCGCTGGAGGTCGTGATCTCCAACCCGCTCAAGCAGAACCGGATGCTGAAGCCTCAGCAGGCGTACGACTACGGGATCTTCGATGCGATCTTCCCCGCCGCCAACTATCTGGAGGACTCGCTCGCCTGGGCGGACGCCGTGCTGACCGGCAGCACGAAGGTCGAGCGCAAGAACGAGCCGGGCAGGATCGAACGTCTCACCAAATGGCCGATCGCCGTCAAGGTCGCCCGCGGGATGCTGGAGTCCAAGATCGGCGGCGTGCCGAAGTCGCCGTACGCCGCCCTTGAGCTGCTCGACAAGGCGAAGAGCGGCACCAAGGCCGAGGGCTTCGCCCGCGAGGACGAGGCGCTGGCCGAGCTCGTCACCGGCGACCAGTTCGCGGCGTCCATGTACGCCTTCGACCTCGTGCAGAAACGCGCGAAGCGGCCGGTCGGCGCACCGGACAAGACGCTCGCCCGCGGCGTGACGAAGGTCGGCATCATCGGCGCCGGTCTCATGGCCAGCCAGTTCGCCCTGCTGTTCGTCCGCAAGCTGCAGGTGCCCGTGCTCATCACGGACATCGACCAGGCGCGCGTCGACAAGGGCGTCGCCTACATCCATGAGGAGATCGGCAAGCTCGAGGCGAAGGGACGCGTCGACGCCGACTCCGCCAACAAGCTGCGCGGTCTGATCCACGGGACGATCGACAAGAGCGAGTACGCGGACGCGGACTTCGTCATCGAGGCGGTGTTCGAGGAGGTCGGCGTCAAGCAGCAGGTCTTCGGCGAGATCGAGAAGATCATCGCGGAGGATGCGATCCTCGCCACCAACACCTCCTCGCTGTCCGTCGAGGAGATCGGCGCCAAGCTCGCCCATCCCGAACGCCTCGTCGGCTTCCACTTCTTCAACCCGGTGGCGGTCATGCCGCTGATCGAGATCGTGAAGACGCCCGTGACGAACGAGCAGGCGCTGTCCACCGCCTTCGTCGTGGCGAAGGGACTGGGCAAGAACGCCGTGCTCACGGCCGACGCGCCCGGCTTCGTCGTGAACCGGCTCCTCGCGAAGGTGATGGGAGAGGCGGCGCGCGCCGTCTACGAGGGAACGCCCGTCGCGGACGTCGAGGGGGCGTTCGCGCCGCTCGGCCTCCCGATGGGCCCCTTCCAGCTCATCGATCTCGTCGGCTGGAAGGTCGCTGCGCATGTGCAGGACACCATGGTGCGCGCTTTTCCCGACCGGTTCTACGCCAACGAGAACTTCCACGTGCTCGCGGAGCTCGACGAGGTCGTGGAGAAGGACAAGGGCGGCCGCGTGACCGGCTGGACCAAGGCCGCCGAGAAGGCGCTCAAGGGACAGACCGGCTCTTCGCCCGCATCCGCCGCGACCATCCTCGCCCGTGTCCAGGACGGACTGGCGCAGGAGATCCGGATCATGCTCGACGAGCACGTCGTCCCCGAGGTGGAGGACATCGACCTGTGCCTCATCCTCGGCGCGGGCTGGCCTTTCATCGACGGCGGGGCATCGCCCTATCTCGATCGCGAGGGCGCCAGCGAGCGCGTCTTCCAGGGCACGTTCCACACCCCTCCGATCCGCGGCATCGAGCACCGCTGAGCATCGCTGAGGAGCGGGCCGGTCATCGAGCCGCGCCCGCTCCTCGTTTTCGGGTAACGCCGGGGGAAATCACGGTGAACTCCTCGGGGACGGGGGCGTTCCCTCGCAGGTGAACGCCCGGTATCGGGAAGAGTGGAGCCATGGAATGGTTCCTCTCCCTCTTCAGCGGTTCCGGCACATCGAGCCTCCTGAAGACGGGCACGGCCGTCCTCACGACGCTGCTGGTGGTGCCCGCGCTCATCAAGCTGTTCATGGTCACCGTCGACGAGGGGTGGGCGGCGATCCGCACCCGCAACGGCAAGCCGATCGTCCGAAAGCCCAAGGGCGTGCCGAACGCCACCGGTGAGGTCATGGTGCTCTCCCCGGGGACGCACGGCACCTTCCCCCTGTTCTACTGGTACAAGCTCATCGACGTGCGGTGCCGTGCCACGGATCTGCCTGCGCGGCAGCTGACGGGGTCCAGCGGGCACCAGCACCTCGTGCACGCCTCCTTCGAATGGCGGCCGGTCGCGAGCGGCCGGGCGCTGCGCGTCTTCGAGCTGGACGTCGTCAACGTCGCCGAGCGGGCGGCGAACATCGTGGGCTCCGCCATGCGCGACGTCGTGCGGGGCATCGCAGGCGAGACGCTGCCGACCAATGCCGAGCTCGGGACCCAGGTGCTGACGGCCTGCGCGGAGACCGCCCTGCGGGACTGCGGCGTCGAGATCGTACGGGTCATGATCACCGGCGACGCCCTCACCGACGGCTACCTGCTCTCCGCGGCGCTGCGTGCCACGGATCGCGATCCGGCCGATGCCGTCGCCGCGCTCCACGCGCTGAACTGAGAACGGGCGCGCCTCGGCGCCGAGGGATCTCCGCTCAGCGCTTCTCGTGGAGCGGAAGGTCGATGGCGCCCGTCTCGCCCGCATGGCGCGCCACGGGGATGCGCGTGCCGAGAACCTGCGAGACGACGTCCTGGGCGATCTTCGAGGCGGTGAGCCCTGCATCCGCCAGGATCTGCTCGCGCGAGGCGTGATCGATGAACTCGTCCGGCAGGCCGAGCTCGTCCACGGCGGTGTCGATACCCGCCTCCCGGAGCACCTGACGCACGCGTGTGCCGATGCCGCCGACCCGGATGCCGTCCTCCAGCGTGATCACCAGGCGGTGCCGCGCCGCGAGCGCGACCACCGACGGCTGCACCGGGATCGCCCATCGCGGGTCGATGACCGTCGCCCCGATGCCCTGGGCGCGCAGCCGTTCGGCGACGTCCATCGCCAGTGCGGCGAACGGCCCGATGCCGACGAGCAGGACGTCCTCGCTCTCGCCGCGCGAGAGCACGTCCACTCCGTCGCGAAGCCGTTCGAGGGCGGGCAGGTCCGGAGCGACCTCGCCCTTCGGGAAGCGGATCACCGTCGGCGCGTCGTCCACGGCCACGGCCTCCTCCAGCGCCTCCTGCAGACGCACTGCGTCGCGCGGAGCGGCGATGCGGATGCGCGGCACGATCTGCAGTATCGCAAGGTCCCACATGCCGTGATGGCTGGGACCGTCCGGACCTGTGACGCCGGAGCGGTCGAGGACGAACGTGACGCCCGCCCTGTGCAGCGCCACGTCCATGAGCACCTGATCGAAGGCGCGGTTCATGAACGTCGCATACAGTGCGACGACGGGATGCAGCCCTCCGTATGCCAGGCCGGCCGCCGAGGCGACCGCGTGCTGCTCGGCGATGCCGACGTCGTAGACGCGATCGGGGAAGCGCTCCGCGAACGGCGCCAGTCCGGTGGGACGCAGCATCGCCGCCGTCATCGCGATCACGGCGGGCTCGCGCTCCCCCACCGAGACGAGCGCATCGGAGAAGACATCCGTCCAGCCGCGTCCGCTGCTCGACAGCGGCTCGCCCGTGGCCGGGTCGATGCGGTTGACCGCGTGGAACTGATCGGCCTCGTCGTCGCGGGCGGGCTGGTATCCGCGGCCCTTCTCGGTGATCGCGTGGACGAGTACCGGCGCGCCGTAGGACTTCGCCAGCTCGAGGGTCTCGATCAGCGCCTCCAGGTCGTGGCCGTCCACCGGCCCCAGGTACTTGATGTCCAGGTTGGAGTACAGCGCCTCGTTGTTGGTGAAGCGGGAGAGGAAGCCGTGCGTGCCTCCGCGGACGCCGCGGAAGACGGCTCGCCCTACGGGGCCGAAGAGGCGGAAGAAGCGGTCGGAGCGGTGGTGCAGGTCCTTGTACGCAGCGGCCGTGCGCACGCGGTTGAGGTAGCGCGACATCCCGCCGATCGTCGGGGCGTAGGAACGTCCGTTGTCGTTGACGACGATGACGAGGTTGCGATCGTTGTCGTCGGTGATGTTGTTCAGCGCCTCCCAGGTCATGCCTCCGGTGAGCGCACCGTCTCCGACCACGGCGACCACGTGCCGGTCGCTGCGCCCCGTCGCCGCCAGGGCACGCGAGACGCCGTCCGCCCAGCTCAGCGAGCTCGAGGCGTGCGAGGACTCCACCACATCGTGCGGGCTCTCCGAGCGCTGCGGATAGCCGGCGAGCCCTCCGCGGACGCGCAGCGCCGAGAAGTCCTGCCGTCCCGTGAGGAGCTTGTGCACGTAGGACTGATGCCCGGTGTCGAAGATGATCGGATCATCCGGCGAGGAGAACACCCTGTGCAGGGCGATCGTGAGCTCGACGACGCCGAGGTTCGGGCCCAGATGGCCGCCCGTGCGCGACACGTTCTCGACGAGGAACTCGCGGATCTCGCCGGCGAGCTCGTCCAGCTGCTTCGCACTGAGCCCGTCGAGGTCCCGTGGTCCCGTGATGCCGGGAAGAATGGGCATCCGCACCTCCTGAAGTCCTCATCGATCCTACCGCCGGGTTCCGGGAATCCCCCGAGCGTGCGTCGGGGAATCCGCCGGGAGAGGTCAGGACACCCGGGTTGCGGAAGCAGGAGGGCCCGGATGCCGAGGCATCCGGGCCCTCCTGCCGGTGATCAGACCAGCGAACGCAGCACGTACTGCAGGATGCCGCCGTTGCGGTAGTAGTCGGCCTCGCCGGGCGTGTCGATGCGGACGACCGCGTCGAACTCGACCGTCTGCTTGCCCTCGGGCGAGTGCTCGCTGGGCGCGGCCGTGACGCGGACCGTCTTCGGCGTGATGCCGTCGTTCAGCTCCTCGAGACCCGTGATCGAGACGGTCTCGGTGCCGTCGAGACCCAGCGACTCCCAGCTCTCGCCCGCGGGGAACTGCAGCGGCACGACGCCCATGCCGATGAGGTTCGAACGGTGGATGCGCTCGAAGCTCTCGGTGATGACGGCCTTGACGCCCAGCAGGCTGGTGCCCTTGGCCGCCCAGTCGCGCGAGGACCCGGAGCCGTACTCCTTGCCGCCGAAGATCACCAGCGGCGTGCCTGCGGCCTGGTAGTTCTGGCTGGCGTCGTAGATGTACGACTGCGGCCCGTCGGGCTTCGTGAAGTCGCGGGTGAAGCCGCCCTCGACGACCGCGCCGTCGTTGACGGCCGAGACGAGGAGGTTCTTCAGGCGGATGTTCGCGAACGTGCCGCGGATCATCACCTCGTGGTTGCCGCGGCGCGAACCGTAGGAGTTGAAGTCCTTCTGCGCGACGCCGTGCTCGGTGAGGTACTGCGCGGCGGGGGTGCCGGCCTTGATGTTGCCGGCCGGGCTGATGTGGTCGGTGGTGACCGAGTCCCCCAGCGTGGCCATGACGCGCGCGCCGGTGATGTCGCTGACCGGGGTGAGCTCCATCGTCATGCCCTCGAAGTACGGGGGCTTGCGCACATAGGTCGACTGCTCGTCCCACTCGAACACCGGGCCGGTCGGGGTGGGGAGGCTGGTCCAGCGCTCGTCGCCGTCGAACACGGTCGCATACTGCTTGATGAACTGCTCGCGCGAGATCGACGTGTCGATGATCTCCTGGACCTCGTCCGGCGAGGGCCAGATGTCCTTCAGGAACACGTCGTTCCCGTCGGCGTCCGTGCCCAGCGCGTCCTGCTCGAAGTCGAAGTGCATCGACCCGGCCAGGGCGTAGGCGACGACCAGCGGCGGCGAGGCGAGGTAGTTCATCTTCACGTCGGGGCTGATGCGGCCCTCGAAGTTGCGGTTGCCGGAGAGCACGGCGGTGACGGCGAGGTCGTTGTCGTTGACCGCTGCCGAGACCTCCTCGATGAGGGGTCCGGAGTTTCCGATGCAGATCGTGCAGCCGTAGCCGACGGTGTAGAAGCCGAGTCCCTCGAGGTCCTTGTCGAGGCCGGACTTCTCGTAGTAGTCGGTGACGACCTTCGAGCCGGGGCCGAGGGTCGTCTTCACCCACGGCTTCTGCTTGAGCCCCTTGTCCAGCGCCTTGCGGGCGAGGAGGCCGGCGGCGATCATCACCGACGGGTTCGAGGTGTTCGTGCAGGAGGTGATCGCGGCGAGGGTGACCGCGCCGTGATCGAGGATGTAGGAGTCGCCCGCGGGAGACTTCACCTTGACCGGCTTGGAGGCGCCGCTCACGCCGCTGGAGATGTGGACGGGACGCGTGCTCGTGTCCTCCTCGCCGGGGACGGCCCCGGGGTCGGAGGCGGGGAACGAGTGCTTCGACTCGAGGTCGACGATGTCGTCCGTCGTGCTGGCGTCGGCGTAGCTGAGGATGTCCTGCTCGAACTGCGTCTTCGCCTCGGAGAGGAGGATGCGGTCCTGCGGGCGCTTGGGGCCGGCGATCGACGGCACGACCGTGCCGAGGTCGAGCTCCATGTACTCGCTGAAGATCGGCTCCCTCGTGGCGTCGTGCCAGAGGTGCTGCTCCTTGGCGTACGCCTCGACGAGCGCGACGGCCTGCTCGTCGCGGCCCGTGAGCCGGAGGTACTCGGTGGTGACCTCGTCGATCGGGAAGATCGCCGCGGTGGATCCGAACTCCGGGCTCATGTTGCCGATGGTGGCGCGGTTGGCCAGGGGGACGGATGCGACGCCCGCGCCGTAGAACTCGACGAACTTGCCGACGACGCCGTGCTTGCGCAGCATGTCGGTGATGGTGAGGACGACGTCGGTCGCCGTGACTCCCGCGGGGATCTCACCCGTCAGCTTGAAGCCGACGACGCGCGGGATGAGCATCGACACCGGCTGGCCGAGCATGGCCGCCTCGGCCTCGATGCCGCCGACGCCCCAGCCCAGCACGCCGAGGCCGTTGACCATCGTCGTGTGCGAGTCGGTGCCGACGCAGGTGTCCGGGTAGGCGCGGAGCACGCCGTCGACGCTGCGGTCGTAGATGACCTTGGCGAGGTGCTCGATGTTCACCTGGTGGACGATGCCCGTTCCCGGGGGCACGACCTTGAAGTCCTGGAAGGCGGTCTGACCCCAGCGCAGGAACTGGTAGCGCTCGCCGTTGCGCTCGTACTCGATCTCGACGTTGCGCTCGAGAGCGTTCTCCGTGCCGAACAGGTCGGCGATGACGGAGTGGTCGATGACCATCTCCGCTGGCGAGAGCGGGTTGATCCTGTTCGCGTCGCCGCCGAGCGCCGTGACGGCCTCGCGCATGGTCGCGAGGTCCACGATGCAGGGCACGCCGGTGAAGTCCTGCATGACCACGCGAGCGGGCGTGAACTGGATCTCCGTGTTCGGCTCCGCCGCGGCATCCCAGGAGCCGAGCGCCTCGATCTGCGCCTTCGTGACGTTCGCACCGTCCTCGGTGCGAAGCAGGTTCTCCAGGAGGACCTTGAGGCTGAACGGGAGCTTCTCGTAACCGGGGACGGTGTCGATGCGGAAGATCTCGTAGTCGGTGCTGCCGACCGTCAGGGTGCTCCGGGCACCGAAGCTGTTCACCGTGGACACGAATCCGTCTCCTTCTACTCGGATGGAGGGGGGCAGGCCCCTCCATCTTGCTCGCCATCGAGCCCCGTCGGCTAGCAAGGCGGACCTAACCAGTCTGCTCCGTGCCGGCCGTGGGCGAAAGCCTGCAATTTATCTTGATATCAAGATAAATCTACCATGCTCAGGGCGTCGTGTCCGACGGTGACTCGCGCGGGTAGAGGGCCCGGACGGCAAGCCACGTCACGGCGATCATCGGCGCGAAGAGCGGCAGGCCCATGATGAGCTTGAGCGTGCCGAGAGCGGTCACGTCTCCGGAGAAGTACGGCGGGAGCTGGACGGCCAGACGCGCGAAGAAGAGCGCGCCCCAGGCGATCCCGAGCCAGAAGAACACCCTGCGCTTGCGACGGTCCCGACGCCATGCCGTGCCCTCGCCCATGAGGAATCCCGCCGCGAGGCCGATCAGCGACCAGCCGACGAGCGCGGCGACGATCATCGCCGACCCGTAGAGGGCGTTCGTGACGAAGCCGGGGACGAAGTTGTCCTCCCCGCGACCGGTCCAGAGGGCGAGAGCCGCTGCGGCGCCCGCGGCGACGAGCCCGCCGATGGCCGCAGCCGGCGGCGACTTCTGCAGCAGACGCACCACCGTGAAGACGGCCGCCAGTCCCACCGACACCCCGAGAGCGAGGATCAGCGGCTCCGGCGTGACCGTGAACAGGACGACGAACGCGAGGCTCGGCAGCACCGATTCGAGGATGCCCCGCCAGCCGCCCATCGCGCTCCACACGACCTGCTGCGTGCTCGCGCCGTCCGCCGGGTCGAGTCCCGCCCTGCGAGCCGCTCCGCCGAGGGCGGCGCCGAGCACCTCGGAAGCGCGCGGCTGCGCTTCGTCCTGGTCGTCGCGGGCCGCGCGGTCCTCGCTCACGCCGATCCCGGAGCGGCCGGCATCTTGAGCGGGATGAGATCGCGCGGGGGCATGGGCGATCCGCCGCGGACCACGACGAGCGAACGGAAGAGATCCTCGACCTTCGCGGCCGCCTCGACGTCGCTCGTCGCCGCGCCCCCGATCACGCCGCGCAGGAACCAGCGCGGCCCGTCCACCCCGACGAAGCGCGCGAGACGCAGCCCCGAGCCCTCCGCGGCGGTCGCCGGCACCTCCGCCAGCAGTTCCTTGCCGAGCGGGCCGTCGCGCTCCTCGACGCGTCCGCCCTGCGAGCGGACCTGATCCTTGAGCTGGACCCGCGTCTCGTCCCACAGACCGCCGGAGCGAGGTGCGGCGAACGGCTGCACCTGGAGCGAGGAGTCCGCGTAATCGAGACCGACGGCGACGATGCGCTTGGTCTGCTCCTCGACCTCGAGCCGGAGGTTCAACCCCTCCCTGGGCAGGATCTTGATTCCCCCGAGGTCGATGTACGGGCGGACCGGATTGACCTCGCTCTCGTCGAAGGGCCCGTCCTCCGCGCGAGACGCCGGCGCCGACTTGGCGGGCTGTTCGTTCTGCTCTGTCATGACTGCTCCCCTGCGGCGATCGTCCCGCCGCCCCCTGCCTGGTACCCGGTCGACCCGAAGCCCCCCTCGCCGCGGACGCTCTCGGGGAGCTCTTCGACGGGGATGAACACGGCACGGGTCACCGGCATGATGATCAACTGGGCGATGCGATCGCCGACCGCCACATCGTACGCGCTCCGGGTGTCCGTGTTGATCAGGCTCACCTTGATCTCACCGCGGTAGCCGGCGTCGACGGTGCCCGGCGCGTTCACGATCGAGATGCCGTGCCTCGCCGCGAGGCCGCTCCGCGGGACGACGAAGGCCGCGTAGCCGTCCGGGAGCGCGATGCGCACCCCCGTGGCCACGAGCGCGCGCTCGCCCGGCTCGAGGTGCACGTCCTCCGCCGACACCAGATCGGCTCCGGCATCCCCCGGATGCGCGTAGCCCGGCAGCACCGAGGCGATAATGGGAAGATCGATCGAATCGCTCACCCCACGAGGCTAATGCAGAACACCGTCCCCGCCACACGTCCGCGCTACCGGGAGCGCCTGGCGCCCAGCCTCTGGATGCTGGTGTCCGCCGCCGTGCTCGCGCCGATGATCGCGCTCGTCCTCGTGCCGGTGAGCTCCGCGTTCGCCCTCGTCCTCGGCGTCGCGGCCGCGTCGGCGGTGATCTTCCTGATGATCCTCGCGTGTCCCGTGGTCTCGGTCGAGGGCTCCGTGCTGCGCGCGGGGCGCGCGCGCATCGAGACGCGCTGGCTGGGGGATCCCGTCGCCCTCACCGGGGAGGACGCCAGACAGGCACGCGGACCGGGCCTGCCTGCGACGGGCTGGCATCTCATCCGCGGAGGGATCGACGGCATCGTGATCGTGCCCAACACCGATCCGGACGATCCCGCGCCGAGCTGGACGATCTCGACCCGCACCCCCGACCGGCTCGCCGCCGCGATCCGCGCCGCACAGCGCTGAGGCGCCGCGCAACGACGACGCGCCCCGGACCGGACGGTCGGGGGCGCGTGACGTATCGGACGGCTGTCAGGCAGCGCACTCCTTGCAGATCGGTCCTTCCGGGCCCTCGTGATCGAGCTGCGAGCGATGCTTCACCAGGAAGCAGCTCATGCAGGTGAACTCGTCCTGCTGCGCAGGCAGCACGACGACGTCGAGTTCGAGGTCGGAGAGATCGGCACCCGGGAGGTCGAAGCTCGACGGGTTGTCGGAGTCCTCGTCGCCCGTCGAGCCGGAGAGCTTGTCCGGCACACGCTCCTTCAGGGCTTCGATCGACTCGGAGTCGTCTTCGCTCTTTCGAGGTGCGTCGTAATCGGTTGCCATGCGGTGAATCTCCACTTTCATGGTGCTAGTGGGTGGGGCGCCGTCGGGTAAGCGGCGGCCATAGTTTGCACGACTCGACGGCATTTCGCAAATGCCGCTCGCCGCACCCGATCAAACTGACGGCACGCCCGCGCTATTCCCGGCTTCGGACCGCACGCGTGACACCATGGCAGAACACCCATCAGAGGGGCTTTCGCATGGAAAACGTCACGATCGTCGGCACCGAATCCGGTGTGCTCGTGCTCGCCACCGCGTCCGGTGAGCGCTTCGCGCTGCCCATCGACGACCTCCTGCGCGCCGAGATCCGTCGCGCGCATTCGAGGACGCCGGAATCGGCGCCGCGTCTGGCCGCCAGCCCGAAGGAGATCCAGGCCCACATCCGCTCCGGGCTGTCCGCGCCGGAGGTGGCGGAGCTGCTCGGCGTCGAGGAGTCGGTCGTCGCGCGCTTCGAAGGACCCGTCCTCGCCGAGCGCGAGCATGTGGTCGGCCAGGCGCTCGCCGTCCCGGTCCTCATCGGCAGCGAGGTCGAGCCGGACGCGCAGCCGACGTTCGGCACGGCCATCCGGGCGAAGCTCGCCGAGGTCGCCGCCTCGGGAGAGCGCTGGGTCAGCTGGAAGGAGGAGTCCGGCTGGATCATCAAGCTGGAGTTCACCGCCAATGAGATCGACCACGATGCGCGCTGGAGCTTCGACCCGCGCCGCAGCGCCCTCGCCCCCCTGAACGCCGATGCCACCCAGCTGTCCAGGCAGGGCTCCCTTCCCGAGGGCCTCATCCCCCGCCTCCGCGCGGTCGACAGCGAGCGGACTCCGTCGCCGTACAAGGACGACAGTCGCTTCGACTCCGGTGCGTTCGGGCTCCGCCCGCTCGCCGATCCCGAAGCCGATCTGGAGGAGCCCGCGCTCCCCGACCACGCGCCGACGGCCGCTCAGCACGCCGCGATCAAACGCGCGCCCGAGGAGAGCACGACGAGCGCGGAGACGGCGGATCTGCTGGAGGCGCTCCGCCGTCGGCGCGGTCAGCGCGAGACCGCTCCGATCATCGAGGACGAGCACGAGACTGCGGAGCCGCCGAGTCCGATCGCTCTCTTCGACGCCCTCGAGCCGGGCTATGCCGACGAGGACGAGGAACCGGATCCCGCCCCCCCGCCGCCCGCGCAGGAGTCCTCCGCCCGGAAGCGGCGTCGCAACGCGATGCCGTCCTGGGACGAGATCGTCTTCGGGGCGCGCACCGACGAGTGACGCGCCACCGTCTCAACGCGCGAGCGAGCCGAGACGTATGAGGGGCACCTGACGCTCCTCCGGCGTGAGCGCGCCGTGCTGCCCGATCATCCCGCGGCTGCGCTGATCGGCTGCTGTGCCGTCGTACAGGGCCCGGTTGCCCCGCGCCACGACGAGCAGATCCCCGATACGGGATGCGGCGGCATCCGTCACCGTCGGGCCGAAGAGACCGGCGGAGACCGCCGCGGCACGTGTCACGACGTCCGCCACGCCCGCGGTGTCGGCCTGCCACTGCTCGGCGGCGGCATCTGGATCGACGCCGTCGTGCAGGTAGAGGTGGAGCATCCGCGGCTCGCCGCCGAAGTGACGGACCAGTTCCAGCCCGGCATCCGTCTCGTCGAAGACGACCTGGCGATGGGCGGGGACGTCGAGCATGCCGTGGTCGGCCGTCACGAGGACGCCGACGCCGTCGGGGACGCGGATGCCGAGCGCCGCATCGACCTCCTCGAGCGCCGCGACCCACTCCGCGGAGTCGATGCCGTGCCTGTGCCCCGCCTTGTCGACCTCCGGCAGGTAGCAGTAGACCAGAGCGCCCTCGTGCTCGGCCGCGAGGGCGTAGGCCGCGGCCACGCGCTCCGCGGCGGTCGCGGCGGGGACGAAGGTCGCACCGCGCAGGGTCGCCCTGGTGAACCCGCTGTGCGCGTAGGCCGCCACGCCGAGCGCGAAGACCGGATGCCCTCCGGCCGCCGCCCGCTCGAACACCGTCGGGCGCGGCTGCCAGCGGAGCGGATCGACTCCGGCGCTCTCCCACTCGCTCAGCTGGTTCACAAGTCGGTCCTGCGTCCGGTCGAGGACCCGGTAGCCCACCAGGCCGTGCTCCCCCGGCCAGACGCCGGTGAGCAGGCTCGTCAGCGCGGCGGCCGTCGTCGAGGGGAACACCGACACGGCGACATCGCGCCTGGTCATATCGGCCGTGAGCGTCCGGGCGTGCCCTGCATGGGCCCGCAGGGCGATCGCGCCGAGCCCGTCGACGACCACCAGGACGCCGGAGCGGATCCGGCCCGCCGCCCGTCCGGCGACGGCGTCGAGAAGGTCGTCCGCCACCCCGACCACGCTCCGGGCTGTGGCCGAATCGGCCGGTAACATGAGAGCCATCCGAGCCAGTCTTTCACAGGCTCCCGCACGCCCTCAGGAAGTCCATGCCCAAGACCCCGCCGCCGGAACCCGTCGAGGAGCGCATCCAGGACATCGACCTGTCCCACGAGATGCAGGGCTCCTACCTCGAGTACGCGTACTCCGTGATCTACTCGCGCGCGATCCCTGACGCGCGCGACGGCATGAAGCCGGTGCAGAGGCGCATCCTGTTCCAGATGGCGGAGATGGGGCTGCGCCCTGACCGCGGCCATGTCAAGAGCGCGCGCGTCGTCGGCGAGGTGATGGGCAAGCTCCACCCGCATGGCGACTCGGCGATCTACGACGCCCTCGTGCGCCTGGCCCAGGACTGGGCGCTGCGGCTTCCCCTCGTCGACGGGCACGGCAACTTCGGCTCGCTCGACGACGGACCCGCTGCGGCCCGCTACACCGAGGCGCGTCTGGCCGGCGCCGCCCTCGCCCTGACGGAGAGCCTCGACGAGGATGTCGTCGACTTCGTGCCCAACTACGACGGGCAGTTCCAGCAGCCTGCCGTCCTCCCCGCCGCCTTCCCGAACCTGCTCGTCAACGGCGCCACCGGCATCGCCGTCGGCATGGCGACGAACATGGCGCCGCACAACCTCATCGAGGTCATCGCCGCGGCCACGCACCTCCTCGAGAACCCGGGTGCCACGGTCGAGGAGCTCATGGAGTTCGTCCCCGGCCCGGACTTCCCGTCCGGGGGCGTCGTGATGGGCCTCGAGGGCATCACGGACGCCTACGCCACGGGGCGCGGCGCGCTGAAGGTGCGCGGCAAGGTCTCGATCGAGTCGCTCGGCCCACGGCGGACCGGGCTGGTCGTCACGGAGCTGCCGTACATGGTCGGCCCCGAGCGTCTCATCGAGAAGATCCGGGATGCCGTGCAGGCCAAGAAGCTCCAGGGCATCAGCGACGTCACCGATCTCACGGACCGTCATCACGGGCTGCGGGTGACGATCGGGATCAAGACCGGCTTCGACCCGAACGCCGTGCTGGAGCAGCTGTACAGGCTGACGCCGCTGGAGGACTCCTTCAGCATCAACAACGTCACGCTGGTGAACGGCCAGCCCCGGACTCTGGGCCTCAAGGAGCTGCTCGAGGTCTACATCGGGCACCGCATCGAGGTCGTCACGCGGCGCAGCCGCTACCGCCTCGCGCGTCGCGAGGAGCGTCTGCACCTCGTCGAGGGCCTTCTCATCGCGATCCTCGACATCGACGAGGTCATCCAGGTCATCCGGTCCTCGGACGACACGGAGCAGGCCCGCTCACGGCTGCGCCAGGTCTTCGACCTGTCCGAGCCGCAGGCCGAGTACATCCTGGAGCTCCGTCTGCGGCGGCTCACGAAGTTCTCCCGCATCGAGCTGGAGAGCGAGCGCGACGCCCTGCAGGCCGAGATCGCCGCGCTGCGCGAGCTCCTCGCCAGCGAGGGCCTGCTGCGGAGCCAGGTCGCCGTGGAGCTCGACGCCGCAGCGGACGCCTACGGGACGCCTCGTCGGACGCTGCTCATGAACGCCAAGCCGGCTGCCCCCCGCCGCGCCAAGGCCGGCGAGGCGGATCTCCAGATCGCGGATGCGCCGACCCTCGTCGCCCTCTCGACCACCGGAAGGGCCGTCCGCGTCGACCTCCTCGACGGGCAGGAGATCAGCCGTCCCGCCCGTCGCAGCAAGCACGATGCGATCCTGTCCACCGCCCGGGGGACCGTGCGCGGCGAGCTCGGGGCGCTCACGTCGACAGGACGCCTGCTGCGCTTCTCGCCCGTCGACCTGCCCTCGGTGCCGGCGACCTCCGTGCAGCTGGCCGCCGGAGCCCCCCTGCGGGACTACCTCGGCATCACCTCGCGGTCGGAGCGCGTGGTCGCCCTCGTCGCCCTCGGCTCCGACGCTCCGTACGCGATCGGGACCGCGCAGGGGACGGTGAAGCGGATCGTCCCCTCCGCCCTCCCTGTACGTCCCGATCTCGAAGTCATCGGCCTGAAGAGCGGCGACGCCGTCGTCGGCGCCGCGGCCGCGGCGGATGACGCGGAGCTGGTCTTCGTGACCACCGATGCGCAGCTGCTGCACTTCCCGGCTTCCGCCGTCCGCCCGCAGGGCGCGCCGGCCGGCGGCATGGCGGGCGTCAAGCTCGGCGCAGGCGCCACGGTGCTGCACTTCGGCGTGGTCACCGCCGACGAGGAGGCCGTGGTCGCGACGGTGTCCGGCGCGGAGGGCACGATCCCCGGCATGGACGCCGGAAGGGCGAAGGTCTCCTTCTTCTCGGAGTACCCGGCCAAGGGCCGCGCCACGGGCGGCGTGCGCGCGCACGCGTTCCTGAAGGGCGAGGACCGGCTGACGGTCGCCTGGGTCGGCGACGAGCCCGCCTATGCGGTGGGGACGGATGGCGCCGTGCGTACGCTGCCGGCACCGGGCGCGAAGCGGGATGCCTCCGGCCAGCCGATCGACGGCGTGATCGGCTCCATCGGCCGCCCCGTCGTCTGAGTGCGCGACGTCACGGTGCGTGCCCCCGCTCGTTGAGCGAGGACGCGCAGCGCCCGAGTCGAAACGCTCCCGCCCAAGACCCGTTTCGACTCACTCGGCCTCCGGCCGCGTTCGCTCAACGAACGGTGAAGAGGCTCCGGCCTCCGGCCGCGTTCGCTCGACGAACGGAAACGGTACCCGCCCGCCTCTCCCCCGCTCGTTGAGCGAGGACGCGCAGCGCCCGAGTCGAAACGCCCCCGCTCAGGCGTCGATCGCCTCGCGGGACAGCTGGTCGGCGGAATCGATGATGAACTCGCGCCGAGGCGCGACCTCATTGCCCATCAGCAGCTCGAAGACGCGGCCGGCGGCCTCGGCATCCTCCATGCGCACACGACGCAGCAGACGGCCCGATCTGTCCATCGTGGTCGAGGCCAGCTGCTCCGCATCCATCTCGCCGAGGCCCTTGTAGCGCTGCACCGGCTCATGCCACCGCTTGTTCTGCCTGCGCAGCTTCGCCAGGAGGTTGTGCAGCTCCTGCTCGCTGTACGTGTAGATCGTCTCGTTCGGCTTGGACCCCGGGTTCATGACGATGACGCGGTGCAGCGGCGGGACGGCGGCGAAGACCCGACCCGCCTCGATGAGCGGGCGCATATAACGGAAGAAGAGCGTCAGCAGCAGCGTGCGGATGTGCGCGCCGTCGACGTCGGCGTCGCTCATGAGGATCACCTTGCCGTAGCGCGCCGCATCGATGTCGAAGGTGCGCCCTGAACCTGCGCCGATCACCTGGATGATCGAGGCGCACTCGGTGTTGGAGAGCATGTCTCCGATGGATGCCTTCTGCACGTTGAGGATCTTGCCCCGGATCGGCAGCAGGGCCTGGAACTCGCTGTTGCGCGCGTTCTTCGCCGTGCCGAGCGCCGAATCCCCCTCGACGATGAACAGCTCGCTGCGGTCGACCTCCTTGGTGCGGCAGTCCACGAGCTTGGCGGGCAGCGTCGAGGACTCCAGCGCGTTCTTGCGGCGCTGCGTCTCCTTGTGGGCACGCGCGGACACGCGGGCCTTCATCTCCGCGACGATCTTGTCGAGAAGCTGCGAGGCCTGGTTCTTGTCGTCGCGCTTGGGAGAGGAGAACCGGGCGCCGAGCTCCTTGCGCACCACCTGGGCCACGATCTGGCGGACGGCCGGCGTTCCGAGGATCTCCTTGGTCTGACCCTCGAACTGCGGCTCGGGGACCTCGACGGTGAGCACCGCCGTGAGTCCCGCGAGGACGTCGTCCTTCTCGAGCTTGTCGTTGCCGACCTTCAGGCGGCGCGCGTTCTGCTCCACCTGGGAGCGCAGCACCTTCAGCAGCTCCTGCTCGAAGCCCTGCTGGTGCGTCCCGCCCTTGGGCGTGGCGATGATGTTCACGAACGAACGTGTCGTGGTCTCGTATCCCGTGCCCCATCGCAGAGCGATGTCGACACGGCACTCGCGCTGCACCTCCTGAGAGGCCATCGTCCCGTTCGCCTGCAGGACCGGCACGGTCTCGGTGAAGCTGCCCTCTCCCTGGATGCGCCATGTGTCGGTGATGGGCGCGTCGGCGGCGAGGAACTCGACGAACTCGGAGATGCCGCCCTCGTAGTGATAGCTGGTCTCTTCGCGCTCACCGCTGCGGGAGTCGCTCACGACCAGCTCGAGCCCGGGGACGAGGAAGGCGGTCTGACGCGCCCGCGTCTCGAGATCCGCCATCTGGAACGCGGCGTCCTTCGTGAAGATCTGACGGTCCGCCCAGTAGCGCACCCGGGTGCCCGTGACGCCCTTGGCGACCTTCCCGACCACACGCAGCTCGCTCTTGTCCGAGAACGGCGTGAACGGCGCGTCAGGCCGCGGCTCGCCCGCATCCGCGAAAATGCCCGGCTCTCCGCGGTGGAAGCTCATCGCATAGGTCCTGCCGTTCCGGTCGACCTCGACGTCCAACCGCTCCGAGAGCGCGTTCACCACAGAGGCGCCGACACCGTGCAGACCGCCGGACGCCGCGTACGAACCGCCGCCGAACTTGCCGCCGGCGTGCAGCTTCGTATAGACGACCTCGACGCCCGTGAGACCGGTGCGCGGTTCGACGTCGACGGGGACGCCGCGTCCGCGGTCGCGCACCTCGACGCTGCGGTCCTGATGGAGGATGATCTCGATCTTCGAGCCGTTGCCCGCGACGGCCTCGTCGACGGAGTTGTCGATGATCTCCCAGAGGCAGTGCATGAGGCCCGGGGATCCGTTGGACCCGATGTACATGCCAGGGCGCTTGCGGACCGCTTCGAGCCCTTCGAGCACCTGGAGATGATGGGCGGAATACTCGGCGGTCACAGTCTTCGATTCTACGTCCGGGCGGATGCCCGTGCCCGGCGACACTCCCGGCGCCGGCCTGCACGAGCGGATCCGCGTACGCGCTGAGCGAAACACGCCGCGATCCGGGCATGGGCGCGGCCGGAGCGTGGTTGTATTGAGCACGCTCCACAGCGAACCCGACAACCGAGGAGGCACCGAGATGAATGCGACAACCGAACGTGAGGCCTCCGCGGTCGAGTACCGTCTGACCGCTGCGGACCGCTGCGACTCCTGCGGCGCGCAGGCCTACATCGCCGCCGAGGTCAATGGCTCAGAGCTGCTCTTCTGCGCCCACCACGGCCGCAAGTACGAGGAGAAGCTGCGCAGCATCGCCACCAGCTGGCACGACGAGACCGCGCGCCTCATCGAGGCCTGAGCCGGAACCGCTCACTGCGAAGCCGTGGGCCGTTCAATCCCCGTGGACACGGGGGATGCGCGGTGACAGCCGTGTGAGGATCTCCTCGCCGACGGTGCCGATCCGCTCCGCGAGGTCGGTTGCGCTCGGCTCGCCCTGGTCGCCCGCGCCGAACAGCCGTACGCGCTGTCCCACCGCAGCTCCTGGCCAGGGCGCGACGAGCATCTCGGTCATCCCGATCTCGCGAATGGCCGCGACACCGCCCGTCGTGCCGACGGGAGCGCCGACGAGCGTCGAAGGAACGCCGTCCAGCGCGCCGATGCCGAGCGTCACCGCTGCGGCCGACACCGCGATCACGGGCGCGCTCAGCGTGGCGATAGGACGGATGCCCTCGGGCTCCGGCCCATCGGCCGAGCGGATGCCGTAGCAGAACGCGCCGATGCGGGAGAGATTCCCCCGCAGCTCCGGACGCCACCAGGCGGCGGCGGACGCCGTGAGGTGCAGGACCTCCGGCGTCGCCCCCGTCGCCGCGGCCTCGTCGACCGCCTGCAGGAAGACCTCCCTGGACGCATCGTCGTCCGCATCGCTGGCCTCCGAGATGTGGCTCCACACCCCGACGAGACGGATGCTCCCGGCGGCCTCGGCCGCTCGGGCCTCCCCCACCGTCGCGGCCCAGTCCTCAGGGCGGATCCCGTTGCGGTGGAGTCCGGTGTCGATCTTCAGGTGCACGCGCGCCTGCCGGCCCGCCCGCTCGGCGATCGTGATCACGCGGGCGAGATACTCCCGCGTGCCGACGCCGAGGTCGATGCCGGCCTCCACCGCCTGCGCGACCTCCTCGTCCTCCGAGGTCGCCCAGGCGAAGATCCGGCCGTACGCGCCGAGGACGCTGCGGACGCGCAGGGCGGAGGAGACGTCGTAGCTGCCGAACCATTCCACTCCGGCATCCGCCGCCACCGATGCGGACCACTCCAGGCCGTGCCCGTAGGCGTCGTCCTTCATCGCGAACAGCAGCGCCGACGGCGCGATCCGCTCCCTCACCGCTGCGATGTTCGACCGCAGCGCTCCCGCGGAGATCTCCAGCGTCGGCGTCATCATGACTCCCATTCCCGCATGGCCTTGAGTCCCGCCACGGTCACGAGCTCCGCGGCGGAGAGGCCGGTGATCCGGCTCCACGAGGAGAGCGCGTCGATGGCGCCCCCTCGCCCGCCGAAGAAGGTCGCCTCCGCGCCAAGGCGCACCTCGGCGTCGCGGATCTCGACCACGCAGACATCCATCGCGACCCTGCCGACGATCGGATGCGGCGCACCGTCGATCTCCACCTCGGCCCTGTTGCCGAGCGCGCGGACGATGCCCTGCGCGTAGCCGCCGGTCACGAGCGCCACGGCGGTGTCCTCGGACGCCCGGAAAGTATAGCCGTAGGAGACCGACTCCCCCGCCCGGAGCGGTTTGATCGAGAGCACGCGCCCGGCCAGGCGCAGCACAGGCGCCGTCGAGCGCCTCCCGTCCGCATCCGGCAGCCCGTAGAGCAGCAGCGGATCGATGTCCGCCGGCTCGTCGAGGGACGCGACGACGCCCTCGAGGGAGAGCGCCTCGGCCTCGAGAGGAGTGTCCACGCGCACCGCCCGCGCGCCCGCGGCCACGACGGCCTGGGCGACCGGAAGCAGACCGTGCCCCCAGGCATCCCTGCGCAGATCCGCGACCCGGCCGCCCGCCGCCACCGCAGCACGCGCTGACTGCGCCAGCGCCGCCCGAGAGCGGAAGGCGCGGACGAGTGCGCTGTTCGGCGACCAGCTCACCACCGGACCTCCTCCGTCACACCTGAATGGTCTTGAAGCCCTTGTCGCGAGTGGGCCGCAGCAGGATCTTCGTCCGAGCCGCCTCGGCGTACTCGTCGAGATCGCTGGGCGCCGCGGCAGCGAGGGCGAACCCGCGGCGCTCGGCGACCGTACCGATCAGGACATCCGTCAGCGCGGGGTTCAACGGCAGAACCGGCCCCTGCAGATTGCTCGCGAAGGCGCTGCCGCGACGCACGATCTCGCCGCGGGCCGCGCCGCGCGCGAAGCTGCCGTGTCCTTCGAGCACGGTGCCGTAGGCGACCCCCGCGTCCCTCAGGGTCCACTCCGAGGCGTGATCCTCGAAGCCGACCACACGGTCGTCCGACGTCTGGACGACGATGTACCCGACCCTCCGGTCGCTGACGCGCGCCACGCGGTACGGGAGCACGCCGAGGCCGGGCAGCGTCTCGCCGTCCGCGATGTCGATCCCCTCGCCGAGGAGCTCGGCGGAGCCGCCGACGGAGAACAGCGCGCCGCCGTCCGCGATGTGCGCCTCGATCCTGTCCGCGCGTGCGGCGAGGTCGGCGTGGACGCCCCGCAGGGCCGAGAGCGGCCCGTTGCCGACCACGAGCACGTCGAGATCGTCGGGCAGCTCCTCGCCCGGGCCGACCAGCACCGTGACCGTCTCGATGCCACGCGCGGCGAACCGCCGTTCGATCGCGCGGACGTTGCCGCGGTCGCCGGTGATGCCGAGCTCGGACGGATACAGCTGGGCGATCGTGACCTGCGTCATCGGCGCGCCACCTCCTGGTCGCCGTATCCGAGGATCCGGCGGCCGATCATCATGAGCTCATAGTTCACGAACCAGATCTGCCGCCCCGACACGCTCTCGGGGAAGGAGCGCATGATCTCCACCGCCTTCTCCAGGTCGGGCTCGACCGCATCGATCCGAACGCCTGCATAGGCCAGCGCCAGCGCCAGCTGATGGGCCTTCTCCCCCGTGACCACGTCGACGTGCGGCAGCGCGGCGAAGTCCACGTCGTACAGCCAGGAGACGTCGGGCGTGCCGTCGTCGATCGCCATCAGCACCCGCTCGGGTGCGGCATCCAGTGCATCGAGGTTCATCTGAAGGCTGGGCGCGTTCTTGAACATGACGAACTCAACCTGCTCGCCGGCAGGATCACGGCGCAGCGGGATGACCTCGCCGCGCCCGTAGGCGGGAGCCATCTGCGCGAATCCGGCGGCCGCCTTCGAGGCCGAGAATCGCGGGCCCAGCACGCGCGCGGCGACCGTCAGCGCCGCGGCCGCATCGGCCGCGTAGTGCAGGCCGCGAGCCGGCAGGGTGAGCCGGACGTCCGCGCCGTCGACGTTCACGCCGATCTCCCGGCCCGACACCTCGCGCACCTCGGCGAAGGCATCGTGCGCGACGACGCCCTCGGTGCCGCTGCGGGTGTCCCGCGCGTTCGCGAGACCATGAGCGGATGCCGCGACGACGTCCTCCGACACCCCGAAGAACGACAGTTCGCCGCGCAGACCGGATGCGTCGATCTTGCTGAGATAGGGATCGTCCCGGTTCACCACCACGTGGGCGGAGGCGCGGGTGGAGGCATCCAGCATCATGTCGGCGACGCGCTCCGTCTCATAGAACCGGAACAGCTGGTCCACCTGCACGTTCAGCGACAGGATCACGGACGGCGACAGCAGGTCGGCGAGGTCCGAGGCATACCCCTCGTCGACCTCGAGCACCGCGACGTCCGCGCGGACGCGACCGGTGAGCGTGGCGTCCGCGAGCAGGGCGCTCGTGACGCCCTGCGGCAGGTTGGCCCCCGTCGGGTTGGTGAACACCGTCAGCCCGTGGGCGCGGAGCACCTCGCTCACCATGTGCGTGGTCGTCGTCTTGCCGTTGGAGCCGAGCACGAAGATCACCCCGTCGGGGAACTGCCCCGCGAGCGTGGGCAGCAGCGTCGGAGACAGCCGGTTCGTGAGATAGCCGGGGAATGCCGAGCCGCCGCCGCGCAGGCGCGTGGCGAACCGGGCCAGCTTCCCCGCGAGGACGGGGAAGACGTACCGGAGACCTGCCGAACGCGCCCGAGGAGCGCCCGTCATCATTCGAGGTAGTCCCGCAGCGACTGCGATCGGCTCGGGTGACGCAGCTTCGCCATGGTCTTGGACTCGATCTGGCGGATGCGCTCGCGGGTCACTCCGAACGTGTCGCCGATCTGGTCCAGGGTCTTGGGCTGGCCGTCGCCGAGGCCGAAGCGCATCCGGATGACTCCGGCCTCGCGCTCCGACAGGGAGTCGAGCAGCTGCTCGAGCTGACGCTGCAGCATCGTGAAGCCGACCGCGTCCGCGGGGACCACGGCCTCGGTGTCCTCGATCAGGTCGCCGAACTCGCTGTCGCCGTCCTCGCCGAGCGGGGTGTGCAGCGAGATCGGCTCGCGGCCGTACTTCTGCACCTCGATGACCTTCTCGGGGGTCATGTCGAGCTCGCGGGAGAGCTCCTCCGGAGTGGGCTCGCGACCCAGGTCCTGCAGCATCTGACGCTGCACGCGCGCGAGCTTGTTGATGACCTCGACCATGTGCACGGGAATGCGGATGGTCCGGGCCTGATCGGCCATCGCACGCGTGATCGCCTGGCGGATCCACCAGGTGGCGTAGGTCGAGAACTTGAAGCCCTTGGTGTAGTCGAACTTCTCGACGGCTCGGATGAGACCGAGGTTGCCCTCCTGGATCAGATCCAGGAACTGCATTCCGCGGCCGGTGTAGCGCTTGGCGAGGGAGACGACGAGACGGAGGTTGGCGCCGAGCAGGTGGCTCTTCGCGCGCTGGCCGTCTCGGGCGACCCACTGCAGGTCGAGACCGAGCTGGCTCGTCTTCTCCGCGGGGGACATCGCCGAGAGCTTCTCCTCGGCGAAGAGGCCCGCCTCGATCCGCATCGCGAGCTCGACCTCTTCCGCCGCGTTCAGCAGCGCGACCTTTCCGATCTGCTTCAGGTAGTCCTTGACCGGATCGGCGGTCGCACCCGTGATCTGGGTGGAGTAGACCGGCACATCCTCGTCGTCGTTCGAGGAGATGACGATGGCGCCGGTCGGCAGCGGCTCGCTGAAGGCGGGCTTCTTGCCGTCCTCGTCGTCCTCGTCCACGGCCTCACCGGCGGGAGCGGCCTCGTCGCCGCCTGCGACGTCCTCGTCGTCGACGACATCCTCTCCGGCATCGTCCTCGTCGGACTTCTTGCGGCGCTTGGCCGGCGCCTTCTTGGCCGCCGTCTTCGCGGCGGGCTTGACAGCGGCCTCGGCGGCAGGAGCCGTGGTCTCGTCCGTCTCGACGACCTCAGCGTCGGCGGCGGCCTTCTTCGTCCGGGATGTCTTGGTCGCGGCAGGAGTCACGTTTCGCCTCTCACGAGCGGGCCGGGCCCGCCCGGAACTTTTCGGACACTAGTAAGACCCTTGTCAAGTCCGCGGCGTTCAGGCCGAGTATTGACAACGGGTCGGACTACCAGTATCGCACACGTGGAGAGGTTCGGCGCCCTCGGCGCGACGATCGGGCCGAGCCGGTCCGAAATCAGCCCCGGCCGTGCTTGTCGTCCTCGCCAGGGGGCCGCGTGGCGAGGTAGCGCTCCAGCTCGGCGGCGAGCTCGTCCGCGCTCGGAAGATCGCGCTCGCTGAAGCCGGGGTCGAAGCGCTCGGCATCCTCGAGGCTGTGCCCCGCCATGTAGGCGTCGTAGCGGTTCTCGAGGGTCTGCAGCATCTGACGGAGCTCGTCGTTGCCGAGGACCTGGTCGTCGACCTTGCCGAGATACTGCTCCCGCTCGGACTCGACGCTGTCCAGGGACAGCACGAGCCCGGTGGAGCTCATCAGTCGCTCGGCCGCCGCGATCACCGCGTTCGGGTTCTCCGTCTCCGCCAGGTAGTGCGGCACGAGGAGCACGAATCCGACGACGCGGTCTCCGCGCTCGGCGAAGCGGTACTCCAGGAGGTGCCCCGCCGTCGCCGGGACCTGCGTGCGCGGGCGCCACACCGACTGCGAGGCGATGAGCTCGCTCCGGTTGCCGCTGACCGTCGTCCCGATCGGGCGGGTGTGCGGAACCGGCATCGCGATCGAGTGCACCCAGCTGAGACCGGACACCGCGAACTCGTCGGCAAGCTCCAGCACCACCTGGGCGAAGGCGTTCCATGCGAAGTCGGGCTCGTAGCCGGCCAGCAGCAGGAACGGCTGGCCCAGCGCGTCATGGGCCAGCGAGAGCTCGAGCCTGGAGGGGCGGAACTCCGTCAGGTGGTCCTGCTCGAACACGATGATCGGGCGGCGGGCGCGATAGTCGAGGAGCACATCGTTGTCGAAGACCACGACGGGCTGAGGATCGGCGGTCTCGCGAAGGTGGTCGATGAGGCCGGACACGGCGCTGCCGGCATCCGTGAATCCGGTCAGCAGCATCACCAGGGGCAGGCCGGAAGGCACCGCGGGCGCGTTCGCAACCCGCTCGAAGAGGTCACCGGGAAGAGGCATGCATCCATGCTACGAGCAGGGGCCGATGCCGGGGCCGGTGTCGCTCTCAGCGAACACGCTCCTTCGGCGACCGGCGTCGGGCCGCGCCCGATCCCTAGGATGGGATCATGACGCTTCCCGTGCTCTCGCACACCACAGACGCATTCCCCGGAAGTGCTGCAGACGCCGCAGTGCTCGTCATCTCGGACACCGCAGCCGAGGCCCTCGCCCCGTATCCCGGGCTGAGCGAGGCTCTCGACGGGATCGGGTTCACGGGCTCGGCCGGCGCCTTCGCGCGCATCCATCTCCCCGAGGTCTCCGCGATCCCGCTCGCCGTCGTCAGCGCAGGCCCCGCGCCCACCGCCTCGACGGTGCGCGATGCCGCCGGCGTCGCCCTGCGCACGCTCACCGGCTTCGCGACGGTCGCCGTGGGCCTCGCCCCCGACGTGGCGGATCTCGCATCCGCGGCGGCCGAGGGCGCGGTCTTCGGCGGCTACCGCTTCGACGACTACCGGGCCGATCAGAGCAAGAAGCGGGCGGATGCGGTCATCCTGCACGCCGAGGCGATCGCCGATGCCGACCTCGCCCATGCGCAGGCGCTCGGCGAGGCGCTCGCGCTCGTGAAGGACCTCGTCAACGTGCCGGCGCAGTGGCAGAGCCCGGCCGATCTCGCTCAGAGCGCCGTCGACAGCGTCGCGGGGCTGGACATCGCCGTCGAGGTGCTCGACGAGGCGGCTCTCGCCGAGCAGGGCTTCGGCGGCATCCTCGGCGTGGCTCAGGGGTCGGAGCGCCCTCCAAGGCTGGTGAGACTGGACTACTCCCCCGCCGGCGCCGTCCGCCACATCGCGCTCGTCGGCAAGGGCATCACCTTCGACACCGGCGGCCTCTCGCTCAAGCCCGCCGCCGGCATGGTCGGCATGAAGTTCGACATGGCGGGTTCGGCCACCGTCCTGGCCTCGATCCGGGCGATCGCGACGCTCGGGCTCCCGGTCCGCGTCACGGCGTGGATGTGCATCACCGACAACATGCCCTCCGGCGCGGCAACTCGCCCCGGCGATGTCCTCCGGATGCTGGACGGCACCACCGTCGAGGTCCTGAACACGGATGCGGAGGGACGGCTCGTCCTCGGCGACGGTCTCGTGGCCGCCAGCCGGGAGAACCCCGACCTCATCATCGACGTCGCGACGCTCACGGGGGCGATCCTCGTGGCGCTGGGCCATCGGCACACCGGCGTCATGGGCTCCGACGACGCGGTGGCCGAGTACCTGGCGGCGGCGGAGCGGGCCGACGAGCTCGCCTGGGCGCTTCCCCTTCCGGAGTACATGGCGGAGAGCCTGAAGTCACCCATCGCCGACCTCGTCAACGCCAGCATGGGAGATCGCGCCGGCGGCTCGCTCTTCGCCGGCCTCTTCCTGCAGCGCTTCGTCGGCCGTACAGGCGAGGAGGAGGACGCGCCCCGAATTCCATGGGTGCATCTGGACGTGGCGGGTTCGGCAGAGCACAACGCCGCGCCGTACGGATTCGTCGACAAGGGCCCGACCGGGGCGACCGTCCGATCGATCGTCGCACTCGCCGAGGCATCCGTGAACGCCGAGGCATCCGTGAACGAGGAGAAGACCGCATGACCGCGCATTCCTTCGATGTCGTCGTCCTCGGGGGCGGCAGCGGCGGCTATGCCGCGGCACTGCGCGCCGCGGAGCTCGGCAAGAGCGTCGCCCTGATCGAGAAGGACAAGGTCGGCGGCACCTGCCTGCACCGCGGCTGCATCCCCACCAAGGCGCTGCTGCACGCCGCCGAGGTGGCCGACCACGTGCGCGACGCCGCCTCGGTGGGCGTCTCCGCCACCCTGCAGGGCGTCGACGCCGCCGGCGTCCGCAGCTACCGGGAGAGCATCGTCGCGAAGAAGTTCAAGGGCCTGGAGGGCCTCGTCAAGGCGCGCGGCATCACGGTCGTCGCCGGCACCGGCCGGCTCGTCGCCGACAGGTCCGTCCAGGTCGGCGACGACACGTACGCCGGGGCCGACGTCGTGCTGGCCACCGGCTCGTACAGCCGGAGCCTCCCTGGACTCGAGGTCGGAGGACGCATCCTCACCAGCGAGCAGGCACTCGACCTGGACGTGGTCCCCGAGCGCGTCCTCATCCTCGGCGGCGGCGTCATCGGCGTGGAGTTCGCGAGCGTCTGGCGCTCCTTCGGCGCCGAGGTCACGATCATCGAGGGGCTCGAGCACCTCGTTCCGAACGAGGACATCGCGCTGAGCAAGGGCCTGGAGCGCGCGTTCCGGCGCCGCGGCATCCAGTACTCGCTCGGCACGCGGTTCTCGTCCGCGGCCCAGGACGACGACGGCGTCACCGTGACGCTCGAGGACGGGAAGACCTTCACGGGCGACTACCTCCTCGTGGCGGTCGGACGCGGACCCGTGACCGCCGATCTCGGCTATGAGGACGCGGGGGTCACGCTCGACCGCGGCTTCGTGGTCGTCGACGAGCAGCTGCGCACCGGAGTCCCCGGCCTGTGGGCCGTGGGGGACATCGTCCCCGGCCTCCAGCTCGCGCACCGCGGATTCCTGCAGGGCATCGCGGTCGCCGAGCGCATCGCCGGGCAGAACCCGCCGCCGGTGCCGGAGACGCAGATCCCCAAGATCACCTACTCGAACCCCGAGGTCGCCTCGGTCGGGCTGAGCGAGGCCGCCGCCGTCGCGGCGCACGGCGCGGATGCCGTCGTGAGCTACGAGTACAACCTCGCCGGCAACGGCAAGAGCGAGATCATCGGCACCGGCGGCCTCGTCAAGGTCGTACGGCAGAAGGACGGTCCCGTCCTCGGCGTGCACCTCCTCGGCGACCGCGTCGGCGAGCTCATCACCGAGGGCCAGCTGGCCGTCGCGTGGGAGGCCCATCCCGAGGACATCGCGCCTCTGATCCATGCTCACCCGACGCAGAGCGAAGCTCTCGGCGAGGCCTTCCTCGCGCTGGCCGGGAAACCGCTGCACGCGCTCTGAGCACCAACCGGCGCCGAGGTCACTAAGCTGAATGCGTCACAAACTTCTTGAAGGAGACTCTGTCATGAGCACATCCGTGGTCCTCCCCGCTCTCGGAGAGAGCGTCACCGAGGGTACGGTCACCCGCTGGCTCAAGCAGGTAGGAGACACCGTGCAGGCGGACGAAGGCCTGCTCGAGATCTCGACCGACAAGGTCGACACCGAGATCCCCTCGCCCGTCACCGGCGTGATCGAGGAGATTCTGGTCGCCGAGGACGAGACCGTCGAGGTCGGTGCGCTTCTCGCGCGCATCGGCGACGGCTCCGGCGCGGCACCGGCATCGGATGCTCCTGCCGCAGCCCCCGCCGAGGCCGCAGCCGCTCCCGCGGAGGCCGCCCCGGCCGCTGCGCCCGTCGAGTCGGCGCCGGCCGAGGCCGCGCCCGCCGCCGAGACCCCTGCGGAGGCCGCGCCCGCTGCCACGCCGTCGGGCGACAGCACGGACGTCGTGCTCCCCGAGCTGGGCGAGAGCGTCTCCGAAGGCACCGTCACACGCTGGCTGAAGCAGGTCGGCGACGAGGTCGCCGTCGACGAGGCCCTGCTGGAGATCTCCACCGACAAGGTGGACACCGAGATCCCGTCGCCGGTCGCCGGCGTCCTGCAGGAGATCGTCGCCGCCGAGGACGAGACGGTCGCCGTCGGCGGCGTGCTCGCCCGCATCGGATCGGGCGCAGCCGCTCCCGCGGCAGAAGCCCCGGCGGCTTCTCCGGAGCCGGCCGCCGCACCGGCCCCCGCCCCTGCTGCCGCTCCCGTGGCTTCCGCGCCCGTCGCCGCCCCCGAGCCGGTCACCGCAGCCGCTCCCGCCGAGGCTCCGGCGCCCGTCGCCGCACCGGCTCCGGCCGCACCCGCTGCAGCTGCCGCCTCGACGGAGTCCGACACCCTGTACGTCACTCCGCTCGTGCGCCGTCTCGCCGCGCAGCAGGGCGTCGATCTCGCACGCGTCACCGGCACCGGCGTCGGCGGTCGCATCCGCAAGGAGGACGTCCTCAAGGCCGCCGAGGCCGCGCAGTCGGCACCCGCCGCCGCGCCGACGCCCACGGCCGCACCGGTGGAGGTCTCTCCGCTGCGCGGAACGACGCAGAAGATGTCGCGCCTGCGCAAGGTCGTGGCGGAACGCGCCGTCGCCTCGATGCAGCAGACCGCGCAGCTGACCACGTTCGTCGAGGTCGACGTCACCGCCGTGGCGAACTACCGTCTCAGCGTCAAGGACGAGTTCCTGAAGAAGACCGGCGACAAGCTGTCCTTCCTGCCGTTCTTCACGCTCGCCGCCGCCGAGGCGCTGCAGACGTTCCCGATCATCAACGCGACCGTGGACGGCGACAGCATCGTCTACCCGGCGTCCGAGAACATCTCGATCGCCGTCGACACCGAGCGCGGCCTCCTCACCCCCGTCGTGCGCGACGCGGCGTCGAAGAACCTCGCTCAGCTCGCCCACGAGATCGCGGACCTCGCGGCCCGCACGCGCGACAACAAGCTGAAGCCCGATGAGCTCGCCGGCGGCACGTTCACCGTGACCAACACCGGTTCGCGCGGAGCGCTGTTCGATACTCCGCTGGTGTTCCTGCCCCAGTCGGCGATCCTCGGCACCGGCACCGTGTTCAAGCGCCCCGGCGTGGTGACGGTCGACGGCGTGGACGCGATCGCGATCCGTTCGTACGTCTACCTCGCGATCTCGTACGACCACCGCATCATCGACGGGGCCGATGCCGCACGGTTCCTCGGCGCGATCAAGAGCCGGCTCGAGTCCGCGCAGTTCCAGGCGAACCTCGGAATCTGAGTCGCCTCATCGATCTGGCTGGTCCGCGACGTCGTAGGCGTCGCGGACCAGCCATTTCCCGTCCTGCCGGATGAGCACCAGCATCTGCTCGCCCGACTTCGCACCGTCACCGCCGATGCGGACGACCGCGATGTCGCCGTAGTCGTCCACGAGAACGGGGGCGACGGTTCCCGACGCCCCCAGGATCGCCTCGGGATCTGCGTTGGCGCCTTCGGCCAGCGCGGTCGGGCATTCCGGATCTCCCTGATCCGCACAGGCGCTCAGCGCTCGCAGGAGGGCCTCCGTCGCGACCACCGGATCATCAGGACCGTCCGTCGTCGAAGGCGTCGTCGGCCGGCTGCGCGGAGCCGGCGCACGGTCCCCTTCGGTCGTCCCCGTCTCGCCGTCGCCCGCGTCCACGGCAGACGCATCGTCGACGTCCGGACGCGCGGGAACGACGCGCTGCTCGGTCGAGGCCGCCTGCGCGGCGCCAGACGGCGCGTCATCGCCTCCCGGCAGGAGAAGCCCGACGATCACGACGACAGCCGCGGCTCCGCTGCCGGCGAGGAAGAGGCCCTGCCGTCAGCGCGGAGTGGCAGTCCGCGTGCCGCGCCCGCGCTCAGGACGTCCGCCCGCCGGACGCGCACCCCGCCATCGCCTGACCCGAAGCGGTGCCGCGCCCCGGAGTCCGGAGAGATGCGCCACGCGCTCCGTCATCAGGGTCCGGAGATCGCGCCGGTCCCTGACGCGCCGACGTCCGGCTTCAGCCGCCCCCTGGGTCACAGCCGCCGTCGTCACCTCCCTCGCGAGCTCCGGAGCGTGCACCTCGGTGCGCAGCGGGCGCGGCGCGGCGAAGGCGAGGAGCTCCCGTTCCCAGCGTTCCATCCTGCCGGCGGATGGCATCGTCTCTCCCACCGCGGCCGCGATGCCCAGAAGAAGGCGTCTGAGCGCACGATCGGCGCAGTCCTCTCCCGCGCGCTTCAGGATCTCCGTCGCTCCCGAGAGCGCCGGCCGGTCGCCTCCCGGCACGCACAGCGGTCGCCCGTCATAGCTCAGCCACCAGTCCCCGGCCAGGTCGGCGTCCGCACGCTCGGCGATCTCCCGGAGCCCCCGGAGCACGCTCGCGACGAGCGTGACCCACTCCCCGGCATCCAGACCGGCATCCGCTCGCGAGCGCCGGGACAGGAAGGGCGCGATGCGCGTAGAGCACCACGGCAGAAGCGCGCCGTGCCCGTCGAGCGATCTGGCGACCTCGAGGGGAGCTGCGACGTGCTCGGCGCCGGCGAAGCGCCAATCCAGCGCACAGGACGACGACCCGATGTCAATCCAGACCGCGACGGCGTCGCCGTCCGCCACGAGCATCCCTCGATACGGGCCGTCGCCCGCGGCGATCCTCCTGATCCTGCGGTGCGCGCCGTCGAGTGCCGCCGTCATCTCCTCCGTGAACGTCATGCATCCAGAACAGCACGCGCGCCCGAGCCTGCCTCTCGACGATCAGCGGGACGGTGAACGACACGCCGATGGCCGCCTGCTGTGCAGGAGCAGTGCGCCCGCCGCGAACGGGGCATTCCGCGCCGCGCCGAATCGGTAGGCTGATACGCATGGCAAAGCGTGCTCCCGAACCCGAGAAGCGTCCTGGGTTCTTCTCCCAGCTCAAGTCCCTGTTCCGGTTCACGCGGGACGTGTACTCCTGGCTTCCCTGGGCGCAGATCGCGATCCTCGTCGGCGGCATCCTGATCGGCCTCGTCGTCGGCTATCTCATCCCGCCCTTCCAGGTGTGGACGCTGATCCTGTGGGGCATCACCGGCCTCATGGTCGGCATCCTCGGATCGCTGTTCCTCATGACGCGGCTCTCCACCAGCGCGATGTACCAGAAGATCGACGGGATGCCCGGCGCCTCCGGCCACGTCCTGAGCACGAGCCTCGGTCGGAACTGGCAGGCCTCGGACACCCCGGTGGGCGTCAACCCCAAGACCCAGGAGGCCGTCTACCGCGCGATCGGCCGCGGCGGCATCGTCGTCGTCGGCGAGGGCGCACGCGGGCGCCTGACCCGCCTCGTGAACGAGGAGCGCACGAAGGCGCAGCGCGTCGCGCACGGCGTCCCCGTCACAGTGCTGTACGTCGGCCACGGCGAGGACGAGGTGGCGATCGCCGATCTGTCGAAGACGGTCAAGAGGCTGCCGAAGGCCATCGACAAGACGACGATGGCCGCGGTGATCCGCCGCATCGACTCGGTGTCGCAGTCGGTCACGTCGCTGCCGATCCCGAAGGGCATCGACCCGCTCAAGGCACGGGCGCAGCGTCCGCGCTGACCGACGGTCGAGCTTGACGAGCGAGCGCCCCTGCCCAGCCGGGCAGGGGCGCTCGCTCGTCAGCTCAGCGGCTCCTTCGGGAGCCTGCGGACCTTCGCGCGGCGGCGGCGCCGCTCGGGGATCATCGAGCGCATCTCCTCGAGCTTGCCGAAGCAGAGAAGCCTGTCCTCGGCCTCCAGGACGACGTGCTTGCGCGGATTCGGGATCACGTTCACACCGCGGTGCAGGGTGAGAACGGTGATGTCCCGATCCCACAGCCCGAGCTCGCCGAGGGGCTTTCCGACCTGTTCCGCACCCGCGTGCATCACCAGTTCCGCGACGCCGTAGCCGGTGGAGACGCTGAGGCGCTGACGCACATCGATCTCCGGGAAGGCGACCCTGTTCGCGATGTAGTCGATGATGGCGCCGGCGACGTCGAGCTTCGTGGCCTGCTCGATGCCCTGCAGCCCCGGAGAGGAGTTGACCTCCATGACCAGCGGCCCGTCGTCGCCCTCGAGCATGTCGACACCCGCCACCCTGAGCCCCATGATCTGCGCGGAGCGCACCGCCGTCTGCTCGTACACCGGGTCGAGCTCCACCGGTTCGACGGTCCCGCCGCGGTGCACGTTGGAGCGGAACTCGTCCCCCGCTGCGACGCGACGCATCGCGGCGACGACGCGATCGCCGACCACGAGCGCTCGGATGTCACGGCCCCTGCTCTCCGCCACGAACTTCTGGATGAGCACGTTCTGCTTGGTCGAGTGCAGCGTCTCGATGATCGCCTCGGCGACCTTCACCTGCGGTGCGAGGATGACGCCGATCCCCTGCGTGCCCTCGAGGAGCTTGATGACGACGGGCGCACCGCCGACCCGCTCGATGGCCGGGCGCACGTCGGCACGGTTGCGCACGAACGCCGTCGCGGGCATCGCGATGTTGTGGCGGGACAGGATCTGGTTCGCGCGGAGCTTGTCCCGCGCCTGGGAGATGCCGTTCGCCGTGTTGGGAGTGTACACGTCCATCTGCTCGAACTGGCGCACGACGGCCGTTCCGAAGTAGGTGATCGAACTGCCGATGCGGGGCAGGATCGCGTCGTAGTCGCTGAGCGGCCTGCCGCGGTACTGCAGGTCGGGCTCGTCGGAGGTGAGATCGATCGCGAAGCGCAGGGTGTTGAGCACCCGGACGTCGTGACCGCGCTGCACGGCGGCCGCGCGCAGGCGCTGCGTCGAGTACGCCTGCGGCGCACGGGAGAGGACGGCGATCTTCACGGGGTTTTCCTGCCAGGATGGTGAACGTGACTCGGACACCCCATTCAAACACCCTTACAGGGTGGCGGGAATGGGTGAGCCTGCCCGATGCGGGCGTCGACTGGATCAAGGCCAAGATCGACACCGGTGCGCGAACCTCATCGCTGCACGCCTTCGACATCGAGGAGTTCGAGCGCGAGGGCGAGGAATGGGTCCGCTTCCGGGTGCGCCCCTGGCAGGAGAGCCAGAAGGACGCGACCGTGGTCGAATGCCCCGTCTACGATCGGCGCAGCATCCGCAGCTCCTCCGGCCACGCGCAGGACCGGCTCGTCGTATGCCTGGCGATCCGCCTCGTCGACCGCGTGATCGTCTCGGAGGTGACGCTCAGCAACCGGGACGAGATGGGATTCCGGATGCTGATCGGCCGGCAGGCGCTGCGGCAGGGCTTCACGATCGACCCCGCGCGCTCGTTCCTGGGAGGGCGGGCGCCGAAGGAGACGCGTCGCCGCAACCGCGGACGGGCGTGACGTCTCAGGCCCGGAGCAGCACGGTCCCTGCGAGCTTGTCATGGAGCCCACGCTGGTCGGCGTCCCAGATCACCGCGGGGATCACGACGACGAGCAGCAGCGTTCGGACGATCGGGCGCCACAGTCCCGCCCATCCCCCTCGCGCACTGACGACGCGGAGACCGACGATGCGATGGCCTGGGCTCCCGCCGACCGTCGGGATGAACAGGATCTGGAGGACGGCGAACACGATCAGCGGGGTGAACTGCGCGAATCCCGCCTCCGTGGGCAGCGCGAACTGCTCGTAGCCCAGGAATCCGGTCGCGATGATGGTCGCAGCCAGGTAGTCGATCGCGAGCGCCGCGACGCGTCGCCCGACGCGGCCGATGCTCCCCGCCCCGGTCTCCGGCAGGCCCAGTCGCTCCCCCGGGTAGGCGTTCGCAGCATCCGTCACACCCCGATCCTAATCGGCCGCTGTAACATGCCGGAAACATTCAGGACACCCCAGAGAAACGCTGCGGCCATAGCCTGCTCGAAGGCCAAGGCCCCGACCCGCGTCATCCAGGAGTGATACATGTTCACCGATTCATCCGAGGTGCTGAGCTACATCAAGGAGAACGACGTCAAGTTCCTTGACATCCGTTTCACCGATCTGCCCGGCGTGCAGCAGCACTTCAACATCCCGGCGTCCACCGTCGACGAGGACTTCTTCACCGTCGGCCAGCTGTTCGACGGCTCGTCCATCCGCGGCTTCGCGAACATCCACGAGTCCGACATGCAGCTCATCCCCGATGTCACGACGGCATACCTCGACCCGTTCCGCGAGGCCAAGACGCTGGTCATGATCTTCGACATCTACAACCCGCGCACGGGCGAGATCTACTCGAAGGACCCGCGCCAGGTCGCCAAGAAGGCGGAGAAGTACCTCGCATCGACCGGCATCGCCGACACCGCGTACTTCGCCCCTGAGGCGGAGTTCTACATCTTCGACGACGTGCGCTACTCCGTCACGGCCGGCGAGAGCTTCTACAAGGTCGACTCCGAGGAGGCCGCGTGGAACACCGGCCGCGAGGAGGAGGGCGGGAACCTCGCCAACAAGACCCCGTACAAGGGCGGCTACTTCCCCGTGTCCCCCGTCGACAAGACGGCGGATCTGCGCGACGACATCACCCTCAAGCTGATCGACTCGGGCTTCACGCTGGAGCGCTCTCACCACGAGGTCGGCACCGCCGGCCAGCAGGAGATCAACTACCGCTTCGACACGATGGTGCACGCGGCGGACGACATCCTGAAGTTCAAGTACATCGTCAAGAACACCGCGGAGGAGTGGGGCAAGGTCGCGACCTTCATGCCCAAGCCCCTGTTCGGCGACAACGGCTCCGGAATGCACACGCACCAGTCGCTGTGGAACGACGGCAAGCCGCTGTTCTACGACGAGGCGGGCTACGGCCAGCTCAGCGACATCGCGCGCTGGTACATCGGCGGCATCCTGGCGCACGCGCCGGCGCTGCTGGCGTTCACCAACCCGACGCTGAACAGCTACCACCGTCTGGTCAAGGGCTTCGAGGCCCCGGTCAACCTGGTGTACTCCGCCGGCAACCGCTCCGCCGCGATCCGCATCCCGATCACGGGCTCGAACCCGAAGGCCAAGCGCATCGAGTTCCGCGCCCCCGATGCGTCCGGAAACCCCTACCTCGCCTTCGCCGCTCAGCTGATGGCTGGCCTCGACGGCATCAAGAACCGCATCGAGCCGCACGAGCCGGTCGACAAGGACCTCTACGAGCTTCCGCCCGAGGAGGCCAAGAACATCCCGCAGGTCCCCAACTCGCTGCTGGACTCGCTGGACGCGCTCCGCGCCGACCACCAGTTCCTGCTCGAGGGCGGCGTGTTCACCGAAGAGCTCATCGAGACCTGGATCTCCTACAAGATCGAGAACGAGATCCTGCCGATCGCGCAGCGTCCGCACCCGTTCGAATACGAGCTCTATTTTGGAGTGTAGCCAGGTCCCGCGGGATTTCTGAGGCCAGTCCGCAGGAGATCCGCAGATCGCACGAGAGCCCGTCTCAGCATCCCGCTGGGGCGGGCTCTCGTGCGTGTCCAGGACGGCGAGCACCGCGGACCGTGACGACTCGCTCGTCGGGTCGACGTCGTGGAGTGGTCCGCTCCCGTGTTTTCCCCCTTCCCGCGGGAACGGACGGCTCTCCCCGGGATCGGATTCCGTCGACGGGGCGCGGCGGAGCGGCGTTTGTTGCGGACTTCCAACACGCCATAAGGATCCAGCGGCCGCGTGGTAGCGCTCCCACAAAGAACCTGTCTCACGTTGCCGAAACCCCCGGGACCGTGAAAAATGAGGAGGTCAACGGCGACCCCCGCTGCCTCGATCCCCAGTCAGGCAGCTTTTCGTTGCCGCCCGAGTGACGAACGCCCCCTCCACGGGTCCCCAGCCCGGAGGGGGCATCTTCCGTTCGGGGGCGCAGGATGCCTTCTGCGCAACCCGGCTCCGGCGATCGTCACGGCATGCGATCGCCGACGGCTCATGCTCATGCTCATGCTCATGCTCATGCTCATGCTCATGCTCATGCTCATGCAGCGAGTTTCGGGCTTCGCAGTCACGGTCCGTCCCTCACGGGAGCCGATGCGCGGCCTTCGCGACGAGAGCGCTCCGCACGAGGGGACTTGACGAAACCCCGGTGGGCGGAGAGCATGATTCGACCACGACCGGACGGAGACCACATGAGCGACCCCGTGTATCCCGAAGACGCGCTGTCCCAGGACGACCCCAACCCCGAAGGGGAGGACGTCGACCCCGACCCCGAAGGGGACCTCGAGGACCCGGATCCCCCGACAGGGCCTGCGGACGACGAGGACGACGACGAGCTGCTGTGAGGAGGCCTCGAAGACGTCGCCCCCACCGTACGGTCGGGATCATCCTGATGGCCGGCGGATCACTGCTGATCCTCGCCTCGCTGCCCCCGCTGCTCTTCGGCGTGCCGGTCTCGGAGGGCTTCGCGCCCGCCGGCCTGTCCCTCGGTCCACTTGCGATCATCGGGGGCGCGATCCTGTATCTCTCAGAGCGTCCGCGACGTGATCAGCGGTGGACGGATGACGGAGCGACGTTCAGGAACCTCGACATCCTCCCGTGAGGGAGCCCGCGATCCGTGAGGGCGCCCGCGATCTGCCCACGCCGCGCGGAGCCGGACAGTCCCCCTGCTCGTCCACCGGCTTGACGGCGACGGCCAGAGGTGTTCGACTATGTGATCCGGTCCGGCGACGGACACATGACAGAGCACGGGGGAAAGCACATGCGCCGCACGAGATCGACAGTCCGCACGAGGCGGCCTCAGCCCGCATCGAGTCCGGAAACGCCGCCATCGGCCCCCGAGGAGCAGAGCGGCCTCGCGCACACCGTCGCACGGGTGAACCCGTTCACGTTCGGACTGCTCGGCGCGCTCGGCGTGCTCGTCGCCCTGCTCATCGGAAGCATCGTCGGCCAGCTCGCGACGGTCCTGGTCTACATCGGCGTGGCGCTCTTCCTCGCGCTCGGCCTCGATCCGATCGTGGCTTTCCTGGAGCGGAGGCTGCCGCGCGCGGCGGCCGTCGCGATCGTCGTGGCCGGCGTCGTCGTCGTCTTCGCGGGGATCGTGCTCGCCATCGTCCCTATCGTCGTCGAACAGGTGACGAACCTGATCGAGAACGGCCCGCAGATGGTGGAGGACATCAGCCGCAGCGACTGGTTCCTGAATCTCAGCGCCACCTTCGGTTCGACCTTCGAGGACGCCGCAGGCGGCATCCTCGACTTCCTGCAGGACCCGAGCAACCTGACCTCCATCGGCGGCGGCCTGCTCGCCGTGGGCGCCGGCATCGCCGGAGGCCTCACGGGCGTCACGATCGTGCTGATCCTCACCCTCTACTTCATGGCGTCGCTGCGCGGGATGAAGAAGGTCGCCGCTCGCTTCGTCCCCGCCTATCAGCGCGACACGTTCAGCGAACTCCTGGAGGACGTCTCCGGCGCCGTCGGCCGCTACGTGATGGGGCAGGCGAGCCTCGCGCTCGTCAACGGCGTGCTGAGCCTTCTGGTCCTCAGCATCATCGGAGCGCCGGTGCCGGCGCTGCTCGCGCTCATCGCCTTCATCGGATCTCTGATCCCGCTCGTCGGCACGCTCTCGGCGTCGATCGTCAACGCGCTGATCTGCCTCATCGCCTCCCCGCTGACCGCGCTCATCGCATTCGGCTACTACCTCGTCTACATGCAGATCGAGGCATATGTCCTGTCTCCGCGCATCATGAGCCGCGCCGTCGCCGTGCCGGGAGCCCTCGTCGTGATCGCAGCGGTGGCCGGAGGCGCGCTCGGCGGCATCCTCGGGGCGCTGGTCGCGATCCCCGTCGCGGCGAGCATCATCATCATCGTGCAGAAGGTCGTCTTCCCCGCTCAGGATCGCAGGACGGCTGCTCCCGCGAGCCTCAGCACGCCGTGACGTCCTGTCGTCCTCGACGCCATCGGCATCAGCGCACGCGGAGGGCGCCCGGGTCGACCCGCACATCGAAGGCGTCGACCTCGCCGACATCCTCGCCGTCGATCTCGAACACGAGCGGAGCCTCCAGCTCGACGCGGATGCGCTCGGCGGTCAGATGCCTGGTCGAGCCGGTGCTGACGGCTTCGGCGTCGCGCGCGAAGAGCCGGCGGATGCCGTTGTCCCACACCACGGAGCGCACGGTCTCCATCCACTGCAGGGCGCCGTCGGCGCTGACCAGCAGGAGATCGAGCCGGCCGTCGTCCGGCACGGCGTCCGGGAGCAGGCGGATGCCGCCCTGCAGCATCCCGCAGTTGCCGATCAGCAGCGTGTGCCCCCGGAGGCCCTGAGGCTCGCCGTCGTCGAGCGTGAGCGCGAGGCCGGTCATCTCGGTTCCGGCCAGCGCGCGTCCCATCGCCTCGACGTACGCCAGCCAGCCGGCGCGATCCTTGAGGTCGTCGTCCGTCTCCACGAGCATCTGCGCGTCGACGCCGAAGCCGACCATGACGGCGAACGCCCGCTCCTCACCGTCGATCGCGACCCACCCGAGGTCGATCGTCCGCTCGTCTCCGCGTGCGATCCGATCCAGCGCCGCCGGAACGTCGTCGAGAGGCACCTCGAGATTGCGGGCCAGCAGGTTGCCCGTGCCGCGCGGCACGACGCCGAGAACGGCGTCCGTTCCCGCCAGCGCCTCGGCTACCGCACGCACCGTGCCGTCCCCGCCGACCGCGATCACGGTGGCGCATCCCGCCTCGAGCAGCTCCTCGGCCATCCCTCGCCCTGGGTCATCGACACTCGTCTCGCGCCAGAGCGCCTCGCCTTCGAACGCCGAGGCGACGGCACCCCGCAACTCCCCCTCATCGACCTTCGAAGGATTCCAGACGACGCCGACCATGCTGCTGCTCATCCGGTCAGCATGCGCGCATATCGCCGATATGACAACTGCGAGGACCCGCTGAGCCGCTATCCGTAGAAGAGCTGTTCGAACACGCGCCTCGCCCGACGGGTGACGCCGAGGTAATCCTCCTCGACGGCGCTCGCGGAGCGATCCGGGTAGCCGAGGAGCCGGCCGATCCCGTCCAGCTGACGACGGTCGGACGGAAGGACATCGCTCGTCTGGCCGGTGAGCAGCGTGATGGCGGATCGCAGACGACTGGACAGACGCCACGCCTCCCGCAGGCGCCCGGCATCCTCCTCGGAGACGATGCCGGCGTCCACGGCAGCTGCCAGCGCGCCGAGCGTCGACGTCGTCCGCATCGCCGGCTCGGCCGCCGCGTGCTGCAGCTGGAGCAGCTGCACGAGCCATTCGACGTCGCTCAGCGAACCCGGTCCCAGCTTGAGGTGCCGTCGCGGGTCGGCGCCCTGCGGCAGCCGCTCCCCCTCCACGCGCGCCTTGATGCGCTTGATCTCGCGGAGACCCTGGGGATCCACGTCCTCGGGGTACCGGATGCCGTCGGCGAGCTCCATGAACCGCGCCGTGAGCTTCGCGCTCCCGGCGACGCCGCGAGCCCGCAGCAGCGCCTGCGCCTCCCAGGACAGCGACCAGCGCCGGTAGTACTCGGCGTAGGCGTCGAAGGAGCGCACGACCGGTCCGTTGCGACCCTCCGGACGCAGATCGGCGTCGAGGTCGAGCGGAACCCTCTGATCGGCCAGGTTCTCGCGCAGAGCGCTGACCAGCTTCACGGAGAGCTGCTGGGCGCGCTGGGCGTCGACGCCGTTCGCGTCGTACACGTACAGGATGTCGGCATCCGAGCCGAACCCCAGCTCCGCACCGCCGAAGCGGCCCATCGCGATGATCGCGAAGTCCAGGGCGTCGTCCTCCGACGGCACGATCTCGCGCCGCACGACACGGAGCCCGGCCTGGATCGTCGCGGAGGCGATCCCGGTGAGAGCGGCGGCGATCTCCTCGATCGTCAGAACCTCCAGCACTGCGCCCATCGCGGTGCGCAGCAGCTCCCGGCGACGGAGTCCCCGGACGGCGCGCAGCGCCTCCGCCGTGCTCTCGTGCCGGGTGCTGATCGCCCTGGCCTCCTCGTCGAGCGCGTCCTCGCTCCGAGGCCGGAGCGACTCGCTGCTGTCCAGCCAGGCCACCGACTCCGGGATCCACTCCATCAGCTCGCCGACGTAGCGCGAACCGGAGAGCAGCCGGGTGAGGCTCTCCGCGGCTCCGGACGAGTCGCGGAGCATCCGCAGGAACCACGGGGTGTCGCCGAGCCGCTCGCTGATGCGCCGGAAGGCGATGAGCCCGTAGTCGGGATCGGTGCCGTCCGCGAACCATCGCACCATCACCGGCATGAGGTGGCGCTGGATCGTCGCCTTGCGGCTGATGCCGTTCGTCAGGGCGCCGATGTGGCGCAGAGCACCTGCCGGGTCGCGGAAGCCGATCGCCGCGAGGCGATCATGCGCCTGCTCCGTGGAAAGGCTGCGCTCCTCCTCGGGAAGGGAGGCCACCGCCGTCAGCAGCGGACGGTAGAAGAGCCGGGTGTGGATGTCGCGCACCTCGCGGCGCACGTGCTCCCAGAGCTCCCAGATCCCCGAGCCGGAGTCCGCGAGCCCCGTGGAGCGCGCGAGCACCCGCAGCCCCTCGTCCGTGCGGGGCATGAGGTGCGTGCGCGAGAGATCCTTCAGCTGCAGACGGTGCTCGAGGAGGCGGAGCGTGCGATAGTCCTTCGCGAACGTCGCCGCCTCCGCGCGTCCGATGTACCCGCCGGCGACGAGCGCGTCGAGGCTCTCCAGCGTCCCGCGCGTGCGGATGCCCGGATCGGTCAGACCGTGCACGAGCTGCAGCAGCTGCACCGTGAACTCCACGTCGCGCAGCCCGCCCTGGCCGAGCTTGATCTGGTAAGGGGCGTCGGAGGGGTCGATGTGCTCCCTCACGCGCTCGCGCATCCGCTGCACGCTGTCGACGAAGTTCTCCCTGGCGGCGCTCGACCACACCTTCGGCTGCACGGCCTCGATGTACGCGGCGCCCAGCGCGGGGTCGCCGGCGAGCGGGCGAGCTTTGAGCAGAGCCTGGAACTCCCAGCTCTTCGCCCAGCGGTCGTAGTACGCCAGATGCGAGCCGAGCGAGCGCACGAGCGCGCCCTGCTTTCCCTCCGGTCGGAGATTCGCATCGACCTCCCACAGCGGAGGCTCCGTCTCGATGCCGGAGAGTCCCCGCATCGTCTCGCGGGCCAGCCGCGTGGCGATGTCGATGGCGCGCGCCTCGTCCAGGACCTCCTCGTCCGCCGTGCCGCCCACGAAGATCACGTCCACATCGCTGACGTAGTTCAGCTCGCGCGCCCCCGCCTTGCCCATCCCGATCACGGCGAGCTGCGTCGCGGCCACCGCATCGCGCGGCATGCTCGCCGCGACACGTGCGCGCGCGACGGCGAGCGAGGCCTCCAGCGCCGCACCCGCGGCGTCCGCCAGCGCGGCGGAGACGGCGGGGATGAGCGCGGCAGGATCGGGATCGCTCACGTCGACCGCGGCGATCCGCGCCAGCTCTCGACGATAGGCGACCCGCAGACGCACCCAGGCCGAGTCCTCGGCGGACGCCGCGAAGCCGTCGACCGCGCCGACGGCCGCCAGCATCCGATCGCGCAGCTGCCCCGGAGCGGGGGCGGCGGCGACGGGCTCCGCCAGCACGTCCAGCTCATCCGGATGACGGAAGAAGAAGTCGGCGAGGCCCGTCGACGCACCGAACAGCCGCCACACCAGCGCACGGCTCTCCGTCCGCGACAGCAGGGCCGACAGCGGACCGGCGTCCCGGCGGGCGACGCGGATCATGGCGGCCACGGCGGCGTCGGGATCCGCGGACGAGACATCGCTCGCCAGCACGACGCGATCGACGCCGGTGAGCTCCGCGAGCTCGCTCAGCGCCTCCGTCGCCGCGCCGAGCTCTGTGAAGCCCAGGCGCGCGAGAGCAGACAGGGAGACGGAGTCGTCCAGTCGTGCCATGGAGGATCAGAGCAGCTCGAGGTTGCTCTTCAGCTCGAAGGGCGTGACCTGGCCGCGATAGGCCTCCCACTCCTTGCGCTTGTTTCGCAGGACGTAGTTGAAGACCTGCTCCCCGAGCGTCTCCGCGACCAGCTCGGAGGTCTCCATGTACTCCAGCGCATGGTCGAGGCTGGCCGGCAGCGACGAGTAGCCGAGCGCACGACGCTCCGCGTCGCTGAGCGCCCAGACGTTGTCCTCGGCCTCGGGCGGGAGCTCGTATCCCTCTTCGATGCCCTTGAGACCGGCCGCCAGCAGCAGCGCATACGCGAGATACGGGTTCGCCGCCGAGTCCAGCGCGCGGTACTCGATGCGCGAGGATCCGCCCTTGTTCGGCTTGTACATCGGAACCCGGACCAGTGCGGAGCGGTTGTTGTGCCCCCAGGTGACGAAGCTCGGCGCCTCGTCGCCGCCCCAGAGGCGCTTGTACGAGTTCACGAACTGGTTGGTCACCGCCGCGATCTCATTGGCGTGCCTCAGGAGCCCGGCGATGAACTGGCGGCCGGTCTTGGAGAGCTGATACTTCGCACCCTCCTCGTAGAAGGCGTTGCGCTCGCCCTCGAACAGGGACATGTGCGTGTGCATGCCGCTGCCGGGATGGCCGCTGAGCGGTTTGGGCATGAAGGTCGCATAGACGCCCTGCTCGATCGCCACCTCCTTGATGACCGTGCGGAAGGTCATCACGTTGTCCGCCATCGTGAGGGCGTCCGCATACCGCAGGTCGATCTCGTTCTGGCCCGGTCCGCCCTCGTGGTGGCTGAACTCGACCGAGATGCCGAGGTCCTCCAGCATCCGCACCGACCGGCGGCGGAAGTCGTGCGCCGTGCCGCCGGGGACGTTGTCGAAGTATCCGGCTGAGTCGACGGGCACCGGCCCCTCCGCGCCGTATGTGGACGACTTGAGCAGGTAGAACTCGATCTCCGGATGCGTGTAGAACGTGAATCCGGCGTCCGCCGCCTTCGCGAGGGTGCGCTTGAGCACGTGGCGCGGGTCGGCGACCGCCGGCTGGCCGTCCGGCGTGGTGAGATCGCAGAACATGCGCGCGGTCGGGTCGATCTCCCCGCGCCAGGGCAGGATCTGGAACGTCGTCGGATCGGGCTGCGCGAGCAGATCCGACTCTGAAGTTCTCGTCAGCCCCTCGATCGCGGAGCCGTCGAAGCCGATTCCCTCGGCGAACGCGCCCTCGACCTCCGCGGGGGCGATCGCCACCGACTTGAGCGTGCCGATGACGTCGGTGAACCAGAGCCGCACGAACTTGACGCCGCGCTCCTCGATCGTGCGGAGCACGAAGTCCCTCTGCTTGTCCATGCTTCAGTTTCCCCAGCCGTCTTCCGCTGTTTCTTCTTCCGCCCAGGCGGCCGAGCGCTTCTTGAGCAGCTCGGGCGCCTGAGCGGCCTCGGCCTCGGTGTCGAAGGGGCCGACGCGGTCAGCGGACGGGGAGATGAATCCGAACTCCACCTCACCGGTCACCGAGTTGTACCAGTACTTGCGTTCGCTGTCCGACATGCCGGATCCCTTCGTAAGCGTCTGTCACGATCCTACTGTCGACGCGGCCTCTCGCTAGGCTATTGCCCATGGCAAAAGCGATCGGCGTCGACATCGGCGGCACAGGTATCAAAGCAGGCATCGTCGACCTCGAGCACGGAACCATGGCCTCCGACCGGGTGCGGGTCGACACGCCTGAAGGCGCTTCGCCCCAGGACGTGCTCGCCGCCGTCCAGAAGGTCCTGAAGACCCTCGACGTGCATGACTCGACCCTGCCGCTCGGCGTCGCCTTCCCGGCCATCGTCAAGCGGGGCAGGACCCTCTCCGCCGCGAACGTCTCGAAGGAATGGATCGACTTCGAAGCCGAGCAGTTCTTCCGCGACGGCCTCGGCCGGAACATCGTCTTCGTCAACGACGCGGACGCCGCCGGCGTCGCGGAGGCCCGTCACGGTGCGGCGAGGGACGTCATCGGCCTGACGCTGCTGACGACGCTCGGCACCGGCATCGGATCGGCGTTCCTCTACGACGGCGTGCTCCTGCCCAACACCGAGCTCGGCCATCTCAACTTCCGCGAGTTCGAGTCCGTCGAGCACTGGGCGGCGACCTCCGCGCGCGAGCGCGAGGGCCTCAGCTGGGCGGAGTGGGCTGAACGGCTGCAGGCCTTCTACTCACACATCGAGTTCCTCTTCAGCCCTGACCTGTTCGTGGTCGGCGGCGGCGTGTCGAAGAACGCCGCCGACTTCCTCCCGCTCCTGGAGCTGAAGACCCCGATCGTCCCCGCGATCCACCGCAACAACTCCGGCATCATCGGGGCCGCGTCGCTCGCCGGCGACTGACCCCCGAAACCGCAACACCACGCCGAAACCGCTGCGGAATCGCAGCGTTTCGGCGTGGTGTTGCGGTTTGGTGCGAAGGGGTCGACCTGTACGCCGGGTTCTGTTCCGGGGGCCCTCTCGGGCGTCCCTTCGACGGTCATCTCTCTCGGCGACACGTTGCCGTGCCGCTCCAGCGGCCTACCCGAGGACTCGGCGAGCCGCGTCGACATCCTCTGTCTGGCCTTGCTCCGGGCGAGGTTTACCTGGCGGACCGTGTCACCACGGCCCCCGGTGGTCTCTTACACCACCCTTTCACCCTTACCGGGGCACGCCCCGGCGGTCTGCTCTCTGTGGCACTTTCTCGCGGATCGCTCCGGGTGGGTGTTACCCACCGCCCTGCCCTGTGGAGCCCGGACGTTCCTCGGTGCGGTCTCCCGCCACGCGACCGTCCGGTCGGCCCGTTCGCCTCTCCAGTCTACTTCTCGGCGGTGCGGGCGATCCTCAGGTCCAGCGGCACGTCGATCGCGAAATCGCCGAAGAGGCGGCGCGTGGCGACCGCGGCGGCATCGCGCACCGCATCCGCGGCCTGCTCGGCCTGCTCCTCCGGAACGTGCAGGATGACCTCGTCATGCAGGAAGAACGCGAGATGCGCCTGCCGAGCGAAGGGCCCGGACGCCGGCGCCGGCCGCACCGCGAGCGGCAGCGCGCGCAGGCGATGACGGATCTCCGCAAGCCAGATCAGGGACCACTCGGCCGCGGTCCCCTGCACGACGAAGTTCCGGGTGAACCGGCCGCGCTCCCTGGCCCGTCGCTGCGATTCCCGCACCTGAGCCTGCGTCGTGTCGGCATCGCTCGCCGCCGCCTGCTGCGCACGCCACGCCGCACCGGGAGGAGGCGAGCTCCGCCCCAGCCAGGTCGACACCACCCCGCCGTCCTCGCCGGTGCGAGCGGCCTCGTCGACCAGGCGCATCGCCCGCGGGAACACCTTCCGCAGCCGCGGCACGAGCCGGCCGCTGTCGCCCGTCGTCGCACCGTACATCGCACCCAGCACGGCGTACTTCGCCTCCTCCCGCGTCGACACCGCCCCGGACTCCACCACGCCGGCGTAGAGGTCGCTCCCCCGGGCCGCCGTCGCCATCGCCGCGTCCGAGGCCATCGCCGCCAGCATCCGCGGCTCCAGCTGGGCGACGTCCGCGACGACGAGCCTCCAGCCGTCGTCGGCCCGGACGGCCGGCCGCAGGGAGCGCGGCAGCTGCAGCGCTCCCCCGCCGGAAGACGCCCATCTGCCCGTGACGACGCCGCCGGTGATGTAGACCGGACGGAATCGCCCCTCGCGCACCCATTCGGACAGCCAGGTCCAGCCGTTCGCGCTGAGCAGCCTCGCCAGCTTCTTGTAAGCGAGCAGCGGGGGGATAGCCGGATGCTCGTGCCGGGCGAGCTCCCATCTGCTCGTGGACTCCGCGGTCACCCCGACCCGGTGCAGCGCCCGGAGCAGCTTCTGCTGACTGTCCAGGTTCACCTGGTGATCACCCAGCGCCTCGCGCACGTCATCCGCCAGAGCGGCCATCTGCCGGGGAAGGCCTCCCGAGGCACGCTCGCCGAGCGTCTCGACAAGGATCCGATCGTGCACGACGGCGTCCCATGGAACCCCCGCCGCGCGCATCTCCTCAGCGATGAGGCCTCCGGCCGACTCCGCCGCGCACAGCAGGGCGAGTCTTCGATCCGGCGCGGAGTCCAGCACGCGCAGCTGCGCACGGTACTGGTCGAGCATGTCCTCGACGGGATCGCGCGCGCCCGTGACGAGGGCGTCGAACAGCGTCGGCACAGCCGGTTCCGCCGGCGCCGCCTGCCAGCGTTCATCCGCCTGCAGCGGATCGGCGACGAGGACCGTGTCGCGCAGGATCGCGTGGCACAGGACGAGGTCATGCGCTCTGGAGAGCACCACGCCGTCCGCCAGCAGCCGCGGGTACAGCTCGCGCGCGCTGCGGATCACCCACCGCGGCGCATCGTCCGCCTCGACGGCTCTCAGCCAGTCGGGCGCCTCCGCCCGCGGGAGCGCCCTCCGGCCGGTCTCCGTGCCCTCGGCCGAGAGCTCGACGGCGATCATCCCGTCCGACGTCTCTGCGAGCGCTATGCGCCGGTCAGCAGATGCCGGCACGTCCGCCGCGACCTGCGATCACAAGCCGGACTCCTCCGTGCGCACCAGGATGCAGCCGCACTCCGGGCACGAGACGACCTGATCGGCCGGCGCCTGCCGGATCGCGTTCAGGTCGGTGCCCGAGAGCACCATCCGGCATCCCTCGCACGTCCCGGCCCGCAGCAGAGCCGCACCGACGGCGCGCGCCGCCCGCCGGGCGTACTCCGCGAGGAGCGCGGCATCCACGCCCGCGGAGACCGCCTCACGATCGCGTGCGAGCTGCGCGCCCTCCGCCGTCGCAGCCGCGATCCCGGCCTTGGCCTGCGTCGTGAGCTCCGTACCTTCCGCGGTCGTCGCATCGATGACCGCCTGCTGCGCCGCGACCGCGCCCTCTGCCTCTTCGACGCGCGCCATCACCTCGAGCTCCTGGTCCTCCAGCGCACTCGTGCGGCGGGCCAGGCTCGCGAGCTCGCTCTCCAGCGCCTGGGCGTCCTTCGGATTCGTCGCGGTCGCGAGACGGCCGGCGTCGCGGGCGCGGCGCTGCTCGACCACGGCGACGTCCGCCTCGAGACGGCGCAGCTCGGCCTTCGCGTCGTCGAGAGCTCCGGTCAGCAGCGTCAGCTCGCGCAGCTGCTCCTGCCGGATGCCCGCGAGCTCGTTGATGCGGGCCGCGTGGGCCGGCTGCGTGCGCGCACGTTCGGACTGCTGTATGCGGCGGTCGAGATCCGCCACGTCGAGCAGGAGACGCTGCTGTTCGGGGGTCGCATTCACGAGTCCAAACCTAGCCGCAGTCGGTGACATCCGTCCCGGCCGTCTTCAGCCGGGCGCGCCGTCGACGTAGAGCCACTCTCGCCCTTCACGGACGAAGCTGCTGCGCTCGCGCATCGATGCCGGAGCGCCGGCCTCCCGGTAGAACGCCTCGAACAGGACCTCGCCCGCCCTGGCGAACGGTCCCCCGTCAACCGTCTCGAGCACGTCCAGTCGGCGCCACGCGATGTCGTCGCCCAACTCCAGCGCCGACGGCTGGGTGGACGGATGCCAGGTGCGCAGCAGATGGACGGCGTCGCCGCGCGCATAGGCGGTGAACCTCGACCGCATCAGCCGCTCCGCGGTCGGGGCCGGAGCTCCCGCCAGGATCGGCCCGCAGCACGCCTCGAACGTGTCGCCGGATGAACAGGGGCAGCGCATGACTCCATTGTCGCGCGTACGCTGGCTCGAGACATCCGCCGAGAAGCATCCAGAGGAGTACCGTGTCCGCTCTGCCGCACTTCACCGCCCACAACGGCTTCGCGCTGCCCGCCATCGGCCTCGGCACCTACGGGCTGCGCGGCACCGCCGGCGCCGGCGCCGTCACCCGCGCGATCGAGGCCGGGTACCGGCTCGTCGACTCGGCTTTCAACTACGAGAACGAAGGCTCCGTGGGCCGCGGCGTCGCGGATGCCTCCGCCGCCGGGGCCGAGGTCATCGTGACCACGAAGCTTCCCGGTCGCCATCACGCCGGCGAGAAGGCGCGCTGGAGCATCGAGGAGAGCCGCAGCCGGCTCGGCCTCGACGCCACCGATCTGCATCTGATCCACTGGCCCAACCCCAGCCAGGGCGAGTACGTCCAGGCCTGGTCGGCGCTCGTCGACGCGCAGCAGCGCGGCATCGTCCGTCAGATCGGCGTGTCGAACTTCCTCCCCGAGCACCTGGAGCGCCTGGAGAAGGAGACCGGCGTCCGCCCCGTCGTCAATCAGATCGAGCTGCATCCGTACTTCCCGCAGGTCGAACAGCTCGCCTACCACCGCGAGCACGGGATCATCACCGAGGCGTGGAGCCCGATCGGACATGCCGACGAGCTGCTGGACGAACCCGTGATCGTCGAGATCGCCGCGGCGCACGACGTCAGCCCCGCTCAGGTCGTGCTGGCCTGGCATGTCGCGCGCGAGGTCGTCTCGATCCCCAAGGCGGCCTCTCCGGAGCATCAGCGGGCGAACCTCGCCGCCGCGGACATCGCGCTGGACTCCGCGGAGATCGACGCGATCACCGCGCTCGGACGGCCGGACGGCCGCCTGTTCGGCGCCGACCCGCGCACGCACGAGGAGTCGTAGCGGGCGATCGGTATACTCGCCGCGTGCCCGAATCGCCTGAGAAGTCCGACGCCCCGCCCCGCACCAGGGCGGAGGCCGCGACCCGGCGGGGCGGCGACATCCGCAACGCGCTCGAGCGGCACAGTCGCAGGATCGGGTGGATGGACGTCCTGCGCGGCCTCTCGATCCTGCTCGTCATCCTGCACCACAGCACGCAGACGGTCGAGTACCGGATCGGGGACCTTCCCGAGGCCTTCGTCTTCCTGAGCGACTTCTTCGCGCCCTTCCGGATGCCGATGCTGATGTTCCTGTCCGGTCTGCTCGTCGCCGGGTCCCTCAAGCGCCCCGCCGGCGAGTACGTCTGGGGCAAGATCCGCCGGATCCTCTGGCCGATCGTCGTCTGGACGCTCGTCTACGCGGCCATGGAGTTCGTCGTGGACGGCGCGTTCTCGCTGGACCTCTTCAACACCTATCTGTGGTTCATGCAGTTCGTGCTGGCCTACTACCTGATCGCGCTGCTGATCCGCTGGATCCCGATCTGGGTGCTCATCGTGCTCCCGCTGGCGGGCGCGTTCGCCGTGACCGACCCCGGGCTCGAGCTCCTGCAGCGGTTCCTCTACCTGATGCCGTTCTTCTTCCTCGGCGCGTTCATCGAGAAGCACTGGGACCGGTACGCGAGCCTGCTCGGCGTCCGGACGGCCGCGGTCCTGGCCGTCGTCCCGCTCGCTATCGCCGTGTACTCGGGCGTCGACGGCCAGCTCGCCGCCGCCGACGGCCGCGACGGCGGCCTCTGGTATCAGCCGCTGGCGGCGATCCCGGCCATGCTCGGCATCCTCATCCTGGTCCGCGTCGCCGCGACGATCCCGGATGTCCGGTGGCTCGCGCCCGCGCGCTTCGTCGGCCGGTACTCGCTGATCTACTACACCTCGCACTATCCGGTGTTCGCGGCGCTGGGCTGGCTCGCGGCCAAGGCCGGGCTGGCACAGCCGACCGTCGCGCTGGTCGTCATCTTCCTCGCCACGGTCGCGATCTCCTCGGTGCTCGCGCTCCTCGGACGGAGGATGCCGGTGAGCCTGCTGTTCGAGCTCCCCCGCCGCCTGTGGCCGGCACGCGCGCGTTCAGCGACGAGCGCATAGTCCTGCGGAGCGTCACGACGTCGCCGCTCAGACCTGTCGCTACACTCTCCGCCATGACCGCAACCGATGCGCGCGACGCCCCGGCCCTGGATCCCGAAGATCTGCGGATGCCGGGATGGGTGATCGTCTGGCTCTGCGTGACCGCCGCGATCCAGACCTACGACGCCTGCTATGTGCTGCTCGGACCCGTCTCGCATGCGGGAGGACCGCTCGCCGGAGTCTGGCCGGGCCATGTGCTCTACGGGACCTTCGACCACCGCTACGCGCAGTTCGACGCCTTCGGAAGCGCCCAGAGCTGGGCGAACCTCCTCGAGGTCCTCGTGATCGTCTGGATTTTCTTCCACCTGCGGCGCTGGTCGGGGCTGGTGCTGGCTCTGATCGTCTCCGTCGCGACCTTCTGGAAGACCGTGATCTACTTCCTCGTCGAAGCCTCGAGCGGGCTGGAGATGACGCGGCAGTCGCTCGAACGCGGCGACCTGCTCGGCTTCCTGGCCGTCGCGGTGCTGCCGAACCTCTTCTGGATCGGGTTCCCGCTCGCGGTGATCATCGTCCTCGGACAGCAGGTCGTGCGGGTCGGCCGCGGTGCGTCGGCGCTCGTCGTCCGCAACGGCTCGCCGGACCGTTGAGCACGCAGGCCGCACGCGCTCCCGCATCCTGATCGACCGCTCTCCGCCCCAGGCCGAGCCGATGCGCGCCGCCCGGTAGGCTGGGAGGGTCAGGGCCTTTAGCTCAGCTGGTAGAGCGCCACGCTTACACCGTGGATGTCGTCGGTTCGATCCCGGCAGGGCCCACATCGTGCTCGGCACGCGCGCTCTGGCCCGTGGGCATCCCACCTGTGAGACTGGTGGCATGCGGATCATCGAGAACGCGAAGCTCACGGTGGTCGGCGCGGGAAGCGTGGGATCGAGCGTGGCGTACGCGGCGCTGATCCGGGGCTCGGCGCGCCGCATCGCGCTGTACGACATCGCCGCGGAGAAGGTCGAGGCCGAGACGCTCGACCTCGCGCACGGAACGCAGTTCACCGGATCGAGCGACATCGTCGGCGGCAGCGACATCTCCGTCGTCGCGGGCTCCCACGTCGTCGTGATCACGGCGGGGGCGAAGCAGCGCCCCGGCCAGACGCGCATCGAGCTCGCAGAGACGAATGCCCGCATCATCCGCACCATGATGCCCCGCCTGCTCGACGCGGCCCCGGACGCGATCTATGTGATCGTCACGAACCCCTGCGACGTCCTGACGGTCGTCGCCCAGCAGGAGACGGGCCTTCCCCCCGAGCGCGTGTTCGCCTCGGGAACGGTCCTCGACACCTCGCGACTGCGATGGAAGCTCGCCGAGCGCACCGGCGTCGCGACGTCGAGCGTGCACGCGTACATCGTCGGCGAGCACGGCGACACGGAGTTCCCGCTCTGGTCCCGCGCCACCATCGGCACCGTGCCGCTGCTCGACTGGGAGACGCCGGACCACCCGCGGCTGACGCTCGGCGAGCTGGGAGAGATCGCCGCCGAGGTGCGCGATGCGGCATACAGGGTGATCCGCGGCAAAGGCGCGACCAACTATGCGATCGGGCTCTCCAGCGCCCGCATCGTCGAGGCGATCCTCCGCGACGAGCACGCCGTCATGCCTGTGAGCACCGTCCTGCACGATTTCCATGGGGTGGACGGCGCCGCCCTGTCCGTCCCGTCGATCGTGAGCGCGCGCGGCGCGTTCCCGATCCGGAGCATCGTCTTCTCCCCCGACGAGCTCGCCCTGCTGCAGGCCTCGGCCGAGACGCTCGAGGCGGCCGCCGCGTCCTTGCGGGGATGACGTTCCGGGGCGGACGCCTCCTCCGCCGTCATGCTCCGCGGCGCTGTGCTCGCCCCGGCGGATGTGCGACGAGTTCGTGGAACAGGGATAGGCTGAATCCGGCGCGCGTTGTGCCGAGCCGACAAGGCTCCCCGTGTCGCTTCCCGTTTCCTTGGCAAGACCTGCCAGCTTGACGAAAGGCTCCCCGTGACCGTCCACGACCAGGATCCGTACTCCCAGGGCCCCCTCGACAGCGATCCGGAAGAGACCGGCGAATGGCAGCAGTCCCTCGACGAGCTCGTCGATGCGAAGGGCCACGGCCGTGGTCGCGAGATCATGCTCAGCCTGCTCAAGCGGTCGAAGGATCTGCACCTCGGCGTTCCGATGGTCCCCACCACCGACTACATCAACACGATCGCCCCGGAGAACGAGCCGGAGTTCCCCGGCGATGAGGAGCTCGAGCGGCGCTATCGTCACTGGATCCGCTGGAACGCCGCCGTCACCGTGCACCGCGCCCAGCGTCCGGGCGTCGGCGTCGGCGGGCACATCTCCACCTACGCCTCTGCGGCCTCGCTGTACGAGGTCGGCTTCAACCACTTCTTCCGCGGCCAGAACGACCCCTCCGGCGGCGACCAGATCTTCTACCAGGGCCACGCCTCCCCCGGCGCCTACGCGCGCGGATTCCTCGAGGGCCGGCTGACCGAGGCCCAGCTCGACGCTTTCCGTCAGGAGAAGTCCGGCGCGCCGAACGGCCTGCCCTCCTACCCGCACCCGCGCATGATGCCGGAGTTCTGGCAGTTCCCGACGGTGTCGATGGGCCTCGGCCCGATCAACGCGATCTACCAGGCGATGACGAACAAGTACCTCGCCAACCGCGGCATCAAGGACGTCGCCGACTCGCACGTCTGGGCCTTCCTCGGCGACGGCGAGATGGACGAGGTCGAGTCCCGCGGACAGCTCCAGGTCGCCGCCAACGAGGGCCTGGACAACCTCACCTTCGTGATCAACGCCAACCTTCAGCGCCTCGACGGCCCGGTCCGCGGCAACGGCAAGATCATCCAGGAGCTGGAGTCGTTCTTCCGCGGCGCCGGATGGAACGTCATCAAGGTCGTCTGGGGACGGGAGTGGGACGACCTGCTCGCCCGCGACACCGACGGCGCCCTCCTGAACCTCATGAACGTCACCCCCGACGGGGACTTCCAGACCTACAAAGCCGAGAACGGCGCCTATGTGCGGGACAACTTCTTCGGTCGGGACGAGCGAGCGCTCGCCCTCGTCAAGGACTACTCCGACGACGACATCTGGCACCTCCGCCGCGGCGGCCATGACTACCGCAAGGTGTACGCGGCCTACAAGGCGGCGATGGAGCACAAGGGACAGCCGACGGTCATCATCGCCAAGACGGTCAAGGGCTACGGCCTCGGCCCGCACTTCGAGGGCCGCAACGCGACCCATCAGATGAAGAAGATGACGCTGGACGACCTCAAGCTGTTCCGCGACACCATGCACATCCCGATCTCGGACGCGCAGCTCGAAGCCGACCCGTACCGTCCGCCGTACTACACCCCCGGCGCGCAGGACGAGACGATCCAGTACATGCTGGAGCGCCGTCGCGCCCTGGGCGGCTTCCTCCCCGAGCGTCGCAGCACGCATGTGCCCTTCTCCCTTCCGGAGGACAAGGACTACGCGCTCCTGAAGAAGGGCTCTGGCAACCAGGAGGTCGCCACCACGATGGCGTTCGTCCGCATGCTCAAGGACCTCATGCGCGTGAACGGCTTCGGTCAGCGCGTCGTCCCGATCATCCCGGACGAGGCTCGCACCTTCGGCATGGACGCCTACTTCCCGACCGCGAAGATCTACAACCCCAACGGCCAGAACTACACCTCGGTCGACCGTGAGCTCCTCCTGGCGTACAAGGAGAGCCCGCAGGGGCAGATCATGCACGTCGGCATCAACGAGGCCGGCGCCACCGCCGCGTTCACCGCGACGGGGACGTCGTACTCGACTCACGGCGAGCCGCTGATCCCGATCTACATCTTCTACTCGATGTTCGGCTACCAGCGCACCGGCGACGCCTTCTGGGCCGCAGGCGACCAGATGGCCCGCGGCTTCGTCATCGGCGCGACGGCCGGACGGACGACGCTGACCGGCGAGGGCACGCAGCATGCCGACGGCCACTCGCCGCTGCTCGCATCGACCAACCCGGCCACCATCTCCTACGATCCCGCGTTCGGGTATGAGGTCGCGCACATCGTGCAGTCGGGCCTCGAGCGCATGTACGGCGGCTCGCACCCCGACCCGGACGTCATGTACTACCTGACGGTCTACAACGAGCCGATGAAGCAGCCGGCCGAGCCGGAGGATGTGGACGTCGACGGCATCGTCAAGGGCATCCACCGCATCTCCGCCGGCGAGGGCGAAGGCCCGCGCGTGCAGCTGCTCGCCTCGGGCGTCGGCGTGCCGTGGGCGCTCGAGGCGCAGGAGCTGCTGGCCGAGGACTGGGGCGTCGTCGCGGATGTCTGGTCCGTCACGAGCTGGACCGAGCTGCGCCGCGACGGCCTCGCCGCCGACGAGCACAACTTCCTGCACCCTGCCGAGGAGCCGAAGATCCCCTATCTGACGCAGAAGCTGTCGTCCGCGGAGGGGCCGTTCGTCGCGACGAGCGACTTCATGCACGCGGTACAGGATCAGATCCGCCAGTGGGTCCCCGGTGACTACTACACGCTCGGCGCGGACGGCTTCGGCTTCGCCGACACGCGTGCCGCCGCCCGGCGGTTCTTCAAGATCGACGGACCCTCCATGGTCGTCCGCGCCCTGCAGGGCCTCGCCGACAAGGGCACGCTCGATCGCTCCGTCATCGCCCAGGCGATCGAGAAGTACGATCTGCACAACGTCAACGCCGGCACGAGCGGGAACGCCGGCGGCGAGAGCTGAGTCCGCCGTGACAGGCTCGCCTCCCGCGTCGATGGACAAGGCGTCGACCCTGGCCTGGCTGCGCCGGATCTCGGGAGACCTGGCCACCGCGACGATCACGCGCCTGGAGGACACCCTCCCCTGGTACGCCGACATGCCGCCGGCCCGCCGCTCCGCGGTCGGGCTGGTGGCGCAGGCGGGAATCACGTCGTTCATCCAGTGGTACGACGATCCGACGTCTACGCCGTGGATCGCGGCAGACATCTTCGCCGCGGCCCCTCGGGAGCTGCTGCGCAGCGTCAGCCTCACCCAGACGCTCCAGCTGATCCGCGTGACCGTCGAGGTCACCGAGGAGCGGGTCGCCGGCAAGGGCGAGCACCTCCGCGAGGCGATCCTGCTCTACTCGCGCGACGTCGCCTTCGCCGCCGCCGACGTCTATGCCCGTGCCGCCGAGGCGCGCGGGCTGTGGGATGCCCGGCTGGAAGCGCTCGTCGTCGACTCCATCCTCACGGGCGAGGCCGACGAGGAGCTGCCCAGCCGCATCGCGGCCCTCGGCTGGCACGGCCATGGCGAGGTCTGCGTCATCGTGGGCACAACGCCGGCGCAGTTCGACATCGACCAGGTCCGCAGGACCGCGCGCAAGCTCGCCGTCGACGTGCTCGTCGGCGTGCAGGGCTCGCGGCTCGTCCTGGTCGTGGGCCGTGCCCAGACGGATGCCCAGGACCGCGAGGACGACGAGCTCGCGTTCGACGAGATCGCCGCACGGCTCGAACCGTCCTTCGGCCCCGGATACGTCGTCGTCGGCCCGGCGGTCGCAGCCCTGGTCGACGCCGGACAGAGCGCCAGGGCAGCCCTCGCCGGCTTCGCCGTCGCCCGCGCATGGCGCGGAGCACCACGTCCTGTGGAGGCGGACGACCTGCTTCCGGAGCGCGCGCTCGCCGGCGATCCGCTGGCCAAGCAGACGCTGATCGAGCGGATCCACCGTCCCCTGCAGGCGCATTCCACCGACCTCGTCACCACGCTGTGGAGCTACCTCGACAACGGCCGGTCCCTCGAGGCCACGGCGCGCGAGCTGTTCGTGCACCCCAACACGGTCCGATACCGCCTGAAGCGCGTCAGCGAGGTCATCGGCTGGGATGCGACCGGCCCCCGTGAGGCGCTGATCCTCCAGACCGCGTTGATCCTCGGCTCGATCGGCACGGTCGATCCCGTGCGCCGTCGTCCGAACCCGCGGCGCCTGCGCTAAGCGCTGTACGCCACACACAAGGGTTTTCCGTAATCTTGTGAGAGATCATCCACCCTCTGGGGGAAATCGTTGGCAGACTGGTCAGGTGATTGTCGTCGCCTGCCCCGGACAGGGCTCTCAGACCCCCGGTTTCCTCGCGCCCTGGCTCGAACTCGACGGCGTCGCCGATCGGATCGCTGCTTACTCCGATGCCGCCGAGGTCGATCTGGTCCGGCACGGCACGGTCTCGGATGCCGACACGATCCGCGACACGCGGATCGCACAGCCGCTCATCGTCGCGGCGTCGATCATCGCCGGCCAGGTGCTGGTCGAACGCGCAGGGCGCAGGGCCGACGGCATCGCCGGGCACTCCGTCGGTGAGATCGCCGCCCTCGTCGGCGCCGACGTCATCAGCGCGGAGGACGGCATGCGCATCGTCGGAGTCCGCGGACGTGCGATGGCGGATGCCGCGGCGCAGACGCCCACCGGCATGAGCGCGATCCTCGGAGGCGACGAGGAGACCGTCCTGGCCCGCATCGCCGAGCTCGGCCTCTCCCCCGCGAACTACAACGGCGGCGGCCAGCTCGTCGTCGCCGGCACCCTCCCCGCCCTCGCGGCGCTCGCGGCCGACCCCGTCAAGGGCACCCGTGTCATCCCGCTGCAGGTGGCCGGGGCGTTCCACACCTCGTACATGTCGCCCGCCGTCGAGGAGCTCCGCGCGGCCGTGGCGGGGATCACGGCATCCGCGCCCTCCCTCACGCTCTGGACCAACCACGACGGATCCGTCGTCTCCGACGGCGCGCAGGCGCTCGACCTGCTCGTCGGCCAGGTGGCATCGCCGGTCCGCTGGGACCTGGACATGGCGTCGTTCTCCGCGCACGGCATCACCGGCCTCATCGAGCTCGCTCCTGCGGGCGCGCTCACCGGGCTCGCCAAGCGCGGACTGCGCGGCATTCCCGCCGTCGCCGTCAAGACCCCCGAAGACCTCGACGCAGCCGTGGAGCTGCTGAACGGAGCAGCCGCATGACCGCCGTACTGAGCGAGCGAAGCGAGACGAAGTGACCGCCGTGCTCAAGCAGGCCTCAGGCCCGGCCTACACCCGCATCTATGCCTACGGCGCGGCGCGCGGCGAGAACGCGGTGCCGAACGAGGACCTCATCGGCCCGATCGACTCGAGCGACGAGTGGATCCGCCAGCGCACGGGCATCGTCACCAGGGCGCGGGCCGCCGCCGGCACCGATGCCATCGATCTCGCGACGGACGCCGCCGCGGAGGCCATCGCGAACAGCGGCGTCGACGCCTCGCAGGTCGACCTCGTGATCGTCGCCACCATCAGCAACCCGAAGCAGTCCCCGTCGGTGTCGGCGATCGTCGCGGACCGCGTCGGCGCCAACCCGGCCGCCGCCTACGACATCAACGCCGCGTGCGCCGGATACGCCTACGCGGTCGCACAGGCCGACGCGCTGATCCGCACCGGGGCCGCGCACTACGCCCTCGTCATCGGCACCGAGAAGCTCTCCGACATCGTCGACCCGGCCGACCGGAGCATCTCCTTCCTCCTCGGCGACGGGGCGGGCGCAGCGCTCATCGGACCCAGCGAGACCCCCGGGATCGCCCCCGCCGTCTGGGGCTCCGACGGCTCGAAGGCGGATGCCGTCGGCATGAACCACACGCTCACGGAGTTCCGCGACGGCCTGGCGCCGTGGCCGACCCTGCGCCAGGAGGGCCCGACGGTGTTCCGCTGGGCCGTCTGGGAGATGGCCAAGGTTGCCCGCGAGGCTCTGGAGGTCGCGGGCGTCGAGGCATCCGACCTCGCCGCATTCATCCCCCACCAGGCGAACATGCGCATCATCGACGAGTTCGCGAAGCAGCTGAAGCTCCCGGAGAGCACCGTGATCGCCCGCGACATCGAGACGACGGGCAACACCTCGGCCGCTTCGATCCCGCTCGCGAGCCACCGCCTGATGTCCGAGCATCCCGAGCTGTCCGGAGGCCTCGCCCTGCAGATCGGCTTCGGCGCCGGGCTCGTGTTCGCGGCTCAGGTCGTCGTCCTCCCCTGATCCGCGTCCGCGGTTGCCTAGACTGTTCCACGGTTCCGATTACAACCCGCAAGAAAGAGGAAAACCACATGGCTTTCACCAACGATGAGGTCCTCGCCGGCCTCGCCGAGCTCATCACCGACGAGACGGGCATCAACGCCTCGGAGGTCGCGCTCGAGAAGTCCTTCACCGACGATCTCGACATCGACTCGATCTCGATGATGACGATCGTCGTCAACGCGGAGGAGAAGTTCGGCGTCACGATCCCCGACGACGAGGTCAAGAACCTCAAGACCGTGGGCGACGCCGTCAGCTTCATCGTCGCCGGCCAGGAGTAAGACCCGACGGGTGCCGCGCCCGCGGGCGTGGCATCCTCCGGCTTGCCGGCTCCCCTCCCGACCCCCGCTCGACAAGGAACCACACCCCCATGACCAAGCGCATCGTCGTCACCGGCATCGGCGCCACCTCCGCCATCGGCGGCACCGCTCCGGAGAACTGGACCAACCTGCTCGCCGGCGCCTCCGGAGGACGCTCCCTCGAACACGAATGGGTCGCGGAGCTCGAGCTGCCGGTGACCTTCGCCGCCGAGGCGATCGTGCGTCCGGAGGAGGTGCTGGCGCGCCCCGTCGCCAAGCGTCTCGACCCCTCCTCCCAGTTCGCGCTCATCGCGGCCATGGAGGCCTGGGCGGATGCCGGCTCCCCCGACGTGGACCCCGAGCGCCTCGGCGTCGACTTCGCCACCGGCATCGGCGGCGTGTGGACGCTGCTGGACGCCTGGGACACCCTGCGCGAGAAGGGTCCGCGACGCGTCATGCCGATGACGGTCCCGATGCTCATGCCGAACTCGGCCGCGGGCAACCTCTCGCTGCACTTCACGGCACGCGCCTTCGCCCGCACGGTCGCCTCCGCCTGCGCCTCCAGCACCGAGTCCCTCGTGAACGCCTACGAGCACCTCCAGGCGGGCCTCGCGGACGTGGTGATCGCGGGAGGCACCGAGTCGGCCATCCACCCCATCACGATCGCCTCCTTCGCGTCGATGCAGGCGCTCTCGCGCCGCAACGACGATCCGGCCACCGCCTCCCGTCCGTACTCCGTCGACCGCGACGGCTTCGTCATGGGCGAAGGAGCAGCCGCTCTGATCGTCGAGACCGAGGAGCACGCCAAGGCGCGCGGAGCGAGGATCTACGCGGAGATCGTCGGCGGCGGCGTCACGGCCGACGCTTATCACATCACGGCCAACGCTCCCGAGGGTGCGACCAGGGCGGTGACGCTGGCGCTCGAGGCCGCCGGTCGCACGCCGGACGAGATCACCCACGTCAACGCGCATGCCACCTCGACACCGGTGGGCGACCCCAACGAGTACATCGCCCTGAAGAACGTGATCGGCGATCGCGTTCACGAGGTCCCGGTCTCGGCGACGAAGGCGTCCACGGGCCACCTCCTCGGCGGCACGGGCGCCCTCGAGGCGATCTTCGCCATTCTCGCGATCCGAGACCGCGTCGCGCCTCCCACGATCAATCTCACGACGCAGGACCCCGAGATCCCGCTGCGCGTCTCGGGCGACCCCCAGCCGCTCGGCGACGGCCCGCAGCTCGCGATCAGCAACTCCTTCGGCTTCGGCGGCCACAACGCGGTCGTCGCGATCGCCGACTACGAGGGCTGACGGCTCGCCCTTCCCGGGGTGTGCATGACGAAGGCCCCGTCTCCGGTTCCTGCCGGGGGACGGGGCCTTGGTCATGCGGGGCGGGCTTCGGTTTCTCAGTCTCCGGGATGTTCCACCGGCGGCCGGTACTTCCGCCTTCCCGCCCCGAGCCCGCGGCGGTCAGCCGACCTTGTGGAGCCAGACGACCCGCGCATCGTCGCTGGCGTGGCGGAAGGGCTCCAGCTCCTCGTCCCACGCCGATCCCAACGCGACGTCGAGTTCGCGCTGCAGCTCGGTCGCGTCTCCGGCCGCGATCTCCATCGCGTAGCGGATGCGATCCTCGCCGATGACGATGTTTCCCGCGGCATCCGTCTGCGCGTAATGGATGCCGAGATCGGGAGTGTGCAGCCAACGCCCGCCGTCGCTGCGCGGCGTGGGATCCTCTGTGACCTCGAAGCGGAGATGCTCCCAGCCGCGGATCGCCGTGGCGAGGGCAGCCCCCGTGCCGACGGGGCCGTCCCAGTAGAACTCGGCCCGGCGAGATCCTTCGAGGACGGGCTGTTCGTCCCAATCGAAGTTCACCGCACGACCGATGGCGCGTCCCACCGCCCATTCAAGGTGCGGGCAGAGCGCGCGAGGCGCGGAGTGGATGTACACCACTCCGCGTGCGTAAGCCGTCGCCATGATCTCTCCGTTTCATCAGGTGCGTCTTCCCCAACGACCTGAGCCAACGAAGTGGCGAGAATATGCGGTTGTAGGGCCATTCTCGCCCAAGACGGGCGAAATGACAAGCGTGTGATTCGACGACGGCGGCCCGGGTCGATGTCGACCAGGGCCGCCGTCGCGATCGGCGTGCCTATGCCTCGCTCATGGCCTGCTTGACCTGCTGTCCCTTGGCCGCGTAGTAGGCGGCGCGGGCCGCGTCCTTACGGGCCTGCTCGATGTAGCCGGCCTCGAGGACGTCCTGCGGGACCGGGTGGTTCTCGACCTGATCCGTGCCGTGGTACTTCTCGATGTAGGCGTCGAGCTCGGGTCCGGAGGTCCACGACGTGATGAGGTTGTAGCGCGGCTCGGTGCCCACATGGGTCGCTGCGTGCCAGAGGCGCTGCGTGTCGATGATCAGCTGCGCGCCGGCCGGAAGCGCGATGCGCACCTCACCCGCGGGGTCCGTGCGGTTCTCGCGCAGGACGAAGAAGCTGTCCTTGTCGTCCGTCAGGTTGAAGAAGCCGCGGACCACCCAGCCGGTTCCATCCGGATTCAGCCTGTTGTTGTCGTCCTGATGGAGGTTGTACAGGCAGTCGCCGTAGGTGTTCGGCTGCAGCTCGATGATGCGGCAACGGCCCACGTTGGCACCCGGCTCCTGCGCGCGACGCGTGAGGATCGGCGCCTTCTCCGTCTGCGAGGGGATCCAGACGCCGTCCTTGTCCGTGCGCGGCGGCTTGTGGTTCCAGAAGCCGTTGCACTCGATGTCGCCCTTGGCGCTCGCGAGCGGAGCGAAGCGCGTGTCGCCGGAGGACTTCCAGTCGACGTACTCGATGTCCAGCCACTCCTTGGGGTCGAGCGCCTGGTTGTAGCTGTCGAGGACGACGAAACCGCGCTCTTCGAGGTACTCGGACTTGATGTATCCCATGATCGAGTCATGTTCCTTTCATCGGGGGCCAGCACGTTTTAACAGGCCCTGATAAGGCAAGCCTAACAGCGCATCCCGGACGCGCCGTGGAGCTCGACCGTGGAAAATCCGCCCGGGCTAGACTCGATGACGGCGGAGCGCGGGTTTCCGTCGTGGTGAGGAGCAAGAGCGAAGAACATGGCAACGGCCACCAATGTCGAAGCGACCGCGACCGGCACCGTCGAATGGCTCTCCTCTCCCGGCACGGCGATCGTGGTGCCGGTGTATCAACGGCAGTACAGGTGGGACATCGGCGCCTGCGAACGGCTGCTCTCGGACGTGCGCGCCGTCGCCGACGAGGACGAGCGCCACCGGCACTTCATCGGGTCGATCCTCTCCGCGCAGGACGCCTCCGACGCGGACCTCATCCTCATCGACGGCCAGCAGCGCATCACGACGCTGATGCTGCTCGCGGCCGCGCTGCACCACACCGTGCGGGACTCCGACCCCGGCATGGCCGCGGAGCTCGAGCGGGTGCTGATCCGCTCGGCGGACGATCGCCGCACGCGGCTGCGCCCCCATGACGCGTGGGCCGAGCTCTACGACTCGGTCGTCCTGGACCGCAGGGACGACGCCGACCGCGAATCCCGCTTCGACGACAACTACGCGTTCTTCCGCAGCCAGGTGCACGCCGAGGAGGCGCCGCGCATCTGGAGGGGACTCAAGAAGCTGGAGCATGTGTCGATCACGCTCGGCCCCGACGCCAACGCGCAGCAGATCTTCGAGAGCCTGAACTCCACAGGGGAGCCGCTGCGCGACCACGAGCTGATCCACAACTACATCCTGATGGGCCTCACCCATGGCGAGCAGCAGGAGGTGGAGGAACGCTTCTGGCTGCCCATCGAGCAGCATACCGGCGAGAGCATCGGCGCCTTCTGGCGGCACTACCTCGTGATGACGACGGGCCGCGAGCTCGCTGCCGGCGGCGAGCACGGCGTCTACAGCGCCTTCCGACGCTCGTTCCCGCGTGTGGATGTCGCACAGCTGCAGGCGGATGCCGAGATCTGGCGCCACTTCGCCGAGCTGTACGGCATCATGCTCGATCCTTCGCGCGAGAGCGACCCCGACGTCCGACGACAGCTCGAGTACGTGAACGCCTTCGGCCGCGCGTCGTATCCGCTCGTCATGAGCGCCTACAGCGATCACCGTCGCGGGCGCATCGGCCGAGACGAGCTGGTGGAGACGCTGGAGTGGATCCAGGCGCTCTATCTCCGCCGCGCCGTCGTCAACCTGCCGACCGACCGGCTGATCGCGCGGCTCTGCCGTGCACGTGAAGAGGGCGCGGCATCCCTGAAGCGCGCGTTCGCCCGCATCACCCCCTCCGACGAGCGGGTCAGCGCATTCCTGAAGTACCGCGAGCTCCCCCACGCGGCCTACGTCCTCGGAAGGCTCGAGAACGTGCCGGATGCGTCCGCCTTCGACCTGGAGCACATCGTGCCCTTGGCCCCGGGAGAGTCTTGGTCCGGCGACGGGGTCCGAGGGTGGAACGAGTACTCGGAGGACGAGCAGAACAGCCACAGGGCGCTCGCCCCGACGCTCGGCAACCTCACCCTGCTGGAGCAGGGACTCGCCGAGCGCGTGTTCGGAGCCTCCTTCCCTGAGAAGCAGCGGGACGCCTACGCCCGCAGTGCGGTGCTCGCCACTCGCGTCCTCACCGAGGCGGGCAGCTGGGGGACCTCCGCGATCTCACGGCGCACGGAGCAGCTCACCGAGGAGTTCCTGCGCATCTGGGCCCGCCCCGACGTCCTGGAGATCGACGACGACGGTCTCACCCCGATCCTCGACGCCGTGCGCCGACGCGGCTGGCTCGCAGGGTGGGAGCGCGAGTTCTCCTACGTGGAGTACCGCGGCGAGCACTGGGAGGTCCAGGACGTCAGATACCTGTTCAACAGGGTGTTCCGGCGCGCCTGGACCGACGACCGCGCCGCCGCCCTGTCGTACAGCGCGGCGCACGGCGGCCCGCTGTACGACGCGATGGCGTGGAAGGGGCAGTGGGACGAGCTGGACGAGACGCACTTCCTCTACATGGGATGGGACTCCAACTACATGATGACCGCCGTCCAGGGGGTGCTGGAGGAATCCGGCATCGCCGCGGAGGTGTTCGTGAAGTACTCCTACATCGGCGATGTGATGTGAGGAGCTAGCCCGGCCGGCGCTCCGCGTCAACCGGGTGGGGGAATCGCTCCCCGCGTCCTACCGTGATCGCATCACGAGAGGAGAAGACCATGTCGAACGCATTCCCTCCCGCGTTCCCGTTCCCTGATGGCGAGCGGGACGCGAAGGATCAGGCGACCCATGAGGTGGACGGCGAGGAGGTGCTCGATCCGGACGTCGATCCGTCGCGCGTCGACAGCGCCGAGGCGGACCGTCTCGCCGCCGGCGCCCCCGATGACGACCGGGTGCTGCCGTGAGCGACCTCTCCGGCGCTCCCGAGGCCTCCGAAGAGGAGACGCCCTCGAACGATCAGCTGCAGGAGCCCAGCACCGAGAAGGATCCGGAGGAGGAGCCGAAGGCGCCGCCCCGTTCCGAACCGCAGCCCAGCCATGAAGCCGTCGGCATCGGAGTGACCGGCCGGCCGCAGGCGGAGCCCGGACAGGACGTCCAGGACGAAGACGGGTCATGAGCATCGAACTGAACCGTCCCGCGGCGCGCCAGGCCCGCAGGCTCGTCGGGGACGGCGACGTCGTCAGGGACGAACGGGACGACTGGTCGGAGGCCGCCCCCACGGTCGACGAGGAGAACGCCTTCATCCACGAGCACGGATGGACCGAGTTCTCCCACTGGCATCTGGGTGTCGACAGATCGGAGAACCCGGAGACGAAGCAGGCCTATTCGTTCCCCTTCGGGGACTTCCGAGCCGTACGCCGCTCGGGGGTGATCTCGGGCGAGAGCCGAGCCGGCCAATACGATCACTCCGAGATCCGCGACGAGCTGAGACGACTTCTGGAGCTCATCGACGACCCCTCGTCGTCGGGATGAGTGGGGCCGGTGGGACTTGAAACCCCTATGCCCGCTGCACCATCTCGCGCCCATGCCGATCCTGCCCAGTCATAGTGCCGCAAGTGGATGCTGATAGCTATCCGATGAAACTCGATGTCACGCCCACATGTTGTGGGCAAACAGTGGGCATCACAGGATGCGACCGGACGATCCCCTCCCCCGGGGTCTTGATTCCGTCAGGGATGCTTTCATAGGGCCGCTGATCGTCAGAACGAACCTGCGCGGATCGGAGTAATTCTGTAGCACGGAAAGCGTGACCGCTGGCTAGACTCCGGCTATGGCAGAGGAGTTGGGGCACTCGGTGTGGAGTGAGCGATTCGTGTATCTGATACAAGAGTCATTCGAGTTCCTTGAGAAGGCCGCGAAACATCATCGAGATCGAGTCGTGGTTCGTGCGGTACCTCGCCGTGATGGCGAGCATCGAATCGTCTATCGGTACGGCGTCAGAGGAGAGTTGAAACCGAACGGGTTGACCGAGGAGTTCCGCGACATCCTCGGTCGTGCTCGTTCATTGCTCGACATCGCGATGTACACGGCAGCTAGCGAGGCAGCCTCGCCACCATTAACCAGGTCTGAGGAACGGGGCACGTACTTTCCCATCGCGAGTACAGCTGAGGAATGGAGCAAGGTCGAGCAGAAGCGTCATCTTGCCGTGCTAACCAGTCAGCAACGATCTGCCCTCAAAGCCATGCAGCCTTTCTCCACGGGCGCCGGCGTGATTACCTGGTTTCAGCAGATTCACAACACTGACAAGCATCGCCGCCCGTTGGTTCTTGAGACTATCCCCGACCCCGAGTTCGTGATGGTTTTCGGCGAGGTCGAGCCGCTTCTAGGCGAAACGCGCGAACACCGGCTGGACTGGGTCGACCCGCTTCCTGCGGTTGCGCAGCGAGTCGATTTTGTTGAGATCTGGTCAGTAGATCCCATCCGGCACGCGGGCGTGGAGGATGTGCCAATCGCGCTTGCTGTCTGGGTGGACGAGGACTGGCGAGATGTCCAGCATCTGCTCTGGGACGTCATCGAGTTCACATCTCGTGCATGCGCGATCCTCTACGACGGGGATACCGGGCTCGCAGATGCGTTCAAAGCGATCTTCGGTCGCGAGCGGGCACAGCTGGCAGCTTTCAATCGGATGATGGTTACGGGCGATCCAGAAGCTGAACGTGAGTGGGCGAGCTATTCCTCGGGCCCGTTCCTCACTGACGCCCGTCCAGATGTCCTACGAGGTCACCGAGGCTGATCTCGAATGCTCTCGCGATGTGGAACCACGTTGTGAGTGTGCCGGTGGTAGCGGGCTTATTCGGGTTACGTCGTGACTTTCCGCTCTCCAACGTCACGAGTGTTGAGCGCCCCACGCCTGAACGCGCGGCCAACTCGTCGTAGCTCCAGCCGCGCTCATGGCGAAGATGTGCGAGGTGAGCACGAAGCGCAGGAAAGTTCGGTTCGTCGACAGGCTGGGACACCCTTCAAGCCCACAGCGACAGACCTTCCGATACGTTATGGCTAGCCATCAGAGATGATGGATAGCCACCCGATCTTGGAGGACACTGTGACCAATCCCTCTCTGCAACCTCAACAGCCGCCAACCTCTATCCCCGCGGGGTGGTATCCAGATCCGCAACAGCCGAACCTACAGCGCTGGTGGGATGGGAACCAATGGACAGAACACCTTGCATCGATTGGTCCGGCAGCGACCGGCTCGGGAAGCCTCTACAACGAGGCTCGCGACCTGGCCGCTGGGAAGAACTCGCCCGCGACATGGTCCCTCGTGATGGGGCTCCTCGGGCTTTTCTTGGGCCTGATGCCGAGTCTGGTCTGGAATCTGGTGAGTTTCAGCAGCGGAGCCGCCGCGATCATCTGGGCCGTAATCGGACTCAATCGGGCGCAGCGGGTGAACCGAGGGCGAGGCCTGGCGATCGCCGGGCTAGTGATCGGTATCTTCGTCGTGCTTGCTGATCTGGTTGGCATCAGCATCCTGTACGTCTGAGTGCCTGCGCGAGCGCCTTGGCATCCTCGGAGTCGCGGGCGGCATTCGGGATCGTTGTCAAACGACGTAGCGCGGGGACAGGCGCTACCGCGAGTCCTCTCACGTCGGCGACAATCTCGTTCCACTGCCCCGCCCAGTGCAATCCGGGGTACGCCGCGCGCATGCGATCCGGAGGCACCTCGGCGGACCAGATCGGGACGCCGAAGCGAAGACGGCTGTAAGAGATCGCCGTGCGCCTGAACGGCGTCCACGAAAGACCGGTCACGCCTGCTGCGGAGGATGCTCGATACAGCACCAGAGGATTCTTGGGGCGAGCATCCTCTCTGACCTCGGCGTCGAGCAGGAATCCTCCGAGACCGTCGTAGATCTCAAGCCACTCATCCTCGGATGCCAGAGTCATTGGCGCGTCGTGACGAGTCCAGAGATCGCGCAGAACGCTCGCACGAGCAGACAGGGGCGTCGCGTAAAGGTCGGCAAGTAGGGGCATACCGTAGGGCTTCACAAGTTAACCTCTCGCGACGATCATGATCGTATGCACAATGACAAGTATTTGGTAAGTCGGACTCGGGCTGACGCCGCTGACCGGGCGTCGAAGGCCTGGCGGATGCGGGTTGCCGGTGGTGGTTGGGATGACATCGCGAAGGCGCTGGGGATGCGCGGCGGCGCCCCTGCGGCATATAGGGCGGTGAAGAACTACTTCGGGAGCGTCCCTCAGCCGGATCGCGAGATGCTGCGCGAGATTGCCCGGCAGCGGGGAGAACGTCTCTGGTTGCGCGCTGCTGCCGCGGTGGAGGATGCTCCCACCCCTGCGGCTATTCGGGCAGCGGTGTCGGTGCTGGAGAGAGCGGCACGGCTGGACGGCCTCGATCAGCCGACCCGTGTTGCGGTGGCTCCCGACGATGAACAGTTCACCGCGCTGGTCGAAGCCGCCGCACGCGGGCTGGGGCTCCCGCTTCCGGAGGAGGCGAACATCTTCGATCCCGAGTACGTGGACGCGGAGATCGTTCAGGACGAGGAATGACTGACGACGCTGCTCCCGGCGTTCTGACGCGTTCCCTGTCGCCCTTGGCCCTTCTACGTGGCCGGGCCGTCCTGTCGCGTCAGGTGAGCCCTCAACATCGCTGAGGCCCACCGGGGCCGCCCACCGCAGCACAGTTTTCCCACCTCCGCCCGTGGGCAGCCCCTGCTCGATCACCAGGCGACAGATTCTGCCTGGTGGAGCTTCTCCTGCTTGACCCTGCGCGCCGTCTCCAGGCGGGTCTGAAGGCGTGCGCGGAACTCGTCGCGACGCTCCACCGGGGCGAGGTTCGGACGGTCCTCCCAGACGGCGTCCACGAACGACACGATGCCGTCACCGTAGGTCCACGGTTCCGCGAAACCGTTCCCGTCCGCGGCCCGTGACTCGTAGTAGCAACGGAAATCATCCGGAGCCATGTAGAACGCCTGGGCGAAGCCGGTTGCGGCTTCCACCGCTCGCACGCGGAGATCTTCCACGCCGAGAACTTCAGGCCGACGATCCAGGACTTCCTGGCACGGCCCGCACACCGGTGCCGGAGAACCGTCAGGCCACTTCATGAAGCTCGGCCCCTCATACCAACGGATCGCTTCACGACGCCCGCAAAGACCGCACGCGCCCTGGGTGCAGGGACCCGCGACACGCTCACGAACCACCTCGGCATGGACGCGACGCACCTCATCCCGCTGATCCAGCGATACGTGACCCCACGGACGCCCTGTGGCGATGCCCGCACCTTCGGCGGTGAAGCTCAGCGGTACGGGGAAGCCGATTTCATCCCACTCGCGGAGCCGCCCCACGACTCGCGGCGCGTCAGCCTCCGAGACCGGCGTTCCGAGGACACCACTCAACATCTGCCCCAGCGTCGCGGTCGCGCACGTCTGGCATTCACGCCGCCACTGATCCGTGTCCTTCGGCGATACAGCTGCCCTACGCATCGCTACTCTCCCGGTACTACCCGGCAGAGCGACGAGGCCCGTGACCGGTTCAACGTCCCGGGACCCCTCACCTGCCTTGGCGATGCCGCCGCACCTCCTGCACAGGGCCTTCGGCAGATTCCGCTCACGTTCGCGACGGTCGTCGTCCCGGCTCACCCACCCACGCAAACCGGCAAGCCGCTGATTCAGGTCGTTCACTTCCGCCCCCTCCTCATACTCGACCACGCCTGGATGTCGCGGCTGTAGTTCCCAGCGTCGTCACGGCGGACTGCACCGCCTGCCTCCAAGCGCCTCAGAGCGGCGTCCCGCTCACCGGGTGTGAGCCGGTAAGAGACACGCCCCACGACTTCCGGCAGCGAACCTCCTGTCCCGACAGCGGCCAGAACATGCCGCTCATGACGCATGTACCGTCCGGCCTGCGTGTGCTTGTTCATTCGTCTTCTCCTTCCCAGCACGCGGCGCACCATGCGCCGAGTATCAACGTGCTCCCCGCTACGGTGAATGCCGTGAGCTGGCCATCCCCCTCAACGCGATGACCGCACATCCCGCACGCGGTCGCAATCCTCTCGATGTGGGCCTCCACAGCGCACGACGGGCATAGTGCTGTGGGCTGCCCGACGACCCGGAAGACGCATCCGCCGATGGTGGCGACGCTGACGCTGTGAGGGCAGGGCGCGGCAGGCCGCCTGATCCAATCAGAGAGGTGGTCGCGAATGTGCCCGGGAAGGTTTCCAAGACCCCGCATGGGAACGATGCCACGTTCGTCTGCGTAATCCCAGACGATCTGATCAGCGACGTGCACGACGGTCCTCCAACCATTCGTTCGCCCACGAGAGCGAGACATGAACACCCGACGATGCGAGAGCGTCACGGACCTGGGTCGGGGTGGCACGACGAGCATCGAGGCGTGCGAGGGAACGGCGTACGGCGTCGTCGAGGTTGGCGACCGCGAATGATGTCGCAGCCCACGCGGGACGCTCACGCGGTACTTCCTTGGGATTGGGAGTACTCATAGCCCTTTTCCTTTCTGGTGGGTCATGACGCTTCGCGGAACGGTCCACGAGGTTGCTCGGTGCGGAGCTTCGCAAGCGCATCGGCGTACGTGTCAGGGGTCGGGAAGTATCGGGTGTGCTCGATGTGAAGCGTCTCGCCGTGAACCCGCTCCCACTCGGGGCGGTACTCATCCCACTGCTCACGGTTCAACAAGCCATGCCATCCCCAGGCAAGATCTTCTGTTGCGTCCGGTGCATGAGCACCGGTGTCTTCGTGGACGACGTCGGGCATGGCCGTCTCGCCGGGCTCACGCGCAACACCGTGTGTTCTTCCTGTGTTTTCTTGCTGTGTGTTCTTCCTACCCAGCTCTGGGGTAGGCACCCGCCCAGCTCTGGGGTAGGTCATGCCCAACGCTGGGGTAGGTCCGGCATCTGACCTACCCATCTCCGGGGTAGGTCCATCCGCCCGTGACCTACCCAGTTCCGGGGTAGGTCCGTGCTGCCGAAGCCGATGGCGACGCCGATTGTCGTTGTTCTTTCGAACCATCTCGGGTACGCCCGGCATCGCATCAGGGCGCTCAAGGACGCGGTATCGGTGAGACGTCCCGTTGCCCACCGATTCCAGCCTCACCAAGGGAGGATTCGCGTCGATGAGCGCCCTGACCGCTCGCACCGCCGTGTTCCTCGACATGCCACCCTCGTGCGCAATGAGGTCGAACGACGGATAGCAGTAGCCCGAGGCATCCGCGCACCCACACAGCACGGCATAAGCCGCGACGCTGGCAGCCTTGAGACGGAGAGCAGGGACCGCCTCCCGCAGGAACCAGTCCGGGAGCATAGCGAATCCGTGCTTCCTGACCGCGCGGCTCATGAGCCCACCTCGCCCGACATGTCCTCACCGTGAGGCTCCTCCTCACGCCACGGGCGCTCAGTGGAAGCATGCTTTCGCACGACGGCGTTCCGCTCCTGGCTCGCCTCCTGGGCACGACGGAAGGCATGCATACGGTTCGTGTGTGTGCCCCTCATGCGAACACCTCGGTGAGCAGAACGGCCGCGGTCGTGAGCACCAGCAGCGCAACAGCCAAGACGGCGACAACTTCCAGGACATCGGAAAGGGCTTCGAGGGGCGGGCGGTGGGCATAGTGGCGAGCGGGCATGATCGGGTTATCCTGTCTGCGATCTGGTGATCTCGCGAAGGCGTCTACGTTGTCCGTGTAGGCGCTTTCGCGTCTAACTTGCGACTCGCGAAGACTGCTGACGAACCCGGCTCTCAACCCACTCGGTGACGTCGCTCTCCCGGTACCGAACAGCCTTGTGCGACACCTTGATGTGGACCGGACCCCGACCGTTGAAGCGCATCAACGTCAGCTGACGCTCGCTGATCCCGAGCAGATCGGCAGCTTCCCGCGGCGACAGCAATCTATTCATGACTTCCACTCGTTTCCCGCGTGTTCCGTTGCGTGTTCATAGTGGTAGAGTGCCACCATATACAGTATTAAACGAGCTAGAAAATGATGGACTGATGAATCGGAATAACCGATTGCAGATGCACCGCATCACGCTCTGCGTGAACAGGGAGGTCTCCCTGTCGCAAGACGCATCCATTGAGTTCACAGACCGCGTGCGGGGTATCGCGCACCAGCAACCGACTCTCGCGGAGGTCGTGGTTCTTGACGAAGAGCTCTGCCTCACCGAATCTCTCGCCGCTCGCGCGGAGGCAAAGGCCGCGGCTATGACGCTGACCTACAAGCTTGATGGGGTACGGGTGATCACGGAGGAGATGATCTACGAGGTTGTCCCCGAGAGGGGCTCCCGCGGCGCGGTGCTCGCCTACTACGCCGAGATGTCGACCAGCGGGCACTACGACTTTCGAAGCGCCTCCCCCCTGAACCGTGCGGACCTCGCAGCAGGCGCACTCGCGTTCTTGGAGTCAGACGCGCTCGGTGGGTTCTTCGAGATGCGCGAGCGTCGTCGCGTCCGCCGTCCCGATGATGAGACCCTGCTTCGGTACGTTCGCGCAGGCCTCACAACCGAGGGTAGTAGCGCTCGACGCGTACTCAGCAGGGTCTTTGGTGTACCGCTCAAGACCGCCGACGACTGGATTACATACGCGCGTGCACTACCGGATGCCGCAGACCTCCCCGCACCGCGCCGGGGACGACCGCGAAAGCCCCAAGGATAGGAGTCCTGAAATGGGATCGATCAGCGCCTACAACACCGCGAGCGGCAAACGGTATCGCGTCCGCTGGCGCACGCCCGACCGGAAACAGACCGATAAGCGTGGGTTCCTCTCCAAGCGGGACGCTCAGACCTTTCTCGCGTCCATCGAGGTAGCCATGGCCCGGGGCGAGTACATGGATCCCACCGCGGGTAAAATCACCGTCGCCGAGGTCGCGAGAGACTGGCTGCACAACAAGGAGGTGGCGCTGAAGCCTTCTTCCTACCGTTCATTGGAACTCGCCTGGCGCGTGTTTGTGGGCCCCCGTTGGGGGTCGACGCCGATCCAGAACATTCGACCTTCGGCAGTCGAAACCTGGATACGCGAACTGTCGCTGGGCACAGCCAAGACCGAACGCGAACGCAACGCCACACCCAAGCCCCTCTCTGCTACCGTCGTGATCCGCGCGGTCGGCGTTCTCGCGGGCGTGCTCGACACAGCGGTGCGCGACGGGCGCATCACTCGTAACCCAGCGCGAGGAGCCGAGAACCTCCCGCGGAAGGTGTCGAGTAAGCCGCGACGCTACCTCAGCCATGAGGAGGTGGTCCGATTCGCTTCTGCCACGGCCACCGACGTTCATGAGGCTCTCGTGCTATTGCTCGCGTACACCGGCCTACGGTGGGGAGAAGCCATCGGCCTTCGCGTCCGAGATCTCAACATGATGCGCCGTCGCATCCTGGTGAATCAGAGCGCCGTCGACATAGACGGAACGATCCACGTCGGTCCCCCGAAGAACTGGGAACGCAGGTCCGTACCCTTCCCAGCGTTCCTCGCTTTGCCCCTCGCCAAGCTCTGCGAAGGAAAGGGAGCTGACGACCTCGTGTTCCGCGATAACAGCGCCGATGGATACCTTCGACGCCCGGCGAGCGGCGTGGGTAAAAACTCCTGGTTCCTGCGGGCGCTGAGCGATGCGGGGATAGAGAGGCTCACCCCTCATGATCTTCGACACACCGCGGCATCTCTCGCGATCTCCTCTGGCGCGCATGTGAAGGCCGTTCAGCGCATGCTCGGCCACAAGTCCGCTGCTATGACCCTGGACACCTACGCCGATCTCTTCGACGACGATCTTGATGCCGTTGCCGAACGTCTGGAAGCGGGCGCGATCGGCGCGAATGTGGGCAAACTGTGGGCAACTGCCGTGAGTTCCTGAGGTTTGCACATTCCCGCACGAAGCCCAATACCGCGTGCTTCCGGGGATAAATCGATAGCAAGCACAGCATGGGAGCGAGGTGGGGCCGGTGGGACTTGAACCCACGGATCGTCGAGTTATGAGCTCGCTGCCTTGACCAGCTTGGCTACGGCCCCGCGAGGATACAGCCTACCGGTGAAGGGTCCGGTCACCGGGTGATGGCGTCCTCGTGGTCGCGCGCATGGCTCAGATAGATCTCCGCGTTGGCGACGAGTCCTGCGCGCTCCTCGTCGCTCAACGCGCGTCTCACCTTCGCGGGAACCCCTGCGACGAGGGAGCCGTCGGGGATCACCGTGCCGCCGAGCACCACCGCTCCCCCGGCGATCAGGCATCCGCTGCCGACGACCGCTCCCGAGAGCACGACCGCGCCCATGCCGACGAGGGATCCGTCGCCGATCGTGCAGCCGTGCACGACGGCGTTGTGCCCGACCGAGACGTCGCGTCCGATCCTCGTCGGATGGCCCGCGTCGACGTGCACCGAGACATTGTCCTGGAGGTTGCTGTTCTCGCCGAGCACGATCTCCGCCGAGTCCGCACGCAGGACGGCGTTGTACCAGACGCTCGATCCCTGCTGCAGCGTGACCGCTCCGACGAGGCGCGCGCCGTCGGCGACGAAAGCGCTCTCGTGGACGCGCGGCGTCTTCTGGGCGAGGGTCAGCACGGATGCCGCTGAAGAGATCGTCATAAGGCGAGACTACCCTCAGCATCCCGTTCTTCCGCGTGTTTCCGCGGCTGTAAGCCCAGCCTCAGCTTGCTTGCGGAATGCTGCAGCGTGAGTAGCGTTATGGATATCAGGTTCGAAGCAGTGGTTCCAGAGGAGCAGACATGAGCAAGGCAGAGACCATTTCCACCACCGTCAGCGACCCCACCGTCGCGGCTGCGGCAGCGCAGTTCCTCTCGCCGGTCGTGCTCGGCCTCCAGGCCCTCACGATCAACGGCAAGCAGGCCCACTGGCACGTCCGCGGCGCGAACTTCATCGGCGTCCACGAACTGCTCGACGCCATCGTCGCCCACGCCGGCGAGTTCGCCGACACCGCCGCAGAGCGCATCGTCGCCCTCGGCCTGCCGGTCGACGCCCGCCTCAGCGCCGTCGCCGCGAAGGCGCCTTCCACGGGCGTGCCCGCCGGCTTCGCACAGTCCGACGAGGAGATCCGCTCGATCATCGCGGACATCGACGCCATCCTCGTGGACGCGAAGGCGGCGATCGACGGCCTCGACGAGATCGACCTCACCAGCCAGGACGTCGCGATCGAGATCGTCCGCGGCCTCGAGAAGGACCGCTGGTTCCTCGTGGCGCACATCGCCGCGTAGCGGAATCGCAAGGAGGAGGGCATCGGATGCAGCACTTCCGATGCCCTCCTCCTTGCGTCCTGGACGCCCCGCTTCCCGACATGTCCCGAAGCGGTGTCCGGGAAGACGCGGGTGCGAGATGCGTCCGCGCGCCGCGACCCGGGCATCGGATGAGATCGCGAGACGCGCTCACGCACCGTGGGTGAGGCGACCGCCGAGAACGGTTGCCTGGACGGGCATCGTCCGCAGCTCCTCCGCCGATGCGGAGAGCGGATCCGCGCCCAGCACGGCGATGTCCGCGACCGACCCCGGCCGCAGCTCGCCCCGGACGCTGGCCCGGATCGCCTCACCGGGGGTCAGCGCCTCCTCCGGATGCCAGGCCGCACGCCCGCCCGCGGTCCGTGCGACGGCGGCCGCGATGGTAAGCCACGGATCGAGCGGCGCCACCGGCGCATCCGATCCCAGCCGCAGCTCGACACCGGCGTCCTGCAGCGATCTCATCGGGTATCCGAGCGAGGTCTGCGCGCGCCAGAGCCTGTCCGCCAGGTCGCGGTCGTCGACGGCGTGGCGCGGCTGGACGCTCGCGGCGATCCCCAGCCGCGCCATGCGGACGACATCCGCATGGCGGATCAGCTGGGCGTGCTCGATCGTCCCCCGCGCGCCCGAGAGGGCGAAGGCATCCAGAGCGGAAGCGGCTGCGACGTCGCCGATCGCATGGGCGGCGACGTCGAGGCCGGCGCCGGTCGCGCGAGTCATCAGCTCGATCAGATGCTCGGGGGCGACGTTGAGGGCCCCGCTCGAGTCCGTGCCCGCATAGGCATGCGAACACGCTGCCGTGCGCGTGCCGAGAGAGCCGTCGGTGATGATCTTGAGCGGCCCGACCCTGACGAGCCCGCCCGTACCGTCCAGGATCGCTCCCGACCGCAGCCCCGCGGCGATCGCACGGTCGAGATCATCGGGATAGGTCGCGAACTCGACGCGATGCGCCGCGAATCCGCTCCGTGTCCGGCGCGACCATGACGAGGCGCTCCATGCCATGTCGAAGTCGACCAGTCCTGTGACGCCGCGCGCGGCCGCCTGCGCACCCGCACGCGCGACCGCCAGATCGCCGTGCACGTCGTCGACCGCATCGAGACGCCTGGTGATCTCGAAGGCGTCGTCCTCGCGCAGCATGCCGTCGGGGCTCGTCCGGCTCTCCCGGCGGAGTGCGGCCGAGTTCAGCCAGACGCTGTGCACGTCGGCGTTGACGAGATAGGTCGGCACCTCTCCCGTCGCAGCATCGAGCACGGCGAGGCTCGGAACGTCCGACCAGAGGGCGTCGCGGTAGCCGATGCCGATCCTCCGCCCGTCCCCGCGCGGTGCGACCGCCGCCATCCTCCTCGCCGTCTCCTCCGCCGATCCGGCGTCAGCGACCGAGGCGCGCTCCGCCGCCAGCGCCCACTGCACGACATGGACGTGGCCGTCCCACAGCCCGGGGATCGCCCAGCCGCCCGCGGCGTCGAGCACACCGCCGCGGACCGGAAGAGCACCCGTCGGCGCGATGTCCGTGATCAGACCGTCCTCGATGAAGACGTCGACCGGCTCCTCGTCGATGAGGAACTCCGCGCCGGGACCGGCGATCCGCACCGCGCGCAGCGTGCCGATCGACGCGCCTGGCGTCACAGAGCTCTCTCCGGCCGGGCGTCCTGCGCGCGCCGCATCTCCGCGGCGAGGGCCGGATTCCGGTAGACGCCATCCGCCTGCAGCTCGGCGATGACCCGCTCGATCGTCTCGGCGTCCTTGTTCTGGCTGAGCTTCCGCTTGGCGACGACCTTGGTCGGCGTGAGCCGGAATCCGACCGTTCCGGCTGCCAGGCGCCTGACGAAGGCCTCGTCGTTGGGACGCTCCCACATCAGCCGCGGATCGGGCATACGGGACTCGAACCGCTCCACGAGGCGATCCAGAACGCGCAGGTTCTCCTCCGGCGCCAGGATCTCCGGCACTCCGGACAGGTGCACGGCCGTGTAGTTCCACGTCGGGACGCTCGGCGTCTCCTGGTCGTACCACCCCGGCGAGATGTAGCCGTGCGGCCCCTGGAAGACGACCAGCAGCTCGCGCTCCCCCATCCCGTGAATCATGTCGTCCGGTCGTCCGACGTGACCCACGATCGTGAGATCGTCCCGCTCGTCGTCCAGCAGGACGACGTAGTGCGATGCGACCGGCCCGTCCTCGCCGGCGCTCATGATCGTCGCCCACGAGTTCGCGTCGATCACGCGACGGATCTCGGCCACATCGGCGAGGGAGAAGCTCGGATTCTGGCGCATGCCTCCAGCTTAGGTCGACGTCAGGCCTGGCAGCGGGGGCACCAGTAGAGCTTGCGGCCGCCGATCTCCTCCAGCGCGATCTCCGTCCCGCACACCCGGCAGGGCAGTCCTGCGCGGTGGTAGACCCAGTGCCGGTCGTCCCGGCTGGCCATCGCCGCCCGGTACTGCTCGGGCGTCAGGTCGTCCATGGTCATCATCTGGCCGGTCTCGACGCCGATCGCGAGCAGCCTCACCCAGTCGTGCCACAGCTCCCGCACCGTGTCCTCGGGCACGAGCCGGCCCGGCGTGTGCGGGTCCAGCCTCGCCCGGAACAGCAGTTCGGCCCGGTACACATTGCCGATGCCGCTGACGACGGTCTGATCCATGAGGAGCAGCGCGATGGGCGCTCCCTTCTTGCCCACCGCCCGGACGAAGCGCTCCTCGTTCTCGACGGGATCGCCGACGAGGGGGTCGGGGCCGAGCTTCGCCACCGTGGCGAGCATCTCGTCCGGCGTCTGCAGCACGCACGCGGTCGGTCCGCGCAGATCGGCGCACGTGATGTCCGTCAGCAGACGCAGGCGCACCTGTCCGACCACCGGCGGCGGCCATTCCGATCCCTCGTCCGCGAGCCCCCTGGTCTGCTCGGACATCCGCACGTGCACGCGAGCACGTCGTGGCGCGCCGATCGAGGACAGCGAGTTCTCCCCGGCGTCGTCGTAGACCGCATCGTCCAGGTCGGTGCCCCGCTGATTCGTCTGCCCCATACGTCCGTTGGCCGAGGCGATGGTCGGATCGATCAGGATCTCCCCGGCGAAGTCCCACGCCCCGTAGAGCCCCAGGTGCACGCGCAGCCAGAGGTCGCCCTCGGCCTCGAGGAACATCTGCTTGCCGACCGCCTTGACGCTGAGCGCCTCCCTGCCGTCCAGCACCGACGCGCCCTCGGCGAATCGTCCCTGCGGACTCGAGGCGTGCACCTGCCTGCCGATGAAGTTGCGATCGAACTGCCGCGCGATCCGATGGACGGAATGCCCCTCAGGCATGTCAGGCCCGCGGATCCGGCAGAAGGGAGCCGTCGCGCTCGTAGTCCGCGATCTGCCCGATGCGGCGCACATGCCGTTCGTCGTTCGAGAACGGCGTCGCGATGAAGCGATCGATGAGGCTCACGACCTCCTCGAAGGTGTGCTGCCTTGCGCCGATCGAAATGACGTTCGCGTCGTTGTGCTCCCGTGCGAGCTCCGCCGTCGAGAGGTTCCAGACCAGCGCGGCTCGAATGCCTGCGACCTTGTTCGCGGCGATCTGCTCGCCGTTGCCCGACCCTCCGAAGACGACGCCGAGCGCCTCGACGCCGGCGGCCTGATCCACGACCACGGCCTGCGCCGCACGGATGCAGAAGGCGGGGTAGTCGTCCAGGGCGTCGTATTCCACCGGCCCGTGATCGACGACCTCGTGCCCGGCGGCGCGCAGGTGCTGCTGCAGCTGCGTCGAGAAGTCCAGCCCTGCGTGATCGGTGGCGATGTGGATGCGCATGGACTCCATCCTAAGGACGTCGCCGCGCGGCGGCCGAACGGATCACGGTGCGAGGCCGGCCGCGGCCGGCTTGAAGCCGAGGCGCACGTTCTCGCAGTCGCCGGGGCGCGACACGTCGTACCAGGGACCGAGCGGGGTGAGGTGCGGACGATCGGCCGCAGGAGTCCCCTCGATCCGCTCCACGACCAGGTCGACGAGTCCGGAGACGAACGCCGGGTGCACGCCAGGGGTCTGCGTGCGCACAGCGCGCAGACCGGCCTCCGCCGCGGCGTCCATCGCCTCGGTGTCGAGATCCCACATGACCTCCATGTGGTCGCTGACGAAGCCGAGGGGGACGATCACGACCGCCTCCGCCCCCGCGGCCGGGAGCGCGGCGATGACGTCGTTCACGTCGGGCTCGAGCCAGGGCTGCGACGGCGGACCGGAGCGGGACTGGAAGACCAGCTGCCAGGGCACCGTCGCCCCGCCGGTGACGGCAGCGGCGGAGGCCATGATGTGCTCGGCCACCGCGCGGTGCTGCGCCACGTACGCGCCTCCCTCACCCCATTCGCGATCCCTGGGGCCGGAGCGCTCGGCATCCGCCGTCGGGATCGAGTGCGTGGAGAACAGGACGCGGATGCCCGAGGCGGAGATCCCCTCGTCCAGGAATCCGCGGATCGCCGCGTCGACGCCCTCCTGGAAGGGCGCGACGAAACCGGGGTGGTCGAAGAAGAGACGCACCTTGTCGGCGGTGATGCGGTCCTCGAGCCCCGCCTCGGCGATCGCGAGCGCGATGTCCTCGCGGTACTGCCGGTCCGAGGAGTACGAGCTGTACGCGCTCGTCGCCAGGACGAGCAGGGTGCGGTGGCCGTCCTCGGCCGCCGCCGTGAAGGCGTCCGCGAGGTAGGGATCCCAATTGCGATTGCCCCAGTACACCGGGAGATCCAGCCCGCGACGGGCGATCTCGGCCTCGAGCGCGGCCCTGAGCTGACGGTTCTGCGCGTTGATGGGGCTCACGCCGCCGAAATGGCGATAGTGGTGTGCGACCTCCTCGAGGCGCTCGTCCGGGATCCCCCTGCCCCGCGTCACATTGCGCAGGAACGGGATGACGTCGTCCTGTCCTTCCGGGCCGCCGAAGCTGGCCAGGATCAGTGCGTCGTACGCCACCGGCGTCTCGACGAAGGCGGCGCCGCCGGCAGCGGCGGCGGACGCGAAGGGAACGGTGGTCGAAATGTTCGCGGTCACCGCTCCATCCTTTCACCTTCCGCCGCTCGCCCGCGCCATGTCCTGGCGTAGGCTGTCATGGTTGCCGTCGACGCCAGCAGCGTCGTGGAACGGCCACGCCCCCTGACCCCTGGGAGAAATGCTGTGCCTGGAGAGAACCTCACTCGTATCGAAGCGCAGGAGCGCCGAGCCCTCATCGACACCCGGTCGTACGAGGTCTCGCTGGACCTGACGAAGGGCGCGGAGGTGTTCGGATCGCGCAGCGTGGTGCGATTCACCGCGCAGGAGGGCAGCTACACGTTCATCGATCTCATCGCCAGCGAGGTCCGCGAGATCTCGTTGAACGGGGAGCAGCTGGACCCGAACGAGGTCTTCGCCGACGCGCGGATCGCACTGCCGGAGCTGCAGGCGGAGAACGTCCTCGTCGTGGACGCGGACTGCGCGTACACGAACACCGGCGAGGGACTGCACCGTTTCGTCGATCCCGTCGACGACGAGGTCTACCTGTACTCGCAGTTCGAGGTGCCCGACTCCCGTCGCGTGTTCGCGGTCTTCGAGCAGCCCGACCTCAAGGCGACATTCCAGTTCACCGTCACGGCGCCGGCGAGCTGGAAGGTCGTCTCCAACTCCCCCACCCCCGAGCCCATCCTCCACGACGACAAGAGCACCGCGACTTGGGGATTCGAGCCGACGCCGCGGATCTCCTCCTACATCACGGCTCTCATCGCCGGCCCCTACGAGGCCACGTTCTCCGAGCTCACCAGCGCCTCCGGCCGGGTCATCCCGCTCGGGGTGTACGGCCGCAGGAGCCTGTGGCAGCATCTGGACGCGGACTACGTCTTCGACAAGACGCGAGAGGGCTTCGCCTATTACGAGGAGAAGTTCGGCGTCCCGTACCCCTTCGCCAAGTACGACCAGCTCTTCGTCCCGGAGTTCAACGCCGGGGCGATGGAGAACGCCGGTGCGGTCACCTTCACCGAGACCTACGTCTTCCGCAGCAAGGTGACGGATGCCGTCAAGGAGCGTCGCGTCGTGACGATCCTGCACGAGCTCGCGCACATGTGGTTCGGAGACCTCGTCACGATGAAGTGGTGGAACGATCTCTGGCTGAACGAGTCGTTCGCCGAATGGGCGTCCACGATCGCGACGGCCGAGGCCACCGAGTGGACCGAGGCCTGGACCACCTTCAACGCGATGGAGAAGACCTGGGCCTACCGCCAGGACCAGCTCCCGTCCACGCATCCGATCACCGCCGAGATCAACGATCTCGAGGACGTCCAGGTCAACTTCGACGGCATCACCTACGCGAAGGGCGGATCCGTCCTCAAGCAGCTGGCCGCCTGGGTGGGGATCGAGGCGTTCTTCGCCGGCGTCTCCCAGTACTTCCAGAAGCACTCCTGGGGCAACACCGAGCTCAGCGACCTGCTCACCGAGCTCGAGGCCACCAGCGGTCGTGAACTCGGCTCCTGGTCGAAGAAGTGGCTCGAGACCGCCGGCGTCAACACGCTCGCCCCGGTCGTCGAAGAGGACGCCGACGGTGCGATCACCCGGTTCGCCGTGACCCAGACCGCCCCCGCGGACTACCCGACGATCCGTCCGCACCGGCTGGGCATCGGCTTCTACGACCTCGTGGACGGCGCGCTCAGCCGCACCCACTACGCCGAGATCGACGTCGACGGCGACCGCACCGAGATCCCCGAGCTGAAGGGCCTCAAGCGCCCCGCGCTCGTGCTGCTCAACGACAACGACCTCGCCTATGCAAAGATCCGGCTCGACGAGCGCTCGCTCGCCACCGCCGTCGCCCATCTCGCGGACATCTCCGACCCGCTCGCCCGCTCGCTCGTCTGGGGAGCCGCATGGGACCAGACGCGCGACGCGGAGAGCCCGGCATCCGACTACGTCGACCTGGTGCTCGGCAACATCGGCAGGGAGACCGAGTCGACCACGGTGCGCACGACTCTCGCGCAGCTGCGCACCGCGGTCTCGCTGTATGTCGCTCCCGCCGATCGCGCCGCCGCTCGGCTGAAGGTCGCCGACGGACTCTGGGCGCTCGCCCAGGGCGCGGTCGCAGGCAGTGACAGCCAGCTGCAGTTCGTGACCGCCTTCGCGAACTCGCTCGTGACGGAGGAGCATGCCGGCATCGTCGGCCGTCTCCGCTCCGGCGAGGAGACGCTCCCCGGACTCGAGATCGACACCGATCTGAGCTGGCAGCTGCTCGCCGGGCTCGCCTCGATCGGCGCGACCGACGAGGCATCCGTCGACGCCGCACTCGCTGCCGACAACACGGCCAAGGGCGGCGAGTTCGCCGCCCAGGCGCGGGCCTCGCTGCCGACGGTCGGGGCCAAGCGCGCCGCCTGGGCGTCCCTCGTCGAGAAGGACGACGCGCCCAACACGATCGTCCGCTCGGCGGCGCTCGGCTTCGTGCATCCGGCGGGCGTCGAGGCACTCGCCGCCTTCGTCCCCGCGTACTTCGACATGCTGCTGCCGATCTGGGAGGGGCGCACCTATCAGATCGCGAACTATCTGATCACGGGGCTCTATCCGACGGCGCTCGCGAACGTGGAGCTTCGGGACGCGACCCGCGCCTGGCTCACCGCGCATCAGGACGCGGCGCCTGCGCTTCGCCGTCTCGTCAACGAGAACCTGGCCGATGTGGAGCGCGCCCTGGCGGCTCAGAACCGCGACGAGGAACGCTGACCCGGAAGAACCGATCGGCCTCTGCGGCGCAGTTCCCGGCTGCCGCAGAGGCCCTTTCCGTAGAATCGACATGATGATCCTCCCCGTCGACACGCAGACACCGCCAGCGACCGACAGCGCGCCGTCCTGGCTCGCACAGGCCTGGGAGAGCATCGCGGCCTTCTTCGGGACGATCGGCGGATCTGCACTGCAGATCGCGATCATCGTCGTCGTGGCCTTCCTGATCGGGCTCGCGCTCCGCTTCCTCATCCGCCGGGTCGTGGCGCGCATCGTGGACAGCGCCAAGTCGAAGGCGAACGTCGACAGCACGCAGGCTCTCGAGCGATCGCCGCTGGCCGACATGCGCCTCGTGCAGCGCACCCGCACCCTGGGCTCCATCCTGCAGAACATCGTCAACGTGGCGGTCGTGGTCGTCGCTCTGCTCATGGTGCTCGCGGTGATCGCGCCGAACCTCATCGGATCGCTCTCGCTGCTCACGGCTGCCGTCGGCGCAGGCCTCGGCTTCGGGGCGCAGAACATCGTCAAGGACGTCCTCAACGGTCTCTTCCTCGTCGCGGAGGACCAGATCGGCATCGGCGACGTCGTCGACCTCGGACTCGCGTCCGGCGTCGTGGAGTACGTCAGCGTGCGGATCACCCAGGTGCGCGACGTGAACGGCACGCTCTGGTACGTCCGCAACGGCGAGGTGCTGCGCATCGGCAACATGTCCCAGGGCTGGGCCCGCGCGATCATCGACCTCGGCGTCGCGCCGGATTCCGATCTGGATGCCGTGGAACAGGCGATGCTGGAGACCGCGCAGGATCTCGCCAAGGATGCGAAATGGCGCACCCGCATCGTCGAGAAGCCGGAGATCTGGGGGCTCGAGTCCGTGACGGGCGACGCCCTCGTCGTCCGGGTCGTGATGAAGACCCGCGCGAACGCGAAGGACGACGTCGCGCAGGAGCTGCGTTCGCGGCTCAAGAGGAAGCTGGACGAGCTGGGGATCCGCATGCCGAGCATGGCCACCGTGACCCCCTCCGGACTCGAGGGGGCACGCCGTGTCCGCGGCGCCAACCCTCCCAGGACCCGGCCGAACGCCGTCACCGGGGTCCCGCCCGTCGCCGAGCGCGGCATCTGGCGGCGCAAGAAGAACGAGACGGGCGAGGGCGAGCAGAAGTGACGTTCTACGACGAGATCGGCGGCATGGCGACGTTCCGTGCGATCGTGGACGTGTTCTACCGCGAGGTCGCGGTCGATCCGGTCCTGAAGCCGATGTACCCCGAGGAGGACCTCGGCCCGGCCGCGGAGCGGCTCACGCTGTTCCTGGCCCAGTACTGGGGAGGTCCGACCACCTATGGCGAGACCAGGGGGCATCCGCGCCTGCGGATGCGCCACATGCCCTTCCCTGTCGACCCTGACGCTCGCGACCGGTGGCTGCGCTGCATGAGGACCGCCGTGGACGAGGCGCACCTGTCTCCTCTGCACGAATCGACGCTCTGGGACTACCTGGAGCGCGCCGCATATGCCATGGTGAACACATTCGAGCCTTCCGGCATCGGCCCCTCGGCCGCCGGACGGGCCACCCTTGAGAGCCGCAGTCAGGATTCGACGGAGAACGCATGACGACCACGCCCCTGTCCGCAGACGTCCTGGTGATCGGATGGGGGCTGGCGGGGCTCGTCGCCGCCGCGGAGGCGAGCGCCGCGGGCAGGCGCGTGATCCTCGTGGATCAGGAGCCGCTCGCGAACCTCGGGGGCCAGGCCTGGTGGTCCTTCGGCGGCCTGTTCCTCGTCGACTCCCCTGAGCAGCGCCGGATGGGCATCAAGGACTCCCTCGATCTCGCCACGCAGGACTGGCTCGGAGGCGCGGGCTTCGACCGCGAGGAGGATGCCTGGCCACGCCGCTGGGCCGAGGCGTATCTCCAGTTCGCGGCGGGAGAGAAGCGGGCCTGGCTGCGGGAGAAGGGCGTCGGGTTCTTCCCTGTCGTCGGCTGGGCGGAGCGCGGCGGCTACGGCGCCCTCGGTCCGGGCAACTCCGTCCCCCGGTTCCACATCACCTGGGGCACCGGTCCGGGTGTCGTCGCGCCGTTCGCCGCCGCCGTGCAGACCGCCGCGGAGGCGGGAACGCTGACGATCCTCCCGCGGCACAGGGTCACGGAGCTCACCGCATCCGCGGGCGCCGTGACCGGTGCGCGCGGTGACGTGCTGGCCGGCAGCTCCGCCCCGCGCGGCGTCGAATCCGGCCGCGACATCGCGGGCTCCTTCGAGATCACCGCCGGGGCCACGATCGTCGCCTCCGGCGGGATCGGCGGCAATCACGACCTCGTCCGCGCGGCATGGCCCGCCCGCCTCGGCGCTCCGCCGGCGCACATGCTCTCCGGCGTCCCCGCCTACGTGGACGGATCGATGCACGCCGTCTCCGCGGCCGCGGGCGCGCATCTGATCAACGGCGACCGGATGTGGCATTACGTCGAGGGGATCACCAACTGGGACCCGGTATGGCCGGCGCACGGCATCCGGATCCTCCCTGGACCGAGCTCCCTGTGGCTCGATGCGACGGGCAAGCGGCTTCCGGTCCCGCTGTTCCCGGGCTTCGACACGCTCGGCACGCTCGCGCACCTGCGCGCCACCGGTCACGACCACTCCTGGTTCATCACCTCACGACGGATCGTGGAGAAGGAGTTCGCCCTCTCCGGCAGCGAGCAGAACCCGGACCTCACCGGCAGGGATGTGAGGCTGCTGGTGAAGTCGCGCCTCGCCAAGGGGCCGACAGGCCCCGTGCAGGCATTCCTCGACGAGGGCGAGGACTTCCTCGTCGAGGACGATCTCGAGACGCTGCTGGAGCAGCTCGGCAAGGCGCCGGACGGCGAACTGCTCGACATCGATCGCGTCCGCCAGGAGATCCTCGCGCGCGACAGGGAGATCGACAACGACTTCACCAAGGACGCCCAGATCGGGATGCTGCGCTCGATGCGCGCGTACCGGGGCGACAAGCTCATCCGCACCGCCGCGCCGCACCGGCTGCAGGACCCGTCGGCGGGTCCGCTCATCGCGGTCCGGCTGCATGTCCTCACCCGGAAGTCCCTCGGCGGGATCGAGACGGATCTGGACGGGCGAGCACTCGCCCCGGACGGCACGGTGATCCCCGGGCTGTATGCGGTCGGCGAGGCGAGCGGCTTCGGCGGCGGCGGCATGCACGGCTATCGCGCGCTGGAGGGCACGTTCCTGGGCGGATGCCTGTTCTCGGGCAGGCAGGCGGGACGCGCCGTCTCGCGCTGACGGCGCGGCGTCAGGCCTCGCGGGCGCCGGTCTCCCGCACGGCGGTGAGCCCGCTCGCCGCCGGTCCGCGGCTGAGCACGTGGCCGCGCCGGAACGCGACTCGCGTCCAGCGGCCGGACGAGGTGATCTGCGCCCGCTCGGAGCCGGCGATGAAGCCGAAGGCATGCGCGGCGAAGGCGATGCCGCGCGGAAGCCCGGCAAGCTCTTCGTCCGGCTCGCCCCAGATCGCCGCACGCAGGGCGCGGACGGCCTCCTCCCCCGCTCCGGGGGTCATGCCGCGCGCGACGGCGGAGATGCCCCATTGGGCGCGACGCGCGACGACGGCCGCGTCCAGCTCGCCTGCGTGCTCCCAGCCGCCCCGCGGCGGGGCGATCCCCGCCCAGGCGGGTGAGAGGCCGGTGTCGGGCAGTTCCAGCATCCGCTCGTCGTCCGTCGCCGCCAGCGCTGCCACCACGACGTCGCACTGCAGTTCGGGATCGGCATGCACGATGCGCATCGCGAGAATCGTCGGCGTGGCGTCGAAGAGGCCGTGCGGGGCGAGCGCAGCCGCCGTGACGGCGAGGACGCCGCCCGCTCCCTGCAGACGGACGCCCTCGTCGGAGACCTGTGCGGCCCGGCCGACGAAGGTCCGCACGTCTCGAGCGGTGTCCGGGTCGGCGAGCACGAGACGAGGAGGCACGCGTTCTAGACTACCGAGAGGCGGCGCCGGACCGCGGGAAGGACCGATATGAGCGACGACGCGCACGCCGAGGCCTCCGTGGAGCTGCTGCTGGACGTTCTCGACCTGGACGGATCATCCGCCCGCACGACCGAGGACATCTTCACCGGCCGCTCGCATCCGATGCCGAGCGGCCGCATCTACGGTGGACAGGTTCTCGCCCAGACGCTCGTCGCCGCCGCGCGGACCCTGCCCGAGGATCGTCCGGTGCACTCCATGCACGGCTACTTCCTGCGTCCCGGAGACGCTTCGCGAGGGCTCACGATCGCCGTCGACCGCATCCACGACGGACGGTCCTTCTCGACGCGCCGTGCGCAGGCCTATCAGAACGGCGTCCCCATCTTCTCGATGATCGCCTCCTTCCAGGACGAGGGTCCGGGCATCGAGCATGCGGCGTCGATGCCGGACGGCGTCCCGGCCCCGGAGGATCTCGCTCCCGACGAGGAGCTGGTCGAAGGCGCCCATCCGCTCTCGATGCGGATGCTCCGCGACCGTCCGGCGGACATCCGGCACGTCGGCGGGCCGATCCACCAGGGCGTCGAGGGGGAGCCACGTCCTCAGCAGTGGGTGTGGATGCGGATCCGCTCGGCGATGCCCGACGATCCTTCGCTGCATCGGGCCGCTCTGGCCTACCTCAGCGATATGACGATCCAGGAGTCGATCCTGCGCGCGCATGGCGTGTCATGGGCGGTCCCGGGGCTCAAGGTCGCAAGTCTCGACCATGCCATGTGGTGGCACCGTTTCGCACGCGTCGACGAGTGGCTGCTGTACGTCCAGGAGTCGCCGAACGCGCGCGGAGGACGCGGACTCGCGACAGGGCGGATCTTCACCCGCGAAGGCGTGCTGGTCGCCAGCGTCGCCCAGGAGATCATGATCCGGGTGCCGGAGGCCTGAGTCCTCAGCGTCGCTGATAGGCGATCGGCTCTCCGAGGTAAGGCTCCCAGACCCCGCGCATCTCGGGACTCATCCGCACGGGCCGGCCGGAGACGGCGTCGACGAGGACGATCACGGCCGTCGAGCGTGCATACAGCACGGCGGCAGCCGATGCCGGATCCGAGTGCACCTCGTAGCAGACCTCGATGCTCGAGCCGCCGAGCTTCCCGAACCACATCTGCACGTCCAGCGGGAGCCGCTGATACGGGACGGGCGCGAGGTATTCGATCTCCTGCCGCGCGATGAGCGTCAGTACTCCCTGCTCGATGCCGGATTCGAGGACCGCCGTCGACGGCCCCTCCTCCCCCGGCCCCGGCTTCCAGAAGGCGCGGACGCGCGCCTCCTCCAGCAGCTTGAGCATCGAGGTGTTGTTGACGTGATTGAACGCGTCGAGATCCCCCCACCGCAGGTGGATGGGGACATGCAGACGCGCCTGCACGGCGCCCGTCGAAGCCGCCGCCACGATCAGTCGCGCGTCAGCTTGCGATGGGTCGAGCGGTGCGGGTTGGCCGCGTCCGGACCGAGCCGTTCGATCTTGTTCGCCTCGTAGGCCTGGAAGTTCCCCTCGAACCAGTACCACTGGGCCGGGTTCTCATCGGTGCCCTCGTAGGCGAGGATGTGCGTCGCGATGCGGTCGAGGAACCACCGGTCGTGAGTGATGACCACGGCGCATCCGGGGAACTCCAGCAGCGCGTTCTCCAGCGAGCTGAGCGTCTCGACGTCGAGGTCGTTGGTGGGCTCGTCGAGGAGCAGCAGGTTGCCGCCCTCCTTCAGCGTGAGCGCGAGGTTCAGCCGGTTGCGCTCGCCGCCGGACAGGACGCCGGCCTTCTTCTGCTGATCCGGACCCTTGAAGCCGAACTTGGAGACGTACGCACGGGACGGGATCTCGGTCTTGCCCACCGTGATGATGTCCAGTCCGTCGGAGACGACCTCCCACAGGGTCTTGCCGGGGTCGATGCTCGCGCGCGACTGGTCGACGTAGCTGATCTTGACGGTCTCGCCGACCTTGAGCTCGCCGTCGTCGAGAGGCTCGAGGCCGACGATCGTCTTGAAGAGGGTCGTCTTGCCGACGCCGTTCGGGCCGATCACTCCGACGATCCCGTTCGGCGGAAGGCTGAAGCTCAGCCCGTCGATCAGCGTGCGATCGCCGAAGCCCTTCTCGAGCTTCTTCGCCTCGATCACGACGCTCCCGAGCCGGGGGCCGGCGGGGATCTGGATCTCCTCGAAGTCGAGCTTCCTGGTGCGCTCCGCCTCGGCGGCCATCTCCTCGTAGCGCGCCAGACGCGCCTTCGACTTCGTCTGGCGGCCCTTGGCGCTGGAACGCACCCATTCGAGCTCGTCCTTCAGGCGCTTGGCGAGCTTGGCGTCCTTCTTGCCCTGGACGTCGAGACGTTCGGCCTTCTTCTCCAGATAGGTCGAGTAGTTGCCCTCGTAGCCGATGAGGCGGCCCCGGTCGACCTCGGCGATCCACTCCGCGACGTTGTCGAGGAAGTACCGATCGTGGGTGATCGCGATGACCGCGCCCTTGTAGGACTGCAGGTGCTGCTCGAGCCAGAGCACGCTCTCGGCGTCCAGATGGTTGGTGGGCTCGTCGAGCAGAAGGAGATCAGGCTTCTGCAGCAGGAGCTTCGCGAGAGCCACGCGGCGACGCTCACCACCCGAGAGCGGCGCGATCTCCGCGTCCGCCGGCGGGGTGCGCAGCGCGTCCATGGCCTGCTCGAGCTGGGAGTCGAGATCCCATCCGTCGGCGGCGTCGATCTCCTCCTGGAGCACGCCCATCTCGGCGAGCAGGGTGTCGAAATCCGCGTCGGGGTCGGCCATCTGCGCGGAGATCTCGTTGAAGCGGTCGAGCTTCGCCTTGATCGCCACGCCGTCCTGGATGTTCTCCAGCACGGTCTTGGTCTCGTCGAGCTCGGGCTCCTGCATGAGGATGCCGACGGTGAAGCCCGGGGTGAGCTTCGCCTCGCCGTTGGACGGCGTGTCCAGGCCGGCCATGATCTTGAGGATCGTGGACTTTCCGGCACCGTTCGGACCGACCATGCCGATCTTCGCCCCGGGAAGGAACGACATCGTCACGTCGTCCAGGATGAGCTTGTCACCTACCGCCTTGCGGGCACGGACCATGGAGTAGATGTACTCAGCCACCGAAAAACGCTCCTTCTGTCGCCTTCGCGAATCGACACCCCAGCCTACCGGCTGAGAGCTGTGCTGCGGATGCGCTCCGCGCCGAGCAGGAGATGCCCGTGCGCGTCACCGTTCGGCTGTCGCCGTCACCAGTCGATGGCGCGCGTGTTGCCGACGAGGCATCTTCCCTCGGCGAGCTGGGCCATGACGGCGGTGACGGGCTTACCCGTGGAGGGGCCGACCTGACCGATCAGGCATTGGGCTTCTCCCCAGCGCACCGAGAACTGCAGACTCTCTACGGCTCGCCCCACCGTGGTCTCGTCCTCGGTGACCTGCATCGCCGACTTGTCGAACCCGGCCGCGACGAGCGCATCGACGTAGGCACGACCGTGGAACTTGCCCTCGGTCGCCCAGACCTGCGCCGTGACGGCGGCGAACAGCGGCAGATTGTCCTCCGCCGACCCTTCCGGAACCAGAACAGGATCGGCCGGCTCCGGCGTCGGCGAGGACGTGGCCGGAGCCGAGCTCCCCGGCGTCGCCGTCGGTTCCGCCTGCTCCGGCGTGCATGCGATCAGCCCCAGGGCGAGGACGACCGCAGCCATCGAGCCGACGACGCGGAGGGACGAGGACTCGGTTCTGCGGCGCACGATCCGATTGTATGCGCCACGGCCTCCGCTCATCCGCACGTCCTCACAGCGTGGCCGGCGCACTCGCATTCCAGGCGTCGGAGAGCCCGCCCTCGAGTCCGCCGGGATCGGTGGGATCGAGATCCTCCTCGGGCTCTCCTGCACCCCCGTCGCCAGAATCCTCCGCGTGCACCTCGCCCGTCGCGGCATCCACCGAGACCGCCGAGGTGCGGCTCGTCTTCAGGAAGTTGCTCGTCCCCCACTGCAGGTCGTGGCCGACGGCCTCCGCATCGAGATCCAGGCTCGCGCCCCTCACGCCGTTCGCGTTCTCCCACTCTCGGAACCTGATGCGCCCCATGACGATCACCGCGTCCCCTTTTCGCAGAGACGCCCGCGCATGCTCCGCGAGCTGCCGGTACGCCGACACCGCGTACCAGTTGGTGCCCGCGTCGACCCAGCTCTGCGCCTGTCTGTCGAAACGGCGCCTGCTGCTGCCGACGCGGAAGTTCAGCACCGGGATGCCCGTGCTCGTCGTCGCCGGCTGAGGGTCGTTCCCGACGAATCCTCGAATCGTCACGCTCTCGTTCATCGTCCTGCTCCTTCTCTTCGCGGTGTTCACGGTGTTCTCACCGTCCCCGATAGCCCACAGCGTGCCCGGTCGCGCCCCCGCTCGACCGAGTGCGATCCGCGGAATCCACGGATCCTCTGGAGAACGCGCCTCCGCTGGGCTCTGTGCAGGCAGAGTCGACGCCGCAGGATCGCCGAGGGCCGGAGCCCGCCGAGGACGATGTCGGAGGTCGGGCATACCTTCGAATCAGGAAGGAGAACAGATGTTCCACACCACGACGAAGACGCTGCCGGAGGTCCCGTTCGCGACTCCGGCGCTCTCCTCTCCGCGCGAGCGCCTCATCCGCGCGAGCGATCATCTCTGGCGGGTCCACGATGCCGACGACAGGATCCTCGGCCACCTGCGGATCACCGCCGACCCTCTCGGCCTGCGCTACCGCGCCGAGCGGCTGCATCTCGCCACGGGCACGTTCCGCGTGATCGGTGAGTTCTGGACGGCGGACGAGGCGGTCCAGACGCTGCGCTACCTGCGCTGAGCCCACGCGCCCTCCGACAATCGGTACTCTGGTAGTCGACCCTCAGTAGCTCAGCGGAAGAGCATCGATCTTCTAAGTCGCCGGTCGCAGGTTCGAATCCTGCCTGGGGGGCCAGAATCCGCTGTTATCGGCACCCTCACTAGGATGCCCTTATGGCAACTGCGTCAGAGAACGATCGACTGGTCTGGATCGACTGCGAGATGACGGGCCTCGATCTCGAGGTCGACGAGCTCGTGGAGATCGCCGTCGTGATCACGGACTTCGAGCTGCAGCCGGTCGACCCCGGCTTCCAGATCGTGATCCGGCCGAACGACTCGGCGCTCGCGAACATGAACGAGTTCGTGACCAACATGCATCGCGCCTCGGGGCTCATCGAGGAGATCCCCGCCGGCGTCTCGCTCGCCGAGGCCCAGGATCAGACCCTCGCCTACATCAAGCGCTTCGCCCCCGTGGAGCGCAAAGCCCCTCTCGCGGGCAACACGATCGGCACCGACCGGATGTTCCTGGCGAAGTACATGCCGCAGGTCGATCACTGGCTGCACTACCGCAACGTCGACGTGTCCAGCATCAAGGAGCTCTCCCGGCGCTGGTATCCCCGGGTGTTCTTCCAGGCGCCGTCCAAGGACGGCGGCCACCGGGCGCTCGCCGACATCCTGGAGTCCATCCGCGAGCTGCGCTACTATCGCGAAGCCGTCTTCGTCGCAGAGCCGGGGCCGTCCAGCGACGACGCGCGCGGCATCGCAGAGCGCACGGTGTCATCGTTCGCCTCGGAGATGTAATAGACTCTTCTAGTTGCCCGCTCCGGTGGGCACATGGTGGCTATAGCTCAGTTGGTAGAGCACCGCGTTGTGGTCGCGGGGGTCGCGGGTTCAAGCCCCGTTAGCCACCCCATATGCTTCCTTCGGCCCGTTTCGGGCATGGCATCCGTCCTCGTGCGCGGATCGACGAAGAGCGCAATAGGCTGAAGACGATGGAGATGCAAGCCGAAGCCTTCGAGCAGCTCGTCGTCGACGAGCTCGATCTGCTGCCCGACGACATGGTGGCCGGGCTCGAGAACGTCGTCTTCGTCGTCGAGGATCGTCCGGAGGACGGCAGCCTGGATCTGCTGGGGCTCTACGACGGCCTCGCGCTGACCGAGCGCGGTTCCTACGGCCTGGGAGAGCTGCCCGATCGCATCATCGTCTATCGCGAGCCCCATCTCGCCGAATGCGAGGACGAGGGTGAGCTGCGCGACGAGGTGCACACCACGCTCGTCCACGAGATCGCGCACTTCTACGGGATCGACGACGAGCAGCTGCACGAGCTGGGCTGGGCATGAGCACGCCGACTGCGGTTCCGGAGGTCACGCAGGATCATGACCTGTCGGCCGCTCCCCTGGAGCCGTGGCAGGTCCTCGTCTGGAACGATCCCGTCAACCTGATGAGCTATGTGGTCCGGGTGTTCCGCACCTACTTCGGCTATTCGCAGGACCGCGCCACCCATCTCATGCTCGAGGTGCACAACGACGGCCACGCGGTCGTCGCTACCGGACCGCGGGAGACGATGGAGGCGCACGCGCAGGCGATGCACGACTACGGCCTGTGGGCAACCGTCCGGAAGGCGCCGCAATGACGAGTCGGGCGATCGTCCTGCCGCTCGCGGCGTTCGAGTGCGCGCATCTGCTGCGGCTGCTGGACGAGTTCCGCGAGCTGATCGCCGCGGATATCGTCGAGGACGCCTCCGAGCCAGCGCTGCAGCGGCTCACCCCGGACGTCTATCCGGATGACGTCGAGGCCTCTCTCGCCTTCTCCCAGGCCACGCACGACGATCTCCTCGACAGGCGAGCGGCGGAGGCCTCCGTCGTCCGCGACGCGCTCGCCGGTCACGACGTCTCGGCGGAGGAGCTCAGCGAACGCGATGCCCTCACCACCCGCGACGTCGTGATACCCGAGGCCGAGATCGACGCGTGGCTGCGCACACTGACGGCGCTCCGGCTGGTGCTCGCCGCGCGGCTCGGCATCGCCGACGAGGACATCGTCACGAGCGACCCGCGTGCCGGCGTCTACGACTGGCTCGGCTATCGGCTCGAAGGCCTCGTCCAGGCTGCCGACGCGCTGGAGTGAATCCTCAGGGCACCGTGACCGTGAGCGTCGCGAGAGAGCGCGGGTCGTCGCGCTCGATGTGCGCGAGCTCCTGAGCGGCCCATCGGTCCCAGTGAGGACGGAAGCCGTCCCCGTCCCGATCGAGCGCGCGGTGCCTGCGGGAGTCGTCCGGCGACTCCACCCACACGCGGACATCGGCGATCGACGCGGTCTGCGGCGTGATCGCGCCGCATCCTTCGAGGATCACGCCGAGAGAGGGATCCACGGCGTGCGCCTCCGCATCGACGTCGCGTTCCCAGTCCCAGCGGTTCCAGGTGCCGATGCGTCCGCGGCCATGCGGGCGCAGGATTCCGTCGAGCGCACGCCGCACGCCGGCATCCAATCCGTCCCACCCGGGATAGAGGGAGTCCAGCGCGATCAGCTGCGGTCGGCCGGCCACCGGCCAGTCCGCCGCGACGAGACGGGAGAGCGTGGTCTTGCCCGCGCCGCTTCGGCCGTCGACGAGCACCACGGGGTTCGCGGCCGACAGTGCCGCGACAGCCGCGACGACCTGCGTCGTCGCGGCCTGCAGTGCTGCGGAGACCGGGTCGCTACTTCTTGAGCGCACGGATGACACGCGCGAGGGCGCGCCCGGCGACCCAGACGAACGGGATGCCCACCGCGAGCAGCGACACGATGTTGGGCTCGAAGCGCAGTCCCTCCTCGCGGCGCACGTAGACGCCGAGCGGGATGGACAGCCCATAACCGCCGCCGCCCTCGCCACCGCCGCTCTCGCCCCCTTCGGCAGCTCCGCCGCCGAAGCCCGCCACGGTCAGCGCGACCGGTGTGATGCTCGCGCCATCGACGTCCTGCGGCTCGCCGTAGGCGCTCTTCACACCGAAGGCCGCGGCCTGATTCCCGAGTTCCACTGCGATGTTCGGCATGCACCCACGGTATCCCACGTGCGAGCGGAAGCCCAGATCAATCGATGCCGTGCGCCTGGGGATGCTGTGCGGCACCGCGCCCGTCGCCGCGGCCGAGATGCCGCGCACGTGTGATCGTGGCATTGCCGAAGCGCGCCCGTGCGTCATCGAGCGCGCCCTCGACGCGCTTCCAGTCCTCGTCCTCGTCCCACAGCGCGAAGACTCCCCCGCCCGCCGGCTGCAGCCGCTCCGCCCGTACGCCCACCAACCGGATGGGACTGCGGCGATCGATCTGCTCGAACAGCGCCTGCGCCGCCGTCCCGATGCGCTGCCCCACCGCCGTCGGCTCGGCCAGCGTCTGGGATCGGTTCACCGTCGTGAAGTCGTCGAACCGGATCTTGACGGAGATCGTGTTCGCCTCCCACTCGGCGCGTCTCAACCGCGCCGCGACGCGATCCGCCAGGCGGAGGAGCTCGGCCCTGAGCACGTCGCGATCGCTGATGTCGGTGTGGAAGGTCTCCTCGTGTCCGACGCTCTTCTCGACGCGCACGGTCTCGACGTCCCGCGGGTCCTCGCCACGGGACAGCTCGGCCAGCCGCACCGCCATCGCGGAACCGACCGCGCGCTCGAGCATCTCCCGAGAGGCCTCGCGGATGTCGCCGATCGTTCGCAGGCCGCGCGCCTCCAGCGCTTCCGCTGCCTTGGGTCCGACACCCCACATCGCGCGCACGGGGCGGGGCGCGAGGAAGTCCAGCGTGTCGGCGGCGGCGACCACGAGCATCCCGTTCGGCTTCGCCATCGTGGACGCCATCTTCGCGACGTGCTTCGTGGCGGCGATTCCGACGCTGCAGGTGATGCCGACCTCGGCGAGCACCCGTTCGCGGATCAGCCGGGCGATGACAGCAGGACTCCCCCAGAGACGACGGACGCCGCGGACGTCGAGGAACGCCTCGTCGACGGACAGCGGCTCCACGAGCGGCGTGAACGATTCGAAGATCGCCATCACCCGCCGCGACACCTCCTGATACCGAGGGAAGTCCGGCAGCACGATGCGCGCCGACGGGCACAGTCTGAGCGCCTGCGAGACGGGCATCGCGGCCCGCACGCCGTAGCGGCGGGCCTCGTAGGAGGCGCTGGACACGACCGATCGGCCATCCGGTGCGCCGATGATCAGGGGCAGGCCGCGTAGGGACGGATCATCGAGCACGGCGACGGCCGCGTAGAACGCGTCCATGTCGACGTGGAGGATGCAGGTGCCGGCATCGTCCGCTCCCTCGGGAGAGACGATGCGTCCTGATCCGTCACCGCGCCCCATGATCCCATTCTCGCCGAGGGCACCGACACCCGCCCCTCTCCCGGCCGCTCAGGTGTGCGATCCCTCCTCAGAATCGTTCCTCGGCACAACGGAGACGGGCTGCTGGCTACTGCGCGGCGCGCTCCAGGATCAGCTCACGGACGCGCGCAGCATCCGCCTGGCCCTTCATCGCCTTCATCACGGCGCCGATGACCGCGCCCGCGGCCTGGACCTTGCCGTCCTTGATCTTGGCGAGCACGTCCGGCTGCGCGGCGAAGGCCTCGTCGATCGCGGCGATGAGCGCGCCGTCGTCGGAGACGACGGCGAGGCCGCGGGCATCCACGACCTCCTGCGGCGTGCCCTCTCCGGCGATGACGCCCTCCAGCACCTGACGGGCGAGCTTGTCGGTCAGCGTCCCCTCGTCCACGAGCTTCTGGAGCGCCGCGACGTTCTCGGGCGACACCAGTTCGACGGCGTCCTTCTCCGCGGCATTGGCCAGGCGGGTGATCTCACCGGTCCACCACTTGCGAGCCGCCGCCGGTGCGGCACCGGCGGCGATGGTGGCCCCGACGACCTCCACGAGCCCGCCGTTGCGAACGTCCTGGAACTCCAGATCGGTGAAGCCCCATTCGGTCATCAGCCGCCTGCGGCGCGCGACCGGCTGCTCCGGAAGCGCAGCGCGCAGCTCCTCGACCAGTTCGGCTGCCGGCTGCACCGGAAGGAGATCGGGCTCGGGGAAGTACCGATAGTCGTCGGCATCCGACTTCGGGCGCCCCGGCGAGGTCGTCCCGGTGTCCTCGTGCCAGTGGCGGGTCTCCTGCGTGATCGTCCCGCCGTCGGCGAGGATCGCCGCCTGGCGCTGGATCTCGTAGCGGACGGCGCGCTCGACGGAGCGCATCGAGTTGACGTTCTTCGTCTCGGTGCGCGTGCCCAGCTTCTCCTGCCCACGAGGACGCAGCGAGACGTTCGCGTCGCAGCGGAGGTTGCCGCGCTCCAGTCGCGCCTCGGAGATGCCGAGGCCGCGCACGATGTCGCGGATGGCGGCGACGTACGCCTTCGCGATCTCCGGAGCACGGTGCTCGGCTCCGAAGATCGGCTTCGTCACGATCTCGACGAGCGGCACGCCCGCGCGGTTGTAGTCGACGAGCGAGTACTCGGCGCCCTGGATGCGTCCGGTCGCCCCTCCCATGTGGGTGAGCTTGCCGGCGTCCTCCTCCATGTGCGCGCGCTCGATCGGGACGATCACGAGCGTGCCGTCCTCGAGCTCGACCTCGACGGAGCCCTCGAACGCGATCGGCTCGTCGTACTGGGAGATCTGGTAGTTCTTGCCGAGGTCCGGGTAGAAGTAGTTCTTCCTGGCGAACCGGCTGGACTCCGCGATCGAGCAGCCGAGCGCGAGGCCCAGGCTGATCGAGGAGCGGATCGCCGTAGCGTTCACCACCGGGAGAGAGCCAGGGAGGCCGAGGTCGACGGGGGCGATGAGGGTGTTCGGCTCCGCCGCGTGGTACTTCTCGTTCGCGGGGTTCGGCGCGTCCGAGAACATCTTGGTCTCGGTGTTGAGCTCGACGTGCACCTCGAAGCCGAGAACCGGCTCGAACAGCTCGAGAGCCCTGTCGAAATCCATGAGCTTCGCGGCGGCCATCAGTTCTTCCCTCCGTCGAGCTGCGGGGCCCTGGTCAGCAGCGGCGCCCCCCAGGAGTCGATCAGCAGCGCCTCGAGCGCGGCGCCGACGCGGTACAGCCGGGCGTCCTCGCGGGCCGGGGCGAGGAACTGGATGCCGACCGGGAGGCCGTCCTCGGCGGCGAGCCCCGACGGGATCGAGATGCCGGGCACGCCGGCCAGGTTGGCCGGGATCGTGGTGACGTCGTTGAGGTACATCTGCAGCGGGTCGTCGATCCGCTCCCCGATCCGGAATGCGGTCGTCGGCGCGGATGGGGTGGCGATGACGTCGACCTCGGCGAACGCGTTCGCGAAGTCCTGCTGAATGAGCGTGCGGACCTTCTGCGCGCTTCCGTAGTAGGCGTCGTAGTACCCGGCGGACAGCGCGTAGGTGCCGAGGATGATGCGGCGCTTGACCTCGTCGCCGAATCCCGCCTCGCGGGTGGCGGACATGACGTCCTCGACGGTCGCGCCGCCCTCGGGCGTCACGCGGAGGCCGAAGCGCACCGAGTCGAACTTCGCCAGGTTGCTCGACGCCTCTGCGGGGAGGATCAGGTAGTAGGCGGCGACGCCGTACTCGAAATGCGGGGTCGAGATCTCCACGATCTCTGCACCGTTCGCCTCCAGGATCGCGAGGGACTCCCGGAAGGAGGCCGCCACCCCCGGCTGGAAGCCGGAGTCCGGCAGTTCGCGGATGACGCCGACCCTGAGCCCCTTCAGGACCTCTCCCGTGGCACCCTCGCGCGCGGCGTCGGCGAATGACGGCCAGACCTCGTCGAGCGAGGTCGAGTCGTGCGGATCGTGACCGCCGATGACGTCGTGCAGCAGCCCCGCGTCGAGGACGGTTCGCGTGACGGGCCCGACCTGGTCGAGACTCGATGCCAGCGCGATCGCCCCGTAGCGGCTCACGCCGCCGTACGTCGGCTTGACGCCGACGGTACCCGTCACGTGGGCGGGCTGGCGGATCGAGCCTCCGGTGTCGGAGCCGAGCGCGAGCGGCGCCTCGAAGGCCGCGACGGCCGCGGCCGAGCCCCCGCCCGAACCGCCGGGGATCCGGTCGAGATCCCATGGGTTGCGGGTGGGGCCGTAGGCCGAGTGCTCCGTGGACGACCCCATCGCGAACTCGTCCATGTTCGTCTTGCCGAGCGGGATCAGGCCCGCGGCGCGCGAGCGCGCGACGACGGTGGCGTCGTAGGGCGAGAGATGGCCCTCGAGGATCTTCGAGCCGCTCGTCGTCGGCTGATCCGTCGTGACGAGGACGTCCTTGACGGCCAGCGGGACGCCGGCGAGGGGATGCAGCCGCTCGCCCGCGGTGCGAGCGGCATCGACGGCATCCGCGGCGGCCAGCGCGCCTTCGTTCACGTGCAGGAAAGCGTGCACGTCGCCGTCGACGGCGGCGATGCGATCGAGATGCGCCTGCGTGGCCTCACGGCTGGAGACCTCACCGGAGCCCAGCTTCTCGGCGAGCTCCGCGGCGGTCAGGCGGATGATGTCGCTCACTGCTCCTCCCCCAGGATCGCCGTCACCCGGAACCGGCCATCGGCCTGGTCGGGCGCGTTCTGCAGCACCTGCTCATGCGTGAGCGTCTCTCCGACGACGTCGGGACGGAAGACGTTCGCGAGCGGGATCGGGTGGCTCGTCGCGACCACGTCGGGGGTCGCGACCTCCGCGACCTTCGCGATGTTGTCGACGATGGCGTCGAGCTGGCCCGTGAGCCGCGTCACCTCTTCGTCGTTCAGCTGGATGCGCGCGAGCACGCCGAGATGGCGTACGAGTTCGGGGGTGATTTCAGACACCGGACCAGTCTAGTTCGCGTCCGCTCCGTGCCTGTGCGGTGCTCGCGCCGCCGGGTCCGTTCCGCAGGGCCTGTCGTCCGTTCTGCAGGATCAGGTCGCCGTTCCGCAGGATCTGTCGTCCGTTCTGCAGGATCAGGTCGCCGTTCCGCAGGATCAGGTCGCGAAACCCGCCGATGCCTGCCGGTGGCGCGCGCCATTCCAGCCGCATCCGACCGCGTCGTCCTGCAGAACGGACGACAGATCCTGCAGAACGGCCCGCGGCTCCGGCACAACGGACAGCAGCAGCAGGAGCCCGAACGTGCGATGCGTCTATAGGCTGTGCTCATGACGACGTTCGATCCCCCTCGTCCCTGGATCGCCAGCTACGCCGATGGCGTGCCGGAAGAGCTGGGCCCTGTGGAGGGATCGCTCGTCGACATCGTCGCGGCGTCCGCCAGGGACTACCCGGATGCTCCCGCCCTGCAGTTCTTCGGGCGCGAGACGACGTACGCCGAGCTGCAGACTGCGATCGAACGCGCAGCCGCCGGACTGCGCGATCTCGGCGTGAAGTCCGGGGATCCCGTCGCCATCGTCCTGCCGAACAGCCCGCAGCACATCGTCGCGTTCTACGCCGTTCTGCGCCTCGGCGCCGTCGTCGTCGAGCACAACCCGCTGTACACCCCCCGCGAGCTGCGCAAGCAGTTCGAGGATCACGGCGCCCAGCACGCGATCGTGTGGAGCAAGGTCGTGAAGACCGTCCAGGAGTTCCCGGCCGATCTCGCCGTCTCCACCCTCATCTCGGTGGACGTCACGAAGGGGATGCCCCGGCTGACGCAGCTCGCCCTGCGGCTCCCGATCGCGAAGGCGCGCGAATCGCGGGCGGCCCTCACCACGAAGGTGCGCGGCGCGATCGAATGGGAGCGCGTGGTCGCGTCCGAACCGCTGGCCGCCTCGCATCCGCGACCGCAGACCGATGATCTGGCGATCATCCAGTACACATCCGGCACGACGGGGACGCCGAAGGGAGCGGCGCTCACGCATCGCAATCTGCTGGCCAACGCCGCGCAGTCGCGCGCCTGGGTGCCGTCGATCCAGCGCGGCAAGGGCTGCGTGGTCTATGCCGTCCTGCCGATGTTCCACGCCTACGGGCTCACGCTCTGCCTCACGTTCGCGATGTCGATGGGCGCGCGCCTCGTGCTGTTCCCGAAGTTCGACCCCGACCTCGTCCTCGACGTCGTGAAGAAGCATCCCGCCACCTTCCTGCCGCTCGTCCCGCCGATCGCCGAGCGCCTGCTGTCCGCAGCGAAGGCGAAGGGCGTCTCGCTCGACGGCATCGAGGTCGCGATCTCGGGCGCCATGGCCCTGCCGCACGAGCTGGTGATCCCCTTCGAAAAGGCCACGGGAGGATTCCTCGTCGAGGGATACGGACTCAGCGAGTGCTCGCCGGTGCTCATGGCCAATCCTGTGGCGGACAACCGCGTTCCGGGCACCGTCGGCCTCCCGCTGCCCGGCACCGAGTGCCGGGTGATCGACCCGGAGACCGCCCAGGACGTCGAGCCCGGCTCGGCCGGCGAGCTGGTCGTGCGCGGACCGCAGGTGTTCTCCGGCTACTACGGCAAGCCCGAGGCGACCGAGGAGTCCTTCGTCGACGGCTGGTACCGTACCGGCGACATCGTCACGATCGACGAAGCGGGCTTCGTGCGGATCGTCGACCGCATCAAGGAGCTCATCATCACGGGCGGCTTCAACGTCGCCCCCACCGAGGTCGAGAACGCGCTGCGCCAGCATCCGGATGTCACGGACGCCGCCGTCGTGGGTCTTTCCAGCGGCCATTCCGGCGAGGAGGTCGTCGCGGCGGTCGTCGTGGACGGCGCCAAGGACGTCGACATCGAGGGGATCCGCGAGTTCGCCCGTGGCATCCTCACGCCCTATAAGGTGCCGCGGCGGATCTTCGTCGTGGACGAGCTGCCGAAGTCGCTGATCGGCAAGGTGCTTCGCCGCCAGGTGAAGGAGAAGCTCGTCGCACTGACGAGCGGCTCCTGACGAGCGGCTCCCCGAGGGGCTGCAGGACTCTGGAAGGGCGCCCTCACAGGCGCGAAGGCGCACGGGGCGCTACCTTTAGGAAGTGACCCCTGAAGACGCAACGCCCGCCGACGCCCCCGAGGACTCTCCCGCGACGCCCGGATTCGAGGAGCTCGGCATCACCGGGCCGGTCCTCAAGGCCACCCGCGATCTCGGCTATGAAACGCCATCGCCCATCCAGGCGGCGACCATCCCGACGCTGCTCGCCGGACGTGACGTCGTCGGCATGGCGCAGACCGGAACAGGCAAGACGGCCGCCTTCGCGCTTCCCGTGCTCGAGCGACTCGACGTCTCGCAGAAGACGCCGCAGGCACTCGTCCTGGCACCGACCCGCGAACTGGCCCTGCAGGTCTGCGAGGCGTTCGAGTCGTACGCCACCCGGATGAAGGGCGTGCACGTCCTCCCCGTCTACGGCGGCCAGGGGTACGGCGTGCAGCTGTCCGCTCTCCGCCGAGGGGTGCACGTGATCGTCGGGACTCCCGGTCGCATCATGGATCACCTCGCCAAGGGCACGCTCGACCTGTCCGAGCTGAAGTACCTCGTCCTCGACGAGGCCGACGAGATGCTCAAGATGGGCTTCGCCGAGGACGTCGAGCAGATCCTCGCGCAGACGCCGTCGGAGAAGCAGGTCGCCCTGTTCTCCGCGACGATGCCCGCGCAGATCCGGCGGCTCGCGCAGCAGTACCTGCACGACCCCGAAGAGATCACCATAAAGTCCAAGACGGCGACGAGCACCAACATCACGCAGCGCTACCTCGTGGTGTCGTACGCGCAGAAGGTCGATGCGCTCACCCGCATCCTCGAGGTGGAGAACTTCGACGGGATGATCGTGTTCGTCCGCACGAAGAACGAGACCGAGACGCTCGCTGAGAAGCTGCGCGCTCGCGGCTACTCCGCCGCAGCCATCAACGGCGACGTCCCGCAGGTGCAGCGCGAGCGCAGCGTCAACCAGCTCAAGGACGGCAAGCTCGACATCCTCGTCGCCACCGACGTGGCGGCGCGCGGACTGGACGTCGAGCGCATCAGCCACGTCGTGAACTTCGACATCCCCACCGACACGGAGTCGTATGTGCACCGCATCGGCCGCACCGGGCGCGCCGGTCGCACCGGGGACGCGATCAGCTTCATCACCCCGCGCGAGCGCTACCTGCTCGGACACATCGAGAAGGCGACGCGCCAGCAGCCGACCCAGATGCAGCTGCCGACGACCGAGGACATCAACACCACGCGCCTCGCACGCTTCGACGACGCGATCACGACGGCGCTCTCCGAGACCGGCAGGATCGAGGCCTTCCGCGACATCGTGGCGCACTACGTCCGCCACCATGACGTCCCCGAGGCCGACGTCGCCGCAGCCCTGGCCGTGGTCGCCCAGGGCGAGACCCCGCTGCTGCTGGACCCTGAGAACGACCCGCTGGCGCGCGCCGTCGCCGCCGACAACCGCCCTCCGCGGGAGCGCACAGGCGGACGCGAGCAGCGCGAGCCCCGTACCCCGCGCCGCGGCAAGGGCGACTACACGCCGTACCGCATCGAGGTCGGCCGGCGTCACCGCGTGGAGCCGCGCCAGATCGTCGGCGCGCTGGCGAACGAGGGCGGCCTGGGGCGCGACGACTTCGGCGCGATCAACATCCGCCCGGACTTCTCGATCGTCGAGCTCCCCGCGAGCATGGATGCCGCCGTGCTGGACAAGCTCCGCGACACCCGGATCTCGGGCAGGCTCATCGAGATCAAGCCGGACCGGGGACCGCGCGGCGGCGCGCGCCGTGACGTCGGCGGCGACCGCTACGAACGCCGGGACCGCCCGTCGTTCGGCGACCGCGGCGACAGGCCGGGGCGCGACGGTCGGGACGACAGGCCGTTCCGCAAGCCCCGCCACAAGGACTGACCCCTCTGCGGGACCGGGATGCCGTTCCCGCGGCGCGCCCGTCGCCGTTCGACGCCGGCCTCCTCCGCGGAGCGTTGGTAGCGTGAACGGATGACGGGTGTGCGATGGGCGACGGTCGGAGACGCGCACGGCGTGGCCGTCGTGCACGTGGACGCCTGGCGTGAGGCCTATGCCGGGCTGATCGACCAGGGCGTCCTCGACGGGCTGGACATCGAGCGGCGCGCTGAGATGTGGGCATCCTGGATCGCCCGCTCGCTCGACGGCCTTCCGCCTGAGGGACACGATCATCCCGCGCATCGGCTCCTCGTGGCCGAACGCGACGGCGCCATCGTCGGCTGGGCCGGTTTCGGGGCGGGCCGGGATGCGGATTCCGCGCATCGCGGTGAACTCGCCGGCCGCTACGCCCATCCTTCCGCGTGGTCCTCCGGCATCGGACACGCCCTCCTCATGCGGACCGAGGAGGAACTGCGCGCCGAGGGCTGGGAGGAGGCCTGCCTCTGGGGCCTCCACGGCAACGAGCGCGCCATCCGGTTCTACGATCGCCACGGCTGGCGAGCGGACGGCGGCGCGAAGCTCGCCGACGCCGGAGGGGCGACGGGACTGCATGAGCTCCGACATGCGCGCCGCCTGGAGGTGATCGCATGACCGCAGTGCGCCTGAGCGTGCACGGAAGAGTGCAGGGCGTCGGCTACCGGTGGTTCACTCGGCGTGCCGCCGAGGCCCACGGGCTCTCCGGATGGGTGCGGAATCGCCGGGACGGCACAGTGGAGGCCGAGCTCCACGGCGCCGAGGAGGCCGTGGATGCCGTCATCGCCGCGATGCGGAGGGGCCCCGCGCACGGCAGGGTCGATGAAGTGCGGGTCCTCTCGGACGAGATCCTCGGAGAGCCGAACGGGTTCGAGATCCTCCCGACCGCCTGAACGCCGGGACCGGCGTCGGCCCGGTGAAGGCGAGGACGATGCCGATCGCCTCCGAAGCGGCGGCACGTCATCAGGGCGTGCCGAAACCGCACGCGGCGAGCTGCTCTCCGAGGGCCGGGACGTCGACGGCGAACGACGTGTCCACCCTGATCACCTCGAACCCCGTCATCGGACGGGCGACCATCGCCGCCTCCTCCCACTCGTCGATCCGGTCACCGTCATCGTGCACGGCATGCCGAGGGCGCGTGAGGAAGCGCTCGCGCATCACCTCGAGGGGCGCCTCGCACCAGACCTCGACACCGGCCGGCGATCCGGCCGACTCCCAGCCGCGGCGGAACCATTCCTCGTCGCGACCCGCGAGCCACACCGACTCCACGAGCACCGTGCCGCTCAGCATCCCCGCGATCCGCCAGAGCGCATCGGCCGCCAGCGCACCGACCGCACGGGTCGGCAGCCGTGCGTCGACCGCATCGCCGAGCGCCTCCTTGATCGCGTCCTTCGACACGAGAGGAACGCCGAGCTCCGCCCCGAGCGGACGGGCGAGGGTCGTCTTCCCTGCTCCCGCCATGCCGTTCAGGACGATGAGCCGGTCAGCCATCCAGCGCGTCCGGCCCCTGGGTGACGAGGAGATGGAACAGGGCGGCGTCCAGGATCCTGATGCCGAGCTCCTCGGCCTTGGCGAGCTTGGAGCCTGCCCCGGGGCCGGCAGCGACGAAGTCGGTCTTCTTCGAGACGCTCGACGCGGCCTTGCCCCCCGCCTTGATGATCGCCTCCTGGGCTCCCTCACGGGTGTAGCCGTCGAGAGAACCGGTGGCGACGACGGTGAGACCGTCCAGGACGCCCCCTTCGACGACCGCGGCTCCGGGGCCGGGGTGTCCCGGCGTCGCCCATCGCACGCCGGCAGCCGCCCACCGTTCGACGATGTCCTGATGCCAGTCGACCTCGAACCAGGCGAGCAGGGAGTCGGCGATGATGCCCCCCACGCCTTCCACGGCTGCGAGCTCCTCGCGGGTGGCCGCCCTGATCGCGTCGAGGGATCCGAACCACTGCGCGAGCGCGCGAGCGGCGACCGGGCCGACATGACGGATGTTCAGCGAGACGAGCAGGCGCCAGAGCTCTTTCGTCCTGGCTCTCGCGAGCTCGGCCAGCAGCTTCGTCGCGGCCTCGGAGGGGAGCACCTCGCGGTGGTCCTTGCGGATGCCCCGGCGCCGGCGCTCGGCGGCATCGAGCCCCTCCGCGCCCGGCGGATACTGCGCGGGGCCGAGCTTCTGGAACGGCGCCCTGCGCACGAACTCCCCGGTCTCGTCGTCGATCTTGGGCTCGCCCGTCTCACTGTCGCGGACGACGACGGTGATCGGGACGAGATCCTCGAGGGCGAGCGAGAACAGACCCGCCTCGGTGTCGAGAGGAGCGATCGCGGGCGGCTCGGCCTGCGTCAGCGCCGCGGCCGTGACCTCGCCGAGGACCTCGATGTCGAGAGCCCCGCGCGATCCGATGTGCTCCACCCTCCCTCGCACCTGCGCAGGGCAGGAACGCGCATTCGGGCAGCGGAGGTCGATGTCGCCCTCCTTCATCGCGCGCAGCTCTGTCCCGCACTCCGGACAGCGCACGGGCATGACGAACTCGCGCTCGGTGCCGTCGCGCTTCTCGACGACAGGACCGAGCACCTCCGGGATGACGTCGCCGGCCTTGCGCAGGACGACCGTGTCGCCGATCAGCACGCCCTTCGCCTTGACGACGTCCTTGTTGTGCAGCGTGGCCTGGCGGACGACGGAACCGGCCACGTGCGCGGGAGCCATGACCGCGAACGGTGTCGCGCGGCCGGTCCTGCCGACCGAGACGACGATGTCGAGGAGCTTCGTCTGCACCTCCTCCGGAGGGTACTTGTAGGCGATCGCCCAGCGCGGGGCACGGCTCGTCGCCCCCAGCTCGTCGTGAAGCGCGAGCTCGTCGACCTTGACCACGATGCCGTCGAGCTCGTGCTCGATGTCGTGCCGGTGCTCGCCGAAGTACTCGACGAAGTCCGCGACCTCATCGATGCTGCGGCAGACCTTCGCATGCGGGCTGGTCGGCAGCCCCCACGACGAGAGCAGGGCGTAGATCTCGCTCTGCGACGCGACCGGGGGGGGCGACCATGCGCCGATGCCGTGCACGTACATCGCGAGCGACTCCGTGCGCAGAAGCCCAGCCTCGAGCTCGAGGCCGTCCTTCTTGTCCAGCTGCTGACGCAGTCCTCCGCTGGCGGCGTTGCGCGGATTCGCGAACGCCGGGAAGCGCCGGGCCGCCGCCGCGCGCGCCTTCTCCTCCTCGAAGGGCCTCTTCGCCCCTCCCCTGGCCTCCCAGCGTGCCAGTGCATCCGCGTACGCGCGCTCGCGGAAGTCGGCCTGAGCGGCGTTGAGGCGCTCGAACGCCGCAACGGGGATGAAGACCTCTCCGCGCACCTCGACGACCGTCGGATGCCCCTCGCCGCGCAGACGCTGCGGGATGTCCGCCAGCCGCAGAGCGTTCTCCGTGACGATCTCTCCCACGCGGCCGTCTCCGCGCGTCGCCGCCGAGGTCAGCACGCCGCTCTCGTATCGGAGGCTGATCGCCAGCCCGTCGATCTTCAGCTCCGTCAGCCAGGCCACGTCGCGACCGGAGGCGGCCTGCGTCTTGGCGGCCCATTCTCGCAGCTCCTCGACCGAGAAGACGTTGTCGAGGCTCAGCATCCGCTCGGCGTGCTCGATCGTCGCGAGCCCGGTGGACTCGGCTGCGCCGACCATCTGCGTCGGGGAGTCCTGCCCCTGGAGCTCGGGGTGCAGGCGCTCCAGCTCCTCCAGCCGATGCATCCACCCGTCGTAGGTGGAATCGTCCACCAAGGAGGTATCGCGGCCGTAGTAGGCGTCCTTCGCCTCCAGGATCCGCGTCGTCAGCTCCTCCGCCTCGGCGCGGGCATCTTGCAGCGAGATGTTCTCAGGCACGTGTCGAGTCTACGAGCGGGTGCCGACATGCGCGGGCCTCCCGGGCGGGCGAGCCTCGCGCATCAGGAGATGTCCGAGAACCCCGACCGGGCACCTTCCCGAGCCGCAACAGCCCGGACACGCACCAGAGCGCGTCCGTGAACCAGCGGGTCCAGCCCTCATCCACCCGCAACAACCAGGACGCGCGGGCGCGAACCGCAATCGACAGGACACGCGGGGATGGCGAAGCGAGAACGCTAGAGGCTGGCTACGCCCCGACGGGCACCGCTGAGACCGTCCTGTCGATCGTGAACTGCCCGAGGACGCGCGTCCCGATGTAGAGGACCGCGGTCTGCCCGGGGGCGACGCCGTCCAGCGGCACGGAGGGGACGACCCGCACGCCCTCGTCCGTGACGTGCGCGCTCGCCTCGACCGGCTCCGCATGCGCACGGATCTGCACATGGCAGTCGAACTCGGAGGTCGACGGCGCCGCACCGGCCCAGCTGAACCTCTCCCCCGAGATCTCGGCGATCGCCAGCGCCTCCTTGGGGCCGACGACCACCGTGTTGCTCACCGGCCGCACCTCGAGCACGAAGCGGGGCTTGCCGTCCGGCGCCGGAACGCCCAGATGCAGCCCGCGCCGCTGGCCCACGGTGTATCCGTGCGCGCCCTCGTGCGAGCCGACGACGGCGCCGGCGCGGTCCACGATCTCGCCGCTCGCCGTGCCGACCTTCTCGGCCAGCCACCCGCGCGTGTCGCCGTCCGGGATGAAGCAGATGTCATGGCTGTCCGGCTTCTGGGCGACGCTCAGACCGCGCTCCGCCGCCTCCGCGCGCACGAGCGCCTTCGAAGGGGTCGACCCGAGCGGGAAGTAGGTGTGGGCGAGCTGCTCGGCCGTGAGGACGCCGAGCACGTAGGACTGATCCTTCGCGTTGTCGGACGCCCTGTGCAGCTCGAGCCCGTCGGGCCCGTCGACGAGCGTCGCGTAGTGTCCGGTGCACACGGCGTCGAAGCCGAGCTCGATCGCCCGCTCCAGGAGAGCGGCGAACTTGATCTTCTCGTTGCAGCGCATGCACGGGTTCGGGGTGCGCCCCGCCCGGTACTCGCTGATGAAGTCGTCGATGACGTCGTCGCGGAAGCGCTCGGAGAAGTCCCAGACGTAGAAGGGGATGCCGAGGCGATCCGCCGCGCGGCGGGCATCCATCGCATCCTCGATCGTGCAGCAGCCGCGGCTGCCGGTGCGCAGCGTCCCACCGGCACGCGAGAGCGCCAGATGCACGCCGACGACCTCGTGCCCCGCCTCCACGGCACGCGCGGCCGCGACGGCGGAGTCCACTCCACCGCTCATCGCCGCAAGGATCCGCATGACCCCAGTCTACGAGCGGATGCTGAGGAAGGGCTGCGCAGGCCGCCATCCGCCCGCATCCCTCCCCGGCGCCGCCGCCTCCCGGCTCTGAAGACGGCGGATCAGTGCCCGGCGGATGCGCGCGCGTAGGCGTCCTGGATCGCAGCGAGGACGGCGTCCACATCGGCGGCCGTCGACGAGCGCCCCAGCGAGAACCGCAGAACGCTGCGGGCGTCCTGCTCGCTGCGTCCCATCGCCATCACGACGTGCGAGGGCTCCGCCACGCCGGCCTGGCACGCCGATCCGGTGGACGCCGCGACGCCGGCCACGTCCAGCAGGAAGAGCAGGCTCTCCCCGACGGCGCCGGGGAACAGCAGATGGGCGTTCCCCGGCAGGCGGTCGCTCCGCTCGCCCAGCAGCTCCGCGGCGGGGACGCGCGACAGGATGCCGTCGATCAGACGATCGCGCAGCGCGGTCAGACGGGCGGACTCGGAGACGCGCTCCGCCTCGGCGAGCTCGAGCGCCACGGCGAACGCGGCGGCGCCGGCCACGTCCTGGGTGCCGGCGCGCAGCCCGCGCTGCTGAGCCCCGCCGTGCAGGAGCGGGGCGATCCGCGCGGAGCGCGCGACGACCAGAGCGCCGACCCCGACCGGCGCGCCGATCTTGTGCCCTGCGACGCTCAGCGCGACCAGGCCGCACGCCGGCGGGGCGTCGGCGCGCAGCGCGCGGAAGGTGAAGGCCACATGTCCCAGAGCCGCCACCGCGTCCAGGTGCAGCGGCACCCCGGCATCCGCAGCAGCCCGCGAGAGCGCCGACGCGTCGTTCACCGTCCCCGCCTCGTTGTTGGCCATCAGGGCCGTCGCCAGCGCTGCCCCCGGCAGAGCCGCCGCGAACGCCTCCGGATCGATCCGCGCGGTGGAGGTCACGGACACCGAACGCACCGCAGCGCCGCCCTCGGCGGCGAGAGCGGCCACGGTGTCCATCGTCGCGTGGTGCTCGGCATCCGGGAGGACGATGGCGTCCGCGCCCGCCGTTCTCGACGCCCACAGCCCGCGCAGCGCCGTGTTGATCGACTCCGTCCCTCCCGAGGTGAAGACGACCTCTATCGGGTCGCAGCCCAGCACGGCGGCGGCGCGCTCCCTGGACTCCTCGAGCAGCCGCCGCGCATCCTGGCCGGCGCCGTGCGTCGAGGAGGCGTTGCCGACGACCTCCGTCGCCGCGAGCCAGGCATCCCTCGCCTCGCTGCGCAGGGGCGTCGTGGCCGCGTGGTCGAGATAGTGCCGCATCCCTCGATTGTCCCCCGGAATCCGGCTGGCGGGGTGGCACCGGGTCCACTCCGACATGAGACCGCAACACATCCGGCCTAAGGTGTAACCCATGCCCGCGTCCCGTGCCTTCGTCGCCCCCGGCGGCACCGCCCTCGACAACCTCGGCGTCCGTCTGCACGACGGCGTCGCCACCCTCCGCGTCTGGTCGCAGAACGCCTCTGCCATGGAGCTCGTCGTCTTCGACGAGTCCGACCTCGACTGGGTCACCGACAGGGCGGACCTCGAGCGCCTGCCCGGCGGCGTCTGGGAGGTCACCACTCCGCTGCTGCAGCCGGGGACGCGCTACGCGCTGCGCGTCGGAGGACCGCACGGGCCCGGGAACACCTTCAACCCCGAGACGCTCCTGCTCGACCCCTACGCGCGGGGCCTGGCGCAGGGCGACGGCTACGAGGAATGGCGCTCGGTCGTGATCGCCGACGGCTTCGACTGGGGCGGCGTCGCCAAGCCGCGGATCCCCCTGGACCGCACGGTCGTCTACGAGGGGCATCTCAAGGGCATGACCAAGCGCCACCCGGACGTCACGCCTGCTCTGCACGGCACCTATGCCGGTCTGGCCCATCCGGCGATGATCACCTACCTCCACTCCATCGGGGTCACCTCCGTCGAGCTGCTCCCCGTCCACGCCTTCGTCCCCGAGCCGCGCCTGCTCGAGCGCGGGCTCACGAACTACTGGGGCTACAACACCCTGAACTTCTTCACGCCGCATGCGGCGTACGCCAGCGACGAGGCGCGCAAGGAGGGCCCGGAGGCGATCCTCGCGGAGTTCAAGGGGATGGTGCGGCTGCTGCACGAGGCAGGCCTCGAGGTGATCCTCGACGTCGTCTACAACCACACCTCCGAAGAGGGCATCGGCGGACCGCGCTCGAGCCTCCGCGGCATCGACAACGCGAGCTACTACCGCCAGCAGCCCGACGGCGCGTACATCGACACCACCGGTATCGGCAACACGCTGAACACCTCGACGGACGCCGCCGCACGCCTCGTCCTCGACTCACTGCGCTACTGGGCGAACGACATGCAGATCGACGGGTTCCGCTTCGATCTCGCCACCGCCCTCGGCCGCGATGCGAAGCACGAATACGACCGCGAGCATCCGCTGCTGCTGGCGATCCGCGACGACCCCGCACTGCAGGACGTCAAGCTCATCGCCGAGCCGTGGGACGTCGGCCTCGGCGGCTGGCAGACCGGCAACTTCCCCCAGGGCTTCATGGAGTGGAACGACCGCTACCGCGATCGCGTCCGCAACTTCTGGCTCAGCGACATCGATTACGCCCGGCGCGCATCGGCGCCGGTCGGGATCGGCGGCTTCGCCACCCGGCTCGCCGGGTCCTCGAACACCTTCGCCGACGATCGCGGGCCGCTGGCGAGCATCAACTTCGTCACCGCACACGACGGCTTCACGCTGCACGATCTGGTGTCCTACGACGTCAAGCACAACGAGGCGAACGGTGAGAGCAATCACGACGGCGCCGACATGAACCGCTCGTTCAACCACGGCGCCGAGGGACCGACCGACGACCCCGCCATCCTCGCCGCCCGCCGCAAGGCCATGCGCAACCTCCTGGGCACGCTGCTGCTGTCCGCCGGGATCCCGATGCTCACCGCCGGCGACGAGACGGGTCGCACGCAGCGCGGCAACAACAACGCCTACGCGCAGGACTCCGCGCTCACCTGGATGAACTGGGAGTTCGAGCCATGGCAGGAAGACCTCCGGGCCCACGTGGCGGCCCTGACCCGGCTGCGCCGCGAGAACCCGGCGCTCCGTCCCAGCCGCTACGCCCGTCTCGGCGAGCACATCCCCAACGCCAGCGTCATGGACTGGTTCGATCAGAACGGCGAGACGATGGAGCAGCAGCAGTGGACGGATCCGGGCAACCGGACCCTCCAGTACGTCGCCGCCTCCACGCCGGACACCGAGGCCTACAACCGCATCCTGCTGATCGTGCACGGCACGGAAGCCCCCATCGACGTCACCCTTCCCGACGCTCTCGAAGGCGCGACGCGGTTCGTCTCCCTGTGGTCGAGCGCAGACGAGACCCCTGACGCCGAGGAGCAGGTCCACACGCCCGGAGACGTCCTTCCGATCCCCGGTACGTCGATGCACCTGTTCCGCGTCGAGTGACACGCCAGGGCGCGAAACGCAACCGGCTGTCCGCCGCCACAGCGGAGCGGTACATTCAGCATGTGGCTGCACGTACGCTCTCCCGCCCGGCGGACCTCCGGAGTCCTGCGCAGATCCCCGCACGGCCGCTGGCCGCGACCGGCGTCGCGGAAGGCGTGCGCACCGGGCGGATACCGCTGTCCGATCCGCGCCCCTCAGCGCCGGGCGGATTCGACGCCAAGGCGTTCGCCGGAGAGGTCGTCCCGTTCAGCGTCATCGCATTCCGGGAGGGGCATGATCGCATCGGCGTGCACGTCCGGCTCATCTCGCCGGACGGCGCGGAGAGCCTGCACCGGCTGACCGCTCTGGACGACGGCACCGATCGCTGGACGACCGGCATCGCGCTGGACGCGCAGGGGCCGTGGCTCTACCGCTTCGAGGCGTTCGCCGACGACTACGCGACCTGGGCGAACGCCGCGTCCGTGAAGATCGCCGCAGGCGTGGATGTGCCCGTCATGATCGCGCTCGGCGCGGAGCTCCTCACGAGAGCGGCGGCGGAGAAGGACCGGCCGGCGGCGCAGCGCAGACGGCTCGCCGCGCTCGCCCTGGAGACGACGGACGCAGATTCGGCTCTCGCAATCGCGCACAGCGGAGATGCCGCGGCGCTGTTCGCGGACAGGCCGCTGCGCTCGCTGTCCTCCGCCGCCCCCGAGCAGCGCCTCCTCGTGGAGCGCACCAGGGCCGGAGTCGGCGCGTGGTACGAGTTCTTCCCCCGGTCCGAGGGCGCGAGGCGCCGCAAGGACGGCACGACCACGAGCGGCACGTTCCGCTCCGCCATGAAGCGCCTCCCCGCGGTCGCGGACATGGGCTTCGATGTGCTGTACCTCCCGCCGATCCATCCGATCGGACGCACGAACCGCAAGGGGCCGAACAACACCCTCGACGCCGCGGACGCCGATCCCGGCTCACCGTGGGCCATCGGCTCCGCCGACGGCGGCCACGACGCCCTCCATCCGGATCTCGGCACCCTCGCCGACTTCCGCGCCTTCGTCAGGGCCGCGGGCAGGGCGGGCATCGAGATCGCCCTCGATCTCGCGCTGCAGGCCTCCCCCGACCATCCCTGGGTCGCCGAGCACCCGGAGTGGTTCACCACGCTGCCGGACGGCTCGATCGCCTACGCGGAGAACCCGCCGAAGAAGTATCAGGACATCTACCCGATCAACTTCGACAACGACCCGGAGGGGATCAGCGCCGAGGTTCTGCGGATCGTGCTGCACTGGATATCCCAGGGCGTGCGGATCTTCCGCGTCGACAACCCGCACACCAAGCCGCTGTGGTTCTGGGAGTGGCTGATCGCCGAGGTGAGCGCGCGGCATCCCGACGTCGTGTTCCTCGCCGAGGCCTTCACACGGCCCGCTCCGCTCCGCGGACTCGCCGCCGCGGGATTCCAGCAGAGCTACACCTACTTCACCTGGCGCAACACGAAGGCGGAGCTGGAGGAGTTCCTCACCTCGCTCGCCGCGGAGACCGCCGACTACCTGAGGCCGAACCTGTTCGTGAACACCCCGGACATCCTCACCGAGTACTTGCAGTTCGGCGGCAGATCCGCGTATCGCATCCGCGCGGCGATCGCGGCCACCGCCGGTCCCAGCTACGGCGTGTACGCCGGATACGAGCTCTATGAGAACGTGGCACGGCCGGGATCCGAGGAGAACATCGACAACGAGAAGTACGAGTACAAGGTGCGCGACTTCGCCGCGGCGGAGGCGGCGGGAGAATCGCTCGCACCGTACCTGCGGCGCCTGAACGAGATCCGCCGCGCCCACCCCGCCCTCCGGCAGCTGCGGAACCTCTCCGTGCACTGGAGCGACGACGACGGCGTGCTGGTGTACTCGAAGCATCTGGACGCCGCGTTCACGGGTACGGGAGAGGATGACACGATCATCGTCGTCGCCAACGTGGACCCGCACTCCGTGCGCGAGACGACCGTGCACCTCGACACCCGTGTGTGGGGTGTCGAACCCGGCGACCTGTTCGACGTCGAGGACCTCGTGACCGGGCAGGTGTGGACCTGGACGGATCACGACTACGTACGCCTCGACGCCTTCGCGGAGCCGGTGCACATCCTGGCGGTGAGGAGGCGGGCATGAGCTACATCGAGGACATCACGACCTCTCAGGAATGGGCGCAGGTCGCGACGGGATCGAACCACGAGCCCCATGCGATCCTCGGCGCGCATCCCCTGCCCGATGCCGCCGGACGCACCCGCACCACCGTCCGCGTCCGCCGCCCGCTCGCCCGCTCCGTCGCGATCGTCTTCGCGGACGGCGAGCGGCTCCGCCTGTCGCATGCCGCTCACGGCATATGGGAGGGCGCGCACGACGGGCCCGCTGTCCCCTACCGCGTCGCCACGACGTACGACGACCCGGAGGAGACGCTCGCCGGCGACCCCTACCGCCATCTGCCCACAGTGGGAGAGCTGGATCTGCATCTCATCGCCGAGGGAAGGCATGAACGCCTCTGGGACGTCCTCGGCGCCCATCCCCGTGCGCACGGCTCGGAGCTCGGCACGGCGTTCGCCGTCTGGGCGCCGAATGCGCAGGCCGTCCGCGTGGTCGGCGATCTCAACGGATGGGACGGCAGCGGACACGCGATGCGGTCGATGGGATCCAGCGGCATCTGGGAGCTCTTCGTTCCCGACGTCGCCATCGGCACGCATTACAAGTACGAGATCCTCACGCGCGACGGCCGGTGGATCCTCAAGGCCGACCCGATGGCGCAGGCGGCGCAGACCCCGCCGGAGACCGCCTCCGTCGTCACGGCATCCGCGTACACCTGGCAGGACGCCGCCTGGATGACGCGCAGAGCGGCCACGCACGCCGTGGCGCAGCCGATGGCGGTCTACGAGGTCCACCTGGGCTCCTGGCGGGGCGGGCTGAGCTATCGCGATGCCGCGGATCCGCTCATCGCGCACGTCACGGCCACCGGGTTCACCCATGTCGAGTTCATGCCGCTCGCCGAGCACCCCTTCGGCGGATCGTGGGGGTATCAGGTCAGCGGGTACTATGCGCCGACCAGCCGCTTCGGCTCGCCGGACGACCTTCGCCACCTCATCGACCGGCTGCACCAGGCCGGGATCGGGGTGATCCTGGACTGGGTGCCGGGCCACTTCCCGAAGGACGAGTTCGCGCTCGCGCGCTTCGACGGCCGCCCCCTCTACGAGCATCCGGACCCCCGTCGTGGCGAGCACCAGGACTGGGGAACGCTCATCTTCGACTACGGCCGTCCGGAGGTGCGCGGCTTCCTCGTCGCGAACGCGCTGTACTGGCTGGAGCAGTTCCACGTCGACGGCCTGCGCGTGGATGCGGTCGCCTCGATGCTGTACCTGGACTACTCCCGCAAGGACGGCGAATGGGAGCCCAACATCCACGGCGGCCGGGAGAATCTCGAGGCGATCCGGTTCCTGCAGGAGGTCAACGCCACCGCCTACCGGCTGCACCCAGGCATCCTGATGATCGCGGAGGAGTCCACCAGCTTCCCCGGCGTCACCGCCCCCACCGATCACGCAGGACTCGGCTTCGGGTTCAAGTGGAACATGGGGTGGATGAACGACTCGCTTCAGTACATCCAGCGCGATCCGATCCATCGCGCACACCACGAGGGCGAGATGACCTTCTCCTTCGTGTACGCGTTCGGCGAGAACTACGTCCTGCCCATCAGCCACGACGAGGTCGTGCACGGCAAGCGCAGCCTGGTGTCGAAGATGCCCGGCGACCACGCCCATCAGCTCGCGAGCACCCGCGCCTACCTGGCGTACATGTGGGGGCATCCGGGCAAGAAGCTGCTCTTCATGGGACAGGAGTTCGGTCAGCTCTCGGAGTGGTCGGAATCGCGGGAGCTGGAGTGGTGGCTGCTCGATCAGCCGGCGCATCGGCAGCTGCAGGACTTCGTCGGCGCGCTGAACGGGGTGTATCGCGCACAGGCGCCGCTGTGGGAGCGCGACGGCGACGCCTCCTCCTTCACGCGCCTCGGCGCACCGAGCTGGGACCCGACCGTGGTCGCGTTCGAGCGTCGCGATGCGCACGGCGGCCGCCTCGTCGTCGTCAGCAACTTCGCCGGCGTCACGCGGCACGCCCTCCCCCTCGCCTTCGGGGAGGAAGGCGTGTGGCAGGAGGTGCTGAACTCGGATGCGGGCGAGTATGGCGGCTACGGCGTCGGGAATCTGGGCATGGTCGTCGCCCGGCGCGAGACGGAGGAGGCCCCCGCGATCGCTCCGGTCACGCTGCCCGCGCTGTCGACGCTGTGGCTGCGACACCAGCCGTCCCCGCACGTCCCGACCGTCTCGCACGGCTGAACGCGTGCGCTCGCCCCTGTCGGTCCGACGCGGATGACCGCCCTCGGCCCGCCGTGCCGCTGCGCCGGACGGGCCCGCTCTAGAACAGCAGCGAAGCCAGACGCGTACGAGCGGCGGCCACCCGCGGGTCGGCATCGCCGATGAGGCCGAAGAGCTCGACGAGGCGCTCGCGCACCGGAGCGCGCTCCTCCGACGGCAGGCTCGCGAAGAGGTCGAGCAGTCGTCCGAACGCATCGTCGACGTGACCGCCGGCGATGTCGAGGTCGGCTACCGCGAACTGCGCCTGCGCATCCGTCGGCGCGGCCGCCGCTGCGGCACGGGCTTCCTGCAGATCGAGTCCTTGCACACGGTCGAGCAGCCGCACCTGCCCGAGGCCCGCACGGGCCTCGTCGTCACGCGGATTCTCCGCGAGCGCCTTCTCGTACGCCCTGATCGCCGCAGGGTAGTCGCCGTTCTCGATCGCCGTGAACGCCTCCGCGTGCAACGGCGGCAGAGCGGGCTCCTCGGCGGGCGCGGCCTCCGCCTCGCCCTCGATGGCGAGGGTTCCCGTCACGCCGTTCTGCGCGGCGAGCTGCAGCAGCTGCGCGAACACCTGGCGCACCTGCTCCTCGGGCACCGCGCCGGTGAACATCGGCACCGGCTGACCGGCCACGAGTGCGACCACCATGGGGATCGACTGCGCACGGAATCCCTGTGCGAGCTGCGGGTTCGCGTCCACGTCGACCTTCGCGAGCACGACGCGACCGGCCAGCTCCGTCGTGACCTTCTCGAGGATGGGGCTGAGCTGCTTGCACGGCCCGCACCACTCCGCCCAGAGGTCGACGACGACGGGGACGGTCCGCGAGAGCTCCAGGATCTCGCCGAACGTCGCGTCCGTCACATCGCGCACGAGCCCCTCGGACGCCTGCTCGGGCGCCTGCCCGGCGGGCTGGGCGGCGGGAGACGGACGGTTGCGCAGAGAGGAGAGGTCGACGGCCCCGCGCAGGGCCGATGCTGAGATATCGCTCACTTGATCACCTTCGCTCCGAGAATGTCCTGATGCACGGCGAGCAGTCGGATCTGCTCGCCGGATCCCTGGGTCGGCACCGCGAAGAACACCTGCAGGCTGTACGTCGCCGTCACGCCCTTGGCGGACTCCTCGACGCCGGTGAGAGCCTTGATCTCGGGGTTGTCCCCGAACCGGATCGCCGCGTCTCCGCTCGTGGGGGTGATCTTCTGCGTCTCGACGAAGGAGACCGCCACGATCGCGCCGCTGTCGAGCGTCGCCAGCGAGACCGGATCCTCATCGCTGGGGTCGATGCCGAACGCCGTCTTGGACGTCTCGGAGGCGTCGTTGTCCGCGAGGCTCTGGACGACCGCCTGACGGCTCTCCTGGATCGCGGTGGCGACCTCGAGCGCAGCATCGTCGAAGGAGTCGTACCAGGAGCTCTTCTCCCCGGCGTCCACCACGTCGGCGAAGGCGGCGGCGATCTCGCCGGGCGCGACGGTCAGGAAGGTCGAGTCCGGCGGCACCAGCGTCGTGCCCAGCCAGGCGGGGGCGACCTCCGGCAGTTCGACGGACGCGTGCATCTCGGCCATGTCGGTCACCTTGTAGTTCGACCACGGATCGGCCTGGGTCATCGTGAGGATGACCGGAGCGACGGAATCGTCGCCGGCGCTCTGCGAGAGCACGAGGACCGTGCGAGGCCAGCCGTCGTTCGCCTGCGGGAGCAGGATCTCGACATCGTCCGCGGGGATCGCAGCGGGAAGCGCGCGGTCGCTGAGCTTCTCCCGCAGGGTGTAGTCGGTCCGACGCGCCTCCAGCGCGATGCCGTCCAGGCGCGTCGCCGCGAGGTCGATGTCGAGGTCGGCGTCGGCGGATGCCAGCGTGTCGGAGATGCTCTGGAGGATGCGGGCGGCCTGCACCTCGGTAACGGCCGGCGGCTTCTGGTTCTCCGGGGCGATGACGGTGGGGGTGGGAGTAGGCGTCGCGGACTCCGCTCCGAACTGCGGCCAGGAATCGGCGGAGCAGCCCGTCATCACGACGGCGGCCAGCGCCAGCGCGGGAAGCGCAAGCCTGCGACGACGCAGGGCCGAGCGCTGAGCAGTGCCCGCGGAGCCCCGCCGCTCGTCGTCGGGCTTCTGCGTGGCAGGCCCGCCTGCCCCCGTCTCGTCCTCAGCCGGGTCGCTGTCGCTGTCCTTCGGAGCCTCGATGGCCTCGCGGTCGGCGGGAGCCTCGACGGAGAGGTCGATCGGCTCCGTGACCGGCAGGGGGCCGACGCCCTTGCGCCTCGGCCCCCTGCCGCGGCGCTGGTGACGGATCGCCAGGATGTAGAGCACGATGCCCACGGCGAGCACGGCGATCCCCGCCGCGACCAGCGGGCCCGCCAGCGGGGTGGAGTTGTCCAGAGGCCAGGACACCACGATGTCCTCCGGAGCGTCCTGTGCGCCGTCACGCGCCACCAGGAAGCTGGTCCCCTCAGGAAGCTGCGTGTCCGTGATGATCTGGTCCTGCTCGCTGAACGACGCGAGCCAGAGGTCGCTTCCCGCGGGATCCCGGCCTGCCGCCTCCTCGCCCTCGGCCGATGCGTCGTCGGCCGATGCGTCGTCGGCGGGCGGGGTCTCGGCCTCCTCCTCGACCGTCGCCTCGATCACCGCGGAGACGGGCTCGCCCTGCTCGTCCAGGGTGATCGAGTTGTAGTCCGCATCGGAGAGCCAGGCCTGGAGGTCGGCCGTCCGTCCGTACGCGGCGAAGAGGTCGCCGTGGCCGCGGATGATGAGAGTCTGCTGGCCGGCCTGGGTGCGCAGCACCGCGCTGTCGATGAGCGTGTACGCCTCCGGCTGAGAGGTCGTCAACGACATCTCCTGGGACGAGGGCCCGACGAACAGGGTCCTCTGGGCGATCCCCGCACCGATCAGGACCGTGGCCAGGACGAAGGCCACGACGGCCCATACGAAACGCACGAATAGTCTCCTTACGCGACCCGATCAGGTTCACGGATCATCGCTCGACATTTCAGACTATCGAAAGCACCTGAGTGTTGCCCAGGACGGCCCCGTCTGGGTCGATCCCCCGGCGGTTCTGGATACGCTTGCTCCACCCGCCACGTCGTCCAGGGAGCAGCCATGAAGGTCCACAACCCGTTCCGCACCGCGTTGATCGCGACGCTGGGCGTCGGACTCGGCATCCTCCTCATCAACAGCGTGCAGACGCTCTCGACCGTGCTGCTGTACATCGGCACGGCGCTGTTCATCAGCTTGGGCCTGGACCCGCTCATCTCCTGGCTGGAGCGCCGGAAGCTCCCCCGGTGGCTGGCCGTGATCATCACGATCGTCGCGGTGCTCGGCGTGTTCGCCGGCATCGTGCTGATCGTGCTGCCGATCATCATCTCCCAGGTGACCCAGCTTGTCGAGCAGATCACCGCCCTGGTCCAGAGCAGCAACGACATCTGGGGCGATCTGAGCACCTGGCTGGGCCAGCTCTTCCCCGCGCTGGACGTCGAACGCGTTCTGACCGAGGCCCAGAACTGGCTGCTCGCCAACGTCGGCAGCATCACCAACGGAGTGATCAACGCCAGCGTGGCCGTCGTGAACGGCCTGTTCGGCGCCTTCATCGTCCTCATCCTGACGATCTACCTCACGGCGTCCACCCCGTCGCTGAAGCGCTCGGTGTACCAGCTCGTGCCCGCCTCTCGCCGACCCCGGTTCATCGACCTCGCCGACCAGATCACCGACTCCGTCGGCTACTACGTCATGGGCCAGGTGTCCCTCGGAGTGATCAACGGCATCCTCAGTGCGATCTACCTGAGCATCATCAAGGCGCCGTTCCCCGCCGTGCTGGCGGTCGTGGCGTTCTTCTTCTCCCTGATCCCGCTGGTGGGCACGCTCACCGGGTCGGCGATCATCGTGCTGACGTGCCTCATCCCCGGGCTCGGATCGCCTGCGACGGCCATCGCCGCCGGCATCTACTACCTGATCTACATGCAGATCGAGGCCTACGTCATCTCACCGCGCATCATGAGCCGCGCCGTCGCCGTGCCCGGAGCCGTCGTCGTCGTCGCCGCCCTCGCCGGCGGATCGCTGCTGGGCCTGCTGGGCGCGCTCATCGCGATCCCGGTGGCGGCCAGCATCCTGATCATCTACCGGCAGGTGCTCATTCCGCGGATGAACGAGAGATAGGCCACCGTTCGGGCAGCGGAAGCGCCGCGGGGTTCACCGCGGCGACGATCTCCGTGAGCACCCGACGGGTCTGGTTCTCGCCGACCCAGAGGTGCTTGCCGCCCTCGACAGGGATGAGCACGGCCTGCGGAATCGAGGCGAAGCGTTCGCGGGCCTCCTCCGGGCGCAGATAGTCGTCGAGCTCCGGGATGACGGCGATCACCCTGCGCGGATCGTCCGCCCACGCCGCGACCTCCGCATCCGTCGTCCTGTGCAGCGGCGGTGACAGCAGGATGGCGCCGACCACATCGTGCTCGCGGCCGTACTTCAGGGCGAGCTCGGTGCCGAAGGACCACCCCAGCAGCCACGGTGCCGGAAGGGCGTTCGCGGCGACGAAGTCCATCGCCGCGGCGACGTCGAGACGTTCGCCCGCGCCGCCGTCGAAACGGCCTTCGCTCGTGCCGCGCGGAGAGCTGGTGCCGCGCGTGTTGAAGCGCAGCACGGCGAGGTCGGCCAGGGCCGGCAGGCGGGCGGCCGCCTTGCGGATGATGTGCGAGTCCATGAAGCCGCCGGCGGTGGGCAGCGGATGCAGCGTGACGAGCGTCGCGACCGGATCCCTGGACTCCGGAAGCGCCAGCTCCCCCACCAGCCGGAGGCCGTCCGCCGTGTGCAGCTCGATGTCGCTTCGCCGTGCGGGCAGCTCGAGCGGTCCGCGGATCTCCATCGTCATCCGATCCTCCAGCAGTGCGTGTGCCAATGGCGGCGCGCAGCGAGATCCGCGCCGTCGCCCAGAACCCCGTCCGCCCGCCAGGCGACCAGATGAGCCGTCCCGGGCACGATCAGTCGCCCGCATCCAGGGCAGGTGTACTCCTTGACCGCTTGAACCGCGGACACGGGTTGCACGACCCACTCCTGGCCACGGCGCGTCTCCGTACGCTTCCAGCCCGCGAGCAGGCGGTCGAAGGATTCGTCGGCGTCCGAGCGCTCCGGACGCCGCCTACGCGAGCGTGGCATGGCCGATCGGATTCACCACCAGTGGTGGCTCTGCCAGAAGTTGTAGGCGCCGCCCCAGCTCCCGTAACGACCCACGGCGTAGCCGTTGCCCCAGCGCAGGTTGTCGACCGGGTTGTAGCCGTTGCCAGGCACCTTGCTGCATGGAAGCGCCTGGACCAGGCCGCAGGCCCCGGACGACGAGTTCGTCGCATTCGGGTTCCAGCCGCTCTCCCGGGAGACGATGTAGTCGACGTAGCCCCAGTCGCTCTCGGCGATGCCTGCCGCGGCCATCCATTCCGCGGGCGAGCCGCCGCCGGTGTACCTCGGGCGGCTTCCCGAGCTCGACCCGGACCCGGAGGAGGACGAGGCGACCTCCGGTTCCGGTGGTGGCGGGGTGACGTACACGTCGTAGGCACCGCGCTCCACCGGCGCGAAGGACGAGCCCTCGACCGTGACGGTCAGATCCTGCGAGTCCTCCGCCGCAAGGGAGAACACGGTCTGAGCCTCGGCGGTCTCGACGGGATCGGCCAGCGCGATGCCGGTCGGCGCTACGATCGCAGCGGCGAAGCCCACGACGGCCACCGAGGCGAACACGCCGACGACGCCGCGCCGACGGGACCATCGCGCACGCGGCGCGGCAGATGCTCCGGGAGCCGAGAGCCGCGCGACGGGCTTCGGGTCGTCACCGGTCTCGATCAGATCATTGTCGTGGGATGAACTCACAATAGGCACAGTCTAGCCAGAGCTTGCTGAGGACGCCATGAGAACACTCAGCGCACGGCGAGCATGACCTCGATCGTGGCATCCAGCAGCGCGTCCACCTGCTCCTCGCGGTACCCTCGTCGCTGCATGCGGAAGGCGGCCGAACGCAGCTGCTCCACCGAGAGCTCGTCGCCGTCGCGCAGGTAGCGCACGATCCGGCGGGCGACGTGATCGACCTCGTCGACCCGGTAGCCGAAGGTGAGGAGCCCCGTTCTGGCGAAGCGCTGACGTCGAGGACGCGCGAGGTGGTCGAGGATGAGCTGCGCCTGCTCACGGGCCTGCTCGACCCATACGGCCGCGCCCTCCGAACGCACCACGCGCTGACGGGCGCGAGCGGCGAAGGCGTCCTCGATGCGCCCGAGCGCCGCATCGACCTCCGCGACGTCGTAGCCGTGCTTGACGAGCGGGAACGACGCCATGCGCACCTCCGACGCGGACAGGGCGTCGTCGTCGCGCTCGAAGGTGTCCTTGGCCGCGGACAGGAACGTGTCCACCGCGGCAGGATGGTAGCCGCGCGTGCGCCCCGTCGTCAGCGTGAACGCCGACGGCGGGGGTCCGGTCTCCTCTGTCGTCACGTCCACCACCGTATCCGAAGTCATCAGAGCACCGCCCAGGGTGAGAGCAGGAAGTACAGGAACAGCGCGGGGATGGTCGAGGGAAGGATGCTGTCGAGACGGTCGAGCAGACCTCCGTGACCGGGCAGCCAGGAGCTCATGTCCTTGATGCCGATGTCGCGCTTGAGCATGGACTCGCCGAGGTCGCCGAGCGTCGCGGACAGGAGCACGGCCGCTCCGAGGACGGCCCCGGCCCACCAGGGCATCTCCAGCAGGTACAGCGCGAGCAGGACGCCGGCTCCGACGGCGGCGATCGCGCCGCCGGCGAATCCCTCCCAGGTCTTCTTCGGGCTGATCCTCGGGGCCATCGGATGCCGTCCGAAGGCCAGGCCGCTCGCGTACGCGCCGGTGTCGGCCGCCACGGCGATCGCGATGAAGCCGAGCACCCACCATTGGCCGCCCTCCTGCGCGAGCAGGATCAGGGCGATGCTCGCCAGGAACGGGACGTACACCTGGACGAAGCCGCCGACGACGACATCGCCGAGCACGTCGCCGTAGGTGCGGCCGTCCTTGGCGATCATCTGCGCGAGCAGCCGCCACACGATGACGAAGGACACCGAGACGAACAGCACGACCCAGCACAGCCAGGACTCGGCGAAGTACCCGGTCAGCACGAGCAGCGCCCCGGCGATCAGCTGGGGGACGATGTCGACCCGGCGGCCGGCGCCGCGCAGAGCGAGCGAGAGCTCGTAGACGCCCAGGAGAGCCGCCGCGAGGGCGATGGGCACGAAGAGCCATTTGATGAAGATCAGCGAGCTCAGCAGGACGGCGCCGAATGCCACGCCGATGAGGATCGCCACCACGAGATCACGACCGGTGCGCTGCTTGATGCGCTCATTGGCCTGATCGAGCTGGTCGCGGGCGTGCGACACCTTGCTGTCGAAGTGGTCGCGCGCATGCGACACCCGGCTGTCCAGTTCATCGCGCGCCAGTCGCCACTGCTCGCGGATCGCGCTGTGCTCCCCCGTCGACATGCCGTCCTCGGGGAGAGGCGGCCGCGGCGGCACCCGATCGACGTCGAACTCCGGGAACGCGGAATCGTCGAGCGGCGCCGGGGATGCGGCGCGATCCCGCTCGGGCCCGAACGGCGAGCCGTCGCCCCCGAGGCGTCCCGTGTCGTCAGTCATCCGTGCTCACACCTCGAGCAGTTCAGCCTCTTTGCGCTTCAGCGCCTCGTCGATGAGGTCGACGTGCTGACGCGTCAGGGCATCCAGTTCCTTCTCGCCGCGGGCGATCTCGTCCTCTCCGACCTCGGACTTCAGCGCGTCGAGCTCGTCCTTGGCCTTGCGGCGGATGCCGCGGACATGGACCTTCGCATCCTCGCCCTTGGAACGGACCAGCTTGACGTATTCCTTGCGTCGTTCCTCGGTCAGCTCCGGCATGGTGACGCGCACGATGTTGCCGTCGTTCGAGGGGTTCGCGCCGAGATTCGGCATGTCGCGGATCGCCTGCTCGATCGCCTTCAGCGCCGACTTGTCGTACGGCGTGACGATGAGCGAGCGCGCCTCGGGGTTCGCGAGCGACGCGAGCTGCGCGAGCGGAGTCGGCGAGCCGTAGTAGTCCACGAGGACCTTCTGGAACAGCTGCGGGTTCGCCCGCCCGGTGCGCACGGTGGCGAAGTCCTCCTTCGCGGCCTCGACCGCCCTGGTCATCCGGGTGGTGGTTTCTGCGAGGACGTCCGCGATCACGGCGACTCCAATCGTCTGGGGTGTTCTGGCAATTCTATCCGGGCCGGGCCGCCCGTATCGGGCGGGACTCTCAGGCGGTGACGAGCGTGCCGATCGTCTCGCCGAGCAGCGCCCTGGTGATGTTGCCCGCGGGCTCCATGCCGAACACGCGCATGTCCATGTTGTTGTCCATGCAGAGGCTGAACGCGGTCGAGTCGACGACCTTGAGCCCCTTCTGGAGGGCCTCGCGATAGGTGACGCGGTCGATCCGGGTGGCCGTCGCGTCCTTGTTCGGGTCGGACGTGTAGATCGCATCGACGCCGTTCTTGGCGACGAGCACCTCCTGCGCGCCGATCTCCAGGGCGCGCTGTGCGGCGACCGTGTCGGTGGAGAAGTACGGCAGGCCTGCTCCGGCGCCGAAGATCACGACCCTGCCCTTCTCCATGTGGCGCTCGGCGCGGCGCGGGATGTAGGGCTCTGCGACCTGCGTCATGGCGATGGCGGACTGCACGCGCGTGGCGGCGCCGGCCTGCTCGAGGAAGTCCTGCAGGGCGAGGGCGTTCATCACGGTGCCCAGCATGCCCATGTAGTCGGCGCGTCCGCGGTCCATGCCGCGCTGGCTCAGCTCGGCGCCGCGGAAGAAGTTCCCGCCGCCGACGACGACGGCGATCTCGACCTCGGAGGTGGCCGCGGCGATCTCGCGGGCGATCTGGCTGACGACGTCGGGGTTGACGCCGAGTTGCCCGGCGCCGAACGCCTCTCCGGAGAGCTTGAGAAGGACGCGACGGCGTCCGGTGCGTTCGGTCATGGGTGGATCCTCTCGTCCCGAATCAAGATAGTGCCTTCTGGGCATGAAGAAGGGGTTCGGACCCTGCTGGATCCGAACCCCTCCGACGGTCTTAAGCGCCGACCTTGAAGCGCGCGAAGTCCGTCACGGCGATGCCGGCGTCCTGCGCGACCTTCGCCACGGACAGCTTGTTGTCCTTGGCGTAGTCCTGCTCGAGCAGGGCGACCTGCTTGATGAACGCGGTGACGCGGCCCTCGACGATCTTCGGCAGGGCGGCCTCCGGCTTGCCCTCGTTGCGGGAGATCTCGGTGACGATCTCGCGCTCCTTCTCGACGTCCGCCGCCGGCACGTCCTCGCGGGACAGGTACGACGGGTTCGCGAACGAGATGTGCTGCGCGATGCTGCGCGCGGTCTCGGCGTCGTCTCCCGAATAGGCGACGACGACGCCGATCTGCGGCGGCAGGTCCTTGCTGGTGCGGTGCAGGTAGACCTCGAAGCGGTCGCCCGACAGCGTGCGGACGCGACGCAGCTCGACCTTCTCGCCGATGATGGCGGCCTCGTCGGCGATCAGCTGCTCGACGGTCTGCCCGTCGGCGTCCGCTGCGAGAGCGGCCTCGACGGAATCGGCCTTCACGGCGGCGGCCGCATCGGCGACCTTGTCGGCCAGCGCGATGAAGCGCGCGTTCTTCGCGACGAAGTCGGTCTCGCAGGCGAGCTCGACGAGCGTGACGGCGCCCTCCTGCTCGCGGGCGGCGATCAGTCCCTCGCTGGTGGAACGGTCAGCGCGCTTGGCGTTGCCCTTCGCTCCCTTCAGGCGGAGGATCTCGACGGCCTTCTCGACGTTGCCGTCGGCCTCCTCGAGCGCCTTCTTGGTGTCGACCATTCCCGTGCCGAGCTGCTCACGCAGCGCCTTGATGTCGGCGATGGTGAAGTTGGCCATGTGTGGTGGCTCCTTGCTTCGTGATGTTGTGTTCGCGGGATTACTTGGCGTCTGCGACGTCGGCGGCCTCCGCCGGAGCCTCGGTCGCCTCTGCGGCCGGAGCCTCGGTCTCGGCGACGGGGGCATCGGCGACCTCGGCCTCGGCGGCCGGAGCCTCAGCGACCTCGGCCTCGGCGGCCGGAGCCTCAGCGACCTCGGCCTCGGCGGCCGGAGCCTCGACGGCCTCGACGGGAGCCTCAGCGCCCTCGGCCGGAGCCTCGAGGAGCTCGCGCTCCCACTCGGCCAGCGGCTCGGCCTCGCCCGACTCCGGGTTGTGCTTCTGCTGCAGGCCCTCGGCGGCGGCGTCCGCGATGATGCGGGTGAGCAGCGAGACGGAGCGGATCGCGTCGTCGTTGCCGGGGATCGGGTACTGGAAGTCGTCCGGGTCGGCGTTCGTGTCGAGGATGCCGATCACCGGGATGCCGAGCTTCTTGGCCTCGTCGATGGCGAGGTGCTCGCGCTTGGCGTCGACGACCCACAGCGCCGAAGGGGTCTTCGTCAGGTTGCGGATGCCGCCGAGCGACTTGTGCAGCTTGTCCAGCTCGCGCTTCTTGAGCAGGAGCTCCTTCTTGGTGAATCCCGAGGCGGCCGGGTTCTCGTAGTCGAGCTCCTCGAGCTCCTTCATGCGGGCCAGGCGCTTCGCGATGGTGGAGAAGTTCGTGAGGAGACCGCCGAGCCAGCGCTGGTTCACGAAGGGCTGGCCGACGCGGGTGGCCTGCTCGGCGAGGACCTCCTGGGCCTGCTTCTTGGTGCCGACGAAGAGGATGGTGCCGCCGTGCGCGACCGTCTCCTTGACGAAGTCGTAGGCCTTGTCGATGTAGGACAGGGACTGCTGCAGGTCGATGATGTGGATGCCGCTACGCTCCGTGAGGATGAAGCGCTTCACCTTCGGGTTCCACCGACGGGTCTGGTGTCCGAAGTGCACGCCGCTGTCGAGCAGCTGGCGGATGGTGACCACAGCCATGGTCGTCTCCTTGTTCTGGCGCGTGGCGCCCTTGAGGTTGTGTCGCCGACCGGTCGATCGGCAGTCCTGGTGCCCGGCGCACGCCCGCCTGCCGACGAAGGCAGGACCTGTGGGAGTGGATGCCGCGACCGGAGTCGCTCTGGGCACGCGTAGTCACCCCGATTCCGAGGTGCTCGTCCAGTGTACAGGATCGCGCGAGCGGGAATCCTCCTGCACAGGTGCATCTCCGGACGAGTCGTCCCCATGCGCCGGCTTCTCGTCGCCGGCCGTTCCTGCGCGGCATCGAGTATGGACGTATGAGACTTCCGAGGTTCCCGCTCCGCCGCGTGTTCGCTACCGTCCTGCTGTGCTGCGCCCTGCTCGCGGGGAGCGGACCCGCCGCCGCCGCGGCCCCGGCGGCATCCGACGGTCGGGAGCGCGGGGACTGGCTGTGGCCGGTGGAGGGGCGTCGCGAGGTGCGGGAGCCCTTCCGGGCGCCCGCCGACGAGTACGCCGCAGGTCATCGCGGAATGGACATCGCGGCTTCCGTCGGCGGCGAGGTGCGCGCTCCCGCGGACGGCGTGGTCGCGTTTCGCGGAGTGGTCGTCGACCGGCCGCTCCTCACGATCGATCACGGCGCAGGGATCGTCGCCACCTTCGAGCCGCTGGAGTCGTCCCTCTCCCCCGGCGACGTCGTCGCGGCGGGTGAGGTCATCGGCGCCGTCGCGGTCGGCGGGCACTCCGACGCGGGCGCCCTGCACGTGGGCGTCCGGCTCCACGGGGTCTACATCGACCCGCGGCTGCTGTTCGGCGGTGCGGCCAGAGCCGTCCTGCTGCCCTGCTGCGCGCCGTTGTGACGTCTGCTGCGGGAACTCAGGCCCGAGGATGCGCCAGCCGGTAGGTGGCCGTGAGGCGCTCGGTGGAGACGTGCGTGTAGATCTGAGTGGTGCCCAGGCTCGCGTGCCCGAGGATCTCCTGCACCGCCCGCAGGTCGGCGCCGCCGTCGAGGAGGTGCGTCGCCGCGGAGTGCCGCAGCGCGTGCGGCCCGACGTTGTCCGCTCCGACGACGGGACCGAGCGCGGACGCGACCAGCCCGTACACCGTGCGAGGTCCGATCCGTGCCCCGCGGGCGCCGAGGAAGACTGCAGGGGACGGAGCCTGCGCCCGCCGCGCCAGGACGCCCCGGGCTCGTGTCAGATACGCGCCGATCGCGTCGCGCGCCGGCGCTCCGTACGGCACGACCCGTTCTTTGGACCCCTTGCCGAGCACGCGGGCTGTGGCGCGATCCTGGTCGAGATCGTCGACGTCGAGACCGCACAGCTCCGACACGCGGATCCCTGAGCCGTAGAGCAGCTCGAGGATCGCGTGGTCGCGCAGAGCGACCGGGTCGCCGTCGGCGGCGGCGAGGCGACGCCCGTCGAGCAGATCGCGCATGCCGTCCTTCGAGGCGACGGCCGGCAGGGTCCTCCCGCGCTTCGGGCTGACGAGCCGCAGGCTGGGGTCGACGGAGATGAGCTCCTCGTCCTTCGCCCAGGAGAAGAACGAACGCGCCGCGGCCGAGCGCCGCGCCAGCGTGCTTCGCGCATCCCCCCTCCGCGTCGCGGCCCACAGCCACTCGCGCAGATCCTCCAGCTCGATCCCGCCGAGGGGCTTCCCGCCCGCCGACGCCGCGAGATCGCCCAGATCGGAACGATAGGCGCGCACCGTCGCCGGAGAGAGCCGCCGCACCTGTGCGAGGTGGACGGCGAACGCCTCGATCGCCGCGGAGAGCTCCATGGCTCCATGGTGCCGCCTGCCCGCCGTCCCGGGTCTGCGCCTCGCCGGAGACACGACCGCGCCTCCCTTCGCGAACGAGGGAGGCGCGATCGTGCACTCTCGTCAGCGCGACGGCGCCGACGCCGCGGATGCGGGCGTCGTGGGGCTGGCTGCGCTCGGGGGCGTGACGGGGCTCGGCGGGGTGGCCGGGCTCGGCGGCGTCTTCGGGGACGGGGCCGTCGTCGGGGAGGGAGCCGTCTGCGGCGTCACCGCGGTCGCCGGGGTGGGGACGGTGGCCGCCGAGGGGGCGGTCACGACCGTCACTGACGAGTTCGTCTGCTGAAGCTGCACCGTGGCGGTGTCCAGGACGTTGCCGCGGTTGGTCACGGCGCCGCCGGGGACGACGGTTCCCTCCGTGGTGTGCAGATCCATCGTGCTCGCGGTCGCCGCGGCGCCACCGGCGACGACGCCGAGGCCGACCAGACCGGTCACGCCGTAGGCGATCCATTTCTTCGTACTCATGTCGAGCTCCTGATCTTCGTGCGATCGACGCTTCATCGATCGTGTGATTCCAGCTTCGCGACCGCGGCTAAGCCCGCTCGAAAGCAGCGGTGAGAGCGTTCTTATCCGGCATCCGATGACGCCTCCCCGCCTTCGAGGATGCGCGCGGCTGCGTCCAGGAAGGAGTCTTCGCCCTCCTCGTCACCGGCGACGCGAGCCGCGATGGCGTGTCCAAGGAGGTGCACCGCCGTGTACGGCCGTACGGCCCGGTCGTCCCCCCATCGGCCGAGCGCCGCGTCGGCGAGATCCCGGATCCGCGCGGTGTGCGGCGGCGGTGTCAGGCGTGCGCTGGCGATGGCATGGGCGAGGAAGGCCGCCGTGTCCTCCGCCGCCGCGCCGCGTCCGAGGGTGTCGACGTCGATGAAACCGGAGATCCTGCCCTCGGTCAGGAAGAGCTGACCGTAGTGGAGGTCGCCGTGCACGACGACGGGCTCGGACTCGGGCAGGTCCTCGATCGCCGAGCCGACGCGCCTCAGCAGCGCGGATGCGCGTGCATCGTCGCGGAGTCGCCCTGCGTACCATCCCAGCCGCGTGGCGATGGGCCGGGTCCGCTCCGACCATGGCGTCCGGCCGATCCGCTCGCGCAGCGCGTCCGTCTCGTCGAGCAGGGTGACGGGCTCCCACACGACATCCGCCGCCGGGGCGCCGATCGCGCTGTCCAGGACGATGAGGCCCTCCTCGGCCCAGCCGCGAAGACGCGGGAGCGGCAGGCCCGCGGTCGCGCAGGCCTCGTGCGCGCGAACGATCCTTGCCACGCGGCGTGGACGCACGACCTTGATCCAGGTGATGCCGGACATCGTCGGCACGCGGAGCACCGCACGCCGACCAGGTCGGTACCCCACCATCTCCGCAGACCCGGCCGTCTCGATGCCGAGCCGGTGCAGGAGGATCTCCAGCGAGTGCGCGAAGGCTGTCGCCGGCAACGCGGGCAGATGGGGATCGGCGGGATGCGGCCAGATCCTGGTCCGCGTCACGCCGTCCTCGTCGACCAGCGCGAGCCCCGTCTCCTCGGAGACCGCCAGCGCCGAGGTGTCGAGATAGTGGATCTGCTCGGCGCCCGGCCGGCCGACGGCGAAGCCGGAGACGCTGCCGGAGCCCAGCGGCTCGCCGCTGATCATCCTGGCCTCGTCCACGGCCAGGGCCTCGCGCACGAGCGCGGCGTCGGCATCCGGCGCGGTTCGAGCGATGACAGCGGGATCGGGCACCCTTCGATTGCACCACTTTCGGCACGGGAATTGGGTGAGACATCTCTTAGGGAGGCGGTGCCGCCGACCGCCCACGGCGATACTGGAGGGATGATCGAGTCCCCGCACGACCGTCCGCGGCGCCGACGGCTCGCGGTGTCCGTGCGCACCCGCATCGTCGCCACGATCACGGCCGTGACGGCGCTGGGCCTTCTCGCGGTGGGTCTCTCGGTCTACTTCGTGGAGCGTCAGGGGAATCTCGAGCAGGTCGACTCGCGTCTGCACGCGAACCTGGAGTCGGCGCGCTTCATCGTCGCGGAGGGCGACGCCACGGTGTCCGGCAGCGCGCAGCGTCAGCCGTGGAGCTCCTCGACCGATGCGCTGCGCGCGGTCGTCGAGCGGATGAGCCCGGACGACAACACCGGGGCGCTCGGGATGCTCGACGGGAAGATCAGCATGGTGCCGGGCATGAGCCTGGACCTGGACCTGAGCGGCGCGACGGATTTCGCGGCTTTCATCCATGCGCAGATGGACGCCGGCGAGCCTCTCATCGGGACGTACGCCGAGGACGGCGTGATCTGGCGCTATCTCGCCGCGCCGATCGAGGTGGCCGACTCCCCGGCGCCGACGGATGCGGTGTTCGTCCTCGTCTACGACGTGAAGGCCGAGCTCGCCGAGTTCGACGGCGCCGCGCGCGTCTTCGCGCTGGTCTCCGCGATCGTGGTGCTCGTCGTCGCCGCGACGGGAACGATCGTCGCGACGCGTCTGCTGCGTCCCCTGCGACACATGCGCGAGACGGCCCTGCGCGTGTCGGCCCAGTCGCTGGAGGAGCGCATCCCGGTCGTGGGCGACGACGACGTGGCAGAGCTCGCATCGACGATGAACGACATGCTCGACCGGCTCGACGACGCCCTGGACTCGCAGCGCCGGCTGCTCAGCGACGTCGGCCACGAGCTGAAGACGCCTCTCACGATCGTGCGCGGTCATGTCGAGGTGATGGATCCGGAGAACGCGGAGGACGCCCGTGAGACGCAGTCGCTGGTGATGGACGAGCTCGACCGGATGGGCCGGCTCGTCCAGGACCTCGCCGGCGCCGCGGCCCTCCACGGCCCCACTCCGGTGCAGCTCGCTCCGGTCGACGTCGCCGACCTCGTCGAGCAGATCGCACGGAAGGCGCGGGGCATCGTCGGTGCGGACGTGACGGTCGTCTCGACCGCGCAGGCCGTCGCGCTCCTGGACGCGGGGCGCATCACGCAGGCGATGCTCCAGCTCGCACAGAACGCCACGACCCACGGCGGCGGACGGCTCGAGATCGGTAGCAGAGCCGATTCCGACCGGGTGGAGCTCTGGGTGCGCGATTTCGGCCCAGGGGTGCCGGACGAGGCGAAGGAGCGCGTCTTCGATCGCTTCCACCGCGGTCCGGGCTCCGAGTCCAGCGCGGGAAGCGGGCTGGGGCTCAACATCGTCCAGGTGATCGCGAGGGCGCATCAGGGCGCCGTCGATGTGACGGATGCGCCGGACGGAGGCGCCGTGTTCACCCTGCGGATCCCCCGGCGCATCGTCGACGCGCATGATCGCACGGACGGTCTCGTCATCCCTCCGCGCCCGCCCCTTCCTGCAGAGAGGATGTGACGGATGGCCTCCATCCTCATCGCCGACGACGAATCCCGCATCTCGGGGTTCATCGACAAGGGCCTGCGCGCGGCCGGCTTCGCCACTCGTGTCGCCGCCACGGGCCCCGAGGCTCTGGAGCTGGCGCTCAGCGACGAGTTCGACCTGATGGTGCTGGACATCAACCTGCCGGGATTCGACGGATTCCATGTGCTCGACCAGTTGAGGGGATCCGGCTCGAGGCTGCCCGTCATCATGCTCACGGCGCGCGTGGAGCTGCACGACACCATCGCGGGACTCGAGGGAGGCGCCGACGACTATCTCGGCAAGCCGTTCCGGTTCGACGAGCTGCTCGCCAGGATCCGCCTCCGCATGCGGCGTGAGGAAACGGGTGCGACGAACGATTTCGTGCACGGCGACCTGCATCTGGACGTCCGAAGCAGGAGGGCGAGGATCGGCGATCATGCGGTCGAGCTCTCCGCGAGGGAGTTCGCCCTGGCGGAAGAGCTCATCCGGCATGCGGGCCAGGTGCTCAGCCGCGAGCAGCTGCTCAGCCGCGTCTGGGGCTACGACTTCGACCCCGGATCGAATGTGGCCGATGTGTACATCGGCTATCTGCGGCAGAAGATCGGCACCGAGCGGATCGAGACCGTCCGCGGTGTCGGCTACCGGCTGGTCTGACTCCGCCGCACCCAGCCGTTCTCGCGCCGCCCCGCCACTCCTTCCAGCTCCAGCACTCCGAGGAGCGAGCGGATGCGATCGACCGACATGCCGGCGCGCCGCGCGAGCTGCTCCGCATCGAGCGCCGTTCGCGAGCTCATGGCGTCCAGGAGCCGTGTGACGTCCGGATCCGTGCGTGGGCCGGACGACGGCTCGATCCCGGACGCGTCGCCCCACAGCTCTCGCACCTCGGCCGCGGAGGTGACGCAGCGCGCGTCGTACTCCCGCAGCAGCCGATGGCAGCCGGCGGAGGCCGCGGACGAGATCGGCCCCGGCACCGCGCCGAGCGGACGGCCCAGCGCCGCGGCGTGCCCCGCGGTGTTCAGCGAGCCGCTGCGGACGCCGGCCTCCACGACGACCGTCGCGTCGCCGAGCGCGGCGATGAGCCTGTTGCGGCTGAGGAACCTCCACTTCGTCGGCGCGGTGCCGCATGGCACCTCGGAGACGACCGCTCCGGTGCCGACGATGCGCTCGAACAGCTGGTGGTGCCCCATCGGATACGGACGGTCGACTCCTCCGGCGAGGAAGGCGACCGTGCTCCCCCCGACCGCGAGCGCCGCACGATGCGCCGCGCCGTCGATCCCATAGGCGCCACCCGACACGATCACGACCCCGGCGGCGGCGAGGTCTCCGGCGATCTCCGCAGTGGCCTGCTCGCCGTAGCTGCTCGATGCACGCGCTCCGACGATCGACGCTCGAGGTCGCCCGGTCAGCTGCTGCGGATCGCCGCGCACCCAGAGCAGCACGGGAGCATGGGGGCCGAGATCGTCGAGTCCCGGCGGCCAGCCGGAGTCTCCGGGCAGGACAAGCCTGGCCCCCGCTGCGGAGGCAGAGCTCAACGCCGTCCGCACGGCGTCCGCTCCGGCTCGGGGTCGCCAGCGCTCACGCCCCTCGCGCAGCATGCGCTGCCCCATTGCTCCTCCGAGACTCTCGACCGCCTTCGCCTCGGCGCCGGGATGCGGCGCCGAGGCGAAGGCGGTGACGAGCGCCTGCACCGGCCCCATGGCCTCGATGAGGGCTCCGGCCACGCCGTCTCCCGGCTCCGCCACGACGGACCAGGCGGCCCGCGCGATCGCGGCATCGGGGTCCTCCGGCCCGTGCAGACGCCGCACCAGCATGCGCAGGCCCCTGTCCGCGCGCAGCACCTCGATCATGCGATGAGTCCTCTCTTCAGGAACAGCGCCCTGCCGATCTCGTCCGCCCCTGGCCGGTCCCGACCTGCGAGATCGGCCAGCGACCACGCGAGCCTCAGCACGCGGTCGTATCCGCGGAGGGTCAGCGCTCCGCGCTCCAGCGCCCTGTCCAGCGGCGCGCGGATCGCCCCCTCCAGCCGCAGCGTCCCCTGTCGCAGCCACGTGCCGGGAACCTCGCTGTTCATACGCCACGGCGTGCCCCTCCAGCGAAGGGCGGCACGCTCTCTCGCCATCGCCACGCGCTCGCGTGCCTGCGCGGATGTCATCGCGCTGTGCTCGTCCGCCGTCGCCCGCGCCGCGGCCACCCTCGCGATCGGGAGTTCGATGTCGATCCGGTCGCGCAGCGGGCCCGAGAGCCGCATGGCGTACCGCCGGATCGCGAGCGACGGGCACGTGCACTCCGCGCCGCGAACGCCGTAGTTGCCGCACGGGCAGGGGTTCATCGCGAGGATCAGCTGGAACCGCGCGGGGAAGCGCGCGGTGAATCCGGCCCGCTGGATGTCGATCATCCCGGATTCCAGAGGCTGTCTCAGGGCATCGAGCGCACTCCTGTTGAACTCGGCAGCCTCATCGAGGAAGAGGAGACCGCGATGAGCGCGCACGATCGCGCCGGGACGCACCGTGCGCGAGCCTCCGCCCACCAGCGCCATCGCGGAGGCGCTGTGATGCGGCGCCTCCAACGGCGGCACACGATCCAGCGCGACGACACCGCGCCCCGAGAGCGAGCGGATCGACGCGACCTCGAGCGCCTCCTGCTCGGTCAGTGCGGGAAGTATCCCCGGCAGGCGCCGCGCGAGCATCGTCTTGCCCGCTCCCGGAGGACCGCTCATCAGGAGATGGTGTCCGCCGGCCGCCGCGGCGATGAGCGCCTCCACGGCCTCCTCCTGGCCGATCACCTCCGAGAGATCCAGCTCGGGCCGCTGCTCGTCCTCGGCGGCCGTCGCCTCGATCGGCTCGACCTCAGGCACCTCGACGTCCGCTCCATGCCAGGCGGCGACCTCCGCGAGGGTCGTGGCCGCTCGCACCTCGACATCGCCGACCAACCGGGCCTCGTCGGCGTTGGCGTACGGCACGACCACGCTCTCGAAGCCCGCGCGCTGCGCGGCGTACACGGCGGGGAGGACGCCGGGAACGGGGCGCAGTCTCCCGTCGAGTCCCAGTTCTCCGATGTGGACCGTCTTCGCGATCGATGAGGAGCTCAGCGCTCCGCTCGTCGCGAGCGCCGCCGTCGCGACCGCCAGGTCGAATCCGGAGCCCTGCTTGGGAAGGCTCGCCGGCGAGAGATTGACGGTCAGGCGCCGGGCCGGCAGCTCGAGCCCTGCGTTCTTGCACGCGTTGTGCACACGCTGCGTCGCCTCGCCGAGGGACTTGTCCGGCAGGCCGATGATGCGGAAGTCCGGCCGCTGGTTCGACAGGTCGGCCTCGACCTCGACGATGTGACCGTCGACTCCGGTGAGCGCGACCGCCCACGTGCGCACCGCGGTCATCGCAGATCCACCAGATGCTCCAGCGTCCCGCTCTCGGGATCGGCTCCGATGATCCCGATCGCCTCCAGTCGCACTCGCGAGTGGCTCGTCGTGCCGGGATGCTCTTCGATCCAGGCGTGCGCGAGACGCCACAGCCGCCGGATCTTGCGTTCGTCCAGCGCCTCGAAGGGATGTCCATAGCGGGCCGAGGAGCGCGTCTTGACCTCGACGACGCACAGGCGTGTCGTCGCATCAGCCGCGACGATGTCGATCTCGCCGAGCGCGCAACGCCAGTTGCGGTCGAGGATCTCGTATCCGATCGATTCGAGATGCCGGACCGCACGGTCCTCACCCGCCCTGCCGAGGTCGTCCTTCGCTGCCATGCCGACAGCATCCCGAACACGGAGGGAGGCATGCGCTGCGAGAACCCGCGGAATCTACGGGCGCGGTGCGCTGATCTCGAGAAAACCCTCCTGTGGAGGACGAGTCACTTGCCGTCGAGCGACAGCTCCTCCGGGAGCTCGAACTCCCGCCGCTGCAGCTCTTCGACGTTGACGTCCTTGAAAGTGAGCACCCGGACGGCCTTCACGAAGCGATCGGCCCGGTAGATGTCCCAGACCCAGACGTCGCTCATCGAGATCTCGAAGTAGAAGTCGTGCTCCGTGTCGCGACGCACGACGTTCACCTCGTTCGCGAGATAGAACCGGCGCTCCGTCTCGACGACGTACTGGAACTGCTGCACGACGTCGCGATACTCGCGGAACAGCGCGAGCTCGAGTTCGCGGTCGTAGTCGTCGAAGGCTTCCTCATCCATGATTCCTCCATCCTACGAGGCGAACGGGGCCGCGGCTGCCGCCGGGGAGCGAGCACCTCTAGAAGAGCGTCGGCGCCGCGTCTCCGATGGCCCAGGACGCCCGGTGGAACGGCGAGAGGCCCGATTCGCGGATGGCGGTGCGGTGCTCCGCGCTCGCGTAGCCCTTGTTCCGATTCCATTGATAGACCGGATGCTCGTCGTGCAGGCGCGTCATCAGGTCGTCCCTTGCGACCTTGGCGATCACGGAGGCGACGGACACCGAGGCGCAGTCCCGGTCCGCCTTGATCACGGGACGCACGCGCAGCGGCGAAGGGTGCACGGCGGAGACGTAGTCGTGATTGCCGTCCAGCAGCACCAGAGCCCTCTCCACGGCGACGCCCTGCTCGACGACCCCGAGCAGGGCGCGGGAGGCGGCGAGGCCGAGCGCCCGCATGATGCCCACCTCGTCGACCTCGGCGGCCGATGCCCAGCCGACGGCGGAGGCCGGCACCCACGCCGCCGCGCGAGCGGCCACGTCCGGCCTGCGCCGTTCGGGGACGAGCTTGGAGTCCCGCAGCCCGTCCGGGATGCGCCGCCGCGCTCCCCTGGCGTCGATCGCGGCCGCGCCGACCGCGACGGGGCCGGCCAGCGCGCCCCGTCCGACCTCGTCGAGGGCGACGACGAGCTCATGCTCCTTGAGAAGCGCCCGCTCCAGGCGCAGCGTCGGCACGGTGACGGCCATCATCGTGCGTCGGGAACTCCGTTGAACACGTCGTGATGCCCGTCGATGGCGCCGAGACGGCTCAGCGGCCAGGTCGTGAGGAAGGCCTTGCCGACCACGTTCTCCAACGGGACGAAGCCGCCGCCGGGCAGATCCTGATGGGCGCGCGCATCCTGGGAGCGGTTGCGGTTGTCGCCGAGCAGCCAGAGCGAATCCTCCGGAACCGTGACGTCGAAGGGCTCCTCGGAGGCGAGCGTGCTCCCCTCCGGCAGGTTCAGATAGGCGAGCTCGTCGATGGGCGCATCGTTGACGGTGATCTGCCCGAGCTCGTTGCAGCACACGACGTGGTCGCCAGGAAGGCCGATGATGCGCTTGACGAGATGGTCCTGCGAATCGGAGGCGGAGATCCCGATGAACGTCAGCACCGCGTCGACGGCTTCGAGGAGCGGCGGCTGCGGCGGCTCCTCGACCGCCGGAGGGAGCCATCCGCCCGGATCCTGGAACACGATGACGTCGCCGCGTTCGTAACCCGTCCAGCGCGGAGTCAGCTCATCGACGAGGATCCGGTCGTCGACGAGCAGCGTCTGCTCCATCGAACCGGACGGGATGTAGAAGGAGCGCACCACGAAGGTCTTCACGAGGAAGGAGACCAGGGCCGCGATCAGCACGATGACGACGACGTCCCGGAGGAAGATCAGGAAGCCACGCCGCTTCTTCAGCACCGGTGCGGGGGTGGACTCAGTCGACATCTCATTCCTTCACGGGGATACATGCCGCGCAGGCGGCACACTCAAGGTTCGCACACTCCTGGCGAAAGAAAGCACCCCGGGACGCGAGTGTCCCGGGGTGCTTTCGAGAAGCGGCGCTGATCAGCGGTCGCGCTTCTCCTTGATCTTCGCCTTCTTGCCGCGCAGCTGACGCAGGTAGTAGAGCTTCGCACGACGGACGTCGCCGCGGGTGACGACCTCGATGTGGTCGATCACCGGCGAGTGCACGGGGAAGGTGCGCTCCACGCCCACCTGGAAGCTGATCTTGCGGACGGTGAAGGTCTCGCGCACACCATCGCCGGAGCGACCGATGACGACGCCCTGGAAGACCTGGATGCGGGAGCGGTTGCCCTCGGTGATGTTCACGTGCACCTTGACGGTGTCACCGGGGAAGAACTCGGGAATGTCCGAGCGGAGCGAAGCCGCATCGACGGCGTCGAGGATCTGCATGATCGTCTACTCTCTGCATCCGCCACAGGTCGGGTGCAAGCTGGAAGGAATACGTTGTGGTGTGCCGTACGGCGCAGAATGCGTCCGCGGGCTCCCCTGAGGCAGAGCCGGTCACGGCACAAGGAACCATTCTGCCATGGATGCCGCCGCCCGCCAAAACGCGGCTCAGTCGTCTGAGGCGGGCTTCTCGCGGATCACGAAGACCTCGCCGCCGACGTCCTCGCCTCCGGGAGCCTCGTCGGCGACGGGCGCACGCCACGAAGCCGTCGCCATGCGGATGCCGCCTGTGCCTCTCGCCTCGTTCCACAGCTGCCACAGCGACAGCCAGAACAGTGCGATGGCCACGACGATCGCACCGGCCAGCGCCCAGCCGAACCAGGCCTGCGGATAGCAGCCGACCAGGATCGTGAGGACGTGCCAGAGCGAGAATCCGGCGACGTCCCACCATGAGACGGCGCGACTCACCCTCACGGACGGGCGCGAGCGCACCAGGAGCGTGAGCACCAGCTGGCCGAGGAGCACCGACGGGATCGCGATGAAGATCGTGCCGAGGAACGCCCACCCTCCCGCGTTGAAGACGCCCCAGCCGACGAGCAGCCACAGCGGCAGCACGAACGCGGCAGGGAACAGCCACCGGAAGAACGCCTGTCGCAACCACATGATCCGATGGTACGACGCACTCTGCGGAGGTTTCGCGGTGTTCGCTGTGAGCGGGCGGAGGATGCACCAGGAACTTCCGGGAGAATGGAGCTGACGAGAGGAACACCATGATCGAACTGCGCACCCCGGCCGAGATAGACGAGATGCGAGCCGCAGGGCGATTCGTCGCCGAGACCCTCGCGACTCTGAGGGACGAGACGAAGGTCGGCACCAACCTGCTGGCGATCGACCGCCGTGCGCACGACATGATCCGCAAAGCGGGCGCGGAGTCCTGCTACATCGACTATGCGCCGTCGTTCGGGCGCGGACCGTTCGGAAAGGTCATCTGCACCTCCGTGAACGACGCGGTGCTGCACGGCCTCCCCCACGACTACGCACTCCGCGACGGCGACCTCGTGACGCTGGACTTCGCGGTCTCGGTGGGCGGCTGGGTGGCGGACTCCGCCGTGTCGTTCGTCGTCGGCACGCCGCGGGACGAGGACCTCCGCCTCATCGACACGACGGAGCGGGCCCTGGACGCCGCGATCGCGGCTGCGGTGGTCGGCAACCGGATCGGCGACATCTCGGCATCCGTCGCGGCCGTCGCCCACGGCGAAGGCTATTCGATCAACACCGACTTCGGCGGACACGGCGTCGGACGCACCATGCACGGCGACCCGCACGTCGCCAACGACGGACGCGCCGGCCGGGGCTTCCCCCTGCGCAACGGTCTCGTGCTCGCCCTCGAGCCGTGGTTCCTCGCGACGACGGACGAGCTGGTCACGGACGACGACGGATGGACGCTGCGCAGCGGGGACGGCTCCCGCGGCGCCCACTCCGAGCACACCGTGGCGATCACCGACGAGGGGCCGATCATCCTCACCGACCGTTCGTTCCTCGGCGTCGACTGAGGCCTCAGCGCTCGGCGGGGCGCGCCCGCTCCCAGAAGGCGGCGGGTCCTGGGACGACGCGGAACAGCGGATGCGGATCGGGATCCCGCAGCGATCGGAACCGTTCGAAGGCCTCGGGCGTGCGCACAACGAGCTTGGCCAGCAGATGCTCCCGCTCCCGCTCGATCTGGCCCCGCGTGACGTCGATGAGGACGTCGTGACCGCCGGCATGCCGAATGCGCGCGCGATCGAACCGGTATCCGCGGACGTCCGCTTCGGCCGCCAGGCCGCGAAGATACGCGCCGACGGCCGCGATCGGCTCCTCGCAGGCGCGGAACCGCTCGAGCTGAGGATGCTGCGTGTACCCCTTCGTGTCCCCCGCGAGGACCGCCTGCGCGAGCAGGGTCTCGCGCCAGCATGCGACGAGCGCCTGCCTGTCGAGGTAGCGCGGATGCAGCGACCAGATCCTCACCCCTCGACGCTAACAGGCGGCTCCCGCCCGTCGATGCCCCGGTGTGCCATCCTGGGTGCATGCTCCCGCAGGACCGTCACGTGCCGTCCAGGGCGTTCCTCGTCCGACACGGTCAGACGGTGTGGAACGTCGAGGGACGCCTGCAGGGGCAGCTGGACTCCCCCCTGACGCCGGAGGGCGTCGCCCAGGCGCACGCCGCCGCCGAACGCCTCACGGGCCTGGGCATCCGGACGGTGTGCACGAGCCCGCTCGGGCGGGCCGTCGCCACGGCGCGCATCATCGCGGAGCGGATCGACGCCGAGCTCGTCGAGATCGCCGATCTCGCCGAGGTGCACCACGGGGACCTCGCCGGCCTCACCTGGGCGCAGATCGAGCAGGCCCATCCCGGCATCCGCGAGCAGCGCGCCGAGAACCGCTACGGGTGGGCGTTCCCCGGCGGCGAGAGCTATGCGCAGGCGCGTCTGCGAGCCAGGCGCGCGCTCTCCGAATGCGGCTGGCAGGCGGACGGCCTCCCGCTGCTGGTGTCGCACGAGATGATCGGGCGGATGCTGCGCGCCGAGCTGCGCGGCCTCGGCGCCGGGGAGGCGCTGTCGCTGCGGCATCCGCAGGGGCTGGTGATCGAGGTGGACGCCGGCCGGGAGCGCGTGCTCTAGGAGTCCGCGTCTCCGAGCAGATCGGGTCGGCGGCGGCGCGTGCGATCGAGCTGCTGCTCGCGCCGCCATGCCGCGATCGCGCCGTGGTTGCCGCTCAGCAGGATCTCCGGGACGGCGCGCTCCCGCCAGGACGCCGGCTTGGTGTACGAGGGGTACTCGAGCAGGCCGTCCTCGTGCGATTCCTCGACGAGGCTCTCGGGATTGCCGACGACGCCGGGGATGAGGCGGCCGATCGCCTCGATCATGGCCATCACGGCGACCTCGCCGCCGTTGAGGACGTAGTCGCCGAGGCTCACGAGGCGGACCTCGCCCAGCTCGGCGGCGTATTCGAAGACGCGCTCGTCGATGCCCTCGTACCTGCCGCATCCGAACACGAGATGCTCACGCGTCGCGAGGTCACGGGCCGTCGCCTGGGTGAAGACCTCGCCGGCGGGCGAGGGGAAGATGATGGTCGGCCGGTTCGCTGACGTGCCGGCCAGATCGTCGAGGGCGAGACCCCATGGCTCGGGCTTCATGACCATGCCCGCGCCGCCGCCGTACGGCGTGTCGTCGACCGTGCGATGACGGTCGCCCGTCCAGTCCCGGAGGTCGCGGACGTTCAGCTCGATGAGGCCGGCGTCCTGCGCCCTGCCGAGCAGGGACAGCGTCAGGGCGTCGAAGTACGACGGGAAGATCGAGACGACGTCGAAGCGGTGTGCTGAGCGAGCATCGGGAGTCGAAGTGCGCACGGGATCAGGATAGACGGATCAGTCGTCGGCGGACGGCTGGTCTTCGGCATCCGGAAGCTCTTCGAAGAGCCCCGCGGGCGGGGTGACGACGACGCGTCCGGCCGAGATGTCCACGGTCGGGACGATCGCCTCGACGAACGGGACCATGATCTCGGCGTCGTCGCCGGATGCCGTCGCCGGGCGCACGATGAGCAGATCCTGCGCCGGAAGGTGCTCGATGCGCACCACACGGCCGACGACCCGGTCGTCGCGGACCACGTCGAGGCCGGTGAGCTGGTGGTCGTACCAGGCGTTCTCCTCGGGCTCCGCGTCGTCCTGATCGATCCACAGGATCGCCCTGACCAGCCCCTCCGCCGCCGTGCGGTCGTCGATGTCCTCGAAGAACACCACGGAGTTGCCGTTCATCACGCGGTACTCGCGGACGGTGATGCTCTTGCCGTGCCACGGAGACGCCTCGGGCACCTGCAACGTGAACGCCGCCCCCGGGACGAAGCGTCCTTCGGGGTTGTCGGTGTAGAGCTCGAGCTTGAGGGCGCCCTTGAGCCCGTGCGCCTTGACCAGACGGCCGACGCGCAGTTGGTTCTTGCCCTGGTTCCGGTCCTTCGCCGCCACGTCAGTCGTCCGCGACGTCGACGCGGACGCGACGTCCGTCGGCGAGGGCCGTGATCAGGGTGCGAAGAGCCTTCGCGGTGCGGCCGCCGCGCCCGATCACGCGTCCACGGTCATCGGGGTGCACGCGCACCTCGAGGAGATCGCCTCGCGGCGACGTGGACTCGGTGATGCGGACGTCGTCAGGATGATCGACGATCCCCTTGACGACGTGTTCGAGCGCGGCGGCCAGCACGACGGATTACTCGGCGTCCGCGGCGGGGGCCTCGGCGGCCTCCGCGTCTGCCTCGGCGGCGGGGGCCTCCGCCTTCTTCTCCGCCTTGGGCTTGACGACGGACTTCTTCGCGGCGTCCACCTCGAAGACCGCCTTCTCTCCGGCGACCTTGAGCGTGGACTTCGCGTCCTTGTCGCCCTTGAACCTGCCCCAGTCGCCCGTGATCTTGAGGATGGCGGTGACCTGCTCGGTCGGCTGGGCGCCGACGGAGAGCCAGTACTGCGCCCGCTCGGAGTCGACCTCGATGAACGAGGGCTCCTCGGTGGGGTGGTACTTGCCGATCTCCTCGATCACACGACCGTCGCGCTTGGTGCGCGAGTCGGCGACGACGATGCGGTAGTACGGCGCGCGGATCTTGCCCAGGCGCTTGAGACGAATCTTGACAGCCACGATTCTCCTGAATGGTGTGGAAGGAAGTGTGAACCGATCGCCTGGAGAGTGGGGTGCACTCCCGGCGGAAGCTCTGCGGGAGGACATGCACGCTGGATAGAGGGTCGAGCGGGCCGTCCGACCCTCTATTCTGCCAGATCGCGCGGCGGGGCGCGAAACGCGGTGTTTCGCCGCGCGTCGGGAGCGGGGATGCCGCGTGTCAGACTGTGCTCGTGACCATCGCATTCGCCGAATCCGCTCGCTCCACCGTGGGCCTCGAATGGGAGATCATGCTCGCCGATCCGGAGACGGGCGATCTCGTCGGCCGCGCGCCAGAGCTGCTCGCCGCCCTCGAGGCCGAGAGCGAGCACGAGCGCCATACCGTCACCGGGGAGCTGCTGACGAACACGATCGAGGTGACCAGCGGCGTGGGCGAGACCGTGTCCCATGCCGTGGGCGACATCGCGGCGGCGATCGCGGCGGTGCGCGCGGCGACGGACCCCGCGGGCATCGAGCTGCTCTCCGCGGGGAGCCATCCCTTCGCCCAGTGGTACGACCAGCAGGTCACGGACAAGACGCGGTACCACAAGCTCATCGAGCGCACCCAGTGGTGGGGGCGCAACATGATGATCTGGGGCATCCATGTGCACATCGGCGTCGAGGATCGCGACAAGGTCCTCCCGATCATCGCCGCGCTCGCAGGCTTCCTGCCCCATCTGCAGTCCCTGGCGGCCTCCAGCCCGTACTGGGCGGGCGAACGCACCGGCTATGCGTCGAACCGCGCGCTGGTCTTCCAGCAGCTGCCCACGGCGGGGCTTCCCTGGCCGCTGCGGGACTGGCGCGATTTCGAGGGCTATCTCGAGGACATGGTGCGCACCGGCGTGATGGCCGACGCCTCGGAGGTGCGCTGGGACATCCGCCCCGCACCCCGCTGGGGGACGATCGAGGTGCGCGCCTGCGACGGGATGTCGACGCTCGCCGAGCTCGCCTCGGTCGCCGCCCTCGTGCAGGTGCTCGTCGAGCACTTCTCCCGGATGCTGGATGCCGGCCGGGCACTGCCGACGCTGCCCGCCTGGTTCCACCGGGAGAACAAGTGGCGCGCCGCGCGCTACGGGCTCGACGCCCGTCTGATCATCGACGCCGACGGCACCCAGGAGCCGGTGCGGGCGCATCTCGCGACCCTCATCGAGGAGCTCGCGCCGATCGCGAGGGATCTGCGCTGCGCCGTGGAGCTCGAGGGCGTCGGCGCGATCCTCGCCGGCGGGGCGAGCTACGAGCGGCAGGTCGCCGTGGCCGACGCCTCGGACGGCGATCTCCGAGAGGTCGTCCAGCACCTCATCCGCGAGTTCCGCTCCGGACCGGAACCGGCCTGAAACTCAGTCCTCGACCCAGTCGAACGTGCGGGTGACCGCCTTGCGCCAGCGAGCGACGCGGCGTTCGCGCTCCGCTTCATCGATGCCGGGCTCGAACCGCGCGTCCTCACGCCACATCCCGCGCAGTTCGTCGAGATCGTCCCAGACCCCCACCGCGAGGCCTGCGGCATAGGCCGCGCCCAGCGCGGTCGTCTCGATCACCGCGGGGCGGATGACCGGAACGCCCAGCACGTCGGCCTGGAACTGCAGCAGGGTCTGATTGGCCGCCATCCCGCCATCGACGCGCAGCTCCCCGAGGGGCATCCCGGTATCCGCGGCGACGGCGTCCAGCACCTCGCGGGTCTGGAAGGCGACCGCCTCCAGCGCCGCTCTCGCGATGTGCCCCTTGTGCGCGAACCGCGTGAGGCCGAGGATCGCCCCCCGGGCGTCAGGACGCCAGTAGGGGGCGAACAGACCGGAGAAGGCGGGCACGATGTACACGCCGCCGTTGTCCTCGACGGTCAGGGCGAGCTCCTCCACCTCCGGGGCGCGGGAGATGATGCCGAGGTTGTCGCGGAGCCACTGCACCAGCGACCCGGTCACCGCGATCGACCCCTCGAGCGCGTACTGCGGCGGCGCGTCGCCCAGGCGGTAGGCGACGGTCGTGATGAGCCCGTTCTCGCTCTCGACGATCTGGTCGCCGGTGCCGACGATGAGGAAGTTCCCCGTGCCGTAGGTGTTCTTCGACTCCCCCGCTCCGAACGCCGCCTGGCCGAACGTGGCGGCCTGCTGATCGCCGAGGATCGCCGCGATCGGGACGCCGTCGAGCGCCGTGCCCGCCGCCGTCCCGTACACCTCCGAGGAGGAGCGGATCGCGGGCAGCATCGCACGGGGGATCCCGAAGGCCGCCAGCAGCTCCTCGTCCCAGTCGAGGGTGCGCAGGTCCATCAGCAGGGTGCGGCTGGCGTTCGTGACGTCCGTCGCGTGCACACCGCCGTCGACGCCGCCGGTGAGATTCCAGAGCACCCAGCTGTCCGCGGTGCCGAACAGCAGGTCGCCCGCCTCGGCCCGCTCCCTGGCGCCGTCCACGTTCGCCAGGATCCAGGCGATCTTGGATGCCGAGAAATAGGTGGCCAGCGGCAGTCCTGTCGTCCCCGCGAACCGGCGGACGCCGCCGTCCGCCGCGAGAGCGTCGATGAGATCCTGCGTCCGCGTGTCCTGCCACACGATCGCGTTGTACACCGGCTCTCCCGTGCGCCGGTCCCAGACGACGGCCGTCTCGCGCTGATTGGTGATGCCGATGCCCGCGACGTCCGATGCGGGGATCTTCGCCTGCTCCAGGGCGCTGTCGATGACGGCGAGGGTGTTCCGCCAGATCTCCTTCGCATCGTGCTCGACCCAGCCGGCCTCGGGGAAGATCTGCTCGTGCTCCTGCTGGCCGCTCGCGACGATCGCTCCTCTCGCGTCGAAGACGATCGCGCGGGTGCTCGTGGTGCCCTGGTCGATGGCGACGATGTGCATAGAAGGTGTTCTCCCCCGCCTGGACGGCGTTGTCGGCTTTCGTGCCCAGCCTAGAAGACGCGCACGCATCGGCGCGGTACGCGTGCACGGACGTGCACGGTCAGAGCTCGACGAGATGCTCGGCGAGCCGCTCGTCGATGACGAGGTCGGTGATGAGGCCCGTCGCGATCGCCCCCCGGAGGCTCGGGAGCTTCTGGATGCCCGAGACGACGCAGATCCTCCGGGCCGCACGACCGAGGACGGGGAAGCCGGGTCCTGTGGCGCGCGCGTTGAGCTCGATGTCCTTCCAGCTGCCGTCCTGCCGGTAGAAGACGGTGGCGATGTCTCCGACGACCCGGTCCTCGCGCAGGCTCCGGAAGTCCGCCTTGTCCAGATATCCGCCGATGTAGACGCGGCTCGGCACCTCGGCGAACGGCGATCCGAGCCCGAACAGGACGATGTCCGCCCTCGTCTGCAGGTCGAGCACGCGTCGGGTGCTGCGCTCCCGCCACATCGCCTCCTTGGTCCGCGGATCGTCGAAGAACGCCGGCACGGGGAACTGCTGGATGCCGGCGCCGAAGGCCTGGCCGAAGCGCTGCATGATCTCGCTCGCGTAGTCGACGCCGGAGGTGAACGTGTTCCCCGCCCCGTTGAGCTGCACCACGGTGGTGTTGTGCGTCTCCTTCTTGGGGAGATGCCTGCTGATCGCGTCGAGCGTGGAGCCCCAGGCGATGCCGAGCGTCATGTTCGAGTCGAAGTACGCCGGCAGCAGGCGCGCCGCGCTCATGGCGACGCGCTCGAAGAGCTCCACGTCGGAGAGGTTGTGCGCCGTCGGCACGACGTGCGCGGCGATGCCGTGGCGTGCGCGGATGGCCTCCTCCAGGCGCAGCTCCTGCCCCTGCGGAGGACGGATCTGGATCTCGACGAGCCCCGACTCGCGGGCATGGCTGAGCAGGCGGGACACCGAGGATCGGGAGGTGCGCAGATCCCGGGCGATGGCGTCCATGGTCATGTCCTGGAGGTAGTACATCTGCGCGGCGCGCAGGGCGGACGCGGCACGCGGATCGTTGAGGGGCGTCGCGCTCATCCGAACTCCTTTGCACGTTTGTGCACCCCGCTTGCGCAGGTGTGCTCTCGCGTTCAGGATAGAGCGTGAAGGCCCTGGAGGAGAGATCATGACCGGCATCCCCGCAGAACGAGACGACGTCCGCACCGCGCGCGAGAGCGGACGCACCGGCGTCGTGATCATCGGGGCGGGCATCAACGGCATCTCGACCTTCCGGGATCTCGCCCTGCAGGGCGTCGACGTGCTCCTCGTCGAACGCGACGACTTCGCGAGCGGCGCCACAGCCGCATCCAGTCACATGATCCACGGCGGCATCCGCTACCTCGAGAACGGCGAGTTCCGCCTCGTGAAGGAGTCGGTGACCGAACGCAACGGCCTCCTGAAGATCGCACCGCACTACGTCAAGCCGCTCGAGACGACGATCCCGATCTACTCGACGTTCTCCGGGATCCTCGCCGCCCCCCTGCGCTTCCTCACGCACAGGCAGGGCAAGCCGCAGGAACGAGGCGCCTTCCTCATCAAGATCGGCCTCACCCTCTACGACACGTTCTCCCGCGCCGGCGGAACGGTGCCGCGCCACCGGTTCCACGGCCGGAAGAAGTCCCTCGCCGCGCTGCCGAAGCTGGACGCGGAGGTGAAGTACACCGCGACGTACTACGACGCATCCGTGCACGATCCCGAACGTCTCGCGCTCGACGTGCTCCGCGACGGCGAGGCCGCGCACGACGGGGCGCACGCGCTCAACTACGTCGAGGCGATCGGCCTCGACGGCGACGGCGTGCTGCTGCGCGACCGGGACACGGGCGCCGAGTTCCGCATCGCGGCCGAAGTCGTCGTCAACGCCTCCGGTCCGTGGACGGATCTCACCAACGACGCCCTGGGCGCCCGCACCGCGTTCATGGGCGGGACGAAGGGCTCGCACATCGTGCTGGACCATCCGGAGCTCCTGGACGCCACCGGGGGACGCGAGATCTTCTTCGAGCACTCCGACGGGCGCATCGTGCTGATCTATCCGCTGAAGGATCGCGTGCTCGTGGGCACCACCGACCTCGAGGCCGATCCTCGGGAACCCGCCCGCTGCACGGAGGAGGAGGTCGACTACTTCTTCGATCTCATCGCGCACGTGTTCCCGACGATCGCCGTGGACCGCTCGCAGATCGTGTACCGCTACGCCGGCATCCGTCCGCTCCCGCACCACGATGACACGGCGCCGGGGTTCGTGTCCCGCGACTACCGGATCGAACGGCGCCGGGATGCCGGGCTTCCGCCCGTGCTGAGCCTGGTCGGCGGGAAGTGGACGACCTTCCGAGCGCTCGGCGAGACTCTCGCGGACCGGGTGCTCGAAGAGCTCGGCCGCCCGCGCGTCGCCGATACGAAGGGCGTGCGCATCGGCGGCGGCGAAGGCTACCCCTCGACACCTCGACGCCGCATCGAGTGGCTGCGTCAGAACGTCGGCGACACAGTGCGCGGACGCGTGCTCTTCACGCGCTACGGGACGCGTGCCGCGGACGTCGCGGACTACCTCGCGCAGGAGCACGACGAGCCGCTCCTCGGCGACGCGCTGTCGACGAGGGAGCTCGCCTGGATGGTCGAGCACGAGAAGGTGCGGCACGTCGGCGACGTCGTCTTCCGCCGCACGGATCTCGCCTTCACCGGGCGCGCGGATGCCGACGCGGTGCGGACCGTGGCGGAGAGTCTCGCCCCCCTGCTCGACTGGGATGCGGCCCGCGTCACCGCGGAGGTCGAGGAGACGCTCACGACGCTGCGCGAAGCGCACGGCGTGGATGCCGTGGAGCTCGCCGCGCCCTGATCAACAGTTCCGCCGCAGGCCGAGCGGAGCCGTCCGCGCGCCGCTGCCTGATGCTCTCGCACAGCACGACGTATCGCGTTGGTTGCCGATTGCTGACCATGTCCGGGAAGATGCGGCTAACCGGCGACTCCACCCGCAACGACCCGGACAGCATCCGAAGCATGTCCGGGCTGCTGCGGGTGCGCTGACAGCTGACCCGCGACTTCCCGGACGCGAAGGCGCGCTCCGGAGTATGCAGGCACGACTCGGATCGTGCATCCCATGCTCCGGGGCACAGGATGCGCGGGGATGCCCCTGGCCGGGGTCCATCAGCGAACGCCACGGGCGGAAGCCGAGCGAGCCGAAGCGGAAGACGCCACGAGCGTCCGACTGCTCGAGACGCGGACTCAGCCCTTGCCGAAGAGCTTCTGGATCTCGGCGAGGTCCGCCTCGCTCGGCGCGCCCTGCGCGGCGCTGCCGAGGCCGAATCCGGATCCGGTGGGCTGGGCCGTCGTCGCGAGACCGGCGTTCTCCGCCGCACGCTTGGCGGGGTTCCCCGAGCGCGATCCGCCGGACGACTTGCCCTTCTTCCCGCGCTTCGACGAGGCGCCGGGGCGCCCCATCCCGGGCACCGGTCCCATGCCGGGGATGTTGGGGGTCCCGCCGCGGGCGACGGTCTTCATCATCTTCGCCGCCTGCTCGAAGCGCTGCACGAGCTGGTTGACGTCGGTCACGGTCATCCCGGATCCTCGTGCGATGCGCAGCCGGCGCGAGCCGTTGAGGACCTTCGGGTTGCGCCGCTCCCCCGGCGTCATCGAGCGGATGATCGCCTCTGTGCGATCGATCTCCCGCTCGTCGAAGTCGTCGAGCTGCTGCTTCATCTGCCCCATGCCCGGGAGCATCCCGAGCATCTTCTTCATCGAGCCCATCTTCTTCATCTGCTGAAGCTGCTCGAGGAAGTCCTCCAGGGTGAAGGCCTCGTTGGCGAGCTTCTCCGCGACCTTCTTGGCCTCCTCCTCGTCGAAGGCCTGCTGGGCTTGCTCGATGAGGGTGAGGATGTCGCCGAGGTCGAGGATCCGGCTCGCCATGCGGTCCGGGTGGAACGACTCGAGGTCGTCGAGGTTCTCACCGGTCGACGCGAAGATGATGGGACGGCCCGTGACCGAGGCCACCGAGAGCGCGGCGCCCCCTCGCGCGTCGCCGTCGAGCTTGGAGAGGACGACGCCGGTGAAGTCGACGCCCTCCTGGAACGCCTTGGCCGTGTTCACGGCATCCTGACCGATCATCGCATCGATGACGAACAGGACCTCGTCCGGCTGCACGGCCCTGCGGATGTCCGCGGCCTGCCTCATCAGCTCGGCGTCCACGCCGAGGCGTCCGGCGGTGTCGATGATGACGACGTCGTGCTGCTGACGGCGGGCGTGGTCGACGCCGTCGCGCGAGACCTTGACCGGGTCGCCGGCGCCGTTGCCCGGCTCGGGCGCGTAGACCGCGGCTCCGGCCTGCTGAGCGACGACCTGCAGCTGGTTCACCGCGTTCGGACGCTGCAGGTCGGCGGCCACGAGGAGCGGCGTGTGGCCTTCCTTCTCCAGCTGCTTGGCGAGCTTTCCGGCGAAGGTGGTCTTGCCCGAGCCCTGCAGGCCCGCCAGCATGATGACCGTCGGCGGGGTCTTCGCGAACTCGAGACGGCGCTGCTCGCCGCCGAGGATCGCGACGAGCTCCTCGTTGACGATCTGCACGACCTGCTGCGCCGGGTTGAGCGCCTTGTTGACCTCGTCTCCGAGCGCGCGCTCGCGGACCTTCGCCGTGAAGTCCTTGACGACCTGAAGCGCGACGTCGGCATCCAGCAGGGCGCGACGGATCTCACGGACGGTGCCATCGACATCCGCCGCACTGAGCTTTCCCTTCGTACGGAGGTTGCGGAAGGTCTCGGTGAGCCGATCGGAGAGCGTGCCAAAGGTAGCCATGGTGCTCTCGATTCTACGCGAGCGGCGCCTCCACGCTCAGCGCGGCGCGGAGCTGGTCTCGCGCCCGCTGATAGCGGCCCCGCGCCGTCGACGCGGGAATGCCGAGGAGCTCGGCGGCATCGACGAGGCTCAGGCGCTCCCAATGGACGAGGCGCACCAGCTCGGCGAGCTCCGGGTCGAGGCGCGCGACGGCATCCCGGACCTCGACCCCGTCGTCGGCGGGCGCGGCGGCCGACGACGACGAGGCGCCGCGGATCCGGTCCGCCAGCGCCCACCGCCGGCGCTGTCCGCGGGCATGGTTCTGCAACGTGCCGCGGGCGATGCCGAACAGCCACATCCGTGCCCGCTCCGCGTCTGCTGGCACCTCACGCGCCCTCCGCCACGCGACGACCATGGTCTCGCCCAGGAGATCCGGCGCATCGTCAGGCCCGACGCGACGCGACAGGTAGGCCAGCAGGTCGGCCGCGCTCGCCTCCAGCGCCGCCGTCACCGGCTCGTCGCGACGGCTCACTGCTCCCCGCCCTCTCCGCCCCAGTCCTCGCCCTCGCAGTGGAGCTGACTGTGCGCATCCGTTCCTTCGAGGTCACCGGATCCGCTGTCGTAGCCGTGCGCGTTGAGCTCCACATGGAGCGCCTCGCTGAGCGCCTGCTGATGCGCCTCCCAGGCGTTCAGATCGGGCAGGCGCGGATCCGTGAGCTCTCCGGACGCGATGTCGTCCGCCTGATCCGACTCGAGCTGCGCGAGGTAGTGATCCACATAGGGCGCCGCGGCCGCCTCGACGTCCGTGTGCGCGAACCAGTCGTCGATGATCCGGTTCACATCCGCCTGGATGAGGATGTTGTGGGTGTCGAATCCGCTGAACCGGATCTCGCACTGGCCCCAAGTCGGCGCCGTGTAGGTGTAACTGCGGTCGGGGTTCTCCAGGCCGTCGCCCCACAGCCAGTCTCCGGATGCCGTCGCGACGCCCGCGCCGCCGGCCATCAGCAGCGCCAGCACGCCGGTCGCCAGCGCAGCCTTCTTGGCACGCGGCTGCGGGGGCCGTGCCTCCGCCTTCGCGTCGGCGACCATGGCGCGCACGTCCGCGTATGCGATCTCCGCCACGGCCGGCGCGGATCCGTCCAGCAGCTCGTCCAGCTGATCCCTGCTCATGAGTTCCTCCTCGGGGATAGGTTCACTCATGACCTGTCCGGCATCGGCGTTTTCGTCCGCGGAGCGGTCAGATGCTCCAGGGAAGGTCGTGGATCGCGCCGAGCGCCTCCCGCAGGACCGCCTCGGGACTGCCGCGCCCTGCGCCCTGCTCCGCCCACACCCGCAGAGAGGAGAGCACGGCCGCCGCGTGCGCTGCCCCGAGGATGTCCGCCGTGATCACATCGATCCCGGTCGAGGTCGCGGCCGCGGACACCGCCGCCGCGAGTCTCGCGTGGCGCACCCCGGTGTCCCGCACGAGCTCCTCCTGCAGCCCCATGACCCGCGCGTTGCGGAGGGCGAGCGCGAGGGGATCCGGTGCGAAGTCCCGCAGCACGAGCAGGAGGATGCCGCGCACCGCCTCTCCCCCGCCATCCGGCCCCAGCAGACCGAGCGAGACGATGGCGTGATCGATGCGCTCGTCGATCCCCGACCACAGCACGTCCGACTTCGAGGAGAAGTAGTTGAAGAAGCTCGACCGGCTGACGCCGGCCCTGCGCGTGATGTCCGCCACCGACGTCGCCTCGTAGCCCTGCTCCAGGAACAGCTCGCAGGCCGCCTCGGCGAGGGTCTCGCGAGAGGAGGCGCGCGGGCGGCCGGCGCGGGAGTCGGAAGTCACCCCTTCACCGTACCGCGCACCGCGGATGCCGATCAGGAGTATTGTTGGACTGCATCCATCAATCAGGGAAGGACGAGCATGCTCGACATCCTCACACCCGGACTCGCACCGGCGTACGTCCCGTATCTCGAGGGGTGGGAGCTGCAGCGCCGCATCCACGCCGACATCGTGGACGGCGCACGCGACGACACGCTGATCCTGCTGGAGCACGAGGCGGTGTACACGGCGGGCAAGCGCACCGAGCCGCAGGAGCGGCCTTCCGACGGCACCCCGGTCATCGACGTGGATCGGGGCGGCAAGATCACCTGGCACGGGCCGGGACAGCTCGTGGGCTATCCGATCGTGCGTCTGCCCGAGCCGATGGACGTCGTCTCGCACGTGCGACGCCTGGAGCGCCTTCTCATCGACATCCTCCGCCCGCTCGGCGTCGACGGATATCAGGTCGAGGGGCGCAGCGGCGTATGGGTGCGCCGCCCGCTCAGCGAGGACAAGATCGCCGCGATCGGCGTCCGCGTGCAGCGCGGGGTCACGATGCACGGCTTCGCCATCAACTGCGACAACACTCTCGCGGGCTTCCGCGGAATCATCCCGTGCGGGATCACGGATGCCGGAGTCACGACCGTCAGCGAGGTGATCGGCGCCGACGTGTCCCCCGCCGACATCATCGACGGCGTCGGTGCGGCGTTCCTCGCCGAGTACGCCGGAGTCCCCGCATGAGCGCCGCCGCGCCCGAGGGACGCAGGCTTCTGCGCCTGGAGATCCGGAACGCGGAGACGCCGATCGAGCGCAAGCCGGAGTGGATCCGCACGAAGGCCAAGATGGGCCCGGAGTACACCGCGCTGCAGACGCTCGTGAAGAGTGAGGACCTCCACACCGTGTGCCAGGAGGCCGGCTGCCCGAACATCTTCGAATGCTGGGAGGACAAGGAGGCCACCTTCCTCATCGGCGGCTCGCAGTGCACGAGGCGATGCGATTTCTGCCAGATCGACACCGGCAGGCCGGACGCCTACGACACCGACGAGCCGCGGCGCGTCGCCGAGAGCGTCACCAGGATGGGCCTGCGCTACGCCACGGTCACGAGCGTCGCCAGGGACGACCTCCCCGACACCGGCGCATGGCTGAACGCGGAGACCGTGCGCCAGATCCACGCCCAGAACCCGAACACCGGCGTCGAGCTGCTCGCCAACGAGCACAATGCCGATCCAGCCTTCCTCGGGCAGATCTTCGACGCGCGGCCGGAGGTGTTCGCACACAACGTGGAGACGGTGCCGCGGATCTTCAAGCGCATCCGTCCCGCCTTCCGCTACGAGCGCTCGCTGAACGTCCTGACGCAGGCGAGGGATGCCGGGCTCATCACCAAGTCGAACCTGATCCTCGGCATGGGCGAAGAGCCGGAGGAGGTCGTCCAGGCGCTGCACGACCTCCATGACGCCGGCTGCGACATCATCACGATCACGCAGTACCTGCGCCCATCGCCACGGCATCATCCGGTCTCGCGGTGGGTGAAGCCCGCAGAGTTCGTGGAGTTCAAGGAGGAAGCCGAGCGCATCGGCTTCCTCGGCGTGCTCGCGGGTCCCCTTGTACGCTCCTCCTACCGGGCCGGCCGCCTCTGGGCGCAGTCGATGGTGTCGAAGGGACGTGAGATCCCCGCACATCTCGCGCACATCGCGGACAGCGCCGACCTCGGTTTCGCACAGGCGGTCTGACCTCCCTCCCGCTCGTTGAGCGAGGAGGAAGCGAGCGCGGGCAGCCCGACCTCGAATCACCAACACCACGCCGAGACCGCGTCGATACGGCGCGGTCTCGGCGTGGTGTTGCAGTCTCGGCTCAGTCGGCGCTCATCACCGACTGCACCGAGCCATCGGACGACAGATTGACCAGCAGCACGTCGTCGGTGTCGTCGGCGTCCAGGGCGTACTCGAGCACCGCGAAGGGCTCGGTGCCGCCGTGCTCGTCGGCGAGGATCGTCATGCTCATGAGGCGGAGCGACCGGATGATGTCGACGGACGCATCGCCGGAGACGTCCACGAGGACATCGGTGAGCTCATCGCCGTATGCCTCCTGCTGCTGAAGGATGTATTCGGTCACCTCGCTCGTGCGGTCGTCCACCTCGGCGAGCATCCCGCGCCGCGCGGTGGCGTCCACGTCCTCGAGCCCGGAGATCAGCGCCGCGGCGATGTCGAGCGCGTCGGGCGAGACGTCGTCCTGATCGGGCGCGGTGAGATCCACCGTGACCGTCTGGTCGCCGAGCTCGATCGTCTCCGACCAGAAGATCGATCCGTCCGGCCCGGACGACAGGAGCCCGAAGTAGTCGTGTTCGATCGCCATAACGCTATGAAACCAGTCCCGGCGCGCTCACGGTAGCCCCGATCACCGGCCGACCAGGGCCTGCACGAAGGCGTGCGGAGTGAAGCCGGTGAGATCGTCGATCCCCTCGCCCTGGCCGAGCAGCTTCACGGGGATGCCGGTACGTTCCTGGACCGCGAGGATGAAGCCGCCCTTGGCCGATCCGTCGAGCTTCGTGATGACAAGGCCTGTGACCCCGGCGTGCTGCAGGAATGCCTCTGCCTGGAGGACGCCGTTCTGGCCTGTGGTGGCGTCGAGCACGAGGAGCACCTCGCTGATCGGCGCCTGCTTCTCCACCACCCGGCGGATCTTGGCGAGCTCGTCCATCAGCCCGCCCTTGGTGTGGAGGCGGCCGGCGGTGTCGATGATGGCGATCTCGATGCCCTGGTTCTTCGCGTACTCCACCGTCTGGAAGGCGACGGATGCCGGATCCTGGCCTTCCTGCTGCGGACGCACGATCGCCGCGCCTGCACGCTGCGCCCACGTGGCGAGCTGGTCGACGGCGGCGGCGCGGAACGTGTCTGCGGCGCCGACGACCACCGAACGCTGGTAGCCGCGCAGGAACTTCGTGAACTTCCCGATCGTCGTCGTCTTGCCGACGCCGTTCACACCGACGATGAGGACGACCGCGGGACGCTCGGAGAGCTTCAGGGTCGTGTCGAAGGCCGCGAAGTGCTCTTCGAGCGTCTCCTGGAGCATCCGCTGGAGATCACGCGGATCCGTGGTGCGGTAGCGGTCCACCTTCTCGCGCAGCTCCTCGACGATGCGCTCGGAGATGTCGGGGCCGAAGTCCGCCGTGATGAGCGCCGTCTCGAGATCCTCCCAGGTCGTCTCGTCGATCGTGGGCTTGACGAACATGCCGCGCAGCGCGCGACCAAGGGACCAGGACTTCTCCGCCATGCATCCAGCCTAGGCGGTGGGAATGCACCTGAGCCCTCACGAACGGCCCCGGCGCCGGGTAGCATCGCCGCATGCAGACGACACTCGGACGGGTGTTCATCCACGGGTCCGGCCGGAGAGGTGCGGACGCCTGGCCCGCGCAGGCGGATTCCGATGGCGAGTTCGTCGGCTTCTCTCCCGGATCGGGCGTCGCCGACCAGGCCCGGATGCTCTCCGAGGAGCATCCGGGGGCGCTCGTGTTCGCGCACTCGATCGGAGCCGTGCCCGCCGTGGTCGCGGCGCATGCCATGAACGCCCGCGGGCTGGTCCTGGTGGAACCGGCGTTGTATGACATCGCGCGCGGCGAGCCGGCGATCGAACGGCACATCGGCATCGTCACGGAGGCTCGCGCGCAGGCGGAGGCCGGTGCCCTCGTCGGCTTCTGGGGCATGCTCCGCCCGCTCATGTTCGGCGGCCCCTTCGATCCCGCGCTCTGGGACGAGGAGCGCGCCCTCGCCGAACGCTGGGCCACGACGAATCTGCCGTGGGGCCACGGTGTGCGTGCCGAGATGCTCGACGGCATCCCCGCGCTCGTGGTCACGGGCGGCTGGAACGACGAGTACGAGCTCATCGCGAGCGTGCTGGCCTCTCGCGACGCGCGACACGAGGTCCTCCCCGGTGCGCGGCACCGACCGCAGGACGTGCCCGGCTTCGGCGCGCTGGTGACCGGGTTCGAGGCGTCCCTCGCGGCGTCTTGACGGCATCCGGCGGAGACCAGACCGGCCGCAGCCGGGGCGGCGCGTCCGGACGCGCCGCGTATCCCTCCTGCGATCCGGGCTATCCGGCCGCAGCCGCTCAGCTCGCGGCGGCGGCTCGATCGCCGACGCGCTGACCGACGACGGCGGACACGCCGTCCTGGCGCATCGAGACGCCGTAGAGGGCGTCGGCGATCTCCATCGTGCGCTTCTGGTGCGTGATCACGAGCAGCTGCGAGCTCTCGCGCAGCTGCTCGAACACCGTCAGAAGGCGCCCGAGATTGGCGTCGTCGAGCGCCGCCTCGACCTCGTCGAGGATGTAGAACGGGCTGGGGCGCGCCTTGAAGATCGCGACCAGCAGCGCGACGGCGGCCAGCGAGCGCTCGCCACCGGACAGCAGCGACAGCCGCTCGATCTTCTTGCCCACAGGGCGCACCGCGACCTCGATGCCCGTTGTGAGCATGCTGTCCGGGTCCGTGAGCGAGATGCTCCCCGAACCGCCGGGGAACAGCAGGGGGAAGACCTCGCCGAACGCCTGCTTGGTGTCCTCGAAGGCCGACGCGAAGATCGCCTGCATCCGCTCGTCGAGATCGGCGATGATCGTCAGCAGATCCTGGCGGGTGCTGGTGAGGTCTGCGAGCTGCTCGGTGAGGAACGCATGCCTCTGCTCGAGCGCGGCGAACTCCTCGAGCGCGAGCGGGTTCACCCGGCCGAGCTGCGCGAGCTTGCGCTCCGCCTCGGCGAGGCGGCGCTGCTGCACACGACGATCGTAGGGAACGCCGGAGTCCTCCGACTCGGCGTCGAGGACATCCCTCGGCACCAGCTGATCCGGACCGTATTCCGCAATGAGAATATCTTCGTCGAGCGCCAGCTCGCTGGCCACGCGCTCGAGCAGACTCGTGAGGTGGAGCTTCTTCTCGTGGATCTGCAGCTCCAGCCCGTGCACGCTCTCGGTGAGTCCGGCCAGACGCTCGCGGAGCGTCGTCTCCTGGACGCGCAGCGCCGTGAGCTCCTCGTTCTGGGCCGACCGCGCCGCCTCGGCCGCTGACAGCGCGAAGCGCGCCTCCGTCACCGAGCGATCCAGGGAGTCCAGGATGCGCGGGAGCTCCTCGGCGACGCCCGCCGCCGCCTCCCGCTGCGCCCGCCGGATCACGGCACGCCTGGCCGCCTCCGCCGCCGCCTCCCGTTCCTGCTCCCGCTGACGCTCGAGGCTCGCCACCCGCGCCTGCGCGGCGCGCACGCGCTCGCGCAGCGTCTCGATCTCGAGTCGCGCCGTGATCTCCCCTTCGCGCGCAGCCTCGAGCGCCTCGAGCAGTCCGTCCCTCGCGGAGGCGTCCAGGACCGGACGCGGCGCGGACTCCGCCGACTCCACCTCGCGCTTCGCCTTCTCCGCCGCCGCTTCGGCATCGGCGACGGCGGCCTGCGCCTGCACGAGTCCCGCCTCCAGACGCTCGCACTCGGCGATCGAGGACTCGTGCTGCACGGTCACACGGTTCACCTGCTCGGCGAAGCTCGCCAGCGCCGCGTCGTGCTCGCGCAGCTCGCGCAGTGCGTCCTTCGCATGCCGGCGCGCGCCCTCGACCGTCTCATCCGCGTCCGCGCGCGCCTCACGCAGCGAGTCGACGATCACGCGCACCTCGTCGAGGCGCTCTCGTGCGGCGTCGCGCTCCGCGGCGAGCTCCAGTCTCGACCGCTCTCCTCCGGACCCGGATCGCAGCGTGTGCGCGGTCAGCACCTCGCCGCCCTTCGTCACGATCGTCGTCGTCGAGTCCACCAGGGCGTCCAGCGCCGCACGCGCGCTCTGCGCGGCGGCTGAGTCATCCGCGATGAGCACGTGGCCGAGGATGCCGAGCACGCCGTCCGGCGCGATGACCACATCCGCGGCAGGCGTGACACCCGCCAGCTCCGGCAGCGAGACCGCCGCCCTGACCGCATCGGCGATGACGAAGTCGACCACCCCGCGCCCCGGCTCCTCAGCCGCCAGCCGGAACGCATCCTCCGCCCGATCGACGAGGACCCCCTCGGCGAGCGGCCCCAGCACGGCCGCGATCGCCGCCTCGAATCCCGCCGTGACCTGCACGGCGTCGCCGACGAGGCCACGCACTCCTCGTCCGCCGGCCTGCACGATCTCGGCCGCTCCCCCGGAGATCGACAGGGCGCTGCTGAGGGCCGCCGCCTTCGCGGTCAGCGCATCCACCTCGCGCTCCGCCGCGTGCAGACGCTCTCGGAGACCCTCGCGTTCCGCCTCCGCGGCGGTGGCGGCGGCCTGCGCCGCCTCGTACTCGGCCGCGTGCTCTGCGGCCGTGCCCTGCGGCGCCTCGGCGTCCTCGATGGCCTCCAGAGCCTCCGCGGCCTCCCTGCGACGGGCGTGAGCCGCTTCGAGCGCGTTCTCCTGACGCAGCACCGCCCCGCGGACCGCCGCGAGAGCGGATGCCGCCGCTTCCGCATTGCCGCGCAGGGTGTTCAGGCGCATGTCGTACTCGGAGACCAGAGCGCTCTGCTCGGCGATGTCGACGTCGAGGGTGTCGAGCTCCGCGCGCGCCGCGACGACCTCCCGGCTCGCCGCCGCCGCCGCATCCTGCGCATCTCCGAGCCCTTCGGAGATCGTGGTGATCTCCTCCCCTGCCTCGTCGATCGTCGCCTGCGTGACCGTCACCGCGGTGACGGCCGCATCGTCCTCCTCCGAACCGAGCAGCGCCAGCCGCTGGTTCGCGAGCGTGTACAGCCCGCGCATCCGCTCCTGCACCTGCTCCAGTCCGAAGGCCACACCGCGCGCGGCGTCCACCGCCGCGGAGTTCTGCGAGGCCTCCAGCCGCGCGATCTCCGCGCGGACGGAGTCGGCCTGATCGGTGAGCACGAGCCGCTCGGTGTGACGCTCCTGCTCGGTGCGGGTGTGATCGGCGAGAGCCGTGCGCAGGGCGACGACGTCATCGGCGAAGATCCGCGCCTTCGCGTCGCGGACGACCGCGGCGATCGTCTGCGCCTCGCGGGCAATCTCCGCCTGGCGTCCGAGGGGCTTCAGCTGGCGCCGGATCTCGCCGGCGAGGTCGCTCAGGCGGGTGAGGTTGGTCTCCATCGCGTCGAGCTTGCGGAGGGTCTTCTCCTTGCGCCTGCGATGCTTGAGGATGCCCGCTGCCTCCTCGATGAAGCCGCGGCGGTCCTCCGGCGATGCCTGCAGGACGGTGTCCAGTCGCCCCTGGCCGACGATGACGTGCATCTCGCGCCCGAGCCCCGAGTCGCTGAGCAGCTCCTGGACGTCGAGAAGGCGGCAGCTCGATCCGTTGATCGCGTACTCGCTGGAGCCGTTGCGGAAAAGCGTGCGGCTGATCGTGACCTCGGCGTACTCGATCGGCAGAGCGCCGTCCGCGTTGTCGATCGTGAGCTGCACCTCCGCACGGCCGAGCGGACCGCGCGTGGAGGTGCCCGCGAAGATGACGTCCTCCATCTTGCCGCCGCGGAGCGTCTTCGCGCCCTGCTCCCCCATCACCCAGGCGAGCGCGTCGACGACGTTCGACTTTCCGGATCCGTTCGGTCCGACGATGCAGGTGACGCCCGGCTCGAAGACGAAGGAGGTCGGCTGGGCGAACGACTTGAAGCCCTTGAGCGTCAGGCTCTTCAGATGCATGCGGGCACCGTTCGTCCGGGGACATTCACCCGCCTCACGCTACCGGAATCCCGCGGATCGACCGGCATCCCACACGGCGGACGACCGGATCGCGAGACCGCGCGACACGCCGGAGGCGACCGGGGATGCTTGACTCGGCGCGCTCGGGTTCGCTACGGTTACACACCGGATCACGACACGAGAGGAGGTCACCGATGATGATTCAGCTCAACGCCACGCTCGCAGGCTTCTCCGCCGCGCGCCTCGCGCACTCGGTGACCGATACCTTCGCGTCGCGACGCAGCGCGCTCTCCTAGAACCGCAACCGGAGGACTCCGCCCGCATCGGGCCGTCCTCGTGCCGTTCCTCCGCGCCCCCACCCTCTGATCCCGCAAGGGTCATGGTCGTCCTCCGCCGTCCGGCGCCGTCCTCGGCGTCTCCGGCCTCCCTCACCCCCCTGGCGCTCCGTCGGCCCACCCCTGGCGCACCGGCGTCGTGCGTCAGGGCGCACCTCCCACCCATCACCCCTCACCCACAGAAACGAGCAATCGTGACCATCGCACAGCTGCATCGCAGCACCGCACACCCGCCGTGTCCCCAGGAGTTCGAGATCCTGGAGATCCCCGTCCCCGTCGACCGCGCAGAGCTCGCTCTCGCCGAACGGCTGTCCCTCCGCATCGGCCTCTGGCTGCTCCTGCGGGCGCAGCGCGCGCGGCGTCGGGCCGAGCATCCGCCGATCGACGTGGCGTCTCATTTCCCCGGCGCTCCTCTGCTCACCCAGCGTGAGGCGATCGCCGTGCTCACGTATGACCTGCAGCGTCAGCTGCGCTGACGAAGCGAGGAGCCGACATGAGCCTCCCGCTCACCGACACCGCGACGCTGCATCCGCTCGTGCTGCCCGCACGGGCGGATGCGGCGCCGTCGGCGCTGATCCAGTCCTACGCAGAGGTGCGCAACGCCTCCCTCGTCGAGACCACCGGTCGCGACGACGACGTCGTCACCGCCGAAGCCCTGCAGCCCCTGCTGCTCTCGGACGCCGACATGAGCAGACGGCAGTGGTATGTCAGCGAGGGCGCTGACATGATCGGCGTCGCCGTGCTCAACGTCGTCGCCGACGAGGGCGGGCGGACCGCGTTCTTCACGGTGAACCTCCTACGCCGCGCCTGGGGGCAGGGCATCGGAACCGCCGCGCTCGCGCACGTGGAGCGGACGGCGCAGGACGCCGGAGTGCAGCGCCTGCTGCTCTGGGCGGAGCACCGCGATGCCGACGAGGACGCCCTCCCGTCTCCGAACGGATTCGGCGCCGTGCCGCGCGATCACGCAGCCCGATTCCTGCTGCGCCACGGCTTCGCGCTGGAGCAGGTGGAGCGCGTGAGCGAGTTGGCGTGGTCGCCGGCTCGGGAACGACGGCTTCGCGCCCTGCTCGCGGATGCCGCCCAGCGCGCTGCCGGCTACCGGGTCGTGCAGTGGATGCTGCCGACGCCGACCGCGCACGTCGACGGCTACGCGTGGATGAAGCACCACATGTCCACGGACGCGCCGGACGCCGACCTCGACATGCCGTCGGAGATCTGGGATGCCGAGCGCGTGGCCCGTCACGACGAACGGCATCTGCAGCGGGGCAACACGGTGCTCGTCACCGCCGCGGAGCACATGGCCACGGGCGAGCTGTGCGCCTACAACGAGCTCTCCATCGGACCGGACCCCGCTTCGGCGACGCACCAGGAGGACACGCTCGTCCTCGCCGCGCATCGCGGGCATCGGCTGGGGATGCTCGTGAAGGCGGCGGGGCTGCTGTCCTGGCGCGAACGCCAGCCGGCCTCGCCCCGCGTCATCACCTACAACGCCGAGGAGAACCGTCCCATGCTCGACATCAACGAGGCCATCGGATTCGTGCCGATCGGATACGAGGGCGCATGGCGGAAGGACCTGTCATGACCGGCTTCCTCATCTCCGATCTGGTGATCCCCGCGACGCCGGATGCCGCGGACGCCGCCGAGTTCCTCGCGATGGTGCGGCTCGGCAATCTCCAAGCCGCCCTCGACGCGGGGATCGACGATCACGCGGAGACGGCCGAGGAGCAGCTCCCGGACTGGCATGAGCAGACCGACCGGACCTGCCGCGGCCTCGTCGCCCGCGCCGAGGAGGAGATCGTCGGCGCGGCCGTCGTGATCCTCCCGAACGAGGAGGGCGCGACCTCGGGGACGCTCGATCTCATGATCGCCCCGGAGCACTGGGGCACCGGCGTCGAGCAGGAGCTCTTGGAGCATGCCGAATCCGCGGCTCGTCGCGCGGGTCGCGCATCGCTGCAGTCCTGGACCCTGCACCCCGCCACTCCCTCGGAGCGGATGGCGACGCCCGGGACCGGATGGGGTGCCATCGCTCCGACGAGGCTGAGCGACCTGCTCGCGGAGAACGGCTATGCGCTCGAGCAGGTGGAGCGTCACAGCATCCTGCCGATGGACGGCTCTCTCGATCTCGTCGAACGCATGCTCGCGACGGCGATCGCGCATGCCGGCGCGGACTACCGTGTCGTCGAGTGGACGCTGCCTACGCCCGCCTCCCTGCGGGCCGGCTACGCCGATGTCATCTCGCGGATGGCGACGGATGTGCCGAGCGGGGATCTCGACATCGACGAGGAGGCCTGGGACGAGGCGCGGATCGTGCGCAGGGACGCACGGTTCGCGGACGCCGGACGCACGGTCTCCGTGGCAGCGGTCGAGCACGTGCCGTCCGGACGGCTCGTCGCCTACAACGAGCTCGTCATCGGGTCCGATCCGGCAGGGATCACGCATCAGTTCGGCACGCTCGTCGTGAAGGAGCACCGCGGGAGACGGCTCGGCACGATCGTGAAGTGCGCGAACCTCCTGCGCTGGCACTCGATCGCCCCGGGCTCGCCGAGGGTCTCGACGTTCAATGCCGAGGAGAACAGGCCGATGCTCGACATCAACGAGGCCATCGGATTCGTGCCGGCATCCTTCGCGGGAGCCTGGCAGAAGAGGCTCTGAGCGTCATCCGTCCGATGTACGCGGATCATCCACGGGGCCGATGACCGCCGATGCGCGGGCGACGAGGCTGGAGACATGAACGCTCCCGTCCTCGTCGCCCATGCCCTGCACAAGTCCTTCGGCCCCGCGCGCGCCGTCGCGGGCGTCGACCTCGTCGTCCGTCGCGGCGAGGCGGTCGCCATCATGGGCGCCTCGGGTTCGGGCAAGACGACGCTGCTCCATCTGCTCGCAGGGATCACGACGCCCGACGCGGGGACGGTTATGCTCACCCCGTCGTCCGGCCTCACGGTCGACGTCACCGGCCTGGGCGAGAGCGCGCGCTCACGGCTGCGGCGCGAGGCGTTCGGGTTCGTCTTCCAGCAGGGACTGCTCATCCCCGAGCTCACCGCGATCGAGAACGTCGCACTCGCCGTGATGATCAACGGCGCCCCTCGCCGTGTCGCACTCGAACAGGCCGGCGGGTGGCTCGCCGCGCTGGGGCTTTCGGGGATGGAGGATCGCCGTATCGGCGAGCTGTCGGGCGGCCAGGCGCAGCGGGTGGCGATCGCCCGCGCCCAGGTCACCGGTGCGCAGCTCGTCTTCGCCGACGAGCCCACCGGCGCGCTCGACTCGCGCACCTCGTCCGAGGTCATGGACGCCCTGATCTGGTCGACCGCCGGTCAGGGCCGCAGCCTCGTGGTGGTCACCCACGATCCCGACGTCGCCGCTCGTTGTTCTCGGACCATCCGCATGCGCGACGGGGTCGTCGTCGACGCCGAGGTCGCCGCATGAACGGGCGCGTGCTCGCCTTGCTTCTTCGGCCCGCGAAGGGCGAGACCGCTGTGCTGGTCCTGCCGATCGTCGCCTTCGGCGCCGTGACGATGCTCGTGCTCACGGTGCTGGGCGGCGCACAGACCTTCTGGAGATGGACGGACCCGGAGGCAGGGCTGTATCAGGCGCTCGCCGCGATCGCCCTCGTCCTCCTCGTCGTCCCGCTGACCGCCCTCGGCGCGGCGGCCGCACGGCTCTCCGTACGACGCCGCGACGAGCGGCTCTCGACGCTGCGTCTGCTCGGCGTCGGCCCGGCCGGCGTCGTCATCGCGACGGTGCTCGAGTCCGCTCTCGTCGCCGCGATCGGCGCCTTCTGCGGGATCCTCGGCTATCTCGCCCTCTCGCCCGCGATCGCGCTGATCCGCTTCCGCGGCGAGGTCCTGGGCATCGACGGCGTCCTGCTCCCGCCCCTCGAAGTCGCGCTGGTCTTCCTCGGTCTCGTCGCCCTCGCGGCGATCAGCGCGGCGCTCGGCCTGCGCCGTGTCATCATCTCCCCGCTCGGAGTGCGCATGCGCTCCGACGCACCCCGTCTGCACTGGCTGCGGGCGCTGATCGCGGCGGGCGTCATCGGCGCGGCCTTCCTCGGCATGCAGCTGATCCCCGGCGCCGCGGGTCTCATCGTGACGATCACCGTCATCGCGGCTCTGTTCGCGGCAGCCCTCGCCGTACTGAATCTCATCGGCCCGTGGGCCGTGGCCGTGCAGGCGCGCCGCCAGCTGAGGCGCGCCGAGGCGCCAGAGCGCCTGCTGTCCGCACGGATGGTCCTCGAGTCGCCGAAGGCGATCTGGCGTCAGATCGGCGGCGTCGCGATGGCCGGCTTCATCGCCGTGTTCGCGGGCACAGGAGTGTCGCTGCTGAACACGATGAGTGCATCCGAGGACGCATCCGGCTCGACCCTGACGACGGACATCCGCACCGGCCTGATCATCACGCTGATCGGCACATTCCTCTCGGTCGCGGCATCCGTCGGCGTGAACCAGGCGGCCGATGTGCTCGACCAGCGCGAACTGCACCGCAGCCTGCATTTCCTGGGGATGCCGGTGGAGACCGTCGAGCGGGCGCGACGCCGCGCCGTGATGTCCCCGCTGCTGCTGACCGCGCTCGGCTCCGCGCTCTGCGCCGCCGTCCTCGTCTTCCCGCTGGTCGGGATCGCGCTCATCGTGGCACCGCTGTCACTCGTGACCATCGCCGGCGTGGTGGCGGCCGGCATCGGTCTAGTCTGGCTCAGCGCCCGGATGACGCGCCCGCTGCTCGCCCGATCGTTCCCGACGGTGTGATCAGCCCCGACGCCGCTGGCACCGCGGGCAGTAGTGCGATGACCTGTTCATGAACGCCTCGCGGCGGATCTCCGTTCCGCACCGACGGCACGGCTTGCCGGTCTGACCGTAGGCGTTCAGGGAATGCGCGAAATAGCCGGCCTGTCCATTGACGTTGACGTACTGGGCGTCGAAGCTCGTCCCGCCCTCGGCGAGGGCCTTCTCAAGTACAAGGCGGACCTCGCCGAGCAGGCGCCGCACCGCCTGGACCGAGAGAGTGCGCCCCTCGGTCTCGGGGTGGATCCGCGCCGCCCACAGCGACTCGTCGGCGTAGATGTTCCCGATCCCGCTCACGAGGGTCTGATCGAGCAGGATCCGCTTGATCGCGCTCGCACGGCGCCGCACCGCCGCGATGAACGCCGCATCGTCGAACCCCGGATCGAGCGGATCGCGAGCGATGTGCAGCACCTGGGTCGGGACGCGATCCGCGCCGTCGAAGGCGAGACCGTCGACGGCCAGCGATCCGAAGGTGCGCTGGTCCGCGAAGACCACCGCGAGCTCGCCATGGCGGGGATGCTCGATCCCGATGCGAATCCGCTCGTGACGCTCCTGGACGGCGTCCGGCGCCCGCAGCAGCATCTGGCCGCTCATGCCGAGGTGCGCGGTGAGCGCGCGGTCGCCGCTCGTCAGCGGCATCCAGAGGAACTTGCCGCGGCGCGACGCGGCGGCGATCGTCGCACCCTCGAGGAGCCGGACGAAGTCCGCAGCCCCGGCCGGATGCCTGGTCAGCGCCCGCTCGTCGAGCACGGAGACGCCGGTGACGATCGCACCGACGACCGCGGGAGCGAGACCGGCGCGGACGACCTCGACCTCGGGGAGCTCAGGCACGCTCGCTGATGACGCGCCAGGCCGTCAGCGCGGCGGCCATCTCGGCGCTCTTCTTGCTCGTTCCCTCGCCGGTCGTGGCGACGTCGCCGACGACGACCGTCGCGATGAAGCGGCGATCGTGGTCAGGGCCGCTGGACTCCACCGAGTACAGCGGCGGGGCAGCGCCCACGCGGGCAGCCAGCTCCTGCAGGCTCGTCTTGGGATCCATCGCCGCGCCGTATCGCTCGGGGTCGGCGAGCAGCGGCTCCGTGAGCCGGAGCACGAGCTCGGTGGCGGCATCCGGCCCCGCGGACAGATAGGTGGCGCCGATGACGGCCTCCATGGTGTCCGCGAGGATCGAGTCCTTGTCCCGCCCGCCGGTCTGCTCCTCGCCGCGCCCTAACAGCAGGAAGTCCCCGAGGCCGATGCCTCTGGCGACCTCCGCCAGGGCCACGGTCGAGACGACGCTGGCACGACGCTTGGCGAGCTGGCCCTCGTCGAGGTCGGGATGCGTAGTGAACAGCATGACCGTCACCGCCTGGCCGAGCACCGAGTCGCCGAGGAACTCGAGGCGCTCATTATGCGGAATGCCGCCCTGCTCGTAGGCGTACGAACGGTGCGTCAGCGCCAACGCCAAGAGCTCAGGGTCGATATCGACCCTGAGCTTGACTGCGAGAGGCGCCGTCCCCCCGGGGACCTCCGTCACGATCGTGCGACCGTGATTCAGACGTCGGCGACCTTGCGGCCCTTGTACTCGAGGAACAGCTCGGTGCCCTGCGAGTCGGTGACGACCTTCGCCTGGTGCGGACGGCTGTAGACGACCTTGCCGTTCTCGACGGTCTTGACGAGGGCGGGAGCCTCCGCCTTCCACTGCGCGCGACGCGAGCGGGTGTTGGAACGGGAAACCTTGCGCTTCGGGGGGTTACCAGCCATGGCTAACTCTCTTCTGTGTTCTCGGGCGCGCGGGTGTCTTCCGCGCTCCCCTGGTCTGTGATCTGTCGGAGCGCACTCCATCGAGAATCGATGGGAGCGGCGGTCTCCGCGCCGGTGCTCTCGGTCAGCCGCTCGCCCGTGATCGGGTCAAGACCCAGGCAATCCGGCTGACACACCGGCTGAAATGGAAGCGACAACACGGCCGCATCCCTGACGAGAGTTTCAAGATCCACGTGGTCGTCTTGAACCTCGAAGTCAGTTTCTTCCTCACCAGGATACGCGAAAAGCTCCTGGAACTCGACTTCGACGGGCGCAGAGATGTCTGTGAGGCACCGTCCGCACACTCCGGCGTAGGTGCCGTCGGCCGTCCCGGACACCAGGATCCCCTCGTGGACGGACTCCAGACGCACATCCAGATCGATCTCCGAACCGGCCGGAAGGGACACGATCCCCTCGCCCCACTGCTCGGAGAGCGGGACGGAGAACGCGTGCTCGCGCATCTCGCCCGGATGGCGGACGATGTCGCGGGCGGGCAGGACGAATGGTCCGTTCAGACGGGATCTCACCCTGCGATTCTACCGGCGTTCAGAGTCCGCGCGCTCCGGTGTCGAGGAACTCGGCCACCGCGGGGGGGACGAACGGCGAGACATCTCCGCCGAGGCCGGCGACCTGGCGCACCAGCGAGCTCGACACCAGCGCGTGCGCGGGATCCGGAAGGAGGAAGACGGTCTCGATGTCCGCGAGGTGGCGGTTGACGATCGCCATCGGAGACTCGTAGGCCACATCGATCTGCGAGCGGATGCCCTTCACGAGCACGCCCGCACCGACCTCGCGCGCGTAGTCGACCAGCAGACCCATGCTCCAGGAGCCGACCACGATCCTCCCCGGCATCCCGTCTTCGGCGATCGATCGCTCCAGCAGGGAAAGGCGCTGCGCGATCGGCAGCATCGCCTCCTTGCCGGGGTTGTGCACGACCAGGACATGGAGTTCGTCGTACAGCACCGCCGCCCGGCGGATGACGTCGAGATGCCCGAGGGTGGGCGGATCGAAAGAACCAGGGACGACAGCGATCCGGCTGCTCACTTCGACTCCTTCGATCGCTCGGTGCATCGCATGCCCCCAAGCCTAGGGCACCGCGTGCGCCTCAGTTCTTCGCCAGCGCTGCGCGATCCTCGGCGCTCACCCGTCGGTCGATCGCCGCTCTCAGCCCGGGATGGCCGTCCAGCAGCGGATCCGTCTCGAGAATGTCCTCGGCGAGCCGGCGCGCCCTCGCGATCAGTGCTGTGTCCTTGACCACGCGCAGCAGCTTCAACGAAGATCGCACCCCGGACTGCTGCGCGCCCAGCACATCGCCCTCGCCGCGCAGCTCCAGATCGACCTCCGCCAGCGCGAAGCCGTCGAGCGTCGCGGCCACCGCTTCGACGCGCTCACGCGCGACCGTGCCCTCCTCCGCCTCGGTGACCAGCAGGCACAGACCGGGCACGCCGCCTCGTCCGACACGCCCGCGGAGCTGGTGCAGCTGGGAGACGCCGAAGCGGTCGGCATCCAGGATGATCATCGTCGAGGCGTTCGGCACGTCCACGCCGACCTCGATCACGGTCGTGGCGACGAGGACGTCGATCTCGCCGCGCGCGAAGGCCTGCATGACCGCGTCCTTCTCGTCCGCCGACATCTTCCCGTGCAGCACGGCCCTGCGGAGTCCGCTGATGCGCGGATGCGCGGACAGTGCCTCGTCGAGCTGCACGACACCCCACCGCGGGCCGGCGGCCCCCTCCGGAGCGGGAGGCTGATCGCCGGTCTCCGCGGTCTTCGCCGCGGTGTCGATGGCCGCGCACACCACGAAGACCTGCCGCCCCTGGGAGACCTCCTCTGCAGCGCGCTCGAAGACCCTCGCGAACCATCCCGGATGCTCGGCGAGCGGGGCGACGAAGGTCTCGATGCCGGCACGTCCGGCCGGCATCGTGCGGATGACGGAGGTGTCGAGATCACCGAAGACGGTCATCGCGACCGTCCGGGGAATGGGAGTCGCCGTGAGGACGAGGGCGTGCGGACTGGAGCCCTTCGCGCGCAGCGCCTCGCGCTGCTCCACGCCGAAGCGGTGCTGCTCGTCCACGACGACCAGTCCGAGATCGGCGAAGGTGGTCTTCTCCCCCAGCAGCGCGTGCGTGCCGATCACGATGAGCGCCTGCCCCGATGCGACCCTGAGCGCAGCCTTGCGGCGCTCAGGCGCGGACATCTGCCCCGTCAGCAGCGTCGGCATGACGAGAGGAGCCAGCTGAGGGCCGAGCATCTTCGTGATCGAGCGCAGATGCTGCCCCGCGAGGACCTCCGTGGGCGCGATGAGCGCAGCCTGTCCCCCGGACTCCGCCACCTGGAGCATCGCCCGCAGCGCGACGAGGGTCTTCCCCGAGCCGACCTCGCCCTGCACCAGCCGGTTCATCGGCCAGTCGGCGATGAGGTCGCGGGCGACCTGCTCTCCGACGTCCCGCTGATCGGAGGTGAGCTCGTACGGCAGGGCGGCGTCGAAGCGCTCGAGGAGACCGCCCTCGTGTGCAGGCCGCTTCGTCGCGCTCATCGTCCGGACCAGCGCCCGCTGCTGGAGCAGCGCCGTCTGCAGGACGATCGCCTCGTGCATGCGCAGGGTCCGGACGGCCGGATCGATCTCGTCGCGATTCTCCGGGCGATGGATCTGCGTCAGCGCCGTACGTGCGTCCAGCAGTCCCTCCTTGCGGCGGATGTCCTCGGAGAGCGGATCGGGCACGGCGTCCACGAGCGGCAGCACGCGCTCGATGTGTCGCTGGAGCGCCATGCTCGTCACGGCAGCGGTCGCCGGGTAGATCGGAATCGGACGGGCCGCGCGGGCGTCGGCGCGCTTGCGCGCCTCCTCCTCGTCGTCGAACAGCTCCACCTGCGGGTTCGCGAGCTGCAGCTGGCCCCGGTACTCGCCGACCTTCCCCGAGAAGACGCCGCGTCGCCCGACCCTGAGCTCCTGGGCCCGCCACTCCGCCTGGCCCTTGTTCTTCGCGAAGAAGGTCAACGACATCTGGCCGACGCCGTCGCTGATCGCGAGCTCCAGCATGGCGCCTGGTCGGTTGCGCATCACGCGGACCCCCGCCGATCGGATCTCGGCCACGATCGTGACCATCTCGCCCAGCGGGAGGTTCAGGATCGGCGTGAGCTCGCCCGGATCGGCATAGCGACGCGGGTAGTGCGAGAGCAGCTCGCCGACGGTCTGCATGCCGAAGGCCTTCTCGAGGGGCTTCGCGGCCTTGTCGCCGAGCGCCTCGCTGAGCGGCGCGTCGAGACTCAGGGACATGCGAACGAGTCTAGAGAACGACACGGACACGCCAGGCCCGGAGCCGTTCGCAGGACCATCCGCGCGTTCTGCAGGAAGTACCGGCCGTTCTGCAGGAGCATCAGGACCGTTCTGCAGGAGCCTCCGGCAGTTCTGCAGGAGCCTCCGGCCGTTCTGCAGGACCGATCGGCCTCCGCCCGCGACCATGAGCCGATCTTCCGCAGAATATCCCTGCGTCCGTCGAGGCAGTGCCCCCCGCATGCGGCGGTCCTGCACAACAGCCGCCAGCTCCTGCACAACAGCCGCCAGCTCCTGCATAACAGCCGGCACGTCCTGCAGAACGGCCGGCGAACCCGGGTGCCATAGGGTGAACGGGTGACGAGGATCATCGCCGGAGACGCCGGGGGCATACGCCTGACCGTGCCCGCGAGCGGAACGCGTCCCACCAGCGATCGCGTCCGCGAGTCGCTCTTCGGGGCGCTGGATTCGGCGGATGCCGTCGTCGACGCCCGCGTGCTCGACCTGTACGCCGGTTCCGGGGCGCTGGCCCTCGAGGCGCTGAGCCGCGGCGCGGCGTCGGCCGACCTGGTGGAGTCGGCCAGGGTCGCCGCCGGCGTCGCCCGCCGTAACGCGCAGGCGGTCTCCTCCGCCGTGAGGCGGCCCGCGACCGTCCATCAGAGCACTGTGCTCCCGTTCCTGCACCGGGCGCAGGGCGTGTTCGACCTGGTGTTCTCGGACCCGCCCTACGACCTCGACGACGCCGCCATGAGCTCCGATCTCGTGGCGCTGCGGCCGCTGCTCTCACCGGATGCGCTTATCGTCGTGGAGCGGGCCAGGCGCTCGACGCCGCCGGAGTTCTCCGCAGCGGGTCTGGAGCTCGTCCGGGAGCGGACCTACGGAGACACCGCGGTGTGGTGGGCTCAGCCGGTCGCCGAGTCCCAGTCCCGGTAGGGATCCCAGCCGTCCGGATCAACGCGTTCCCCGTCGCACAGCACGTCGGCGTCCGCGCGTTCGCGCACCTCGCCGATGACGCGGAAGCCCGGTGCGAGCCGGTCGGGCGGGAACGTGGCGAGCAGGGCGTGGTCCTCGCCCCCGGACAGGGCGCGCGCCGGATCGGCGCCGAGAGCGGCGGAGGTCAGCGCGATCGTGACCCCGGACGCATCCGCCATCCGCCCCGCATCCAGGGCCAGACCGTCGGAGATGTCCATCATCGCCGTCGCGCCGGCCATCGCCGCGGCCGGACCCACTCCGATCGGCGGCCTCGGACGCAGCTGCGCCGCGACGGCGTCCGCCTCCCCCGGCCCCAGCAGAGCCGCGTCGATCGGGACGGGATCCGCGCCGTCTCTGAAGCGCCCGAAGAGCACAGCCAGGCCGTGCGCCGCATGTCCCAGCTCGCCCGCGATCGCGACGACGTCGCCCGGGCGGGCTCCGCCGCGCGTGACCGGCTCACGACCCTCCAGATCCCCGAGAGCAGTCACCGCGATCGTGAGCACCTCGGAGACCGTGAGGTCGCCGCCCACCACCGCGCAGCCGGGCGCCAGCGCCGCACAGGCCTCGCGGAAGCCGTCGGCGAGGCTCTCGACGAACGAGAGGCGCAGGGTCTTCGGCACGGCGAGGGCGACCAGCAGCGCCGTCGGCCTCGCCCCCATCGCGGCGATGTCGGCGAGGTTCACCGCCGCCGACTTCCAGCCCAGGTCGTATCCGCTCGACCACGCGAGCCGGAAATCAGGCCCGTGCACGAGGGTGTCCGTCGTGGCGACGACGGAGCCGGACGGCGCGGCGACGACGGCGGCGTCGTCGCCGGGGCCGAGCAGCGTATGGGCGCCCGGCGCGGTCCGCGCCAGGATCGCCCTCAGGATGCTCCCCTCGGAGAGATCTTCCAGGCGGGGATCGTCGTCTGCGGAACGGGAGGGCATGCTGTCAAAGGTAGCCTGGAGACATGCGTTCCCGTCTCGCCCTCGCCGCCGCGCTGCTGCTCGGGGGCGGGCTGCTCGCCGGATGCTCCACGACGGTGCACCTCGAGCCGGCGCCGGACGCGAACGACCCGCTGTGCGCCGAGGTGACCGTCGGTCTGCGCAACATCACGACGCTCGCCGGCCAGGACCGCCGCTGGACGGATGCGCAGGCGACCGGCGCCTGGGGGACCACCGATTCGAGCATCCTGCTCACCTGCGGTCTGGAGAAGCCGGCGCCGACGAGCGAGCTGCAGTGCGTGACGCTGGAGGGCGTCGACTGGCTCGTCGACGCCTCGGAGACGCCCTATCTGCGACTGACGACCTATGGCCGGGATCCCGCGGTGCAGCTGTACGTCGACACCTCCGTGGTGAGCTCCAACGACGTCATCAGCGACCGCAACCTCGTCGGCGCGATCACCTCGATCCCCGCCGAGGGCGGCTGCACGGGGCCGGATGAGCTCCCCGAGGACTACGACCCGGACGGGACGGACTGAGCGCGTCCTGCTGACGCGCGGGAGCGAGACGCCTACACTGCCCGGTATGCACCCGGCCTCCTCCACCCGTGTTCCGGTCGTCGCGGCGATCCTGGTCGCCGTCGGGGCCCTGCTCTCCAGCTTCGCCGTGTATCAGTCGATGCTGCTCGGCATCCCGAGCACGCCTCGCGCCTACTTCCTCAACGACCCGATCGGCTGGGGCTTCGTCCCCGGCTTCGGCGGTTTCCCGCTCGCGGTCCTCGGGATGCTGCTCGCCCTGGTCCTCCTGACCGCCGGCACCTGGATCTTCGTGCGTCTGGTGGTCCGCTCCTCGGCTCCGGGGCGCGGCGCGGCCGTGTTCTTCGGCACCTGGGGAGCGGTGATCGTTGCCGCATGGATCGCCGGGATCGCGAGAGCGCCCCTGGTGATGGCCAGGCTGCAGATTCCCGCGGACATGCCGGACGTCTACGGGATGCAGTTCAACCAGGTCGTCACCGCCGGTGCGGGATGGGCGCTGACCTGGGGCTGGCTGACGGCGCTGGTCGCGCTGATCGTGCACCGCGCCACCCCCGGGTTCCGGCAGCCCACCGCAGACGGAGCCGCCCCGGTCGCCGGATACCCGGTGCCGCCGGCGCCATCGCCCGGGATGGCCGCGTTCCCCACGCAGCATCCGTACGGCGCTGCGCCGCAGACGCCGCCGTACCAGGCCCAGCCGTCGTACCCGCCGCTCGGCGGCCCGCAGGCGTCCTGGTATCCCCCGTCCGACCCGCAGCCGCCCACCCACCAGGCAGCCGACCCGCAGCAGCCCGGCCCGGCGCAGCCCGGACCTCAGCAGCCCGGCACGGGGCGGCCCGGCGCCTGATCAGCGCCGCAGGCCGCCCTCGATGAGCTCGGTGATGAGCTCGCCGTAGCTGAGGCCCGAGGCGATCCAGCACTTCGGGAACATCGAGATCGGCGTGAAGCCGGGCATGGTGTTCAGCTCGTTGACGATCAGCTCGCCCGCCGGGGTCACGAAGAAGTCCACGCGGGCGAGTCCCTTGCCATCGACCGCCTCGAAGGCACGCACCGCGGTCTCGCGGAGCCTCGCGATCATGGCCTCGTCGACATCGGCGGGGCAGACGATCTCGACGCCGTCGCCGCCGAGGTACTTGCCCTCGAAGTCGTAGAAGCTGCGCGTGGTGAGCACGACCTCGCCGGGGAGGGACGCGCGGGCCCTGGCGCCGTCCCGGCCAGCCAGGACCCCGACCTCGATCTCCCGGCCGGCGACCTGCGCCTCGACGAGCACCTTCTCGTCCTCGGCGAAGGCGAGCTCCAGCGCGGCGTCCAGCCCTTCGCCGTCCACGACGCGGGACACGCCGACGCTGGAGCCCGCGCTGGCGGGCTTCACGAACACGACGCCGCCGAGCTCAGCGATCTCGCGGCGGAGCCGCTCGGAATCCGCGCTCCACTGCGCCCGTCGGACGGTGATCCCCGGAGACACCGCGATGCCGACGGCGGTCAGGGCGAGCTTCGTGAAGTGCTTGTCGAGGCAGATCGCGGAATCGAGGATGCTGCACCCCGCGTAGGGGATCTCCAGGACGTCGAAGAATCCCTGGATCGCGCCGTCCTCGCCGTGCATGCCGTGCAGCAGCGGGAGGACGACGTCGATCTCGCCGAGGTTCTCCGCGGAGCCGTCCGGCAGCGTCACGCGCAGCGTGCGGTCGCCGCCGGGCTCCGGCCACAGCATCCGCGTGCCGTTGTCGACGACCTCGGGAAGGCGAGCGGCGTCCAGCGCGAACCGCTCCGGATCGTCTACCTCGAGGACGAAGGCGCCCTCGCGCGTGATCCCGACCGGGATCACGTCGAAGCGGTCACGATCGATCGCGCGCAGGACCCCGCCCGCCGTGGCGGAGCTGATCGAATGCTCGCTGGAGCGCCCGCCGAAGAGCACCACCACCGTCTGCCTGCCCATGATTGGTCCTCTCCCCCTGGGGGGTGTCGTCGTCCGTCGTCAGGTGGGGTGCGATGTCGCGCGGGCTCATCGCCCCGTCGAGCACCATCTTCACCTGCTGCACGATGGGCATGTCCACATCGGCCTCGTGCGCGAGCTGCAGGATCGGCGCGACGGAGGCCAGGCCCTCCGCAGTCTGCTGCATCTGCTTGACGACGTCCTGATAGCTGTATCCCTGACCGAGCAGCCGCCCGGCGGTGTTGTTGCGGCTGAGCGGCGACTGGCATGTCGCGATGAGGTCGCCGAGCCCGGCGAGGCCCTGCAGCGTCTCCGGCTGCGCGCCGTTCGCCACCGCGAAGTCGGTCATCTCGACGAGCCCGCGCGTGATGATCGATGCCTTCGTGTTCTCGCCGTAGCCGACCCCGTCGACGATCCCGATCGCCACCGCGATGAGGTTCTTCAGCACGGCGCCGAACTCCGTGCCGATGACGTCGGTGTTCACGAAGGTGCGGAAGTAGTCGTTCCGCGCCGCACGGGCGACGGTCTCCGCCGTCTCCTGACTGCGCGAGGCGATGACAGCCGCAGTGGGCTGCTCCCTGGCGATCTCGAGGGCCAGGTTCGGACCGGATGCGACGGCGATGAGCGCGGGATCGCACCGGAGCTCCTGCTCGATGACCTGGCTCATCCGCAGGCCGGTGCCCTTCTCGACGCCCTTCATGAGGCTGACGACCGGGATCTCGCGACCGGCGAGCAGCGGGCGGATCGCCTTCAGATTCTCTCGGAGGGTCTGGCTGGGGACGGAGAGGTACACCTGCTCCGCGGCCTCCAGCGAGGTCGCCAGTTCATGCGTCGCGTTCATCGTGCGCGGCAGATTGATGCCGGGAAGATAGCGCGAGTTGCGCTTCGCCTCGGCGATCTCCTGGGCGAGCTCTGCGCGCCGGGCCCACATGGTGACCTCGGCGCCGCCGTCGGCGAGGATCTTTCCGAACGTCGTGCCCCAGCTGCCGGCGCCGACCACCGTCACGCGCGGACCGGTCGCAGGTGTGCGTCTAGGTGTCAAGGCGTCCGGTCTCCTTCTGGCCGTGCTCGGCCGGATTCCACCGCTCCGCCGGAGCCTGCTCTCCTCTGACCTGCTCCAGCAGCTGGGTGATCGCGGCCATCAGCCGGTTCGTCGCCTCGGTGAGCACGGCGCTGTCGCCCGCCCGCCCCTTCAGATCGGAGAGGTCGACGGGATCGCCGATGAGGATCCGTACCGGCTTTCGCGGCGGCCACAGCTTCAAGCCCTTCTGATAGCGCCCCATGATCTCCTGCGTGCCCCACTGCGCCATGGGGATGAGCGGGATGTCCCCGGTCAGCGCGAGACGCACGGCGCCGGACTTGCCGCGCATCGGCCACAGATCGGGGTCGCGTGTGAGCGTGCCCTCGGGATAGACGATGACACCCCGCCCGTGCTCGACGAGCTCCTTCGCCTGCGCCATGGTCTGCTTCGCGGCCGACGCCGACGACGCCCTGGCCACCGGGATCATCCCCGTCGCCCGCAGCGCGGCGCCGACAACGGGGATCCGGAACAGGCTCTCCTTCGCCAGGAAGCGCGGAGCGCGGCCGAGCCGCCAGACCGCCACCGCCACGATGAGCGGGTCGAACTCCGAGTAATGGTTCGGGGCCAGCACGAAGGCGCCGTCGCGCGGGAGCTTCTCCCGCCCGGTGAACGAGAGCTTCGCAAGGAAGGAGATGAACGGGACGACGACGATCGCGAGCAGCCAGAACAGACTCGGCCGGGACTTCTCGGGGGACCGGGAGCCCATGCGCGTCACCGGACGACGTCGAAGTCGGCGCCGAGGGCGTCGAGCTTGGCCAGGAACTTCTCGTACCCCCGGCTGAGAATGTCCACGCCCGAGACCTGGGACTGGCCGGATGCCGTCAGCGCGGCGATCACATGGCTGTATCCGCCCCGGAGGTCGGGCACGACGATGTCGGCCCCGTGCAGCGGCGTCGGGCCGGTGATGACGGCGGCCTGCTCGAGCTCTCGGCGGGGGACGCGACGCGGGCCGTCCTGGAGCCCGTGCGGGTGCACGACGATGTCCGCGCCCATCTTGACGAGCGCCTGGGTGAAGCCGAAGCGGTTCTCGTACACGGTCTCGTGCACGATCGAACGCCCCTCCGCCTGGGTGAGCGCGACGATGAGCGGCTGCTGCCAGTCGGTCATGAAGCCGGGGTGCACGTCCGTCTCGACGACGACCGGCTGCAGCTCGCCGCCGCGGCGGAACAGGATGCCGTCCTCCTGGATGTCGAACCAGCCGCCGGCTTTCCGGAAGACGTTGAGGAACGTGAGCATCTCCTGCTGCTTCGCGCCGCCGACGAAGATCTCTCCGTCGGTCGCCAGCGCGGCGGACGCCCACGACGCGGCCTCGTTGCGATCGAAGATGGAGCGGTGGTCGTAGCCGCGAAGAGTGTCGACGCCCTCGATGAGGATCACGCGGTTCGGCTCGTAGGAGATGATCGCGCCCATCTTCTGCAGCACGGCGATCAGATCCATGATCTCCGGCTCGATGGCGGCGTTGCGCAGCTCGGTGGTCCCCTGCGCGCGCACGGCGGTGAGCAGCACCTGCTCCGTCGCGCCGACGCTCGGATACGGCAGATGGATATTCGCACCGTGCAGGCGCTTCGGGGCGGAGAGCCGGATGCCGCTGGGCAGCTTCTCCACGATCGCACCGAACTTGCGGAGCGCGTCGAGGTGGAAGTCGATGGGACGGTCCCCGATGCGGCAGCCGCCCAGATCCGGGATGAACGCCTGGCCGAGGCGATGCAGCAGCGGTCCGCAGAACAGGATCGGGATGCGCGACGCGCCGGCGTGCGCGTCGATCTCCTCCATGTGGGCGGACTCGACGCCGCTCGGGTCGAACACCAGCGATCCCGGCTCGTCTCCGGTCTCGACGCGCACGCCGTGCACCTCGAGGAGCGAGCGCACCACGGCGACGTCGCTGAGATCCGGGACGTCGCGCAGCGTGCTCGCCGTCTCGCCGAGGAGGGTGGCGACCATCGCCTTGGTGGCGAGGTTCTTCGCGCCCTTCACATCGACGCGTCCCCGCAGCGGGTGTCCTCCGCGGATGGCAATGACGTCCCCGGTCAACGATCCGAGCCCGTCCTGGAGTACATCGCGCAGGGGTGTCGTCATTCGAGGGGCCTCACTTCATTCCAGAGAACACGGCGTCAGCCGCTGGGGCGGATGCCCCCGACTCACGGTCCGCCGTGCTCTCAGAGAACGGGGAGGGTCCGCGGCCGCCACGATTCGCGACGGGCCTCGAACTGCGCGATCTTGTCTTCGTTGCGCAGCGTGAGCCCGATGTCATCGAGCCCTTCGAGGAGCCGCCATCTAGTGTAATCGTCCACGCCGATGCTGGCCTGGAAGCGATGCCCTGAGCCTGTCGAAGGGTCGCCGATCGTCGCCGTGCGCGCTTCGAGGTCGACCGTGATGGAGCAGCCGGGCTCCTCGTCGATGAGCGCCCAGATCGTCTCCAGGTCCTCCTCGGAGATCGTGGCCGCCAGAAGACCCTGCTTGCCGGAGTTCCCGCGGAAGATATCGCCGAAACGCGGGCTGAGGACGACCTTGAATCCGAAGTCGCGCAACGCCCACACAGCGTGCTCGCGACTCGAGCCCGTGCCGAAGTCGGGTCCCGCGACGAGCACCGACGCCCCCTGGAACGCGTCCTGGTTGAGGATGAACTCCGGATCCTGCCGCCAGGCGTGGAACAACGCGTCGTCGAAGCCGGTCTTGGTGACCCGTTTGAGGAAGACCGCCGGGATGATCTGATCGGTGTCGACGTTGGAGCGCTTCATCGGAGCCGCGATGCCGGTGTGCGTGGTGAACTTCTCCATGATCAGGCTCCGATCAGCTCGTCGACGGGCGCCAGGTCGCTGGGACTGGACAGCGTGCCGCGCACAGCCGTCGCGGCGGCGACGAGCGGCGACACGAGATGCGTGCGCCCGCCCTTGCCCTGACGGCCTTCGAAGTTGCGGTTCGACGTGGACGCGCATCGTTCCCCCGGGGCCAGCTGGTCGGGGTTCATGCCCAGGCACATCGAGCAGCCGGCGAAACGCCATTCCGCTCCGAAGTCGGTGAACACCTTGTCCAGGCCCTCGGCCTCGGCCTCGAGCCGCACGCGTGCGGATCCGGGGACGACCATGACGCGGACGCCGTCCGCCTTCCTGCGTCCCTTCACGATGGAGGCGAAGGCACGGAGGTCCTCGATGCGGCTGTTCGTGCAGGATCCCATGAACACCGCGTCCACGGGCACCTCCTTCAGCGGGGTGCCGGGCGTCAGGTCCATGTACTCCAGCGCGCGCTCGGCGGCGGCGCGCTCGTTCGCGTCGGCGATCTCGGCCGGATCCGGCACGGATGCCGACAGCGAGCTGCCCTGGCCGGGATTCGTGCCCCAGGTCACGAACGGCTCGAGGTCGTCGGCGTCGATGAAGATCTCGGCGTCGAAGACCGCGCCCTCGTCGGTCGGGAGCGTGCGCCAGTAGGCGACCGCGTCCTCCCAGTCCTGCCCCCTCGGCGCATGCGGCTTGTCCTTGACGTAGGCGAAGGTCGTCTCGTCGGGAGCGACCATGCCCGCTCGGGCGCCGGCCTCGATCGACATGTTGCAGATCGTCATGCGCCCCTCCATCGACAGGGCCCGGATGGCGCTGCCGCGGAACTCGAGGACGTAGCCCTGCCCTCCGCCGGTGCCGATCTCGGCGATGACCGCGAGGATGATGTCCTTGGCGCTCACGCCCGGCCTCAGCGTGCCCTCGACGGTGATCGCCATGGTCTTGAAGGGCTTCAGGGGCAGCGTCTGAGTCGCCATGACGTGCTCGACCTCGCTCGTGCCGATGCCGAACGCCATCGCGCCGAAGGCGCCGTGGGTGGAGGTGTGCGAGTCGCCGCAGACGACCGTGATGCCCGGCATGGTCAGGCCGAGCTGCGGACCGACGACGTGCACGATGCCCTGCTCCGCGTCGCCGAGGGAGTGCAGGCGGACGCCGAACTCCTCCGCGTTGCGGCGCAGGGTCTCGATCTGCGTGCGGCTGGTGAGGTCGGCGATCGGCTTGTCGATCTCGAGCGTCGGGGTGTTGTGGTCCTCGGTCGCGATCGTGAGGTCGAGGCGGCGCAGCGGCCGCCCTTCGGTCCGAAGCCCGTCGAAGGCCTGGGGACTGGTGACCTCGTGCACGAGGTGCAGATCGATGTAGACGAGGTCGGGCTCGCCGTTCTCGCCCTTGACGACGAGATGGTCGTCCCAGACCTTCTCGGCCAGGGTGCGCGGACGACGGGGGATGTCGGTCACATCAGTGCTCATGCGTTTTCTGTCTCCTCTTATGGCGGTTCGGCCCACGCTGGACTCCGCGACGAGAAGGCCTAGATCGAGGTCTCGTCGCGGCCGCTAAGAAGGAGAACCACCTGCCGCATGCCGGTCAGTTTACACCGCCGCAACGGGTGGTCGGGCGCATGGGTCACTGCGTGACGGGCGGCTGCCTCTTCTCGCGCGAGGACGAGATGAGGCTGGCGACCGTGGCGACGGCCATCGAGCCGAAGATCACGCCGAGCGACACCCAGTTGTTGATGTCGGGCGCCCATTCGATCGGGTGGCCGCCGTTGACGAACGGCAGCTCGTTCTCGTGCATCGCGTGCAGGATGAGCTTCACTCCGATGAACCCGAGGATGAAGGCGACGCCGTAGTGCAGGTACCTCAGCTTCTCCAGCAGATCGCCGAGGAGGAAGTACAGCTGGCGCAGGCCCATGAGCGCGAAGAGGTTCGCCGTGAACACGATGAAGGGGTTCTGGGTGACGCCGTAGATCGCGGGGATCGAATCGACCGCGAACATGAGGTCGGTGACGCCGATCGACACGAAGACGATGAGCATCGGCGTCCAGATCTTCCTGCCGTCCACGACCGTGCGCAGCTTCGACCCGTCGTACTCCTCGCTGATGTCGATCCCGCGGCGCAGCAGTCTGATGATGAAGTTCTCCGTCTGCGCATCGTCGTCGTGCTTCTCGGGCAGCGCCTGCCGGATCGCGGTGAAGATGAGGAAGGCGCCGAAGACATAGAAGATCGGGCTGAGGTGCTCGACAGCGGCTCCGACGATGAGGATGAAGATCGCGCGCAGCACGAGGGCGATGATGATGCCGACCATCAGCACCTCCTGCTGGTACCTGCGCGGCACGGAGAACTGGGTCATGATCAGCACGAACACGAACAGGTTGTCGATGGAGAGGCTGTACTCCATCGCCCATCCGGTGAGGAAGTCGACCGAGTCCTTCGGGTCGCCTATGAGGAAGAGCACCCCGGCGAAGACGAGGGCCAGAGTGACGTAGAACACCACCCAGAGGGTCGATTCCCTCGTCGACGGGATGTGCGGACGCTTCAAGATGAGGAGCAGATCGCCGAGGAGGATGAGGGTCAGGACCACCAGAGAGACGATCTCGAACCAGACGGGGATGTTCAAGGGCGCACGGCACCTTTCGCAAGAGGGGACGGAGAAGAGCCGAAAGTCTCTCCCTCGCACGCTGTGCGCCGCATCCCCGGGGCAGCGACGCCGGTGCCCGTGATGACGAGGATGCGATGTCGGGATACTCCCTCTCGCAGCGTCGATTCTAGCGGAGCTTCTGCCCACCGCTCCGACGTGATGGAATAGTCGCCGTGACTCCTGAGATCCGCTCCGCCACAGACCCGCTCGACACTCCCCCGCGCAACCCCTGGGCGCGCTCCATCGGCTCCCTGATCTTCGTCAGCCGATGGCTGCAGGCGCCGCTGTACATCGGGCTGATCATCGCGCAGCTCGTCTACGTCGTCGTGTTCATGGTGGAGCTCTGGCACCTCATCGTCGAAGTGGTCGCCCACCCCACCGAGATCAACGAGGCCGTGATCATGCTGGCGGTCCTCGGGCTCATCGACGTCGTCATGATCGCGAACCTGCTCATCATGGTCATCATCGGCGGCTACGAGACCTTCGTCTCGCGCATCAACACCGACGGGCATCCCGACCAGCCGGAGTGGCTCTCGCACGTGAACGCGAACGTGCTCAAGGTCAAGCTCGCCATGGCGATCGTCGGCATCTCCTCGATCCATCTCCTCAAGACCTTCATCGCCGTCGGCAATATGGACGAGAACGGCGTGAACGAGAGCGAGGTCGACGGCCTCGGCAGCTACACCCCCACCGGCGTGCTCTGGCAGGTCGTCATCCACATGGTCTTCATCGTCTCCGCTCTGGCCCTCGCCTGGATCGACCGCATGTCGCAGAAGACGATCGTCGCCGCCCATCAGGAAGCCGCGCACTGACCTGATCTGAGACGATGGGGCATTCGTCGACACTTCCCCGGTGAGAGACACCGAACGGAGCAGGATGCCTCAGCGATCGCAGGACCAGGAATGGGCGGCACGCGCAGCGTCGGGCGACGAGAGCGCCTTCCGGGCGCTCTACCGCGCGCATGTACGTCCGGTCTACTGGATCGCCCACGGCATCCTCGGCTCGGTCGTGGATGCCGAGGACGTCACGCAGGAGACCTTCGTGGTCGCCTGGCGGAAGCTGCCGAGGCTGGAGCTGGCCGGAGAGTCGATCCTGCCCTGGCTCGCGACGATCTGCCGCTTCCAGGCGGCCAACCGCCTGCGGCGAAGGCTGCGGGATCAGGCGCACACCGCGGATGCCGCGGACGAGCTGATCGCCGACACCGTCAGCGTCGAGGAGCAGGTCATCACGGCCGATCTCGCCGAGCGCATCGCCGAGGAGATCGGCACGCTCGGCGAGCTCGATCGCGAGATCTTCCGCCTGTGCGCCGCCGAGGGGTACGCCTACCAGGCGGCGGCCGAGGAGCTCGGCGTGAGTCACGCGGTCGTCCGGAACCGTCTCTCGAGGGTGCGCACGCAGCTGCGCGGCGCCGTGAAGGAGGCGAGAGACGCATGAACGAGCAGAGCACCGCTCTTCCCGGGCTGTCCGACGAGACGGTCGCCCGGATCGAGCACGCCGTGTTCGACCGGATCGCGGATGAACCGGCCAGGGGGGCGCCGGCGTCCGCGATCTCCGCGCGCGCGTCGCGCCGACGCGGCTGGCTCACCGGGGCCGGCATCGCCGCCGCCTTCGTCGTCGGCGTCCTCGTCACGCCGCCCATCCTCGGCTCGGTCGGCGGCGCATCGACCGCCGATGCGCCTGCCGGTGCACCGCTCATCGGCGTGTCCTCGGACGGCGGCGGCGCAGTCCCGGACATGGCCTCCGAAGAGAGCGCCGCTGCGCTCGGCGACGACGCGATGGCGGCGAGCCAGGACGCCGACGCCGGTCGAGAGATCATCGCCACCGCGAACGCGCAAGTCGAGGTCGAGGACGTTGCAGCGGCCGTGAGCGCGATCGGCGATCTCGCCGAGGCGCACGAGGGCTACGTCGAGAGCACGAGCGTGTCCAAGCCCGTCGCCGTGAGCGACGGCCGCATGCCGGTCGAGCCGGATTCCGGCTACGGATGGATCAGCATCCGCGTGCCCTCCGCCGACCTCGCCGCCGTGATCGACGAGCTCGGCGACAGCGGCGAGGTGCTGTCCTCGTCGATCTCGAAGCAGGACGTGACCTCGACGGCGATCGATCTGCGCGCCCGCGTGGATGCCCTGAAGGCGTCCGTGGCGCGACTGACGGAGCTGATGTCCCAGTCGGGGACCGTCTCCGAGCTCATCGAGGCGGAGGTCGCGCTGACCGACCGCCAGGCGGAGCTGGAGTCGTACCAGCAGCAGCTCGATGGCCTGGAGGACCAGATCGCGATGTCGTCGCTGCAGGTGGAGCTCGTGCGGGAGCAGGTCGCGACGACCGCCGACCCCGCCGGATTCGGCGACGGGCTGCTCGCGGGCTGGAACGGGCTCATCGTCTCGTTGAACGCGCTCGTGATCGCTGCAGGGTTCCTGCTGCCCTGGATCGCCATCGCCGCGGTCATCTTCCTCATCGTGTGGGCGATCCGACGCCGGAGGAAGCGTTCTTCTTCGGAAGAAGCCTGATTTTCCGGGGTATACAAGAACTCTTGTAGGTGCGTCGATCCGCGCTTAGCGTGGTCGGCATGGAAGAGATCACAGCGATCACCGCCGTGCACCATCCGGTGCGCCGACGCATCGTCGACTATCTGGGCCTGCACGGCGCCAGTCAGGTGACGACCCTCGCGAAGGCCCTCGGACTGCAGGTCGGCAGCATCAGTCATCATCTCCGGATGCTGGAGCGTGCCGGCGTCGTCGAGCGGGCGGAGGACCCCACCGGCGACAAGAGGACGAGCTGGTGGCGGCCGGCCAGGAACCGGTTCACCTGGTCCGTGGACGACTTCGCGGACTCCCCCGCCGACGCGCTGCTGGCCCGCGAGGCGGAGCGGGTGAACATCCAGGTCCAGCTCGGACGTCTCCGCGCCTGGCATCGCAGGACGGCTCCCCTTCCGGAGTGGTCGCGCGCCGCTTTCAGCACGGATGTCCTCGCCTGGGCGACGCCCGAGGAGCTGACGGTCCTTTCAGAGGCGATCCGCGACGCCGTCGACGCATGGCGCGCGAGCATCGACAGAGCCGACGGGGCGGAGCGACGCCCGGTGTTCATGTTCGCCCACGGCTTCCCGACCTCGCCATGACCGCCGCCGAGCCCCTCCTGCTGAAGGAGCCGCCCCGGTTCTCGCGCGACATCGCGGTGCACGCCTGGATCGGCGTCAAAGCGCTCTCCGATGCCGGCGACGCGCTCTGGAGCATCGCCCTGGCCTGGACGGCCGTGCAGATCACCTCGCCAGCGGTCGCGGGACTGGTCGTCGCGGCGGGGACGATCCCGCGCGCGATCGTCCTGCTGTTCGGAGGCGTCCTCGCTGACCGCGCGAACGCCCGGCACGTGATGCTCCTGTTCAACGCGCTCCGCGTCGGCGTGCTCCTGTTCGTCGCCTTCTGGATGCTGGCCTCCCCGCCCTCCGTGCTGGTCCTGACGCTCGCTGCGATCGCCTTCGGAGTGTGCGACGCCTTCTACGAGCCGTCGGCCGGGACCATCGCCCGCCAGCTCGTCCGCCCGGCGGATCTGCCCTCCTACAGCGCCGTGTCGCAGACCGCTTCCCGCCTCGGCACCATGGGCGGCTCCGCGGTGGGCGGGTTCCTCGTGGCGCACGCGGGGCTCAGCGGGAGCGCGTCCGTCAACGCGCTGACGTTCACGCTGGTGATCGCCTTCATCGCGATCTGGCTGAGCCCGCGGTTCGCGCTCCCCCGTGCCGATCGCGAGAGCGCCCTGCGCGGCATCGCCCGCGGCTTCGGCCATCTCCGCGCCGTGCCGACGACCAGGACCCTCGTGCTCGCGCTGTCCGGACTGAACCTCGCCGTCGGGCCGGCGGTCGGGATCGGCATCGCGCTGCGTGCGCACGACGAGGGCTGGGGAGCCCAGGCCGTCGGCATCTTCGAGGCCCTCCTCGGGCTGGGCGCGGCTCTCGGCGCGCTCTCGGTCACTCGATGGCGGCCCCGGCATGAAGCTCGCTCGGGCTTCGTCGCGCTCGTCGTCCAGGGCGCGGGCATCGTGGTGCTGGGATTCGGGTCGGGGTGGCTGACGGGGGCGGGAAGCTTCGTGATCGGCGCGACGGCCGGATACGCCTCCGTGCTTCTGAGCGCGACGTTCGCCGCGACCGTCGATCCGGCCTACCTCGGCAGGATGGGCTCGATCACACGGCTCGGCGACGACGTCTTCATGCCGCTCGCCATGGCCGCCTTCGGCGGGCTGGCCGCCGCCACGGCCGTCTGGGTGCCCTTTGCCGTGTTCGGCGGGGCGATGGCCCTTCTGATGATCGCGCCGTTGCGCAACCGGCGATTCCGGGAGATGACGCTGCGCACCTCGCCGGGCACCGGATGACCGTTCGCCGAGGAGCTGCGAGATCTCAGCCGAGACCCGCTGTCCTATGAGAGTCCGCGGTACACCCGTATGGCGAGAACGCGCCTGTCGGTCGGATACGACCGATCGGGCCGACGCCTGTGCCTCCGACCGGCATCTGCACCGGCCACGCCCACCCGGATACACGAAAACCCCCGGGAGACCCGGGGGTTTCCTGTGTTGTGGCGACCCCAGCGGGATTCGAACCCGCGTTACCGCCGTGAGAGGGGAATCGGCTCCTCTGGAACCGCGCAATCGGCCCCGTATTGACCGGTGTTTGCAGGGGTTTCACGTGTGTTGAGTGCGACGCGGAAAGCCTTGTCGCCAGCGTTGGTTGCCAGGATGTTGCCACGTTGCCGCCCCGTGCAGGCGATCCTTCGTAGATTCCTCGGCAGCCATGCTGAGAAACCCGTTTCGCAAGGCCCTGCGCCGCGGCACCGGCAGGCAATGGAGCCTCACGTCACCCTCATCGGTCTGCTTCTCCACCTCTTGGATGAGATCGCGAACGAAGACCAGTAGAACGGAGAGGTCAGCTCATAGAGTCGATTGCATGATTCGAGTGCAGCGGTGGTCCAGCGAGGCAGTATTGCCGCTGGTTGGCGTTGCGCTGTTGGTCGGCGCCGGTCTACCGTCATTCTTCATCGTCTCGCCGATCGCGCCGATCAGTGTCGCGTTGCTCGCGGCGTCCCTGGCCCTGGCGCGACGCCTGCCGATGACGAGCTTGGCACTGGGGCTCGTGCTCCTGGTTGGCCAGCTCGCACTCCCGGCGCTGCGGTTCGGGGCGTTCCTCGGGCCTTGGCATGTGTGGGTGTACGGCGCACTGCTGGTTGTGATCGCGGTGACGACTGTGACGCTGCCGCTTGGCCGGGTGCAGTTCGCCTTCGGGTTCGCCGTGGTCGCGGCGCTGTGCGTGGCGGCGCTGAATTCGCTACCGCTGGGCGGGTCGACCACCGTGATATACGGTTGGGACCTCCCGGACATCGCCGGGCAGATCGCGAGCTGGACTCTCGGAAGTCTCCTCGTGTTCATCGGGGTGTGGGCGATCGCGTTCGCATACCGGCGCGGCCTTGCGGCCCTGAACGCGCAGCGGGCCGCCCGCGAGTCCGCCCTCTCCGCGCTGTCGATAGCCGAGGGCGAGCTTTTGCTGGCCGGGGAACGCGATCGCATTGCCCAGGAGGTGCATGACGTGCTCGCACACTCGCTGGCCGTCATCGTCGCGCAGGCTGAGGGCGCCCGCATCGCCGCCAAGACCGATCAAGCCAGCGCGCCGTTGCGGACGATCGCGGATACCGCGAGGCAGACCCTCGGAGATGTCCGCTGGCTGATCGACGCTCTGGGTGCGCCTGGCGATGACGCGCCGGCCCCGGGCGTTGCCGACCTGGACGCCCTGTTCGAGCGGATGCAGCAGGCTGGTCTGCCGGTGCGGGTGCAGCAGCTCGGTGCTCCAGATGCGCTCTCGCCGGTAAGCGAGTTGTCGGTCTATCGGATTGTTCAGGAGGCGCTGACGAACGCTCTCGTCCATGGGACCGTGGAAAGAGGCGTGGACGTGTCGCTGGATTGGCAGGACGCCGGCCTCGCCGTCACCGTCGCCTCCCGCACCCCTGGCGAAGCGCCGATGGAGGGAAGCGGGCGAGGCGTCACGGGAATGCAGGAACGCGCGCGTCTGGCCGGCGGCTGGCTATCCGCGGCGCACGACGAGCAGGAGAACTCCTGGATCGTCACCGCCTACCTGCCCGCGCGGACGAGAGGCGACGAGGATGAGTGAGATTCGCGTCGCCGTCGTCGATGACGAGCGGCTGTTCTGCGATGGGGTGCGGATGATGGTCGAGTCCCAGCCCGACATGCGCTTCACCGGTGCCGCCCACGACGGCGAAGCGGCGATCACGCTGGTGCAGCGCGAGCGACCGGATGTGGTGCTGATGGACGTGCGCATGCCCGAACTGAACGGCATCGCCGCTACCGCGCGCATCCTCGAGGCCGCTGGTGCGGATGCTCCAGCGGTGCTGGTGCTCACGACGCTCCGCAGTGATGAGGCCGTGGCCGCTGCGACCCGCGCCGGGGCCGCTGGCTTCCTCCTGAAGGACACCACGGCCGAGACATTGCTCGACGCCGTGCGCACCGTCCATGCCGGGCAGAGCGTGTTCGAACCTCGACCGTCCACCGAAGTGCTCCGCGAATCGCGCGAGGCCGCGCGGACTCCAGAGGTCGACGCACTCGACCCACTCACCCCGAGGGAGCGCCAGGTGTTCCTGTATGCGGCGCGCGGCCTGTCCAACGCACAGATCGCCACCATCGCGTTCATCAGCGAGACGACGGTGAAATCGCACGTCTCCCACATCCTCACCAAGCTCGGAATGCGCTCGCGCCTCCAACTCATCGCCTTCGCCCTCGACAGAGGACTCATCCGATGACTGAACCCACCACACGAGTTGAGGCACTGACCATCCGACACCGGCGTATGTGCGTCGATGCGCTGCATGAGGTCAGTCTGAGCGTCGAGAACGGTGTGACCGCGCTGGTGGGTCCGAACGGCGCCGGGAAGTCCACCCTGATCCGCGCGCTCGCCACCCTGGACACGCGATACCGGGGTGTCGCCACAGTTAGCGGCCATGATCCGAGCAATCGTGCGGGGCGGCGGCTCGCGCGCGCATCCCTCGGCTACTTGCCCCAAGACTTCCGCTTCACGCCCTCGTTCCAGGTCCGGGAACTGGTCGAGTACGTCGCATGGCTTAAGGAGATACCGGCTCCGCGCAGGTCCGCCGCGACGATCGAGGCGATCGAGGCGGTCGGCCTCTTGGACCGGTCGGCATCACCGCTGAAGTCGCTGTCGGGTGGAATGCTCCGCCGTGCAGGGATCGCACAAGCGATTGTGAACCGGCCCGCACTGCTGCTGTTGGACGAGCCGACCGTCGGACTTGACCCGGCGCAGCGCGTCGCGTTCCGTGAGCTGATCCGCGACCTCGGCCGACAGACCGCCGTGCTCACCAGCACCCACCTCATTGAGGATGTACGCGCCACCGCCGATACCGTCGTGGTCATGGACCGCGGCCGGATCGTCTTCACCGGGACCGTCCCGGAACTGGAGGCTCACGGCCGGCCGGACTCGCCAGGCGACAGCACGCTCGAGCGCGGCTATGCTGCCTTGCTCGCTCACACGGCGGCGCCGGCGTGAGCCGCGGGCCGCTGTCGACCGGACTGCGGCGGTCGATCCTGCTGCTGCCGGCCGGCCCGATCATCCTCGCCGCCTACGCGATCGTCGCCTCCACTTCGACGCACCCCGTCGTGGCGAGCTGGGCGAACATCGCTGACGCCCTGAGCGCCGGCGCCACGCTCCTGGCGCCGGTCATCGCCGCCGCGACCGCGTGGGACGCCACCCGCGAGATTCGCGATGGCGGCGCCCCGATCCTGCGCACCGCCCCACGGTCACTCGCGGCCACGATCCTCCATCAGACGATCGCCGCTTGGCTGTGGGGAGCTGCCCTCTGGCTCATCGTCCTGGCCGGCCTCGTCGTCCGCGCGGTCATCGTGGGGATCACCGGAACACCTACGATCGCGCTGCTGCACGGACTGCTGGTGGTAGTCGTGAGCGTGACGATCGGCGCCGCGACCGCTGCCGCGCTGCCCGGCTGGGCTGCACTGCCGGTTGCGATCATCGCGCCGACCCTGCTCTACCTGGCGCAGTTCCTCATCCTCGGGGCACCGTGGCTTCAGTTCGCGAACCCGCTGCGCCGGATCGACACGGCACAAGACGCTTTCACCCGCGTCGACTCCGACTGGGTGTTGCTGCGCTACGCGCTCATCGTCCTTGTCATCGCTGCACTCATCGCGATCATCGCCGTGCTCCGCGGCCCGCGACGGCTGCTCGCGACCGTGGCCGGTGCTGCCCTGGTCGTGGCGGGCGTGCCCGTCGCCGCTGCGCTCGCTCCCGCCGCCGAGCGCATCACCGTCTCTGTCTCGCCGGTCGAGCTGTCCTTCACGACGCTCACCTCGGACGACCCTGTGCTGACCCTGCATGTCCTGCCGCAATACGCGCCTCTGCGAGAAGAGCTGTTAGCTCGTTGGGGCCGCATCGCCTTCCTCGTCGCATCGGCTGAGCTGGCCTTCGATACCCTCTCGCAAGACGACGGGACCGTGCCCGACGGTGGCAGCGACCGGTTCGAGACATTCGCGCTCAACCCGGCCAGCGTCGACCCCGCCGCAGACAGCGTGCACGCCGCGCTGTTCTCGCTCGTCGGTGTGCGCTGCGGAACTGACGAGGCTGGCGATGCCTGGGCCGCCCTCGGGGCCGTCAACGTGTTCCTCGCCGATGATCCCGATGCCGCCCAGTTCGCGGTCGATCCCGCAGAGCTGGACCGCCTGGTCGACGTGCTCCGCTCGAAATCGCTTCCAGGCGCACAAGCCTGGTTCGCTGACCATGCTGCCGCGTACCTCGACTGCTCCCTGCGCCCTGCGGACATCACGGGATGACGCTCCGCTTCCTGCATGCCCGGCACTTGCTCGCCGTCGTCCTGGTAGTGCTCGTCCTCCAAGCCGTGCTCGCGTTCGTCGGCGCGCGATCGCTTACTTTTTTCCGGCCGGACTTCCTCGCGGCGACGTCCCTCGCCGCGCTCGGCCAGTTCATCCCCGTCGCCGCCGCACTGATCGTCTACGGCTCACAGACCCGCGACGCCGAACGCCTCGCATCTCAGCCGCTCTGGCCGCAACGCCTGCTCCTGCACGTCATCGTCCTGACGGTATGCGCCGGCACCGCCCTACTCCTCTCCCGTGTACTCGGCCTCATGGCCGATGAGGCCGTGACCGGCACGACCGGAACCCTCGCCCCGCTACGCAACATGCTCGGCCTCCTCGGCGCAGGCCTGATCGCCGCCCGCTTCCTCGACCGACGCATCGCCGCCGTCGCACCAGCGACCCTCGTGCTGCTCCCGGTCGTCGTCAATCCAGGTCAGTACCCGTTCAGCGAGACCTGGGGCTTCGTCCTCACCGACACCGGTAACCCGGCGAACTGGGTCACGGCCATAGCCCTTCCTACGGTCGGATGCGCCCTACACCTGCGCACCAAGTAACACCCGCACCTCACCGACCGGCCCCATCACATGCCTTCCTCAAGAACTCATCCGCCCGAACCCGGTCAAGGCCTTCTTCAACCAGAGCCCTTACAACGATGGGGCAGAGCACCGCCCCCGCAGACGAGCACCAGCGTGCCCCGCTGGTCTACTCCGAGGAAGAGACCGCCGCACTGCTCGGCATTCACCGCACGACGCTGCGCGCCCTCGCCCTCTCGGACACCTCGCCGGTGGAGCCGATTCGGCTCACCCAGCACAAGCGTGTCTACCGTCGCATCGACGTGCAGCGCCTCGCCCGGCTGGAGAAGTAGGCGACAGAACCATGGGAGGCATTGAGGCGTACGAGACGGCGAAAGGCCGTCGTTACCGTGCCCTCTATCGCCGCCCCGACAAGAAGCAGACCCAGAAGCGCGGCTTCACGACGAAGAAGGCCGCCGAGCTGTTCCTGGCGACGACTGAGGTCACCATCGCCCAAGGTCGCTACCTCGATCCCTCGCTGGCGAGGGTCAGCGTCGCGGACTGGCTCCGGACCTGGCTCGCCGCGCGCGGCGATCTACGGGCAACCACGCGCAGCCGGGTCGAGAACATCATCGACAAGCACATCGCTCCCGACCTCGGCAGCATCCCGATCGGCAACCTCACCCGGCTCCGAGTGCAGGAATGGGTCTCCGCGCTGCCAGGTGCTCCCGTGACGGTGCGGAAGATCGTCAACGTGCTCTCAGGAGCGCTACGATCCGCGGTCGAGGACGAGCGCCTGCCGTCGAACCCGGCCGCCAGACTCAAGCTCCCCAAGCCGACGAAGACGCGCAAGCGCTGCCTCTCGCACGATCAGGTCGCGGCGCTCGCTGGGGCCATTGACGAGATGAAGGACGATCGAGACTACGGGTACGGCCTCGTCGTGCTCACCCTCGCGTACTGCGGCCTGCGCGGGGGCGAACTCGCCAGGCTGCGAGTCCGCGACCTCGACCTCGACGCGAAACACCCGCGCCTGACCGTCGAGCAGACCGTCGTCGCCGACAAGGGATACCAGCGCATCGAGCCGCCGAAGGAGCATCCCGATCCCCGCGTTCCTCGTCCGCCTGCTCCGCGCACAGATCACCGGACGCGACACCGATGCTCCCGTGTTCTACGGCATCCGCACCGGCACCTGGCTGCGCAACCATGTCTACCGCGTCGGCTGGTTCGACCCCGCCGTAACCATGATCGGCCTCAAAGGACTCACGCCCCACGAGCTACGGCACACCGCCGCGTCACTCGCGGTCAGCGCCGGGGCGAACGTCAAGGCCGTGCAGCGGATGCTCGGGCACGCCTCGGCCGCGGTGACCCTCGACGTGTACGCCGACCTGTTCGATGACGACCTCGACGGTGTTGCCACGGCGCTCGACCAGGCAGCGATGCGACCGGATGTTGCCAATCTGTTGCCAAAAGCCGCGTAGCGCCCCGCAGCGAGCAATGGTAGGAATGCGAAAACCCCCGGATGACCGGGGGTTTTCTGTGTTGTGGTGACCCCAGCGGGATTCGAACCCGCGTTACCGCCGTGAGAGGGCGGCGTACTAGGCCGCTATACGATGGGGCCGTCTTGCGAAGCGTTTCCGTCTCGCGACAACCGTTCAAGTATGCCATGGGCTTTCCTGCTCCGCCAAATCCGGTCCGCCCCCTCGGGGATCTCGGGCGTGGCGCGCCGACGAGGGTTTGCCGACCGCGGTCGGAAGGAGTTGACTCGTCACATGCGCGTCACGAAGTACGAACACGCCTCGCTCCGCATCGACGAGAGCGGCGACACCCTGCTGATCGATCCCGGCTCCTTCACCACCCCCCTGGACGACCTCACGGACGTCGTGGCCGTGGTGCTCACCCATGAGCATCCCGACCATTGGACCCCGGAGCATCTCGACCGCATCCTGCGCGACGCCCCCGGCACGCCGATCTTCGCGCCGGCCGGCGTCGCGGCGGCTGCGTCCGACTACGAGATCGCCGTCGTCGCCCCCGGAGACACCGTGACGGCAGGACGATTCACGCTCCGCTTCTTCGGCGGCGACCACGCGATCATCCATTCCTCGATCCCGCTGGTCCAGAACCTCGGCGTCCTCGTGAACGACGAGCTGTACTACCCCGGCGACTCGTTCGCCGTGCCGGAGGGCGTCGCCGTCGACACGCTCGCCGCCCCCGCGGGTGGGCCGTGGCTGAAGATCGGCGAGGCGATGGACTTCGTGCTCGCCGTCGAGCCGCGCCGTGCGTTCGGCGTGCACGACATGACCCTCTCGGTCGCCGGACGGACGATGCACCGCAGTCGCCTGCAGTGGGCGACGGAACAGCATGGCGGGGAGTTCTTCGAGCTCGATCCCGGCGACGCGCTCGACCTCTGATGACGGTGCGCCGGCTGCTCCCCCGGCCGACCGGTCGGCTCCGGTTCCGGGAGATGACCGAGGCCGACCTCGATGCGATGGCCGGGATGCTGGGCGACCCGGACGTCATGGCCTTCTACCCCGCCCCCAAGAGCCGCGAGGAGAGCGCGGAATGGATCGCGCGGTCGCGCGCCTCCTATGACGAGCACGGCCACGGCCTCTGGATCATCGAGACGCACGACGGCGCGTTCGTCGGCGACTGCGGCGTCACCTGGCAGTCCTTCAATCACACGCCCGTCCTGGAGGTCGGCTATCACGTGCGTCGCGACCTCCAGCGCAGGGGCTACGCGACCGAAGCCGCGAACTCGTGCGTCGAGCTCGCCAGGGAGGCCTTCGCGCCGACGCTGCTCACCGCGATCATCCATCCGGGCAATGCCGCCTCGCGAGGAGTCGCCCGCAACCTCGGCATGTCGCACATCGCCGACGACCATGCCCACCCCTGGATCGTGCGCACGGTGATGGGCATGCAGCTCACTGCTCCTGAGCCGCACGCACCCTGATCGCGCGGGCGAGATGGTCACGCTGCTCGACGATCAGCCGACGCAGCGCACCCGGCGCATCGCGGTTCGACGCCAGCCAGCCGTCGACGAGCTCCAGGGAGTCGGATGCCGGGAACAGCCCGATCACGAGGCGCCTGGCCAGCTCGATGCTCCGCTCCGTCCACGCCGGGCGGATGCGGACGAAGTACTCCTCGTCGAAGCCGGCGATGAGGTCACGCCGCCCGCCGGCGCGGAAACCGCCGATCGTCGCATCCAGCTGATCGTTCGTGAGGGAGAGGTCGGTCCATGCCGCGCGCCACGCGGCATCCCGCACCGCGGCGTCCGGGCGGGACGCCCGCGCGCGTCGCGCCGCCGTCCGGCCGTCGGACGTCTCGTCCTGGGTCGCCTCGGCGGCGATCTCGCTCTCGCCGATGCTGCCGTTCGTCGCCAGGGCGATGACGAACGACCAGCGCAGCTCGGCATCCACCGCGAGGCCGGCGGGCGCTCGTCCGGCGAGGATCTCCCGCACACGCGGGGCGGCGTCCGTGCCGTACGCGGATGCCGCAGCGTACGCGCGCGCCCAGCTCAGCTGCGCATCGCTGCCGGCCTCCGCCGCATCGAAGGCGGCCTCGGTCGCCCAGAGCCATGCCGCACGCTCGTCGTCGACGAGTGCGTCGGGAAGATAGCGGCCGAGCGCGAAGGCGGCATTGGCCAGGACTCCCGCCAGCAGTCCGATGTTCTCCTCGGACGGCGCATGCGTGCGGACGATCTCCAGATAGCGCGTCGCTGAGAGCTCTCCGTCGCGCGCGGCGTTCCACAGCGACGACCACACCAGGGCGCGTGGGAGCGGGTCCAGGGTCGGCAGAGCCACCGCGACGGATCGCAGCGAGTGCTCGTCCAGACGCACCTTCGCATAGGAGAGGTCGTCGTCGTTGATCAGCACGAGGTCCGCCTCGTCGAGCGCCACCGGCGTCCGCTCGGAAGCGATGTCGAGCTCGATCCGCTCACGAAGGACCAGCCGCTCGTCCACGAGGTCGTACAGCCCGATGCGCAGCCGGTGCGGCCGGGGGTCGGTCTGCACCAGGGCGCGTCTCCCCTCGGCATCCGCCTCGAGCCGGAGCGTCGAGACTCCGCTCGTCTCCAGCCAGGCACGCGACCAGGCTCGCACGTCGCGCCCGGACACCTCCTCGAGCTGCACCAGCAGATCGTCCAGCGTGGTGCTCCCGAACGCATTCGCGGCGAAGTATCGCCGCGCTCCCTCGAAGAAGGCGTCCTCGCCGACGAACGCGACGAGCTGTTTGAGCACCGAGGCGCCCTTGGCGTAGGTGATGCCGTCGAAGTTCAGCTTCGCCGCCTCGAGGTCTGGGATGTCGGCGACGATGGGATGCGTGGTCGGCAGCTGATCCTGCTGATAGGCCCATGCCTTGCGATTGGCGGCGAACCGCACCCATGCGTCGGTGAAGCGCGTCGCGGCGGCCGAGGCGTGCGCTCCCATGTAGTCCGCGAAGGACTCCTTGAGCCAGAGATCATCCCACCAGCGCATCGTGACGAGGTCGCCGAACCACATGTGCGCCATCTCGTGCAGGATCGTGTTCGCCCGGCCGCCGCGCTGCGCGTCCGTCGCCGCGCCGCGGGGGATGTACGCCTCGGTGAAGGTGACGAGCCCCGGGTTCTCCATCGCGCCGAGATTGTACTCGGGGACGAAGATCTGGTCGTACTTCCCCCAGGAGTAGTCGTATCCGAAGGCGTCGGTGAAGAAGTCCAGCCCCTGCCGGGTGATCCCCAGGATCTCGTCCGCCTCGAGGTATGGGACCAACGACGCACGGCACAGGACGCCGAGGTCCACCCGCTGACCGTCACGCCGCCATTCGCCGTCGACCCGGTGGTAGGGGCCGGCCGCGATCGCGGTGATGTAGCTGGACAGCGGGAGCGTCGGGGCGAACTCGATCGTCTGCGCATCGCCGTCGATGGCGGTCGAGACCGCGCGCTGGTTGGACAGCACCTGCCAGCCCTGCGGGGCATGCACGACGAAGGTGTACGCCGCCTTCATGTCCGGCTGCTCGAAGCACGTCATCACTCGACGCGCATCGGCCGGCTCGTACTGCGTGTACAGATAGGTCTCGTCGTCCACGGGGTCGACGAACCGGTGCAGCCCCTCACCCGACCGGCTGTATGCGCCTGTCGCCCGCACGACGACGGTGTTGGATGCTTCGAGTCCGGTCAGCGAGATGCGCGCGCCGTCGTAGAGGACGGGCTGCGAGGAGTCGTTGACGACGACCTCCTCGACGGACTCGCCGACGAAGTCCAGCCAGGTCTCGGATGCCGTGGCGTCGAACTCCAGCGTCGAGGTGGTCGAGAAGCCCGTGCGCTGCGAATCGCGTGCCGCACGGAGGTCCAGCTCGACGCGGATGCTTCGGACGGAGATGCTCGCGGATCGAGCGGTGGTCTCCTGGCGGGTGAGGTTCGCAGAGCTCATCCGTCCATCGTTTCACGGAACAGCGCATCATTGCGGTCGGCGGCGCGACGGCGATGGGCTAAGCTTGGCTGATATCCACGAGATGGCAGCCGGGCTCTCCGCCTGTTCATCCGCCCGTATGCCGCCTTCGTGCGCAGGGTGACCTCTTCCTCTCTCCTCCACCTTTCCCCTCCTGATCACGGCCGCAATGACCGCCGCCGGCACTTCGAGGGAACACGACTTGCCCGTCGAACGCATCGACGGAGCATGACGGGTCGAAGATCGGCCCACGAAAACAAAGGAAAACACAGCATGGCCACTGGCACTGTCAAATGGTTCAACTCCGACAAGGGCTTCGGCTTCATCGCTCCCGATGACGGATCCGCCGACCTGTTCGCGCACTTCAGCGCGATCCAGGGCTCGGGTCACCGCAACCTCGAGGAAGCGCAGAAGGTCGAGTTCGACACGGAGCAGGGCCCCAAGGGCCCGCAGGCGACGAACATCCGCGCCCTCTGATTCTTGACCGAAGGGGCCCGATCGCACATCAGTGCGGTCGGGCCCCTTCGCATGTCGGACAGCGGATCCGTCAGGAGATCATGTCCTTCACCATCGGCACGACCCGCTCGCCGTAGAGCTCTATGGAGCGCAGCTGAGCGTCGCGGGTGAGCCCGCCCTGGTCGTACTTGAGGTCGAACCGGTCCACGCGCAACGTCTTCAGAGTATGCGCGAGCTTCGCGGCGACCGTCTCCGGGGATCCGACGTAGAGCGAGCCGGATTCGATCTCGCGCTCGAAATCGCCGACCGCCGGCGGCGGCCAGCCGCGCTCGCTCCCCATCCGCGTGCGCATGGCGATCCAGCCGGGGCGGACGATCTCCCGCGCCTCGGCGTCCGTCTCGGCGACGAAGCCGGGCGAGTGCACGGCGACCGGCTTGCGCGGGACGCCGAACTCGTCCTGCGCGCGCTCGAACAGGTCGATATAAGGAGCGAAGCGAGCGGGATCCCCGCCGATGATCGCGAGGAAGAGGCCGAAGTTGTAGCGTGCGGTTCGGACCACGGACTCGGGGCTGCCGCCGACGCCGACCCACGTGGGGATGCCCGCGGCCGTGGTCGGGAAGACCCTCTGGTCGGTCAGCGCCGCCCTGGTCGTGCCGCTCCAGGTGACGGGCTCCTCGGCGAGCAGGCCGGAGAGAAGTTCCAGCTTCTCCTCGAAGAGGACCTCGTAGTCCTTGAGGTCGTAGCCGAAGAGCGGGAAGGACTCGATGAACGAGCCCCGCCCTGCGACGATCTCCGCGCGACCGTTCGAGACGGCGTCGAGCGTGGCGAAGCGCTCGAACACGCGCACGGGATCGTCAGAGCTCAGCACCGTGACGGCCGAGCCGAGGCGGATCCGCTCCGTGCGGCCCGCGATGGCGGCGAGCACCATCTCCGGGCTGGAGACGGCGAAGTCCGGACGGTGGTGCTCCCCCACCCCGAAGAAATCCAGTCCGACGCGGTCGGCGAGGACCGCGTCGTCGATGATGTCGCGGATCACCTGCGGATGCGGGTGGGGGTTCCCCTCCGCATCATTGGTGACGCCGCCGAAAGTGTCCAGGCCGAATTCCGTCATGTCGGAGAGAACCCGTCGTACCGCAGATCTATTCCTCTGCATATTGTTTGGTTTATTGCGGAATGCAACAAGAGGGCATAGTGTTGCACATAGCAACACAGCGGGAGGCGGACGGGTGAGTCGAGCAGCAGCGCACCGCGCAGACATCCTTCGCGCACTCGTCGCGATCTCGCGACGCGGCGTCGCCGACGCGCGGCGCGGCGGGACCCCTCTCTCCATGACCGATCAGTCGATCGTCGGATACATCGCAGAGCGCCCAGGCATCCGCTCCATCGACATCGCACAGGAGTTCCGTCTGAACCGATCGACGGTGTCTCGCCAGCTCGCAGGTCTCATCGAGCTCGGCCTGATCCGTGAGAGCGCGGAATCCGCAGGGCGCGGGCGCCCCCTCGAGCTCACGGAGGCCGGCAGCAAGGCCTACCGCGACACCCTGCTCATCCTGCAGGACGTCATCGACGAGCATCTGGCCGGATGGTCGGATGCGGAGGTGGCGCGCTTCGCGCGCGATCTCGAGCGCTTCAACAGAGAAAGCCCCACGAGGGCGACAGGAAAAGAGGAATCATGAAGAACATCACGGTTCTCGGCACCGGCGTGCTGGGTTCGCAGATCGCGTTCCAGACCGCGTTCCACGGCTTCGACGTGGTCGCGTACGACATCGACCAGCCTGCGCTCGATCGCGCGGCCGAGCGCCTCGCCGGTCTCGCGAAGCGCTATGTCGCCGAGAGCGTCGAAGGAGCCCGCGACGGCGGCGCCGACGCGGCGATCGGGCGCATCCGCCTGACCAGCGATCTCGCGGATGCCGCGGCGGAGGCCGACCTGATCATCGAAGCCGTCCCGGAGAGCCTCGAGCTCAAGCAGGGCATCTACCGGACGCTCGCCGCCGTGGCGCCGGCGTCCGCCGTCTTCGCCACGAACTCGTCCACACTGCTGCCGAGCGCGCTCGCGGAGTCGACCGGCCGCCCCGACCGCTTCCTCGCGCTGCACTTCGCGAACGAGATCTGGTCGCACAACACGGCAGAGGTCATGGGAACGCCGTCCACCTCGCCCGAGGTGCGCGCCGCCGTCATCGCCTTCGCCGAGCAGATCGGGATGGTGCCGATCGACATCAAGAAGGAGAAGGCGGGGTACCTGTTGAACTCGCTTCTCGTGCCGTTCCTGGATGCTGCGGCGGAGCTGCTCGTCGACGGCATCGCCGAGCCGGCCGCGATCGACGCCACCTGGCGCATCGGCACGGGCGCTCCGGCCGGCCCGTTCCAGATCTACGACATCGTCGGCCTCACGACCGCATACAACATCTCGAGCGTCGGCGGCGAGAAGCAGCGTGCGTTCGCGAAGCTCCTCAAGGAGGAGTACATCGACAAGGGCAAGCTCGGCGTCGCGACCGGAAAGGGCTTCTACAGCTATCCGCAGGAGAGCTGATTCACTCCTGACTGTCGGTGCTCACCGCCTGCGGCCACACCATCCGACGTCTCGCCGCCCCTCTGACCCGCTGAGCTCAGAACCCCGTGGGAGTGCGCGGGGTGTAGGCGTCTTCGAGGCGGTCGATCTCCGAGGGGCTGAGCTCCAGATCGAGGGCGGCGATCGCATCGTCGAGGTGCTGCGGCCTGGTCGCCCCGATGATCGGCGCAGACACGGCGGCTTTTCCCGCGACCCAGCTCAGCGCGATCTGCGCCATCGGAACGCCGCGTTCAGCGGAGATCGCCTCCACGGCATCGACGATGTCCTTGTTGGACGCGGCGTTGAGGCTGCGCCCGAACTGATCCAGCTCCGTGCGCGCGGAGGAACCGCCTGCGCCCCAGGGGCGCGTGACGTATCCGCTGGCGAGCGGCGCCCAGGGGATGACGCCGACCCCTGTGGCGAGCGCATAGGGATGCATCTCGCGCTCTTCCTCGCGCTGCAGCAGGCTGTACTGGTCCTGCATGGAGATGAACGTCGTCCATCCGTGCAACTCGGCGGTGTGCTGCAGCTGCGCGAACTGCCACGTCCACATCGACGAGGCGCCGATGTAACGCGCCTTGCCGGACTTCACGACGTCGTGCAGCGCCTCCATCGTCTCCTCGACCGGGACGGTGGGGTCGAAACGATGGATCTGGTAGAGGTCGACGTGATCCAGACCGAGGCGTCCGAGGGACTCGTCGATGGACCGCAGGATGTTCGCCCGCGAGAGCCCGCGTCCGTTCCGGTGGGCGTCGGCCGTCGTGGGGGCGAACACCTTCGTGAACACCTGGATGCCCTCCCGCGGTCCCAGTTCTGCGATGAGCGCCCCCGTGACCTCCTCACTGGATCCGTAGGCGTAGTTGTTGGAGGTGTCGAAGCTCGTGATGCCCGCCTCGTACGCCCGCCGCACGATCGGGCGCGCCTCATCGATGTCGAGCACCCAGGAGTGACCTCCGCGGGCAGGATCCCCGTAACTCATCATGCCCAGGACCAGTTCGCTGATCTCCAGACCGGACCGGCCGATGCGCGTCGTCTTCACCGTCATCACATTCTCCATTCATCAGTAGTACTGATTAACAGTACCACTGACTATAGCCGTGTAGGCTTGTTCCATGGAGGCGGACGAGCGCGCGGTGCGCGTGCAGAACACGGTGGGACGCCTGTTCCAACGGCTGCGCTCGCAGGCGGGAGGGGCCTCTGACCTCTCCCTGTCGCAGGAGTGGATCATCAGCCTGCTGGAGGGCTCGCCGCGAGGCATGAGCAGCGCCGAACTCGCACGTGCGCAGGATGTCACCGCTCAGACGATGAGCAATGCGGTCGCGGCGCTCATCCGACGCGGGTTCGTCCACGGCGAGCCCGACCCTGCCGACAGAAGGCGCACCGTCCTCTTCACCACCGACGACGGAGCGGCCGCGCTTCAGCGCTCCCGCGAGAGCAAGCTCCGCTGGCTGAGCGAGGTGCTGGCAGACCTCTCCCAGGAGGAGCTGAACGCCCTGGACGAGGGCACGAGGATCATCGAGCGGATCATCTCGGAAGGGCGTTGAGCCGGACGACCGGGCTCGAGATCGCCCTTCGAGAACCACGGCACGATCTCGCCCCCGACCGCGGCTCGTTTCGCAACGCACGGAAGCGTCTCGAGGAAAACCTCCGAAGTGCCTGATCTGCGTCCGCCCGACGCGGTCGACTAGAGTCGCGGCGGCGCAGGCGAGATCAACGGGAGCGTCCTCGTCTGCGAGCCCCGCCTTCGCGGATGTCGTCGCCGATCCACTCCGGGGTCGCCGCGAAGGACGACGGATGCTGCGGATCGAGCACCAGCACGTCGAACTCGTCGCCGATGAGCCGAAGAATGTCGGCGCCCCTGCGCGTCTCGACCTGCACGCCTTTGTCCCCGTAGATCGCGTCGACCCGGTCGGAGTCGGTGAAGGCCAGCAGGACTCGTTCACCTCGACCGTTGACGATGCTGGTCGGGGCGGCGCCGTCGCCCTGCGGATCGAGCACGACGAACAGTTCGGAATCCGCGATCGCCCGCACCGTCGCCGCGTAGCTCCGGTCGTCCCGATCTGCGGCGTATGCATCCGTGGCGGCCTGCACCTGCGGCGCGATCACCGACGGAGCTGCTTTCTCCCCTGTCCGCGCCCGCGGGATCCAGTTCTTGAAGTAGCGCAGGTTGGACAGCGACGTCCACGGGCCCGGGGAATCGAGCACCAGGCCGGCGACATCCTGCTCTGCGAACGAGGCCAGCCAGTCCAATGCCTGCGGCAAGGGCACGGCGAGCACTGTTCCGCGCTCCCCCGCGACCGCCGCCGCCCTCTCACCGGTGCTGTACACCCCGAGCAGCCGCCCGACCCCATCGACCTCGAACCCGCTCGGAAGCGGCCGGTCCAGGGTTCCACGATCGACGAGAAACCACACGGCGAGCTGCGAAGCAGCCTCCCACACGGCCATCTCCGCCTGCGCGTCCCCCGGTGCGGATTCGAAGGCCTCCTTCCGGAGATCGAGCTCTCTGACGGCCGCAGGCGTGTTCTCCCTCACCGTGCCATCCTCGCGGATCCTGCGGGAGACGCGCAGGCGAAACACCGCTCTGAATTATTCGTTCGGGTACAAGGAGTCATTCTGGCTTCCGTCCCTCCCCACCGCTCGCCGCTCGAAAGACCTCGTCGGCTTGCTCCGCCGATACCGGCTCCGGGATCCGAGGCTCGGAGTGCACCTCGACGATGCGTCGCTCACGTGCCGCAACAGTGATCGACTCCATGATCTCCGACACGTGTGCGGCCAGCTCACCGGTCGCGCGGTGCGGACGGCCGCTCGCGATCGAGTGCGCCATCTCCGCGAGACCGACGCCACGGCCTGCATCGACATAGCCCATCGGGGCGTCCGCCTCGATCCATTCCCGCGATGCGGACGTGTACACCATGGTCGGACCCGAGAACTCGTTCGGGTCGGGAACGGACACGGTGCCGGCCGTGCCGATGGGGGGAAGCTGCGAACCCCAGATCTCGAAGGACATCTGCACCGACGTCGTGGCGCCGCTGCTGTGCTCGAGCATTGCGATGACGTGAGTGGGAACATCGGGGTCGACCGACAGGGACCGGCCCGCGTTCGGCCCCGTCTCCACGACCCGCGCTCGCCCCGACGAGTGGGCGAACCCGCTGACCCGCGCTACCGGTCCCAACATCAGCACCAGCGACGTCAAGTAGTAGGGCCCCATGTCCATCAGAGGCCCCGCGCCGGGCTGATAATAGAACGCTGGCTCCGGATGCCAGAGCTCATGCCCTGGCGCACTCCATGCGGCCGCTGCTCCGACGATCTCACCGATGCGCCCCTCGCGCACTGCAGCCCAGGCGGTCTGGACCCCGGCACCGAGCACTGTGTCGGGAGCCGTGCCGAGACGAACCTTGTGCCGCTCGGCGAGGGCGACCAGCCGAGCCGCGTCTTCGGAGCACAATGCGATCGGCTTCTCGGAGTACACGTGCTTGCCCGCCGACAGCGCCGCAGTGGCAATCCCCGCGTGGGCCGCAGGAATCGTGAGATCCAACACGATGTCGATATCAGGCCGGCCGAGCATCTCCTCGAAAGAGAGCGCTTCCACCCCGGCGCCACGCGCGACAGCGTCGGCACGAGCGGTGTCGCGGTCGGTGACCGCGGCCAACCGGAGTATCGGGAGCCTCGGGATCCTCGCGAGATACTGCTCGCTGATCTTGCCGACGCCCACGACGCCCACTCCGAACGTCCGCGGTGTCACCGTGCCGCCCACATCATTCCCCGTTCCATGATCGTGCTCACCGGCTCGCTCCCCAGCACCTCGAGATCGTGACCCAATGTGCAGACGAACACGCGCCCGGCGCCCCACTGGCGTGTCCAGATCGTCGGCGACTCGACCGGGCGATTCCACGGATCCCCCGCACCGGAGGCCTGGACGGTCGTAGCCAGCACGTCGTTGTAGGAGTCGGCCAGCATCCAGTACTGCTCCGTGACGACCTCGAACTCCTCGATGCCCTCCATGATGGGGTGACGCTCGGCCGCGGCAGTGGGCAGAATGCGATGCCGCACGACCCCTGGGACCCGCTCCCTTCCCTGAGGATGCTCCGTCGAGTCCGGATGCGCCGCGAACTGCCCGCCCACGAGTTGGAGGTAGTCCGGCGACGAGCGGAAGGAGTCCACGATGCCCCCGTGCCACCCCGCCAAGCCGACGCCGGCTTCGACTGCATGCCGAAGCCCCGCAACCTCGCTCTCCGAGATCTCAGCCATCGTGACCGATTGGACGATCAGGTCCGCCCCGGCCATCGACTCGGCATCGGCGTAGACTGCGGTGCTCTCGTGCACCTCGATCTCGAATCCCGCGGCGAGGAGCCGGTCACTCATGAGCGCCGCCGTCTCCATCGGCTGGTGGCCGCTCCACCCGCCGCGAACGACGAGCGCGCGACGCAAGCCCGCGGTCATGCGAGACGCTGGCCGAACGCGTTCGTGGTCGGCAGCACCCATTCATAGCCCCGCGGAGTCGTGTGGTACTCCGGCCAGGGCAACTCGATGGGCGCGTCGAAGTCGGGGGGCAGCAACGGCGTGCGGTACTCCGCCGGCGCTTCGGCTCTGCGTCGCTCGAACTCCTCGGTCGACGCCCTGATCAGCTCTGGTTCCTCGATGAGCCGCACCGCCGTCGCCGCAACGATCTGACCGCCGTAGATCCACGTCGGATCGATCGCGCCCTCCAAACCGTTCATCGAGTTGTTGGCCCAGTGGCTGAGCCCCTCAACCTGCTTGAGCAGCGGCTTCGCCGTGAAGAACCGCACAGTAGGAGTGTGCCAGCTGTATTCCGAGTAGTCGTCCGCACCCGTGTGATGCTGCCACGGCGGTAGCGTCCGGCGAATCTGCGCATCGCGCTCTTCGAGGGAGGTGACGCGCTCGAGAGTTCCGATGAAGGGGTCTTCGCTCGGCTCGAATCCCAGCGAGATCTCCAGCTGCCGTCCGAACTCCGCTACGCTCTCGTCGCGCGTGGGCGGCCCGATCTCCACCATGATGTCTTCGAGCGCACGCGCCAGGGTGAGGTTGGGAAGCCCCGGCCGGATCTTGGTGACCCAGCGAGCGGAGACGACCGTGTTCGTGATGGCGGCGACATGCACGGCACAACGCTCGAGCACCTCGTAGATCTGCTCCTGCACGCTCAGCATCGGCACGCGCCACGTGTATTGGATCTGCGTGATGCGAGGCGGCAGGCTGTCGGCAGTGGCGTTGCCTCCTCCGAGAACGATCTCGTTGAGGGACCATGCGCCCGTGCGAGGGAACATGTTCTCGCGCGTCGCCTTGGTGGTCGAGATCATGAGCGCGAGCGCGTCGACGGCCCCCGGCGAACGCACCGTATTGTGCTGACTCGCCTCAGACGAATCGAACACGTCGCACCCGATCCAGGGTTGTTCCTCGGTGCACTCGAAGGTGAACACGACACTGCCGTAGAGGCATCCCGTCAGTTCGCCGACAACGACGTTGTCACTGAGCGGGTGATACGAGATCGCGGCGTCGAGTTGGTCGTAATACCCTTTCGCAGCGTGTACGGCCTTCGACCCGCACACCTTCTCCGCGGGCTCGCCGAAGAAGTGGATCTGAGCATCGAGCCCGTGCCGCTCGAGCACCCGCTTGAAGGCGACGGCACCGGCGAGCGCTCCGACGCCGAGCGCACTGTGAGCGTCAGTGAAGCCAGGCGCCCACGGGTGGAGCCCCTCGCGCGGCTTACGATACGGCACCTTGTCCTGGTTGTAGCCCGGTGAGGCGTCGTACTCGGCGTACATCCCCAGGCTTGGGCCCTTCGTGCCCCATGTCGCGTGGAACGCGGTCGGCATGCCGCCCGACCCCTCCTCGACCTCGAAGCCCTCTTCGCGCAGAAGCTTCACATACGCGGCGCTCGAGCGATACTCGCGCCATGCCGTCTCGGCATAGTCCCAGATCTCCTGATGGAAGGCGGAGTACGCCGGGGCGAGCGCTGACACCTCGGCTAACGCCTCTTGCTGAAGCTCACTCAGTTCCACGTGTGTTCCTTTCGGCCACCCCGTCAGCGACGGAGCGTATCTATTGCTATCAAATGAATTCAGGGGGTGACACCCGGATATCAAGGGATCACGAGCGAGTCCTCGGCGAGCCACGTGACCTTGACCTCATCGCCCTGACTGAGGCGGACGCTCGCCTCAGCGGGGGCGCGCACCACGATCACGTCGTCGTTGCGCAAACGAACCCGCACCCGACAGGCGTCGCCCGCGTAGATGACGGCATCCACGATTCCGTGCAGAACCTCACACCCCTCCTCGACGGAGTCCCCGGGAGCGCTGACCGTCATGCGGTGCGGGCGAAGGAAAAGCGCAACCTCGACCCCTGGCTCGAACGGCTCCGCACTCGAGGGAAGCGCGACCGAACTGTCACCGACCTGAATCGCCCACCCCGACTCCGTCTGCGCCGGAACGCCGTCGAAGATATTCGACTCTCCGAGGAACCTGGCCACGGTCTCATTGCTCGGCGTCGAGTAGAGCTCGGCAGGGGTGCCATACTGCTGAAGCCCGCCTTTGGCCAACAAGGCGATCCGGTCGCTCATCGTCAGCGCTTCCTCCTGGTCGTGTGTGACGTTGATCACCGTGAGACCGAGGTCGTGGCTGAGCGAGCGGATCTTGACCTGCAGAGCCTCGCGAAGCCGTCGGTCGAGGGCTCCGAGAGGTTCGTCCATGAGAAGCAGTCTCGGTTTCGACACGATCGCGCGGGCCAGAGCGACCCGCTGCTGCTGCCCGCCCGAGAGCTGGCTCGATTTGCGCTTCTCGAAACCGACGAGTTCGACTGCTTCGAGTGCGTCCCGCACCAGTCGCGGACGGTCCGCGCGGGGCACACCGTGCCGAGCCAGCGGGAACTCGACGTTCTTCTCGACGGTCATGTGCGGAAAGAGCGCGTAGTTCTGAAACACCATCCCGATGTTGCGGCGATGCACCGGCAGCCGGCTGATGTCCACGCCGTCCAACAGGATCGATCCGCTCGACGCGGTCTCGAAGCCGGCGATGATCCTGAGCAACGTGGTCTTTCCGGACCCTGACGCCCCGAGGAGCGTGACGAACGCTCCCGAGGGGATGTCGATCGACACGCGGTCGACGGCGGTGACGTCTCCATACGCCTTGCCGACGTCTCGGATCTCCAACGTCGCCCCGGATGTCTTCAGATCACCGATCGAGGGTGACAGTCCCGGCCGCAGCGCGGCCATCGTTTCGGTCGTCATGTGCGTACCTTCCGTTTCTTCCGCAATCTTGTCGCGCCGAGCCCGAGTCCGACGATGGCGAGCAAGCCGAACGAGACCAGCGTGACGAGGGTCGCCACCGCTGAGGCCTCCGGCGTCGCACCGCCGCTGACGTCCGCGAACAACTGGACCGGCAAAGTCTTGAACGTGGGTGTGGTCAGGAACCCGGCGATGACGACTTCGTCCCACGAGCTCAAGAAGGCCAGCAGCCCTCCAGAAGCGACGGCGGGAATCAGCCTCGGGAGGACGACCCGCACGAATGCCGATGCCTCGTTCGCGCCGCTGATGCGCGCCGCCTCTTCCACGCTCTTGTCCGCGCCCACGAGCGACGCCAGCACGCCCGTGAACACGTAGGGGACGCCGATCGCCGCGTGCGCGACGATCAACCCGACGGCGGTGCCGGTCAATCCCATGCGCACCGCCAAGATGTAGTACCCGAGCCCGGCCACCACCGTGGGCACGATGATCGGCATCATGGCCATGGCCGTCACCACTCCGGACGGTACGAGGCGGCTGCGCGCAGCGGCGACAGCCAGGAGCAGACCGACCACGACCGCGACGATGGCCGCAAAGACTCCGACGATGGCGCTGTTGCCGAAGACCCTCAGCCAAGACGGATCGGATAGCACGTTGTCGTACCAACGCAGCGTGAATCCCTTGGGCGGAAACACGATGAAGCTTCCTGTGGAGAACGACGACCCGACAACGACCGCGGTCGGTGCGATGAAGATCACCGCGAAGACCAGGCTCAGGCAGATCGCGAACCATCGGGCCCTCATCGTGTGCTCCTTTGCGTCCCCAGAATTCTGCCGATCCCCACGAACCGCGCCGCCAGGAGCAGGATCGTCAGAACGATGACGAGAACGACGATGGCGTAGGTGGCTGCCATTCCGGTATCGAGCACGACCTCGATCTGTTGGATGATCAGAGACCCGACGTAGATCGACTTCGAGCTGCCGAGGATGGCGGGAGTGATGTAGAATCCGATCGACATGATGAACACCAGCACCATGGCCGCCACGGCACCGGGCAACGACAGCGGCATCGTGACGCGCCAGAATGCACTCACGGGGCGGGCGCCCATACTCTGGGCGGCGAGTTCGAGCTCGGGTTTGATCGAGTTCAACTGGGTGTACAGCGTGAGCACGGCGAACGGGGCCAGCACCTGTGACATACCGACGTAAACCGCGAAATCGTTCCGGATCAACGGCAAAGGGTCGCTGATGACGCCGAGATCCATCAGGAAGGTATTGATGACACCTGTGTTGTTCAAGAGTATCTGCCATGCGTAGGTGCGGATCAGCGAGCTCGTCCAGAACGACGTGAACAGCGCGATCAGCAAGATGATCTTGATCACGCGGGGTCCGCGAGAGAGCACCCATGCATACGGATAACTCACAGCGACGCAGACCACGGCGACGAAGAAGGCCATACGCAGAGTCACCCACAGCGAGGTGAGGAAGACGGAACTCTGCAAAGCGTCCACGTAGTTGTGCGGGCCGGGGTCGGTGAGGCTGCGCACCACGATCACCACGATGGGCATCAAGAAGACGAGCAAGCCGAAGATGAGCGCAGGTGCGGTCAGCGCTGTCCAGAAATCCGCGGGCGGCCGTCGGCGGTGTGATTCACTCGCTCCCGCACGCTGAGCGATGGTTTCGGTGTTCACGGTCGAATGTCTCTCATTCGCTATTCGGGTACGACAGTCGCGGAAGGGCAGTGCTGCGGTGCGGTGATGACCGCACCGCAGCACTGCACGCGGTCACTCGCTGATCCAGGCGGTGATCTTCTCCATCACGCTTTCTGTGTTGGCTGTCCACCAGTCCATGTCCAGGACGATCGGCGCCTGGTCTCCAGTGCCTTCATGAGCCGAAGGGATCCAGTCAGCCCACTTCGCGTCGGAGCTCACCGGCGCCTTCGGGTTGATCGGCGAGTAGGCGATCTCCGAGGCGATCGCGCCCTGATTGTCGACGATGTACGCAACGAGCTTCTGCGCGGCCTCGAGGTTGGGGGCACCCTTCGGAATGAAGATGTAATCCGCCATCTCGATCTGCTGGCCCCAGACGGCGTCGATGGGATTGCCCTCGTCCGCGGCGATCGCAACGCGGCCGTTGTAGCAGATGCCCAGCTCTGCCTCTCCGGAGGACACCCGATCAGCGCACTCGCTGTCCGACGCCAGCACCTCGGTCTGATCCTTGATGCCATCGAGCACGCTCAGCGCTCGGTCGACATCCAGCGGGTACAGATCGTCACGAGACACGCCGTCATAGAGCAGCGCAGCCTCGAGGACGCCGCTCCATGCACTCGCCGTCATGGGCAGCACGCGGCTGGCTTCGATGCTCGGGTCGAAGAAGTCCGACATACTGGCCGGCACGTCGGCGCCAGAGAACGAGTCGGTGTTGTAGGCCAGCACGAAGGAGAAGACGAACAGCGGGACCGCCTGCTTGTACGCCGGGAAGTACGCGTCGTCGAATGCTGCGCAGTCGACGACATCGCAGTCGATGTCTTCGAGGTACTCGTTGTCCTCCACGCCCTGCGTCGTAGCGCCTTGCACGACGTCCCAGACCACAGCACCTGCATCCACCATCTCCTGGACCTTCGCCCAAGAGGTCGAGTCGTCGGTCACGACCTCGATTCCGGACTCCTCTGCGAAGGGCATGAACCACGCCGCGTTCTCCGCGTCCTCGCCCGTACCGCCGTAACCCGCGTAGGTGACGGTGCCACCGGACGCGGAGCCGTCGGAGTTCTGGGATGACGGAGCGCAGCCCGCCAGAGCGAACAATGCGGCGGCCGTCACAACAGCAACGGTCAGTCTCTTGCGTATCATCTACATGCCTTTCGTCGGGGTGGAACTCATGGTGCAGTGGTGTGTTACGGGAGTACTAGAAGTCCAAGAGATTCTGAGTGAACATCGGATGCGCGTATTCGGTACGTGTGAGTCCGCGCCGTTGGAGCGCCGGCACGAGGCCGTCCGTCACCTCGGCCAGGGTCTTGCGGTTCAGTTCGGGCGAGTTGAAGAGGAAGCCATCGCCGCCCACTTCCTGCATGACCTCATCCATCTGCGCCGCCACGGACTCGGGCGTTCCCACCAGGTCCACGCACCCGGTGTGCACGCCGAAGGCGCTCGCCCCGGCCTCGCGCAGGGTGAGACCGCGATATCTCTCGACGAACTGATCCAAGGACTGCTGATGTCCGTTGGTGCGCAACTCGCTGTCTCCGAGCACGCTGTCCAATGAGAACGCGGAGAAGTCGATGTTCGTCACTTTGGAGAAGTGGGCAAGCAAGATCTCTACGTTCTCCTCGGCATCCTGCCGTCGCTGCGCAAGGAGATCTCGGGCATCTCGTTCCGTCCGCCCGATGATGGGGCTGACGAGGAAGAGCACCTTGCACTCATCCGGATCGCGCCCGGCCTGGACCATCTGAGTGCGAACATCTTCGCGGTAGCGTTTCATCTTTTCCACGCCGTTCACGTGCGTGACGATCGTGTGCGCATGAGCGGCAGCGAATTGCTTGCCACGGGGCGAACCGCCCGCCTGCGCGATCGCGGGACGTCCCTGCGGAAGGGGGCCCGAGTTGAGCGGCCCACGCACGGTGTAGTACTCGCCACGGTAATCGAGCGTGTGGACTCGTGACGGGTCGGCGAACCTTCCGCTGGCCGGATCCGCGACGATCGCGCCCTCTGACCACGAGTCCCATAGACCGTTCACGACAGCCATGTACTCATCCGCCATGTCGTAACGCACATCGTGCTCGTGCTGATCCGCCATACCGAAGTTCTGCGCCGCCCTGGTAGAGCTCCCGGTGACCATGTTCCACCCCACACGCCCTTCCGAGATCTGATCGAGCGTGCCCAGCAGCCGCGCGAGAATGTACGGCGGGTACGCGAACGTCGCGAGCGTGGGAACGACGCCGAGGCGGGTGGTCGCCTGCAGCATGATGTTCGCGACGACGGCGGGATCCTGTCGAGGCGTCGCGATCGCGTTCTCGAGGTAGATGCTCATCGAGCCTCCCCACGCGTCAGCGACGTAGGAAGAGTCCTCTATCAGCACGTAGTCGAAGCGCGCGCGTTCGAGGGCCTGTGCCAGATCCCGTGGAAGATCCGGCTTCATCCAGTCGCGACCGATCGCGCCTGTGAAGGGCTTTCCCCACGCCTGCGGACTGGCCCCCTCGAAGAACCATCCCAAGTGGAACATGTCAGCGCTCATCGGAGATCCTGCTCTCGATCAGGGGGCGTCCTACGGACGGCAGCACGTAATGGACAAGTGTCGGACCCGCAGCGGCCAGCGCCTCCCGCGCCGCCGAGCCCAGATGCTCGGGAGTGTCGACGCGGACATAGGCCACTCCGACCGACGCCGCGAACAAGGCAAGGTCCATTCCCCCGGGTTCCACCGCGACGGGCGGCATGCCCGCATCGATCATGTTCTGACGGATCTCAGCGAATCCTCCGTTGTCGACCACGAGCACGGGAAGAGAGAGGTTCAGCTGAGCGAGCGTGATCAACTCCTGGAGGCTGAACAGGAATGCACCATCACCGACGATCGAGACGACGGGCGTCTCAGGGCGAGCGAGTTTAGCCCCTATCGCGGCCGGGAGCGAATAGCCGAGCGTCGAGTAGCCCGTGGTGACGATGTAGTGGCGCGACTGCGCGAACTGCCAATACGGTCCTGTCCCCAGGTACGAGACCTGCGAACTGTCCCCTGTGATGATCACCTCACCAGGCAGCGCCGCCTGAAGCACGCTCTGGATCTGCTCCCACGCCGCGGTCACAGGAGCCACGTCGTCGAGAACCGATCGACGTGTGGATGCCACCACCTCGCGCACCGCCGCGTCTGACCTCTCCGCGACCGCGGCAACCAGCGCCTCACAGAAGAGGGTGGCGTCGGAGAGGACCGCAACACCAGCGCGCACGTTCTTGTGAACTTGTGCAGCGGAGATGTCCACGCGCACGAGCGGGGCGGTGACGGCCTCGTACAGGCCGGGGTTGCCGAGCTCCGTGCCGACCGCGATGATCAGACCCGCTTGACGCAGCAAGGGGGCGACGGCGTCATAAACCGCGAACTCGCCGACGGCGAGAGGGTGCCGCTCATCGAGACACCCCTTACCGAGAGTCGTCGTCACCACTGCGGCGTCGATCTTCTCCGCCAGCGCCGTCAATGCGCTGGCGGAGTCCACCGCGCCACCGCCGGCGACGATCACGACCGGGCCGTCGGCCTCGGCGACGAGCCGCGCGACCTCGGCGATCGTGTCCGCCGCGGGCGCCGGGGGCAGAGGCGGGGTCCAGAGCACGGCTGGGTCGCCGTCCTCGGCAGACCAGTGAGCCTCCAGGACGTCCAAGGGCACCTCGATGTGCACCGGTCGAGGGCGCTCTATGCACCACCGGGCGAAGGCCTCGTGGACCGCGTCGACGGCTGCACGAGGGGATCCCGGTCGAACACTCCGATCGGCGATGTCATCCATCGCCGATCGTTGATCCTTCACCTCATGGAGCCAACCGATGTCGCGGCGTTCGTGTCCGCGCGGGATGCCGGGGGTGATCACCAGCATCGGCACGGAGTCGGCGTAAGCGTTCGCGATCCCTGTGATCGCGTTCGTCAGGCCCGGACCGGAAGTGGTCACGACGACGCCCGCACGCCCCGTGGCACGCGCGTAGCCGTCTGCCGCGTAGGCGGCGCCCTGCTCGTGCCGCGGAAGAACGTGGCGCAGGCGCCCCTGGCTGCGCTGGATGCCTCGGTAGATCTCGATGTTGTGAGTGCCGGGGATGCCGAACACGGTGTCCACACCGTTGGCGATCAGGGCCTCGATGAGGGCCGTGCCTGTCGTGCGTGCATCGGCTGTCATAGTTGTGCTCCGTTGATGATCGATATGAGGTCTTCTCCGCGCGACCAGGCGATCGCATTCCTCACGGGGATATCGCGATACCGCCGGGCGGACGAGGAGGAGTGATAAGCGATGTGCGGTGTGACGACGACCCTCGGGTGACCGATCAGGGGATGACGATCAGTCGGAGGCTCGTGCTCGAGGACGTCGAGTGCCGCGCCCGCGATGTGGCCGCTGTCGAGCGCTGCCCGGAGCGCGCGCTCGTCGAGCAGCGCGCCTCGGCCCACGTTGATGAGCACGCATCCCTGCCTCATCCCCGCGATGGCATCGGCGTCGAGGAGGTGGTAGGTGCGGGGATTCAGCGGGACATGCAGCGAGACAGCGTCGCTGCGCGCGAGCAGTGTCTGCTTGTCGACGAGCTCCGCGCCAGGAGGCGCTTCCTCGAGATACGGATCGTGCACGAGGACTCGAGAGAAGTGAGGCCCGAACTCCTCGACCAGTCTTCGGCCAATGTGTCCCGCACCGATCACACCGAGCGTCTGCTCGCTCAACCGAGGGGACGCGGCCGGCTGATATTCACTCCAGCCTCCCTCTTGCACCGCTCGATCCGACGCCGTGATGTTTCGTATCACAGAGAGCAACATGCCGAAGGCATGCGTCGCCACTTCCTCAGCGGCGCTGTCGGCCGGAATGCTCGTCACGATGATGCCCCGTGCGCTCGCCGCGTCCACGTCCACCATATCCGCGCCCATGGAGGTCAGCGCGATCAACCTCAGGTCCGGCAACGCATCGATCGTTGCCTCGTCGATCTCGGTGAACCCATTGACGATGACGCTTGCCCCCATCCCCTGCTGGACAACAGAGTCGCCGAGCAGGGGATCGAGGTAGCCAACCGCGAGACCCGCCGCCTTCAGGGCCGATTCGCTGGCGGAATCACGGGGCACGTCGGTGAACAAAACCCGGCGCATGGAATACGAAGTCATGGCGTCACATCAGGAGAACGTGAATCAGAAACCACCGACGAAACGCTCTGCGTGGTCGACCACAGGATCCGCCGAGTAGAACGGCGTGACCGAGTCGACGAAGGTCGTGAAGTCCGCCGAAGACGCGAACCGGTCGACGTGGTGTGCGATCGACGTCCATTCGATGAAGAGCCAAAACGTCTCCGGCGCCTCGGCAGAATGCAGCATCTGGAAGTCGAGGCAGCCCTCCTGCCGCTTGAACAGCGGGATCGAGGCGAGCACGGCGGACTCGAAGTCGCTCTCCTTGCCTTCCGCAACGGTGAACTTGGCGATTTCCCAAACGGACATGTCTTTTCTCCTCATTTCTCGGTGGCGGGTCGTAACAGGCTCAGAACGCGCGCAGGTTGTCGCGCAAGGTCTCGTGGGCATACACAGAACGCGTGAGGTTGCGCTTCTGCAGTTCGGGCACGAGACCGTCGATCACCTCGGTGACGTACCTGCGTGTAGGAGTCAGCGAGGTCAAGAGGAAGCCGTCGCCGCCGACCGCAGCCATGATCTCCCCCATCTTCTCCGCAACCGTCGCCGGCGATCCGACCAGCGCCGTGTCTTTGTCACCCGCCCAGGCACCGATGGCAAGATCACGCAGTGGACGGCGCGATTGCACCATGTCGTTGAGTTGTCCTTGGTGACCGTTCGTCGTCAGATCGAGCGGGAGCGGTTCGTCCGGGTCGTAGGCGGCGAAGTCGATCGAGGTCACGCTGGCGAGACTGCTCAAGCCGAAGTCGAGGAGCGACTCACGCTCGTCCTGGATGCGCTTGGCCCGCTCGACGGCATCGGCATCGGTCTCACCGAGCACGGGCTCGGCGAGGAACATCACCTTGACGTCGTCGGGGTTCCGCCCGGCCTCAGCGGCGCGCGCACGGATGCCTTCGCGGAGCGCTTTCATGCGCTCGACAGAGCCTCCCGTCGCGATGACGGCGTCGGAGTGCCGCGCGGAGAACTTCTGTCCGCGCGGGGAGACGCCTGCCTGCAACAGAACGGGATGACCCTGCGGACCGGGAACGGTGTTCAGCGGCCCGCGAGTGGAGAAGTGCTCGCCCCGGAAGTCGATCGCATGCACTTTCGAGGAGTCGACGTAGTAGCCGCTTTCCTGGTCCATGACCAGGGCCCCCGTGTCCCACGAGTCCCACAGCGCCCGCACCGCCGAGATGAACTCGTCCGCGAGGTCATAGCGGTCATCATGCGGTGGCTGCGCGGGGAAGCCGAAGTTCTGAGCGGCGCGGTCGTTGCTACCGGTCACGACGTTCCAGGCGGCACGTCCGCCCGAGACATGATCGAGCGTCTGCATCAGACGCGCGAGACGGAACGGCTCGACCTCGGTGGTCGCCACCGTCGTCACGATGCCCAGCCGGCGGGTCTGCTGGCTGATCAGGGTGGCCAGGACCGCGGGATCATGCTTTGGCGCGCGCTGTCCATACTTCAGGTACACGTCCATCGAGGCGCCATAGACGTCGGGCACGTAATTGGAGTCCTCGAGCATGATGAAGTCGAACATGCCGCGCTCCAGGTCGCGGGCCATGTCCACGTAGAAACGGCCGGTCATCCAGTCCGTCGATGATGTTCCCGCCCACATTCGATTCCACGCCGGGGCACGAAAGCCGTCAACGAACCAGCCAAGGTGAAACTGCTGTCCAGTCATGAATCTCCATTGCTCGTAAGAACCGCAGTGATATACAACTGCGTCGATGTTTCTCCGGGGCTTCCTCGTGTTATCGCGTTTATTTCGCCACTCGATCAGGAGATGCCTGCTTGCAAAACCCCAGTTCCGCGGTTTTTTCTCCGGGCCCCTCCCGCGATAACTCCACCCTTATCGGCCGCCCTGGCATCGCGAGCGACCGGATCCGAGGGGTGGGAGAGCGCATCGACCGATCCCTCCCACCCTTGCGCATGCATCCAGCCGTCAGTCGCGGGTGATCTGCGTCAGGTCGAGGTAGTTGTCCGTACGCCAGACGAACCCGCTGATGTCATCGGCGTAGGCGACCGTTGGCTGGATGTGCAGCGCATAGTTGATCGGATTGGCATCCAACAGCAGCTGCTCGGCTTTGGCCCACATCCGCCCTGCCTCATCGGAGAGCTGATCGGGCACCGCCTCCGCAGCCTCCTCCGCCGCGTAGTACATCTCGTCCTCCCAGTCGGCGAAGTTCGCGAACGATCCCGGCTGCGTGAACAGTCGCATGACATAGCTCTGCGTCTGGGTGATCGCGTAGTCGCGCATCATGAACGCCTGGAACGACTTCGCTGTGATCCCCTCCCAGAGAGAGGCGTTCGACACCTTCTGGATCGAGATGTCGAATCCGGCGTCGGCGGCACGCGTCTTGATGAGAATGGCGGCGGCCTCGAGGTCCGCGCGACTCGAGTCAATCGTCAGAGTGAAGGAAACGCCGTCTGCGTGCCCCGACTGATCAAGCAGTTTCTTTGCGCGATCGATGTCGTAGGCATAGCCGGTGAGCCCCCCGTCCGAGTAGCCAGGTGTGCCGGGCTCGATCGGTCCGTACGGCACCTTCGATGCTCGACCATGGTAGACCGACTCGATCAGCTCGTCGTAAGGGATCGCATAGGCGAACGCCTGCCGAACGGCCACATCGTCGAACGGCGCGGAGGTCGTGATCGTCGGGATCAACAGCCATTCGTTCGGTGTCTGCACCAAGGGGACGGTCACGCCTTCTTCCCCTTCGAGAGTCGCGACGTCAGCGGGAAGCAAGCCCATAGCGATGTCGATGTCTCCTGCGCGCAATGCGGAGAGCTGTGTTCCTGCGTCAGCGATGAGGGTGTAGCGGAATTTCTCGGCGCCGGTACCGAGGTCCACGGGGAAACCGGGGCTCTTGATGTAGTCGATGTACTGGTCCTCGCGGTAGTCGTCGACCATATACGGCCCGAACCCGTAGTTCGGTTCGGTGTCCGACCACTCGATCGCGTACGGATCGTCATCGCTCTCGTGCTCCTTCAGCAGCGTCGAGTCATAGATGCTGCCGGTGTAGTCGGACAGCAGAGCAAGCAGCTGGGTGCCGAAGGACGCGCTGGGGATCGTGATGGTGACCGTGCTCTCATCGACCTTCTCGATCTGCTCGGCACTCGTGAGCACCGGCGAGGTGACCGCGATCGTCGTACCGGCGGGTGACGCGAACTTTCGTTGATACGAATAGACGACGTCGTCGGCGGTGAGCGGATTGCCGGACGAGCTCTCGATGTCGTCACGCAGATGGAATGTGTAGACGAGACCGTCGTCGCTGACGTCATAGCTCTCAGCGAGATAGGGCTCGAAGGAATACACATCCTGACCGCTGACGTACTCGCCCTCAGCGGGAAGATACGACTTGCGCACCAGCCCCGCGTGCAGATTGCCGAACAACGTGCCGTCCTGGCCGGAGTCGGGTGTGCCCCACTTCGTCCCCAGGGCACTCACACCCACGATGACGGGTACATCGTCCGCACGCGGGGCTTCATCCGGCGACGGCCCGGCGCATGCGCTCATGACCACGGCCGAAACGAAGGCGACGGCGAGGGCTGCGAAGCGACATGGTGATGTTCTACGAGTTCTCTTCATGACGTGACCTCTCTAGGTGTTGGAGTACGACCTGCAGCACGCGCAGGCCTCTCGGATGGGATTACACAAAGACGGCGGTGCCGACCGAGGGACGATGCCGGCGATCACAGACGTCGCAGATGCGCGGGCAGCCGGCTCACGACCAGTCGGCGCAACAAGTTCATCGCGACGACGGAGACGATCAGAGCCGCCGACGGGAAGACAACCGACCACCAGCGTCCGGCCGATGCGTCAGCAGTGCCGCTGGAGATCATCGCCCCCCACTCCGCCCGCGGGGGCTGGATGCCGACACCGAGAAAGCCGAGCGCGGCGATGATCATGATCGCGTTGGCGAACAGCATCGGCCAGTTCTCCAGCAGCGGCCACAACGACCCCGGGAGCACGCGTGTCATGGCGATGTTCGCCTCGGACCGGCCCGCCATCCGCGCCGCGTCGATGTACCCCTCACGGCGCACCCGCAAGACCTCCGTCCTGACCAGGCGGGCCTGAGCAGGGCTGAGGATGACGGCGATTCCCCACGAGAGGACCAAGGGGTCTGTGCCGAAGATCACGACGATGACGAGTGCAGCAACGGTGAGAGGCACCGATTGCAGGAGATCCACCAGGCGCAGAGCGCCACGGGCGAGAACGCCCGCGGTCCGACGACGATGCTCGTAGAAGCCCAAGATGGCACCGACGACCCCGGCGATGATGACGACGAAGGTGCTCGACATGATGCCGACGCCGAGATCAATGCGAGCCGCCGCAACCGTCCTCGAGAACACATCGAGTCCCGCCGAGTCGGTGCCGAACCAGAACTGCGAGCCCGGCGGGATCGACGGTGCGCCGGCCACACGCTCAGGCGCAAAGGGAAGCAGATTCCACGGAAGGAGGGCGAGCACGAGCATCGCAATCGACGGCGCGATCATGAGCCCCTCTCTCAGCCGCGCCGCCCACCACCGCGCAGCGCGTGCGCCGTCGATCCTCTCGAGTGCAGCGATCTCACTCATTGCCTGCTCCTTCAGCCCGCCTGCGTGGATCGGCCACCCCGATGAGGACGTCCGCGAAGAGGAAGACGACCATGCTGATCGCGGCGTAGATGATCAGGAAACCGCGGACGACCTGGTAGTCCGCATTGAGCACCGCTCCGATCGCATACTGGCCAAGGCCGCCCAGCCCGAAGAGCTTCTCGACGATGATCGTCCCACCGATGATCAGCCCAGCCATGTTCGCCATCGCGGCGATCGACGTGGGCAGCGCGCGGCGCACGACCGCCATCAGCACCGACCACCGCGAATTGCCGACGGAGACCCGGAACAACACATCGGACGCATCAGCCGCCGAGATCATCGCGGGGAGCATGACCCGCAAGACGATCGGCGTGTAGCAGATGACCAGAACCAGCACGGGCAACCACAGGTGCTGGAGCATGGACCAGAAGACGTCCCCCTCGCCCGCGACGATCGCGTCGACCAGAGGGAAGCCGGTCACTGACGGTGGCATGTCGTACTGCGCACCGATGATCCCGAGCGGCGCGGGTGCGATCCGGAGCATGGTGTAGAAGACCAGGATTCCAAAGACTCCCAGAGTGAAGTCAGGGAGGACTCCCGCGGTACCGGTGAACCCTTTCGTGAACACCCCGACGACTGAGCTCGGCCGGACTGTCGCTGCCAGGGCCAGCAGCAGGGCCAGCAGGAAAGTGCACACCATGGCGAGCACCGCGAGCTGGAGGCTCGTCGGCAGCCGTTCAGCGATCTGGTCGACGATGGGGACACCGTCAACGATCCCCGATCCGAAATCGAGCACGAGGAGGCGAAGCAGGAAATCCGCCAGCTGCACCAGGATCGGGTCGTTGAGGCCCAGCTGTTCGCGCCGCACTGCAGCGTCCGCCTCGGACATGAACCCGCCGGACGCGACCGCCACGGGATCGCCGGGGATCAGCTTGACGAGGAAGAACACGAGGATCGCGAACGCGAACAGCTGTATCGGCAACCAGAGGACTCGCTTGATCCACCAGGCATTTCCGGGCCAGAGGCGAACCGGGTGCGCGCGCATACCCACCGAGCCAGGTGTTCTCTCGGCGATCGCAGTCATCGCCGTCCCTCCAGCTCGCGATAGCTGTCGAGCAGTTCGCGCGTATACGCGTGACGGGGCTGGGTCACGAGTTGCGATGAAGGGGCTGTCTCGACGAGGTCCCCCCGATACATCACCGCCACCTGCTCACAGAGAAACACCGTCGCCGGCAGATTGTGGGCGATGAAGACAAGGCCGACGCCCGAGCTCACCGCGATATCGTGCAGGGTGTTGAGCACCTCCGCTTGGACCGAGACATCGAGCGCCGAGATCACCTCGTCACAGATCAGATACCGTGGCGACACGAGGAGCGCACGGATCAGAGTGAGTCTCTGCCGCTGCCCACCGGACAGCATCGATGGATCACGGTCCAGGACCCGCCGGTCGAGGTGGAAAGCCGAGACGAGTTCGTCAAGGCGGCTCTCGAGCGCGTCATGATCCAACCTCGGCCGAAGCCCCAGCGCGGGGCGCAACACCGACTGACGTGATCGTGCACCCGGCTCGAACGAGCTGCCGACGTCCTGCGCCACGAACTGAACGTCGCGGCGGAATTCGCGCAGAGTCTTCCGCGTGCGGACGAGACGCCGGACATCAACGCCTCCGTAGCACACGGCACCGCTCGTGGGCTCGGCGAGGCCGCACAGCATGCGCGCGAGAGTCGACTTCCCCGACCCGGACTCGCCGACGATGCCGGTACGCACACCCGAGTCGAGACGCAGCGAGACGTTGTTGACCGCAATCGTCTGCGAGCCGGCTCCTCGGAACATCTTGGTGACACCGCGCACCTCCAGTCCCTTCTGACCGAGCGCGCTCACCGCTCCTCGCCCCCGCGCGCCGTCACGGTCACGAGCCGATCTTGACGGTAGGAGTCGAGGGAGGGAACGCATGCCAGCAATTGCCGCGTATACACCTCCCGCGGATCCGAGAGGAGACGCCCAGCCGGACCGTGCTCGACAAGCAGCCCGGCGCGCATGACGGCGATCGCGTCGGCGTACGAAGCGACGAGCCGCAGGTCGTGTGCGATGACGACGAGCGTCGTCGCTTGCTCTCGGGCCGATTCGACGAGCAGTCGCATCGTGAGCGTCGCCAGCTTCACATCGAGGGCACTCGTGGGCTCGTCGGCGATCAGCACCCGTGGTCTCGAAGCGAGCGCGAGAGCGATCAGCGCCCGTTGACGCATGCCGCCCGAGAGGTCCCCCGGCCGCTGGCGCAGCTGCTGCTCGGGGGCGACGAATCCCACGCTCTCGAGCAGCCGTACCGCCTCCCGGTAGCGCTCGCCGCGGCGCCTCCTGCCCGATACCGGACCGCTGGAGTCCCTGCGGCCCCGCGGATAGCGGCGCAATGCTGCGGTCAACTGGCTGCCCAGCGTTGCGACCGGGTCCATGGATGTCATCGCATCCTGGAAGATCATCGTCACGCCGGAGACGGATCTCGGGATCACCGCGCGCCGGCCCGGATACGCCGCCGAACGCGATTCACCCGCAACGTCGAGATCGCCTGAGACAACCTCACCGCCGAAATGCGGAAGGAACCCCGCGATCGCCGCCGCAAGCGTTGACTTGCCAGAGCCCGACTCGCCGACGATCCCCAGTACCGTGCCGGGCGCGACCTCGAACGACACGTTTCGCACCACCGGCTCCCCTCCATAGGACAGGGTCAGGTTGTCGGCACGAATCGAAAACGGGCGAGGGTCGTTCTGCACGGGGCGTCTCCTGGAGTTCGTCGGACTCGTTCGCGCCGTTGGGCGGGTACCTCCTCCAGCGCACGCATCACGCTATGCACAAGTCATTTCCCGCCGGCATCCTGGGAGTTACGCCCCAATTGCGCCGCTGAGCGAACTCATGCGCCGATTACGACGCGTCGCGGCAGACGCCGACACCGTCTCTTCAAAAAGGTCGATCAGGTCGTCCCAGACGGCATATCCGACTCGAGCACGAGTTACGCCGAAGATGCGCGTCGACGACTTGAGCGAAGACTCCGACTCCGTCCCGTGCCAGCCGCGAAGTGAGGAAGGACGCGATCAGCGACTCGAGCGGGTGAACTCTCCGGCCCAGCCCTCGCCGTCACTCTCGGAAGGAGCATCGGCAGGCGTGCTCGAGGACCGAAACAGCACTTGATCGGCGCGGTACTGTGCGAAGCCGTATTCCCAGGCCACGCCGTTGATGTCACGGAGAATCTGCTCGCGGGCGAGAATGGCTGACCCCGGCTCGATGTCGAGCACTTCGGCGAGAGACTCGTCGGCCAGGCGTGCGTCGATCGAGACTTCCATGCCACCGAACTCGACGCCGTATTGCCTCGGGAAGGCGTCTGCGAGCGTCGGCATCTCCCAAGCCGGCCGCAACAGAGATGTCCCGGGGATAGACCCGATACTGAAAGCGGAGAGAACACCGATCCGTGCGCCCCCCACCGTGAGGAAGAACTCCGACATCACGATGTCGTCGGCGTTTCCGGTGCCCAGACGCGCCGCGATATAGGTGGACGCACCTAACCGGTACGTCTCGGTGAGTCGCAGCGATATGCGCTGGTCGTTGGCGAGGGGGACGACGTCCAGGAGCGCGATCGGGACCGGGCGCACCTTGACGACCGTCCCCAGGCCGGTCTTGCGATCGACGAGACCGTCTGAGCTCAGCCCGCTGAGAGCGTCACGCACCGCGGCGCGGGAGAAGCCGAAACGCTCCATGACGGCTCGCTCCTCGACCAACATGCCCGCGGGAAGACCACCCGCCTTGATGGCGAAACGCAACAGCATATAGGCGCGATATGACGCGTTCTGCTTGCGCCCGTGAGGAGTTCCCTGAACGGAGTATCGATCGCCTGGCTTACCTGTAGCCACTCTCCAGCCTCTCCTGATCCGGGCTCATCGTCACCACGCCTGGCCGCGGCCCGTCGTTAGCAGGATATGCGACCCGAAGCTGTCTCCCCCGCTGGTCACATCCCGACCACGCTTGGCGTGTCAATCGAAGAGGGAGAGGTTCTCTCGGAACGTCTTCCCGGAGAAGCCTTTGCGGATGTATCCGCGCTTCTTCAGGACAGGGCTCAATCCGTCGGCGATCTCGGCCATGCTGCGGCGGGTCAATTCGTCCTCTATGCCCTGGATCAGAAACCCATCCGGCCGTCCCGTCATCGACATGACATCGTTCATCTGCTCAGCTATGGCATCCGCAGTGCCGATGAAGTCGAAGCCGAAGCGTGCCGGTCCTGTTACGACGTCATAGAGCGTCTTGTCCTTCTGCTCGACCAAGGCCTTCAAGGTGGTGGTCTCTCCGTTGCCGATCTTGGTCGGAACGGGAGCGTGCAGGTCGAACGTCGAGTAGTCGATCTCCCCTCCTGAGGCATACGACATCGTCCACAGACGCTTGACGATCTCGTCCGGCTCGAATCGTCGCCGCTGGATGCGGTCATAGCGCTCGCGGGCGTCCGAGTCCGTCTCTCCGATGTACGCGTGGCACATGAAGAAGATGTGCAGGTCTTCGGGCGAGCGCCCGTAGGAGATCAACCGACGATCCATGTCTTCGCGGAATACGATCATCTCCTCGGGGCTGTTGACCAAACCCAGCATGACGTCAGCGCTACGCGCAGCCAAGTCCCGACCGGGATTCGACCCGCCCGCCTGGGCGATGACGGGGCGGTGCTGTGGTCCGGGCACGGTGTTGAGCGGTCCTCGGGTCTTGAAGTACCTGCCCTCGAAGTTCACGGGGTGCACCTTGGTGTGGTCTGCGAATCGCGGCTCGTCTTCGTCGAGGACGAGCGCTCCCGGCTCCCACGAGTCCCAGAGCGCCGACACCGCGTCCATCCACTCCTCAGCCATCGCGTACCGTTCCGCATGCGGCAGATGCGCGTCGTATCCATAGTTCTGGGCGACACGATGGCTCACGCTCGTGACGACGTTGAGACCGATCCGGCCCTGCGTGAGATGGTCGAGCGTGGCGCCGAGGCGTGCAGCCATATACGGGTGGTACTGAATCGTCGAGATCGTCGAGACGAGTCCGAGGTGGGATGTCGCGCGTGCGAGGAGCGGCATGAGCGGCATGGGGTCGTTCTTCGGCCCCATCTCAGCGAACTTCAGAGTCGTCTCCAACGATCCTCCGTAGGTGTCGTCGAGCATCGCGGTGTCTTCCATGAAGAAGACGTCGAATCCGCCGCGTTCCAATGCTCGAGCGTGATCGATCCAGAAATCGGGACCGGACCACTCCGTCGTCTGCGACCCCGCCCACGGGCCATGCCACGTCTTGGGACTGAAGCCATTCACGAACCAACCGAGCTTGAACACGGAATACCTCTCTTACGGGTGAGCTGGGAATACTTGTCGAACTCGCGCCTCGGCGCGAGGAGCCGTCAGGCTGCGGTCAGCGGAGTCGCGCGGTGGAAGCCCGAGCGGTGGAACACCAAAGGGTCAGAACCTGAGCGAGCCACGGATCCGACGGTGAAGACGATCAGACGATGGTCTCCGGCGTCGTAGTCATGAGTGACTTCGCACTCGAGCCACACGCTGGCCTCGTCGAGCAGGAGCGCCCCGCTCTCCGTCACTGTCGTGCCGACGTTGTCGAAACGCGCCGCCTTGTCACGACCGGCCAGCTGACGCACGATCCCCGCATGCCCGGACGACAGGATCGACACGCCGATACGTGAGGCGCGACTCAGCACCGGCCACGTCGTCGAGCTTCGCTGGACGGCGAACAGCACCATCGGCGGATCGAGGCTGATCCCCACTTGGAACGACGATGCGATGAGGATCTCCGGGCTTCCATCGGCGACCGCCGCGAGTGCGGCGACTCCGGAGGGAAACTCCGAAAACACTCCGCGCAGCGCAGCTGCGTCCACGGGCTCCAGAATCATGTCTCGGGTCCTTTCGTCAATCATGCCGTTCATAGGGTCACCAACGCATCGATCGTCTTCTTCCATCGCTGCACCCACGCGGTCGCGCCTGGATCGTCTCGGTAGGACGAATCGAGCTGATACAGCCCGCTCGTCGGGCAGGTTGCTCCGATCTCGACCAAGACCGGCTTCAGCAACATCTCTGGAGCCTGGGCGTGCGCAAGCCCGGCGCCGAGCATGAGCGGCACGGCAACGACCCCTTCGAGGCCTGCCTTCGTCTCGAACTGGTCGATGAACGTCTTCAACAATCCGGTGTAGGTGGCTTTGAAGGTGGGAGACGCGAACACGACGAGATCCGCGTCCTGCGTCGCACGCTTTGCCGTCGCGACGTTCTCGTCCCCCCACCCGAGCAGACCAGGGCCGAGTTCGGCCACCTCAATGACCTCCGGATCGGAGTATCCGAGTTCATGGATCAACCGCACCGCAGCATCCCGCGTGCGGGAGGCGGGCTTCGGGTTCCCGACGACTGCTACCACCTTCATCGTTGCGTGGTCCTCTCGTGTCTCGACGCTCGTGCGGCTCACGGGCGACCCGGGCGAGCCTCAGGGGCATCTGCCGGCAAGGGCGGGCGCTCCCCTGATGCCACCGCGGGTCGAATACGGCTGGTACGTAGTGTCACCAGTGATTCCGGCACGATGTAACGCTCGAAGAGCACCTTGACGGGATAGGACATGTTCTCCCCCGCGAGAGCCTCCTGCCAGGCGGCGAAGTCGGTGACCTCGATGTCCTCGACGATGTCGCAGAAATACTCGCCGTCGACTGTCTCCTCGACCGCATAGACCTCGAAGCGGATCACGGGCGTCTCGCCGTTCGTGATGCGCTGGTCGATCTCCTTCGAATACGCCGAGTACTGCTCGAGCGTGACGTCCGGGCGCAGCCGGTATGTGCAGATGATCTTCTCCACGCGAACTCCTGTTGGTCTCTGGTCTCGCCACGGCTCGCACTCTGCGTTCCGCGCACCACCATCAGTGAAGGCCATCAAGGTTTCGCCGAAGATACGCCGCTGTAGAGCCGGATTGCGCCACTGATTCCAGGGGTTACGCCACGTGGATGAGCGCCGGGGCCGGATCGAAGAGACATATAATCGACGTCAAATCCGATACTTCTCGTCTTTCCCGGCCTATCGCGCTCACGCGCACAGGTCCATCACCTTCTCGGGCGCAATATGACATCAGATCAAGACTCGATATTGAGTGCGAGCGGCCGAGGTGCATACAAGCACAGAGGTGAAGTCGATTCGCACACCGTGTCGCGGCGTGTCTATGACCTTGTGCTCTCGGATGTGGAATCGGGGCTGATCGACCCTGACTCCGCTCTCGTGGAGGATGACCTCGCGCGACAATACGGCGCGAGCCGCAACGCCGTGCGGGAGGCGCTTCAGCAGCTCGCAGCCGAGGGCATCGTCGAGCGCGCCCGACGCGTGGGCACCCGTGTGCGCAGCCAGTTCTCCCTCATCCCGACAGACGATGCCTCGGGCAACGTCATCGCGATGGGGCGCATCGTGATGGATGTGGTCGAATCCCGCATCGTCCCCTTGACGGATTCCCTGCGTAAGAGTCTGCGGCTCGCACCGGAAATCACATCGGTGCGCATGGTCGAGAACCTGTTCCGCCAGGGCGGCGACACCATCGGTGTCCGATCCGCGTATTACTCGACGGAGCATGAGAGCGTGGACTACCCGCGTCTCGCGGTCATGAAGGATGCGCTGCAGGATTACTTCGGACGTGAGGTGGGCTCCGTCGCCTCCGTAATCGGTAGCACCGTAGCCGATACTCGCACGGCCCGGTTGCTGAAGGTCACCGCAGGCTCACCGATGCTGTTTCGCCGACAGGTCTATTACGACACCGGCGAGAATCCCATCCAGGTGGTCTTCGACCACTATCGCTCTGATCGGGTGCTGTTCATCTCCGAGAGCTCATAGTCCGGTGCACTCATTCCGCTTGACGGGCTCCCCTGACGGTGAACAAGACGGGCAGATCCGGAGAGCCCCTCTACGGGTTGGCGCCTACGCAACCCGCACCGCCGGACGGATCATCATCCCGGCCCTTACAAGTCGCGCCAGGAGCATATGGCTGGGGTACCTGGACTCGAACCAAGAACAACTGAGAGCCGCCTGGCCCGTCCGAGCAAAGCCCCGAATCGATGGAGTTCCCCGTGATTTCAGGGATCTCATGGGGTTGAGTCTACCGCGGGCTACCGACAGCTACGCAGTGATTCGGGCTGATTCGCGCCACTCGGGAGGGTCTTTGGTCACCAATCTGGTCACCAGATCGGATAGGGCCAGATCCGAAGAAAGTCGTCACAGGTCGGTCGTACCTGTAGTGGATTCTGTCGGCTCGGACGGCGTGACGGGTGCCGTGCGCCAGCTCCGTTCGGCGGGGCTCCAGATGGCTTTGCCGTCGAGCCCGTCCAGCACCGGGTCGACGAAGACAGCAGCGGCAGCAACGGCGTCGGAGAACCGCTCGGGCAGATTCGCGCCCGCCTCGCCAAGCCCCTTCCGGTAAGCGACATAGGTCGAGTTGCGCAGCACTGCGAGCCCCTCTGCGGCTTGCGCCAGAGGGATCAACGTGGTCCCGCGGAACCCTGCGGTGGCCGTGAGCGCTTCGCGCAGTGCTCCGCACTGAAGAGCCTGTGTGCCGGTCAAGAGGTGGATGTCCGCGAAGTCACGCACGCGCGTGTTCGCTCGTCCCAGTTCGATCGCGGTGACGAGTTTCTCTGCGAGCACCGTCTCGATCGGGTAGCCCAGGATGCGGATCGGCGGAGCGTCCGGCCGCAGCGACGGCAGCTCAACTGTTCGCGGGGCCGGCGTGACGGGGTCGCCGAAGTTGATGTCGAGCCGCAGTTTGACCTGCGCTGTTGCGAGCTGTGCCGTCATCGTCACCCGCACGCCGGAATACAGCGCGTCATCACGAATCACCGCAGTGGTGACCGTGTCGGGCAGGAACTCCACGCCGTCGTCTGGGTCTTCGATCGCGGCGATCTCGGCCACACGACGGGCCACGGTCTCTTGATCAGAGGCCATGTTACGAGCGAGGGCGTCGGCGTCGACCGTGGGGCGGCGGGTGCCGAAGGAAGCGAGCAGCATCCCGCCCTTCAGGATGAAGTCCTCGGCGTACGGTGAGCGCGACATACGCGACAGCCATCGCTCGACGATGTACATCGTGAGCAGCTCCTGCGTGCCACGCTTTTGGCGACGAGCCTGATTCTGCAGGTCGAGGTACGCGCGCCCTGCAGCGCTCTCTCGCGTGGGGCGACTCATCGGGCACTCGCAACATCGAGCGCAGCACGCATCGGCCCGAACGTCCCCAGCGCCTCCGCGTACTCCAGCAGCAGTGCCGGTTTCGAGTTCGGTGCTGCCAGATATCGGTGAAGCGCGGCATGCGCAATCGGCTCACCAAGGCGTCTCCGAAATCTCATGAGATCCACCACCGTCCTCGCCGCATCGTAGATGCGCACGGGCTCCCCCGGCCCCGCCTCGAACGCGGTCACACCGAGTTCGAACGTGGCCTCATCGAAGCGAAACACCGTCACAGACGGGTAAGTGATCGCCGGCGTATGCGACCGTTTGGGAACCGCGATCTGCACCAACGCCGGCATGTCATCCGTCAGGTCGTGGATTGCTGCCGCCGAAATACAGCACACGATCGCGCGAGGAGCGCGGTGCGCCACTGCGATCATGTCGGGGTAAGACGCCGGGGGCGCGTCTGCTCGACGGAAGACCCCGCGCGAGAGTTCGATGATCCTCCCGCCATCTCGCCAGGCATACAGGTCTCGCGGATGCACGCCGTGCGCCCGCGAGGTCTCCGTCGTGAACGTCGACGGAAGCGACTCATCCAACTCCTTCATGGATACAATCCTTGCACAGGAAGCTCAACTATGTGTGGTTTTTATCCACACTTGTCAGGCGACCCCGCTGTCGCGTGTCCTCCAACGGGCACCAGACTGTTGCCGTCGGAATGCCCTAGCGTGGGCGAGACACTCACTGACCACGTCGAGTTGATGGAGCTAAGGAACCAGCTCGTAGAGCGACCCATGCTTGCTCCTCATGGTGGTCTCGACGGATGCAGCAAGGGCGGTATCGCGGATGAGGATGCCGAACTCGATGTTGCGATTCTCGGCGGAGAAACTGAAATTGGCACTGGTGATGAGCAGCACCTCGTGATCGACCACGATGAACTTGGCGTGACTGATTACCTGCTTGCCATTGGGCAGGAGCGCAGAGCGGTAGACGGTCGCTCCCGGTAGCTGAACCTTGACCGTCGCGGCGTCGGCGACCCCGGCGTCGACGTAAACGGTGACCACAACGCCGGGCTGATCGGAGGCCGCTTTCAGGGCCGCCCACATCTGCGAGGTGTCCTGGAAGTTGTATGTCGCCGCTGTCACCGACTGCCGTGCTGCTCCGACGATGCGGTGGAACTCGCTGGTGAGGTGGCCGGTGTTGGCCTCATTACCGGGCATCGTCCACACCGGCGTCAGCTCACGTAGGACGGTCTTCGCACCGGCGATCGCGCGCAGCACACTGACAGCACGCTCGCGGTCGCTGGGAGCGATCTCCGATGCTTCAAGCAGCTCCCTAACGTGCTCGCGACGACTGATCGCAATCTCGCGTACGGCGACGCTGACGGGCGTGCCGGTCCCGAACTGCATTGCGAGCCGCTCCGCTTCGGTCGCGGTGAGGAACCTGCCGAGTTCCGCAAGCGGGTCAGAGGCCATGAACGCTGCCGAAGAAGCCCGGAACGGCTGGGCCGCTCGAGGTCGGGAGGTCGAGGAGGAACCGACGGTCGAGGAACCGGTTGGCCTTCTCGCACGAGGTCTCCGAAGCGAAGGAGCAGGTGTGGCAGGCCGCGCCGTGAAGGAAGTCCTCAGGGTCGGACGGCGTGCGTTGAGCGCAAACCGGGTCGGACGAGCATCGCGCGGCCCGACGCAATCCGGACAGCACGATGCTCTGGAGCTTCGTCGGTTCTGAGAGAGCTACGAGGCCGCCAAGCGTTCCTTCACTGTCGGACGCTGTCGTGCAGATGAGCAGCCCCGCCGCAGCCTCGCGCCCGGGCTCATCACGCCACGCGTAGATGCGTTCGGTGAGACTGGCCGCGCCGTAGCCGGAGTACATCGCCATCTCCCGGATGAGAATGTGGGACAGCGTATGAACGAGCCAGTAACGCGGTGCGGGCATACGAGTATCGGGGTCCACCGCTTCGGCAGTCTCGGAGAAGCGACGGGCGAAATTTCGGCGGTGTGCTTGGACGTGGGCATCCCACAACGGAGACACCTCTATCTCTCGCTCCCACCGCGCGACAGCATCGAGGTCGAGCTGGAGGAAGATCCCTTCTCCTCGATCCTCGGTGGCAGGCACCCAGACGGGCTTGCCCGTCCGGGTGAGGTCAACCAGGCGCGAGGCGACGTCATTCACGCGATCCATCTCGTCGAGGCGAGTGAAGCCGAGGACAGCGTTCACCTTCTTCATCCTGTCCACGCCGACGACGCGGGTGAGGCGTGGATGCAGGTCAGCACCGCGCTGCTTCTCCGTGACCATGAGCCCTGTGTCGTTCTGCTGTTCGGGGAACAGAATCGGCTTCTGGAGATAGCGCCATTCGGGGATGAGTAGCTCGATCGGGTCCCAGCTGGCGCGGCGCTCTTCGCGGGCCTCTTCCGACTCCGGGGGCGCGAGCACGTCGGCGACGGCAGTAGTGAGGTCGGCGTCAGAGAGGCTGGCCACGTCGATGTCGCGTGCCCCGGCGAGTGCGCGGATGACCGGGATCTGGTCAGCGAACTGCTGGATCTGCTCGACGCCGAGCTCGACGCGAAGTTGGTCGGCGAGCGCTTCCTTCTGCTCGGCCTCCGAGCGCGGCATAACAATGATGCTCTGAGTCGAAGGGAACCAAAGGTTCGAGGCACCCATCATGATCAAAGCCGGCTGAGCCTTGCAGCCAGGGAAGAAGGCGCCGAGATGAGGGTGGCGGCCGCGGCAGGTCTGGGGAAGCTTCTCCCGTCCCTTCACGCCCTGGGCCTCGGCCATGCCACGGGTCGCGTTGCAGGACTGGCAGATGATCGTGGAGCCGACGCTCTTACCAACGTTGGCGTCGCGCATCTTCAGGTCGGGGTTCTCTGCGACGGGGCATTTCTCACCCTTGTGCACCCACAGCGCGTACGGGAACTCGTCAAGGTGTCCGTTGGTGCAGGTCAGCAGGTGCTGCGCTGGCACCGCCGGGCTGCCCTCACGTCGTCCACGTCCGCCCCGGCCAGGGCACGGCTTATGAGTGAACTGAGCCAGATCTGGGCGGAACGGATGCGTGTTGGTATAGGTGAACCGCGTGAGCGGACCGAGGTAGTCGCAACCGGTGCAGCGGAACCACTGCGGGAACACACGCGCGGGCAGGCCGAGGTCGGAGCCTTCGGTAGACATCGACCCCTTCGGTTGCCACGGGAACGGACGCAGTGCATCGACCTGCGGTCCGAGGTGCAGCCGGACGACGTTGAGTAGGCGCGGTTCAAGGATCGTCGGGACGATCTCACGGCGCTTCCAGATCGGCTCCCAGTCGTCGAGTCCGGCGGGCATGACCGAGAAGTTCGGCAGGTCCATGATCGCGCCAGGACCGTACGTGTACAGCAGCGACGAAGGACGCGCGGAGCCGACCTTGGCCCGATTCTTCGCGATGTCTTCGTCGGCATCGCCGAGCGGGTCGAGGGCGTCGTTGTTGTCGGGCAGTGGCGCGGTGGTGACGTCGGTCATCAGTCGTCCTCCCCGGCGGGCAGTGCCCAGTTGTCTACACCCTTGGGAGTCCTGGCGAAGAGTCGATCCGGTACGGGCGACACGAGAATGTTGATCTCCGGCTGCACTTCGCGCATCGAGTTCGCGATCACGAACGGTGCGTCGCTGGAGCTGCCGACTTTGGCGCGGTGGTTCTCGGGGCTGACGATGAGCGGCAGGTACTTTGGGTCATCTCGAGTCCGCTCGTACACAAGAGTCTGGTGCTGCGACACAGCCAAGGCTGCCCGTTTCGACCATTGATCAAGGCGATTGACGAGTCGGTTGCTCGCGGTCTTCACCTCTTCATCTATTCGCGAAGCCGCAGAGATACGTGCTTTGAGACGCTCAATGATCCCGGCGACTGCGGGATGCTGCATGGCGATCCTGCCTGCCTCGCTTTCCGGCGAGAGCCCGTCCACGACTGTAGCCTGGGCGACGCGCGCGGCGCTGACGAGCAGCCCATCAATGCCGCGCTCGAGTGACGTCGGTGAGAACGGCGTGACGGAGAGCGCCTCGACCTGCTTGTAGAACGTGTCGTGGTAGTGCCGGAACTGCTCGAAGTGGGCGAGGTCGCGTGGCCGCGCCCAGTTCCCCAGCGACACGACCAGGCCAGGGCGTGCCGCGTCGCGGCCAACCCGCGACGACGCCTGGATGTACTCAGCGGTGTTCTTCGGCTGGCCGACCACGAGCATGAGTCCGAGGCGCTGCACGTCGACACCCACCTGGAGCATCGACGTGGCGAGGACGACATCGAAGGGGGCGTCCCCGTCCCGCTTGGGTGCGGCCTTGTCTTCCCGGCGCAACGCGATTCGCGCCTTGAACGCCGCAGTCGTGTCATAGCTCGGGTCGAACTCGAGCCCGAGCTTGTCGAGGGTCTTGCCGATGTCGGCGCCGGAGATCCGCGAGGTCAACTCGGCGACGTTGAGGCTCCCGAACGCAGTGCCGTACCTGCGCGGGAAGCCGGAGTCGCGCCGAGGGTTGCCGACTCGAGTGCTCACGTCGTCGTCCACGTACCGGCGCATGCCGGCGAGTTCCCGTGTGGCATTGAAGTACCCGACGAGAGTCATGTACGGGTCTGCCTCGATGCCAGCGCGGTCGAGCAGCAACTGGCCTGCAAGCAGCAGCACCTCAGCGAGGCGGATCTCGGCGCTCGACAAGCGCACGCCTGGCGCACTAACGCCGACGTAACGACGGCCGGGGTTCTGCTCGGAGACTTCGACCTCGCGCGAGAAGAAGGTGTCCGCCACGTCGAGCACCTGCGGCGGGAAGATCTCTACCTTGCGGCCGTAGAGCTGCCGCACCTGCTCGACCGCGTTGCGCACGGTGGCCGTCGAGGCGACGATCAGCGGCTTGACCGTCTTGCCTTCGAGCGTCTCCCACGAGCACAGCGTCTCGACGGCGACCTCGAACAGGCCGACGGCCGTGCCGAGCGCCCCGGTGATGAGGTGTAGCTCATCCTGGATGATCAAGTCCGGAGGGCGCAAGCGATTGACCGGCATCACGGTCGCGGCCGGGTGGCCGTTATTCGCCGGATGCGACTGCACCGTACAGGCGGCGTAGTCGGGGTGGACGTAGCCGTGTCGCCCGCAGCGCTTGCTGACGTACCCGAACAGTGAGGCCGCTTCGCCCTCGCGTGCGAGCCGGGCGAACTTGTCGACTGTTGCGATGACAAACGCCGGAGTGAGCCGGTAGATCTCCTCGTCGACGGTGAGAACCGGAAGTCCCTCGGGAACGCCGCCTCCCTTGGAGAACGGGCACCGGCCCAGCTCGTCGCCGCAGTGCACGAACACCCGGCGGCTGGTGGCGTCACCCTTCACGTTCGCCGGGGTGATCTCGGTCCCGCACCACGGGCATCGCTGAATCTGAAGGACCGTCAGCCGGTGCGACGCACCGTCGTTGACCTTCTTGAGCTGTTCGTCGGCTTCCTCGAACCGCTTCGGGCTGACGTCGGTGCCGACCCAGAGGCCGATGCGGAACGGTTCGGTCCCCCAGGTCGCTTCATCCTCGCGGCGGGCGAGTTCGGCGGCGCAGACGAGTGCAGTCGCGCGCTGAAACTGCTGAGCCGTCAGGAGGCGCAGCGTGTAGCGCATCAGCACCGAGACCCCGTCGCCGCCGTTCAGAGGGCCGTCACTCGATTGCACAACCGCCTGCCGACGACGGATCGCGAACGTGTACGCAGCCAGGCCGAGATATGCCTCGGTCTTGCCGCCACCGGTCGGGAAGAACAGCAACTCCACGCGTGCCTGATGTTCCGCGCTGCGCAGTGGCGCGGTCGGGTCGGCGAGCGCACCGAGTTGCATGAGAATGAATGCAAGCTGGAACGGACGCCAGGAGGCGACCGGCTTCCCATCCGCCTCGGCCGTTTCGAAAGTCGCCCGCGCATCCTTGATCGACAGTGCAGGCTCGGACTTGCGAGCCTCGGCGACCTGCGAGGCAAGACGCTGATCGCGCATCACGTGATTCATGAACTGGAAGCACTGAAGTGCGGTCGCATCCGTCGCGACAAACTCCAGACCCTGGACGAGACGTTGGTGCGCTTGCCGCGCCTCCCACAGCACTACATCGGCGGTCTCACGCAGATGAGCCGGCAGCTGCGCAGCGACACCTTCCTGCCGGTCAAGCCATGCGCCGTACCCTGCCACCAGCGGCGCGAGCCCCGCACGAAGGTCGTCCGGGGTACCGGAGGCCAGCGCCTTCATTGCCAAGGTCGCACCCTCGACTTCGCCGGCCCGAGTCTGGGGCGTCTCAGCCTTGGGCAACCAGGTCGTAGACACCGCGGTAGCGCGGCGCGAGCCCTTGCGCACGACCCAATCGGCGGAGCAGGTACGACCGATCGCGAACTCCAGCCGATCCTTGTACTGAAGATCGAGACGACGCACCTCGTCGTCATGCTCAGGCCATTCCTGCTCCATCACATCTCTCACAGGCAGGAACACCTCGTCACCGCCTGCGTCGATGAAGAGCTTCGTCTGGAACATCCACATGTTCGACGGGATTGGCATCGGAGTCTCGCGGTCATTACACAGCGCAATCTCCACGAGCACCCGCCCGTACTCTGCGTCGTTGTAGCGGTCGATCCGCAGGCAAACTGCGTCACGGAGCACAACCGTCTCCGTACGGCCCGGGGTGAGCGTCGCGAGCAGGATCGTCCGAGTCTCCTCGACCGGCGTGCGCTGATACTTGCGGATCGAGCGGCCGGACTTGGACACCTCATCGGTCTCGACGATCTCGTACGTACCCCACGACGCCGAGACATCGAACGATGCCAAGTCGCTCGGCACCTGAAACCGCAAGCCCATCGAAGCAGGGATCATCAAGCCCTGTTTAGGCGCACGGTCCTCGACATCATCCTCTTCGGCGTCAGCCTCGCTCTCGTCGGCGGCGATCGTCGGAACCCCTCGGCCTTCCGTAACGCCACTCTCGTCGAGACGCACCTCCGCGAGGTCGTCGGCATCGTCCTGGTCCAGAACCGAAGAGCCGATGCCCGTGAGCTTCACCGGTGCGACCAGCCCAACGAGGTACGTCTGCTTCGGGCTGAATGGCAGCAACTCTTCCTCGCCATGGATCGGCCCGAGTAACTCCCGTTCCAGGATGTCAACGAGGTTCTCGCGCACATCGAACGAGCTGCCGTCCGTCGGGAAATTGAGCACGTAGTCCGAGCCCATAGGGGTACGCGCGTTCGTGCCTTCTGCCATGGAACCAGTCTGCCGCAGGCCACTGACGTCGATCAGCAGGACACGGGAGCGTCAGTGCGTCGATGACCATGCCAGCAACACGCGATCCTCGTCGAAGTAGCGACCGACGACCCCACGGCGGATGACAAGAGTGTCGAGCTGGGATACGAGCACCCCCCGCCGGGCCTTGTCATCGCTACCGGCGCGTGCCCAGGCCTCGGCGACATCGAGATCGCCCACCAGTTCTTCGGTACGTTCGGAGAGGAGCCGGTCAATCAGGTAGGCGTCGAGCGCTGTGCGGCCAATGGTCTGGCGGCACCTTGGACAGTAGAGGATGGGCCGCTTCTGGTTTGTGCCGCGGCAGAGGAAAACGGCGCACTCATCACAGCGGGCGACGCGTGCGAGAAAGGCGCTCGTCGATCGGCGCTCGGATCGCTTCCGGGCCTGTGGCGCGGTTCGGGCGTCAAGGAGTCGTTGCAGAGTCTCGAACTCGTCATAGGAGATGATGGCGAGCGCCTCGTTGATGATCGGGGAGCCGTGCTCGTCCCGCAGTACCGCGAACGGGTCGACCCGCTTTGCGCTCTTGGCGCGGCCGGGGTTGTGCGGCGTCATCCCGGCGAGCACCGGGTTGCGCAGCAGACCATCGATCGTCTGACGGTTCCAAGATTTGCTCCCCGATGTGCGCTCGATGCGACGCAAGGGTAGCGGTGCGCCACTATCGGTGAGCCACGTGGCGACTGAGTTCACTGTCTCGCCTCGAAGCGCCTTGGCGACAGCCTTCGAGAGCCAAGCGATGCGCTCAACGTCCTTCGACAACACTCGGCCTGGGCCGTCGGGATTCGGGATCGACTGGTACCCATACGGGATGCCGCCACCGGGCCACCGTCCGTCCTTGAGGATCTGCGCGCGCGCAGCTCGAACTCGAGCGCGGATGGCCTCGGCCTCCATCTCACCGAAGACGGCGAGCATGACGGCAAACGCACGCCCCTGTGGGCTGGTCATGTCGATCGGGTCCTCGACGGCGACGAGACCCGCACCCCGTTTCTGGAGCGTCTCGTCCGCGTGGAGGAAGTCGAGTACTCGGCGCGCCAGCCGATCAACTTTCCAGATGATCACCGCGTCGAAGTCGCGAGCTGCGAGCAGCGATTTCCATCCGAGACGCTCCTCTGGACGGTTGGCCGTCGCCGAGACACCGTCATCGACGAACTCACCGACAACCTCCCAACCGCGGGCCTCGGCGTAGCGACGACATGACTGAAGCTGCCGCGCAATAGAAACGGACTCTTCCTTGGTGACACTGAGGCGGGCGTAGAGGACACATCGACGTACTTGTTTGAGGTTCATCAGGCCAGTCCATCGGCTCTTGTCGACGTCGTGTGACTTTGCTCCTTGAGACAGGCACCGACCTAGAACCCGACTGAGGCGCAAGAGTGGATTGCCGCCGATGCCCGCAACGCTGAGGTCCTGTTCCCGTTCCTCAACGGGGAGGACCTCAACTCCCGCCCGGACTGCTCGCCCTCCCGCTGGGTCATCGACTTCAACGAACGAAGCGAGGTGGCCGCTGCTGCATACCCGATCCCATACGCACGGGCGCTCGAACGCGTGAAGCCGGAGCGCATGAAGAACAACCGAGCTGTCAGGCGTGAGAGGTGGTGGCAATACGGCGAGAACGCGCCAGGGCTGCGGAAGGCGATTTCAGACCTCTCTGAGGCGTTCGCGATCACGCGCGTCAGCAAGACAGTCATGCCTGTCCGCGTGCCGACGGGCCAGGTGTTCAGCGACTCTCTGATCGCCTTCGCCTCTGCCGATTACAGTGACCAGGCGCAGGTGCTAGCAATCGCCCTCGTAAGCAAGACAGTGATGCCGGTACGCGTGCCAGCAGCTCAGGTCTTCAGCCACGCGCTTGGCGTCTTCATTACAGACAGTTTCAGTGCCCAGGCAGTCTTGTCATCGAGCCTCCACCAGCTCTGGGCGATCACCTATGGCTCGGGAATGCGAAACGACCCTCGCTACACCCCCTCGGATGTTTTCGAGACTTTCCCGCGGCCGAAGTCGAGCACCTCTCTCGATGCGCTGGGCGTGCGCCTCGACCGCACCCGCCGCGAAATCATGCTGAGAAGGGGCCTCGGACTGACGTCGCTCTACAACCTTGTCAACGATCCGATGATGCTCGACATCAGCGATGCAGACGTGGCGGAGATTCGAGCCATCCATGAAGACCTGGATGCTGGCGTTCTCGATGCGTACGGTTGGTCAGATCTGGCGCCGAATCACGGCTTCCACGAGTTTCGCAAGATGACGAGGTGGACACTCGACCCGGCAGCTCGGATAGAGGTGCTTGACAGGCTCTTGGAGGAGAACCAGCGACGTGCTGCTGCCGAGCCGCTCGAGAACTCCAGGTCCTCCCGTAGGGGCGAGACCGAGGACAACACGCTGTTCAGCTGACTTGAACCGTCACGTCGTGACCGCTCGGCGGTCATCAGGAGAACAACGTATCTCCCATCGTCATCGACGGAGGGTGTGTCGTCGATGGCCCTGGGCTGGCGCCGCCGCGTCGGTGGTTCTCGGCCAGCAGTCGGTCGAGTAGTTCGACACGCGCCACCGATGAAATCGACCAGCGCTCAGCTTGGCGATAGGTGTGAAACCCGTGCCGGAGATGCACGTCGTCCCACCCGTACGCGGCAACCGTGGCAGCATCAGCCTCCGTATGAATCGCGCGAATGCGCTCAACGTCGTCGTCCCCCTTGACCGCGGGGTCGTTCACCAAGTTGTAGAGCTTTGTCAAGCCGAGCTCTCGGCGCAGCATGATCTCCCGGCGCTCTGTGTCAAGAGTTCGCCCCGCCTGCTCCAGGCGCTTGGTGGGTGCAGGGCGTGGGAACGTATCGAACACGTCCGACGGCGTGTACCTAACTCGAGTTTCGAGCGTCGAACCGTACGTGATGGCCCAGAGCTGGTGGAGGCTCGATGACAAGACTGCCTGGTCACTGTAATCGGCAGAGGCGAAGGCGATCAGAGAGTCGCTGAACACCTGGCCCGTCGGCACGCGGACAGGCATGACTGTCTTGCTGACGCGCGTGATCGCGAACGCCTCAGAAAGGTCAGCGATTGCTCTGGACAGTGCCGGAGTACGTCGACCGAACTTCCACCAGTTCTTCGCACGGTCGTCCCCGCTGCTGTTGCGGCCGGCCAACTTCGCACGCTCGGGCTTGACTCTTTCGAGCGCCCGTGCATACGCCACCTCGTATGTTGCGGCTTCTGATTCGGGTCGGTCGCCAAAGTCGATGACCCAGCGGGAGGGCGAGCAGTCCGGGCGGGAGTTGAGGTCCTCCCCGTTGAGGTAGGGAAAGAGCACCTCAGCGTTGCGGGCATCCGCGGCAATCCACTCTTGCGCCTCTTCGGGATCGAGAACGAACCCCATCCCGTAAACCTTTGCCCCAAGAAAGGCGACGCCTGCATTCTCCTTCAATCTAACGGGAAGGCCAGACGCTCTCCCTTGGGCTTCAAGGAGGGTGGAGATGGCCCGGACAGGCGTGTCGTCGGCAATCCTCGGAAGGCCTTCAGCGACATTCGCTCGGGTTCCCCAAACTGCCGCGTACTCCAGGTTCGCTGTAGCAGCGGGCCAGGTTCGCGACTGTATTGCCCGCGTGATTACGAAGCCTTGCTCGACCATAGTGTCGAGGCCGACTTCACGGGTGTCGCCCTGCGCCACAGTGTTCGTCGCGATCAGACCCAAAACACCCTGCGCCTGCAGGAGGGAGGTAGCGCGCAAGAAGAAGTAGGCAACGAGATCACCGTTGCCCCGCTTTCCCGCGAGGCAGTTGACAAGCCAGTCGCGCAAGTTCGTACCCATGGCGCCCGTCAGCTTGCTGCCACCGAGGAACGGCGGGTTACCGATGATGGCGTCGAAGCCTCCGTGGTCGACCATGACGTCGGCGGCCTCGATGATCCAGTGGAGCGGCTGCCAGCGGGCGTAGTCGGTCTCGACGGTCGGGGTGAGTCCCTCGTCGATCTTTGAGTCGAGCCAGATCGAGTCGGCTTCGCCACCAGCACCGGGGTATGCCTTGCGTGCCGCTTCGCGCAGATCTTCGTAGGCGGTATCAAGTGCACGTCCGGGCTTGCCGCCGAGCACGAGTCCGGTTGCGAGGACGCCGTCGGCAAGCTTGCGAAGATCGGCCGTGACCGCGTGGAGTTGCGCGAGCTGCCGTAGCTTGGCGGCCGCGGATCGGGCCGGGCTGTCGTCCGGTTCGACTGGTGACGCGAGGCTTTCCCGTAGCTCGACCGCACGCTTGATGATCGAGTCGGTGTCGACCTCGAAGATGTCGAGCATGCCCTGCTGGCGGTTCGCCTTGGACGGGTCAATGTGCATAGCTCGGAGTTGCTTGAGGTCGGTGAGCCCGAGCAGTGAGTTGCCGAGGAACACCTTGTCGTCGACGAAGGAGAACGGCAGGTTCCGATCGAGGGAGACGAGCCAGAGCGAAAGCTTGCACATCTCGATGGCCATGTCGTTGATGTCGGCGCCGTAGAGGCACTTGGCGACGACCTCGCGGATAGCGAGGGTCCGCAGGTCCTTGCGGCCCGCCCACGCGGGGTTGTCAACGACCCACGCCTCGACGAGCCGGTCGGCGAGAAAGCGCGCCGCCGCCACGAGGAACGCGCCCGAACCGCAGGCGATATCCGCCACCTTGAGATTGAGGATGTCCGACGGCGACTTCAGCTTCCACTCATCACGGTTGGCCGTCTGGTGCGGGCCGGGCGCGTACACGAGGGGTTCGAGAGCGTGTTTGACGACGTCTTCAGCGAGGGATTTTGGCGTGTAGTGCGCTCCGGCGTTCTTCCGTGATGGCGTCTCCTTGACCAGGAGCCCGCCCTCGGGGACGACGAACGGTCGATTGCGCAGGTCGAGTCGCACGAGCCCGAGCCAGGGCTTGACGCGCTCGCGCAGGTCGAGGTCGTCGCCGACGGCCTGGATGAGGGCGCTGACGATGCCCGGGTCGACCACAGCGTCGATAGCCTTGGCGATGGCGGCCTCGGAGGAGGGTTTCGCGGAGGGTTGATCAGTCTCGATCCAGGCGCGGATGGCCTTGGCGAGCTTCCTGCGGTCGCTGTTCGTGCTGCCCAGTTCCTCCAGCTTCGCCAGCGGGATCTCGGGCTCTTCTCCGCGGGTGCCGAGGATACCGAGCACCACTTCGGGGGTGACGGTCGCGGTGTAGCCGAGCAGACCCTCGTACATGTAGCCGATCTGCTCGACGTCGATGTCGCGGAACGAGATGCGCCTGGCCTCGCCTTTGATCTCGGCGATCTGCACGGCTCGGAGGACGTGCAGCATCACCCGATCGGAGACCGTCACGCCCAGCGTGCCGAGGTCGCTCGTCGCGGTCAGGAACGGGAAACGGGCCGGGTCGAACAGCGAGCCTCCGTACGCGGGCATGCGCAGGTTCTCGAAGGTCGCGCCGCGGTAGAGGGCGTTGCTGGTGGCCAGCAGCCGGTGCCAGGTGAGGGAGGTGGCGTCGAGGGCTTCCTCGCTCTCCGCCGACTCGCGGGCGATGAGCTGGTCGAGTTCGCGGGCGATGCCGTAGCCCTGATCGAACAGCTCACCCTGGGGCAACAGCCCGCGCTCTTCGGCGAAGAGTAGGAAGACCACGCGCATCATCACGGTGACGGCGGCCTCGTAGCTGTTGTGAGGGCGGTCCGGGAGCGGGTCCGGTAGATTGCGCCGCTTCGCGTCGGCCGCGGACTCGGAGAAGGACTGGATGAGCAGCTCGACCGCGCGGCGCACCTGCGCACCCAGCGCCTCGGTGATCTCCTCAGCCGCGGCGACGGACTCCGCGAAGAGCACCGGAAGCCGCTCGGCGGGGTCACCGCCGATGAGGTGCTGGCGTCCGATCAGGGCCAGGAACGCGTCGCGGGTGCGGGGTTCCTCGGTCCAGGTGAGTGCGTCGACGATGCCGGAGGCTGCCATCGCGTTCTCGCGTGCGCAGACGAGCCCCCACCAGCGGCCGTCGGTGACGATGCCGATCGGCACACTACTCTCGCGCAGCATCGCCTCGACGCGGTCGACGGGGTTGGCCGCCCACAGGTCACCCGGCAATTCGCGGAGGGAGTCGACCGGGTCGATGACGTGCACGATCGCGCCGCCCCCTTCCTCTCCGTCGAGCGAAGCCTGCGCGCGGACGGTTACCGCATGGTTTGGCGACTGCGCGGTGACACCGGGAACCTCGCCCCAGGCGAGCGACTCGGCCCAGCCTGCGACGTCGCGCAGCACGGTTTCGACCCACTTGTCGCGGGCGGAGCGGTAGGCGTCCAGCGCGGCGTCGGACGCGGCGCTGCGGTCGTAGCGTTCCCAGGCTGACTCGAAGTCTTTGCGGGCGTCCGAAAGGACGGTCTTGCGAGCCTCGGCGAGCTGCGGTATCCCTTCGGGCCAGACGCGCTTGAGCGCTGGGATGGCGAGGAACGGGCCTTCGGTGTCGACGAGTTCGAGCCAGGCACGGTGCAGGTCCGCGGCGCTCTTTGCGGGGCGGTTGCGTACGGGTCGGCGTGCCATCAGTCGCGCCACCCGTCTGCGTCGTTGCGGGTGAGCGCGAAGACCACGGCGGCGGCGGTCGTGTGGGGTTTCACGTCAGCGTACCTGTCCTTAATCGCGATGGTCTCGCGTGCCTCTTCGTCGTCGAGCTCATCGAGGCGGCGCTGCATCGCCTCACGGTCGCGTCGCCACTGGCGCTCCTGGTCGACGTCGGTGAACAACTGCCCCTGTGATTCGGTCTCCTCAGCGCGCAGCCGCGCGAGGGAGTCGCGGAGGTTTGCCCGGAACGCAGCGAAGATGTCCCGTGCACGTTGCACGTCGGCGGCCTCGCGGCGCTGGAGCTGCTCGGTCACCTGAGCCTGCTTACGTTCCGCACGCGCCCGCATGGACTCCTCCAGGCGCAGGCGGAGCGGCGCGTCAGGCACATTCCACAGGTCGCAGAGCTGGTCGCGCACGCGATCGTCAGCGAGGGCCAGGTCTTCCTGGTCGAGGGCGGTATCGAGTGCAGCCTCCGCTCGTTCCTCGGCCATCGCGCGCCGACCGTGGAGGCGGACACCGGCGAGGAACACCTCTTCGTGGAGGCGGACGCCGCCGCGTCCGACAAGCACCATGCGCGTGACCGCCGCGACGAAGGACTCCTCAAGGTCATCGACGACGACCGCGGTCACACGGCGCAGCGTGGAGTCGATGCTCCACAGCGAGCGCCGCAGCAAACGCTGCGCCTTCTGGACGATCGGGTGCCCGAGGTGCACGTACACCAGGTCCGCTCGACCGTCGGCGGCGTCCGGGTCGAAGGTGATCGGTCGAAGCACACCCGGGTCGAGCCGGGTATCGAGGCCGCGCAGCGTGTCACGCCAGCCGGCGGTGAGGCTCGGCACGGTGAAGACCTCGGCGTGGGTGTCCTGGGCGAAGTCGTAGTTCGGGACGAGCGGTGACTGGTGGTTGATCCGCAGCGCGGTATCGACGACGCGGCGCAGGTTCGCTGGATCGAGGTGCATCTCTGTCCGGGACGCGTCGTAGCCCTGCTCCAGCTGCGTCAAGCGGGCGTTGAGTTCCATGCCGCCGGCCAGCGCCTGGTTGATCACCTCGTTGGTGTCCACGCTCTTCGACCTCGCCTTCGTCGCGGCGCGCTTGCCGAAGTGACCCTGGATCTCGGCGCCAACGACCTGATTGGCCGAGCCGAGGTCGTACTCCACCTGGGCGATCTTGCGAGCGATGATCTCCATGAACCGCAGGTCCGAGCCGTAGGTCGAGGACTCCCGCTCGGGGACGAAGTGGTAGACCTCGGGCTGCTGGGTCTGGCCGTAGCGGTCGATGCGTCCGATGCGCTGCTCCAGTCGCGACGGGTTGAATGGGATGTCGAAGTTCACGAGCCGGTGGCAGTGGTTCTGGAGGTCGATACCCTCGCCCGCGGCGTCCGTGGCGAGCAGCACCCGCACGGGTTCCTTGGACGGGTCGGCGGTGAACTGGGAGCGGATGTACTCGCGCTCCTCAGGCGGTGTCGAGCCCTGGATGACCGCTAAGCGGTCGTCGTTGTACCCCTTCTGCCGCAGCACGCGGGTCAGCCACTCGACCGTGTGTGCGTACTCGGTGAACACCACGACGCGCTCGTTCGACCAGAGCTTGCCATCGGGGCGGCAGACGGCATCAAGGAACCGGGTCAGCCGGTCGAGGCGAGAGTCGGCGCGACTCTCGTAACCCAGCCCCCAGTTCGCCAGGGTCTCAAGCTGGCCCGGTTCGGCGGCGCTGAGCGGGTCGGATTCCTTGGACTCGCGGAGCTTCTCCGACTCGTCCTGCTCCCAGAGGCCTTCTTCCTCATCGGACTGCCCCTCGCCGAAGATGTCGTCGTAGTCATCTTCGGACAACCCGCGACCCGCCTTCGAGGCGAGATAGTTGCTCAGCGTCATCCCGAACGCGAACGGGCTCGAAAGGAAGCGCTTCTTCAGCAGCATCGTCACGATGTCGCCGGTCGGTTTCTTGCCGTTGAGCTTCGCGCTCTTCGTGACGATCTCGTCGAGCAGGGTGAACATCTTCTGCTCATCGTCGAAGGAATCGAACGGGATCGTGCTGACCTTGCGCTTTTTGAAGCCCTTGCCGGTCAGGTCGGTCTTCAGACGGCGGACGGTCACGTCCTTGAGTGCTGCTGCGTCGAGATCCGCGCCGCGGGCGAAGCGGCGGGGGTCGATCATCTCCATCAGCGCAGTGAACGACTCCGGGTGACCGTTGTGCGGCGTCGCGCTGAGAAACAGTCGGTGCTCGCAACTCTCGGCGAGCTGGCGCACGGCGACCGTGCGCTGGGTGTCGACGGCATACCCTCGCCCACCGGCGATCGCCGACGGGCTCGACGGTGCGACGTGGTGTGCTTCGTCGACCACCAGGACGTCGAACGCATACCGGCTGCCGGTCTTGGGATTGCTTGCCTGCGCGTACACGTCGCGCAGCAATCGCTGCGCACGCACCTGGGGTAGCCACGCCATGCTCACGATCACCCTCGGGAAGATCTGGAACGGGTTGGCCTGAAGCCCATGCGTGCGGCGGACCTCGGCCATCAGCTCAGAGTTCACGATGGTGAACTCCAGGCCAAACTTCTCCCGCATCTCGTCCTGCCACTTCAGTGACAGGCTCGGCGGGCACACAATCACCGCCGTGCGGGCGCGGTGTCGCAAGAACAACTCCTGGATGACCAAGCCCGCTTCGATCGTCTTGCCGAGACCCACGTCGTCGGCGAGCAGCAGGTTCGCGCGCGGCGCTCCGAGCGCGCGGCGGAGCGGTTCGAGCTGATACGCCTCGACATTCACGCCCGACCAGAACGGGGCCTGGTAACGGTTCGGGTCGGCGCTTGTCACAGCTCCCCACCGCATCGCGTCGATGAAGCCCGCAAGGGTCTCGGGCAGGTCGAAGCCGTCCGTGTGGATCACATCGGGGAGACCCTGAGCGGGCGTCACTGTGTGCCCGACTTCGAGTTCCCACACAACGCTGAGCTGCGCACCGAGACTGCCCTCATCGAGCGACTGAAGATCGACGACATGGCTGAGCTGTGCGACCGCCTCGTCAGCGGGGCTGCGCGGCAACCCCTGCGTCTGCACGTTCGAAACCGCCCAGGTGGACCCACGAACTTCCACGACCTGACCCGGTTCGGGCAGCACCGATGCCCCCTGATTCCCACTCATCGTCATTTCAGTCACACGTCACATTCTGGCGTAGACATATGACATTCCGACGAGGAAGCGCCGCCTGCGCCCCCTGACCACACAATTTCCGGTTGCTCTACAGGCGGCGCTCAACGTCGCGGCTCGGTCCTCGCTGCCGCCGCTGGTCGTCGTCACGGAATCGAGCTGCGCGGGCTTCTGCTGACTTCCGCGCCTCTTCCCTAGCCGAGTGCTGTGCCTCGGCCTGGGCAGCACGCTCCTGGACGAGCTGCACCGCTTCATCTGGTGGAAGCGCATCGAGTTGGGCGACATAGCGGCGATCCTGCCTCACCTGCTCACGCAAAGCCTTCACCCGCGCGGCAACCGTGCTCGGACGGCGGTTCCCGAGGACGCGCTCGTACAGCGCCATGCGCTCCCGCGACTGTCTCTCAGCGATCTCGCTGACAATCTTGCGAGCCTGCGTGGCTTCCGTGCGTGCTTCGACGACCGCGGGCACGTGGCTGGCTTCGTGCTGGGCGACGGACGCGGACCACGCGAGCAGAGTGCTTTCGCTGCCGGGCACGCTCTGCCACCGATCACGCACAGCCCGCTCGGTCTCCGCACGGCGGGCGTCTGCGTTGTTCGCGGTGCGGGTGGAAGAGCGCTTGCGGAACCGAGACGCGCTCTCCTTGGCCTGGTGTGCCGCGATGGCGTTCTGCTGAGCAGCCAGGAACGTGGCGCCATCTGCGACGGCTTCCTGTGTCAGCGACTCCACAACGTCCGCGAGTACCACGGCAGCCTTCGCATCGGCGGCTTCCGCCAGCTCACGCTGCGGCGCGTACTCGGCCTTGTGTCGCTGGGACTGATCGTGCAATCTGACGGCTGCCGAGAGCCAGCGCTCGCGCTCCGCGTCAGCCTTCGCGATCCGTTCGAGAATCCGGTCGCGCTCCGCGCTCACGATGGACATAGGCCCGTCCGCGATCAGGTCGGCGACGGCCTCACGGGCGCGTTCGGTGGCGTCTTCCAGGCCGCGGTCGGCGCGGTCTCGGGCGAGCGCATCGACGAACTGCTCCTTCGCGTCTGCGAGATCGCTGGCGACGATGTGCAGCCTGTTCGTCTCGCGCCCGCGGGTCATGCCGACATAGACGCCTGCCGCATCGATAGCGTCTGAGAGCACCGTGTGCGCCGCGTTCACCGTCGAGCCCTGGACGCCGTACGCTGTGACCGCATAGGCGAGATGCGCATCTTCGGTCACGTACTCCGCGGGCAAAGTCACGGTGCGCTGCTGCTTACGGCCGTTGCTAATCTCGATGATGCTCACCGCACCGTCGTCGCCGACGTGTTGCACCGTCCAGGTCTGCCGGTTGGCAACGCCGAGCGTGGAGTCGTTGCGGCGGGTCTGGATCACGTCCCCGGCGCCGATGGGCAGCCCGTCGCTGCCGAACACCGTCCGCGCGTCGTCAACCTTGCCGCGGTCGACCCTCTCGGCACGGATGCGTTCGTTCAACGCCCGGGCCTCGTCGTTCGTCGCGGCGGTGATCGCGTCCGCGGTACTCGTGGTCTTCGCAATGTTCTCCGGCACGTCGTCGTCGGTGTCGTGCAGGATGATCAGTCCGTGCTCGTTCAGCCGATCGAAGATCGCGGCGGGGTTGCGGGCATGCCGCAGCTCGAGCGTGAGCGCCGCATACGCGGGGTCGATGAAGCGGTGCAGGCTCGTCATATCCACGACTGCTGGGGTGAGCTTGGCGGCGATGTCGAGCACACCTCCGCGCCCGACCGCCGGGAGTTGCGCCCGGTCTCCGACGAGCGCGACAGTCGCCCCGGCCTCGTCCGCGACGTGCAACAGGGCGAGGGCTGTGTCCTGGTCGAGCATCCCTGCCTCGTCGACAACGATCCGCTCACCAGGTGCGAGACGCGCCTCCTGCGCCGGTCCCCGGTAGGTGCTTCCGGTTTCTGGGTCAGTGTCGCCGGGCGTGAGGCATGTCCACACGCCGTCGCTGTTCCACCGGAACCCGTACGCGTACACGAGCGCGGCCACGGAGTCAGCCGGGATGCCGAGCTCTTGAGCGGCGACGACGGCGGCCTTCTTCGTCGGCGTGACGACCCGCATCCCACGGCCCTCCGCGGCTGCGGCGGCTTCGATGGCCGTGGTGAGCATCGTGGTCTTACCTGACCCCGCGGCGCCTTCAACCACGACGAGCGGGTCGGCGGATGCGACGACGGCGGCCGCTCGCTCCTGGTCATCGTCCAGGCCCGCCTGCACCGCAAGCTCGTGGATGTCCGGGATGCGCTGGGTGGACTTGTTCGCGCGTGCGGTGAGCAGATCGCGCAGTTCCATCTCGACAGCGACGACACGCAACGATGTCAGATGCGCAACGTGCTCCGGCGTCGGCGCACCGGGTGGGAGGACGGAGAGACAATCCGATGCTGCGAGCTGCGTCGCCAGTTGCACGAACTCTCGCAGCTGTTCGGGTGTGGCTTGGACGCCGTGCTCGGTGGTGATGCGGGTGACATGCTCGCGCAGCGTGTGCACCGTCCACGCCGATGTGCCCGCCGCCGCACGGTCAAGTGCACGAGATGCGACTTCTTCGATGCGCAGCTCGCCGAGCGCGACCGGTGCAGGCCTGTGCGCCCGTGGTGCATCCGGGCTGTAGCCAGCGTCTTCGAGCTCCGCACGCCAGCCGGCCTCGCTGCCGAGCACCGTGGGCTTCTTCCCCGGGCGTTCGTGCTCCCACGCCTTCGCTTTCAGCCGCGCCCGCACGACCGGCCCGGGTTCCTCGCCGGGATGCGCAGCTTCCCAGTCGGCCTCGAAGGTGGCGAGATTGCGTTCGACCTGCGCACCGCGCTTCGATAGGGCCGCGTTGAACGGCTCCAGCTCTGCGACCTCTCCGGTCGCCGGGTCGAGCGTGAGCCCGTGCTTGTCGAGCACGGCCGCAAGCCGCCGGTGCGCGGCGATGATCGCGGTGCCGAGGGCGCGGACAGCGCCCTGCTGCTTGAAGAGCGCCGCGGTGTCCAGACCGCGCCACTTCCCAGCGGCGTAGACGCGGGTGCCGATCTGGAAGTGGATATGTCGGTGCGGGTCACCCGCGCGCGAGGTCTTATGTGCGACGGTGACGGTCTGCAATTGCTGCACCGGCACGACTTCTCGCGCGTGCCGAGGCCCGATCCGGGTGACCGAGTGCTGGGCGAGCCAGCGTCGGATCTCCGCCGCCGCATCTTGTTGCGCGGCGTCGAGCGCGTCGGAGACCTCCGGGTGCAGGGCGGCGGCGATGGAGAGGGATTTCGGGGCGTTGATCACCATCTCCGCGAACCGGGGCGAACCCCGCATGCCCTCGCCCGCGCCGCGCGGGGTTCCCATCGATGTGCCGCTGATCGGGCCCGTCCAGTCCACCCATGCGGCGTACTGCTCAGGGTCGAGCGTCCGTGCCTCGATGACCTCGCTCGCGGGGTCGGAGACGGTGAACTCCGCGAGCGCGGTGCCGCCCTCCAGGTAGTACTCGTCGGCGGTGGACCTGTCCGCCTCCAGGTATCGGCGTGCGGCCGCGCCGGTACCGCGGAACAGGATCACACCGCCTTTCACCCCGGGCCTCCTCACGAGTCGTCTCATGAGGGAGGTGCGCACGCCCCACCAGCGGTGGCATACGTCCATGAATGAATCTGACGAGATGCGCGTGGTGCGACCGTCTGGGCAGGGGCGCAGATGAGAGGGCGAGACGATCGGGGCAGAGTCGCGACGGTCGTTCCGGGAGTACCGTCCATGGTCGCGGCGCGCTGGTGACGCGCGGGCGTCGTTGAGCCAAACGATGCAGCCGGGCGGCTCTATGACGACCTCAGGGACTCATCTGTTTGCGGACGCGAACCGGACAGCGCGAGGCGGTCGTTCGCAACGTCACGAGGTGCGGAGGCGACCGCTTCAGGCTACGGTTCGACGGTCCCGGCAATTTTCCGGGGCCGTCAGTGAAGGGCGTGCGACGCCGGCCAACACCTTTATCCGTGTCGTCCACGGTGCCGTCAAATTGACGGAGCCGTCCGGCTTCCCAAAGTATGGATGGCCGAGTCCTCGTGCGGTGGTGGCAAGTTGACACCGCCTGCAATCCCGGGGCTCGGTCTTCGTGGTGGTGCAAGACTTGCGCCACCACGGTGGTGTCGATTCGGCACAACCGAAGGTCTTTCACGGGGGTGCCAAATCGACACCCCCGTCGCCGAGCCTCGACCCGGGACCGCGGTGCATCCGTCTCCGGCCGACCTACGGTGGTTGAGATTCCACACCGCCACCGCACGCTCATGGACTTGTGGTGCAGGTACGTTACCTCTCCACTCGCACAGGCGCAAGGCTTCGGTGAGAAGGTACGCGGCGCCTCCCGCGCGACCGGCGAGCCGCATGACTCACGTCCCAAGGATCGTGTCGAGGATATCGGCGGTGACGACATCGACTTGCTCGGCCGTGATGACGTAGCTGTTGCGGGTGACCATCTCGTTCGCGTGCCCGAGCAGTCGTGACGCGATCGTGAGTCCGGCCGCGCGCTCCACGAGCGTTGCGGTGGTGCGCCGGTAGATGTGTGTCGAGTACTCGTCGACCTCGACACCGAGGTGCACGAGTTGGTCGCGGTTGTCGTCGATGAACGATCGCAGTAGACGTTCGTAGTTCGAGACGCTCATCGGCTTGCCGGTCTTCGTCGGGAACAGCAGTGCCTCAGGCCCTCGCTCTGCGAGCGCGAGTCGGCGTCGCACCGCGTCGGCTGCGAGAGCGGGGAGAGCGACGCGACGACGTTGGCGGGTGCGTTTGGGTGCGTTCTTGCGCTGGACGCCCTGCACCTTGTTCTGGATCACGGTGCCGTCGATCAGGATCGTCGGCGGAGCGGTGGTCATATCCGCGTCGCAGCGGCGCAGGCCGATGCACTCCCCCACGCGGGCGGACGTGCCGAGCATGATGTCCATGCCGTCCACGAGCGCCCGCCAGTTCGGGCGCGGCCCCATGCCCTCCGTCTCGCGCCAGTGCGTCATGAGGTCGCGGATCGCCTCGATCTGCTGCGGGGTGAGCATCGCGGTCTTCTTCTCCGGCGTCGGCAACCGGGTGACGTCGCGTACCGGGTTGGTCGGGATCGCATCGTCGCGCACGGCGAACCCGCAGATGAGCGACAGCACCGAGCGCGCCTTCCGCGCCGACGACACGCCTCGGTCGGCAAGGAGGTTCTGGATGATCCGGTCGCAGCGGCCGACCGTGAGTGCCTCCAGCGTGACGCCGCCACAGACGGGGACGAGCGTGAGACGGACTGTGGTGTCGTAGTTCTCATACGTCGACCACGACAGCGTGCCGTTCTCGGCGCGCACCTTTACCGTCGGCAGCCACGCCTCCGCCGCCTCCTGGATGGTCGATGCGGCGGTGACGATGGCCTTCGTGTGCGTCGTCAGCGTCTTCGCGCGTGACACCAGCTCCTCGCGGGCTGCATCCTCGGTGGGGCCTTCGGCGCGGAGCTGCACCAGCTCACCGGAGTCGGCGCGCATCCGGGCGCGTGCCCGCCACTTGCCGTTCGCGAGCTGGGTCACCTGCACCTGGCCGAAGATCGCCTGCGGCGATCTTCGGCCTAGCCATGACGCTGCTCCCGCGCCCAGGCGAGCACGTCGTCGCGGTCGTACTTGACGTGCCGGCCGAGCTTCAACCACGGCGGCCCCGACTTCGTGAGTCGCCAGCCTTCGAGCGTGCGCTCGGGCACGCCCAGCAGCACGGCGACCTCGGCCTGGGTCAGAAACGCGGGCTCGACCTCGGTGCGTGCATGAGCTTCCATGCCAGACAGGTGCGAAGCGCGTACCCACGCGAACCAGCGGGGCCGAGTGCGTACCTCATCAGCAGAGACGACCGCGAAACTCGCCCCGTGGGGGTTTCTGGTCACCAATCTGGTCACTCGGCGCCAGATCGGGCCACTCGATGGAGCGAGGAGGGAGCCAGACTTCCCAGAGAACTCTAGCGATTCGTTGCTGGGGTACCTGGACTCGAACCAAGAACAACTGAACCAGAATCAGCCGTGTTGCCAATTACACCATACCCCAAGGGCGAAACCGGAGCCTCGCACCGAGGTTCAAGCTTACCCGAGGGCCGTGCGGAATGGCAAAACGACACCCTCTCCGCCGGGCTCGGGCGCGTCGCCCGTATTCAGACCTCGACCACCCGCCCCGACTGCGGGGTCGTGATCCACTCGGAGAGGTCGAAGCCCTGCTCGACCGCAGTCCGCAGGAAGTCCGCTTCGACCCGCTCATCACCCAGAGGCTCCCGCGAGAGAAGCCAGAGGTGCTTGCGATCCGGGGTTCCAACGAGAGCATGCCGATACTCCTCATCAACCCGCAGCACCCAGTAGTCGGCGCGCGTGAAGGGGATCCATCGCAGCGCCTCGGGGAGGAAGGACACCCTCAGCCGACCGGGGTGCTCCTGATCGGGCACCGCCTGCCCGAGCGCTCGAGAAGGTTCTCCTCGCGCATCGAGACAGCGGTTGTCCACTCGCACAGTGTCGTCGTCGTTCAGGGAGTACTCGGCCGTCACATCCGTCGCGGCGTCGTCCTCGAAGCGCAGCGGCAGACGCCCCTGCTCGAACCACAGCCCCAGATAGCGGTCGAGCTCCAGCGCATCGACCGATCGGACTTGCTGATCACTCATCTCCGGCTCCTTCCGCGGCGCCGGCCTCGGGCTGGCGACTCAGGCCTCAGGCTAGGCACGCCTCCGGCGGGAGCACAGGGCCTTGCCATCCGCCGAAGCTTCTGAGATCCCGTGAAGACTCAGCCAACGAGCGTCTCGGAGAGCGCACGCAACCGTGCGAGCGTGACGTCCTTGCCGAGCAGCTCCATCGACTCGAACAGCGGCGGCGAGACGCGCCGACCCGTGATCGCGACGCGCGGCGGGCCGTAAGCCACCCGGGGCTTGAGCTCGAGGTTCTCGACCAGGGCGGCGGCGAGAGCATCCTGGATCGTCTGCGGCGTGAAATCGGAGACGGGCTCCAGCGCGGCGACGCAGGCGTCCAGCACCTCCGCGGCGTTCGCGGGCAGGCCCTTCAGCGCATCCGCCTCGTACGCGACCTCATCGGTGAACAGGAAGCCGAGCATGCCCGACGCCTCCCCCAGCAGCTGCACGCGCTCCTGCACGAGCGGCGCGGCGCGGAACGCCAGGACGAGCTGCTCATGCGTCGGCTCGTCGAACAGACCGGCGGCGGTGAGATACGGCACGATCCGCTCGGCGAAGTCCTTCTCTGCCAGCATCCGGATGTGGTCGCCGTTGATCGACTCCGCCTTCTTCTGGTCGAAGCGCGCCGGGTTGGGGTTCACGTTCACGATGTCGAAAGCCTCGACGAACTCCTCGAGCGAGAAGACGTCGCGGTCGGGACCGATCGACCAGCCCAGCAGCGCCAGGTAGTTCAGGAGTCCCTCAGGGATGAAGCCGCGCTCCCGATGCAGGAACAGGTCGGCCTGCGGGTCGCGCTTGGAGAGCTTCTTGTTGCCCGTCTCCCCCAGCACAAGGGGCATGTGCGCGAAGCGCGGCACGAAGTCGGTCACCCCGGCCTCGATGAGCGCGGCGTACAGCGAGAGCTGGCGGGCGGTGGACGGCATGAGGTCCTCGCCGCGCAGGACATGCGTGATGCCCATGAGCGCATCGTCGACCGGGTTCACGAAGGTGTAGAGCGGGATGCCGTTCGGCCGGACGACGACGAAGTCGGGGAACGATCCTGCCGGGAACGTCACCTCTCCACGGATGAGGTCGACGTAGGTGAGATCCTCGTCCGGGACGCGCAGCCGCAGCGCGGGCTGGCGCCCTTCTCCCCGGAACGCCGCCTTCTGCTCCTCCGTGAGCTCCCGGTCGAAGTTGTCGTAGCCCAGCTGCTTGGCGCGACCGTTCGCCTCGTTGCGGGCGTCGATCTCCTCGGCGGTCGAGTAGCTCTCGTAGAGCGCGCCCGTCGCAAGCAGCTTATCGATGACCTCGCGATAGATGTCGCGGCGCTCGGACTGGCGGTACGGCGCATACGGACCGCCGACCTCTACGCCCTCGTCCCAGTCGATCTTCAGCCAGGTGAGCGCGTCCAGAAGCTGGCGGAAGCTCTCCTCGCTGTCGCGCGCCGCGTCGGTGTCCTCGATGCGGAAGATCAGCTTCCCGCCGTTGTGCCGGGCGTACGCCCAGTTGAACAATGCGGTGCGCACCAGGCCGACATGCGGAAGGCCCGTCGGCGAGGGGCAGAACCGGACGCGGACGTCGGCACCGGAGGCGGTCGTGGTCTGGGGGTGAGGGGTAGCCATAGCCCTTCGATTCTAGTCAGCGGGAGAGGTGCTCCCGGATCCCTCCGACAGCGCGATCGCGGCACGGTGCTCGAGCAGGAGGAGTCCGTCCTCCGCCCGTTCGCTCACCACCTCGTCGAAGGCCGCACGGTAGGAGACGCGCTCCCGTGCAGCGAGTCTCGCGTAGTACGCCCCCGCCCCCGCGACACGGCCCTCCACGGAAGCCCACAGCGCCGCGGGGTCAGCCGCCCACGTCCACGTCAACTCGGTCACGGCGACGTCGCGCAGCCCGGCCTCGACCAGCATCCGCGCGAATCCCTCCCCGGTCCGCTCGAAATCCTTCTCCGCCGGGAGCCGCTCCCCCACCGCGGACGCGAGCCCCGCCCGTGCGACGACCTCCGCCCACAGCCAGGACGGCGACTGCACCCAGACCGTCGCCAGCACGATACCTCGGGACACCCGTGCCAGTTCCGCAGCGGAAGCCCGCGGATCGGAGACGTGGTTCAGCACGAAGTTGGCCACGACCGCATCGAAGGCCTCGTCCGGGAACGGCAGGTGCGGCAGCCCTCCGTCGAGCACCGGGATCGGGGGATGCCGGCGCCGCGAGACCGCACGCATCGACGCTTCCGGCTCGCACGCGGTGACCAGCCATCCGGCGTCCGCCCAGGATCCCGCGAGCGTGCCCTCCCCGGATCCGACATCGAGCAGGCTCCGCCCCTCTGCCGGCCCGGCGAGCTCATGCAGCCGCTCCCCCGCGCCCGCGCACAGCGCCGCGTACGATGCCGCGTAGGCTTCGCCCACGCCCGCCCACGCCTTCACCGACCGGCGATCCTGCCCAGCGGGGCGAGGACGACGATCGCGAGGACGAGCACGGATGCCGCGATGCCCAGCCCCGCGTACTGGAAGTTCGAGAGGATCACGCCGGCGAGCACGGCGCCCGCGGCCGCGGAAAGGCTCATGAGCGAGTCGCTGCGCCCCTGACGTCGGGTGCGCAGCTCGGGAGCGGACGCCTCGGTGAGCAGCGCCGCACCGGCGACCGTCGCCGCGCTCCAGCCCAGGCCGAGCAGGATGAGCGCGGTCATGACCCCCCACGCCTGGTCGTTGACCGTGATCGCGAACGTCAGGGACGCCGCGAGCAGCGCCTGACCGAGCAGCACGACGCGGAGCCGTCCCCAGCGGTCGGCGAGGATGCCGAACACCGGAGAGAGAGCGTACATCCCCGCGACGTGCAGCGCGATCGTCACGCCCACGAGGGTGGACACGTCCGCCGAGCTGGCATGACCGGCGTGCATCCCCTGCGCCATGTGCGAGAGGTGGATGGGCGTCATCGCCATGACCGAGGCCATCACGACGTGCGAGGCGGCAACGGCGAAGATCGCGTACCGTGCCACGACAGGGCGGTCGATACGATCGACGGCGCCGGACGCCGGGACGGACGCCGCGATCCGCTGCGCCGTCAGGAGCGGGTCGGGGCGCAGCGCGATCACGTAGAGGAGGAAGGCCGCGGTCTGCGCGATCAAGGAAAACAGATAGGACCCGGTCTGCGGCGGCATCCCGATCGCCTGCCCGACGATCTCGCCGGGACCGAGCAGCAGCGGACCAGCGACGCCCCCGATCGTCGTCGCCCAGACGACCACGGACAGGTCGCGGCCGCGATGCTGCGGCGCCGCGAGATCCGTCGCGGCGAAGCGCGACTGCAGGTTGCCCGCATTTCCGGCGCCGATCATCAGGATGCCGGCCAGCAGCAGCGGGAAGACCCGGACCGCCGCGGCGAGGATCACGATGCTGATGCCGGCGAGAGCCAGCAGGTTTCCGAGCGTGAGCGCACGACGCCGTCCGACGCGGCTCGCCAACCGGGCGAGCGGGATCGCGCAGAGCGCCGCTCCGAGCGTCACGGATGCCGTGGCGAGACCGGAGAGCGCGTCATCGCCGGACAGGTCGGCGGCCAGCAGCGCGCCGAGGGACACGGTCGCGCCGAAGGCGATGCCGCCGAGCACCTGGCCGAGGGACAGCACCCCGACGGTGCGGCGCTGGACGGCCGCCTGCTCGACAGCCGTCAGGATCGTCATGCGGCGGGCGTCGCGTCGCGCACCGTGTTGCGCAGGATGCCGAGCCCGGAGACCTCGACCTCGACCGTGTCGCCGGCGAGGAACGGCCCGACGCCGGCGGGCGTCCCGGTCAGGATGACGTCGCCGGGGAGCAGCGTGAAGACGGCCGATGCGTACTCGATGATCGCGGCGACGGAGTGGATCATGTCGGTGAGCGGAGCCTGCTGCCGCACCTCGCCGTTCACCCTGGTCTCGATCGTCGCGGTCGACGTGTCGAGGTCGGTCTCGATGACCGGGCCCAGCGGGCAGAAGGTGTCGAAGCCCTTGCCTCGGGTCCATTGGCCGTCCTTGCGCTGCAGGTCACGGGCGGTCACGTCGTTCGCGACCGTGTAGCCGAAGACGTAGTCGAGGGCGCTGGCGGCGGAGACGTGCTTGCCCACACGGCCGATGACGACGGCGAGCTCGCCCTCGTAGTCGGTCTGCTGCGAGATCGCCGGACGCACGATGGCGTCGCCCGGTCCGATCACGGAGGTGTTCGGCTTCAGGAACAGCAGCGGCTCCTCCGGCGCCTCACCGCCCATCTCCTTGGCGTGGTCGTGGTAGTTCTTCCCGACGCAGACCACCTTGGACCGCGGGATCACCGGCGCGAGCAGCACGGCGTCCGCCAGCGGCACGCGCTCCCCCGTGGTCTCGTATCCGGTGTACATCGGATCCCCGGCGAGGACGACGAGCTCCGACTCGTCGAGGATGCCGTAATGGATGGACTCGTTGTGGCTGAACCGAGCGATCTTCACGAGAACAGCCTAGCGAGCGGGTCCGGACGACGCTGCTGGATGTGCGTGTCCGGGTTGTTGCCGGTCGCCGCCGACCGGACCCGCATCATGTGGGACGTCCTCCGAGGCGCGTCCGGGTTGTTGCGGGGCGGGGGGCGCCGGCACCCGCGACAACCCGGACACGCCAACGAACGACACTGGCGTGAGAGACGCGAGAACCGACGAAGTCGCTCAGGCGTCCAGGCGCAGCAGCCAGCCGTGCGTGTCCTCGCGACGGCCGTACTGGATGTCCGTGAGCTCCTCGCGCAGCGACAGGGCGAGCTCACCCGTGGGCTGAGCATCCTCGAACCCCTCCGCGACGAGCGCGCCGATAGGCGTCACGACCGCGGCGGTGCCGCAGGCGAACACCTCGACGATGTCGCCGGAGGCCACGCCGTCCCGCCACTCCTGCAGCGACACCGGACGGCGTTCGACGGTATGCCCACGGTCCTCGGCGAGCTGCAGGATGGAGTCGCGCGTGATCCCCTCCAGGATGCTGTCCGACTCAGGCGTCACGATCGTGCCGTCCTTGTAGACGAAGACGACGTTCATGCCGCCGAGCTCCTCGACGTTCCCATCCTGATCGAGGAAGACGACCTGGTCGCAGCCCTTGTCGTAGGCCTCCGCCTGCGGGAGCAGGCTGGAGGCGTAGTTCCCGCCGGTCTTCGCCGCACCCGTGCCGCCCTTGCCCGCACGGGCGTATGTCTCACTGAGCCAGATGCGCACCGGCTTCACGCCGCCGGTGAAGTAGGAGCCGGCGGGGCTCGCGATGAGATAGAAGGCGACCTTCTGGGCCGGCCGCACTCCGAGGAACGCCTCCTTCGCGAACTCGAAGGGACGCAGGTAGAGGCTCTGATCCGCACCCGACGGCACCCACGCGCCGTCCACGGCGATCAGCTCGCGCAGCGCCTGGATGAAGTACTCCGTGGGCAGCTCGGGCAGCGCCATCCGACGGGCGCTGCGCTGCAGACGGGCGGCGTTGCGATCCGGGCGGAAGGTCCAGACCGAGCCGTCCGCGTGGCGGTAGGCCTTGATGCCCTCGAAGATCTCCTGGCCGTAGTGCAGTACCGCTGCGGCGGGGTCGAGCGAGATCGGCCCGTACGGCTGGACGCGCGGACGGTGCCAGCCCCCGCGGGCGGACCAGCAGATGTCGACGGTGTGGTCGGTGAAGACCGTGCCGAAGCCCGGGTCCTTGAGCAGCTCTTCGCGGGCCGCCGCGCTCTTGGCGGCGAGGTTGCGGGTCACGGTGAACTCGAGCGGGGCGAGTTCGGTGTCGGTGAGTGTCATCTCTCTCCTGCGGTGGGGTGCGGGCGGCGCTCGCGTGCTCTCAGATTACGCCTGAAGCCTCGCGATGACGGCGTCGCCCGTCTGGCTGGTGGTTCGCACGCCGTCCCTGGCCGCGATGTCCTCTTCGACCGCGCGGTTGACGCGGGCGGATTCCTCGCGGAGCCCGAGATGATCGAGCAGGAGCGCGACGGAGAGGATCGCTGCGGTGGGATCGGCCTTCTGCTGACCCGCGATGTCCGGCGCCGAGCCGTGGACGGGCTCGAACATCGAGGGAAAGGCACCGTCCGGATTGATGTTCCCGGATGCGGCGAGACCGATGCCACCGGTGACGGCGCCGGCCAGGTCTGTGAGGATGTCGCCGAAGAGGTTGTCGGTGACGATCACATCGAAGCGGGACGGGTTCGTGACCAGGAAGATGGTTGCCGCATCGACGTGCAGATAGTCTACGGCCACCTCGGGGTGCTCCTCGGCCACCTCGTTCACGACGCGCTGCCAGATGCCGCCAGCGTGCACGAGCACGTTGGTCTTGTGCACCAGCGTGAGCCGCTTGGCGCGGCGCTCCGCGAGCTCGAAGGCGTAGCGCACCACCCTCTCGACGCCGAAGGCGGTGTTGACGCTCGTCTCGTTCGCGATCTCCTGCGGCGTGCCCTTGCGGATCGCGCCGCCGTTGCCGACATAGGGCCCCTCGGTGCCTTCGCGCACGACGACGAAGTCGATCTCGCCGGGTTCCGCGAGCGGTCCCGGTGCTCCCGTGAAGAGCTTCGACGGACGGAGGTTCACGTAGTGATCGAGAGTGAAGCGGAGCTTCAACAGCAGCCCGCGCTCGATGTTCGCATCCTTCAGTCGCGGATCCCCCGGCTGCCCTCCCACGGCGCCGAGCAGGATCGCGTCCTGCGCGCTGATCGCAGCGAGATCCTCCTCGGTGAGCGTGTCGCCGGTCTCGAGGAAACGTGCGGCGCCCAGGGAGAAGCGCGTCTTCTCGAACGTGACATCGCTCGTCTCGGTCACGGCATCCAGCACGCGCTCCGCCTGGGCGATGACCTCGGGGCCGATGCCGTCACCGGGGATGACGGCCAGCTTCACGACACGCGACATGACACTCCTTGCATCGGGGGTTCTCCCCCAGCGTACTGCGACCCGCCGCCTGCGCCCGCCGGCATGGCACGAAGGCGCGCGTCGCGGTCCGAAAGCCGTGCTTGCGCGCCAGGTGGACGGATGCCGGACCTCAGCGGGTGCGCAGGGTGACAGCGGCGATGGCCCCGGCGACGACGACGAGACCGGCGCCGATGAGGCTCGTCACCGTGACGCCGGCGCCGAACGCGGCGGCCGCGGCATGCCACAACGCGTCGCCGATCTCCTTCGGCAGCTCCGCAGCGGCCGTATAGGCGCCGGACAGCGTCTCCCCCGCTGCCTCCGCCACCGCAGCGGGCACTCCGTCGGGGATGACGAGGGCTCCTCGGTAGAACGCCGTGATCAGCCCTCCGAGGATCGCCGTGCCCAGCACCGCGCCCAGCTCGTACGCGGTCTCGGAGACGGCGCTGGCCGCACCGGCCTTCTCGGCCGGGGCGCTGGAGAGGATCAGCTCGTTGGAGATCGTCTCCGCCGCCCCGATGCCGATGCCGAGCACGACGAACGCGATGACGAGCGGTGCGACGCCGTGGTCCTGCGTCGTGAAGGCCACCAGCAGATAGCCGGCGACCGAGAAGACGAGCGCCGCGGGAATCAGCAGATGCGGCCTGAGCCGTCGCGAGATCGGAACGACGACGAGACCGGCCACGATCATGGCCACCATGCCGGGTACGAGCGCGAGCCCGGCGACCATCGGCGACAGCCCCAGCACCAGCTGCAGATGCTGGGAGACGAAGTAGAGGAAGCCCACCAGCGCGACGACGCTGAAGAGGTTCACGAGGATCGCGCCGGAGAAGGATCCGCGGCGGAACAGCGCCATGTCCAGCATCGGGATGTCCGCACGCGACTGCCGGCGCACGAACAGCGCGCCCATGAAGATGCCGAGGGCGGCCCAGATGGCGGCCGTCCAGCTCGGACCGTCGACGGCGAAGGACTTGATCGCGTACACGACCGGGATCATCGCGGCCATCGAGAGCACGATGCTGAGCGGATCGATGCGACCAGGCGCAGGGTCACGGCTCTCCGGCACCAGGATCGGCGCGGTGATGAGCAGCGGGATGAGCACCGGAACGGCGATGAGGAAGACGGAGCCCCAGGCGAAGTGCTCGAGCAGGAAGCCTCCGACGATAGGCCCCAGCGCAGAACCCGCGGAGAACGCCGACGCCCAGACGGCGATCGCCATCCGGCGCTGGTCCCGGTTGACGAAGATCGAGCGCAGCAGCGAGAGCGTGGACGGCATGAGCATCGCGCCGAAGAATCCCAGGAGCGCGCGTGCCGCGATGAGCAGCGCGGCGGTCGGCGCGAAGGCCGCCAGCGCCGAGACGGCGGCGAAGCCGGTGGCTCCGATGAGCAGCATCCGGCGGCGCCCGAACCGGTCGCCGAGCGTGCCCATCGTCACGAGCAGCCCGGCCAGCACGAGCGGGTAGACATCGATGATCCACAGCTGCTCCGCCCCGGAGGGCGCGAGAGCGATGGCGATCTCGGGCAGCGCGAAGCTGAGCACCGTGTTGTCCACCGAGACCAGCAGCACCGGCAGCATGAGCACGACGAGCGCCCACCAGCCGCGTGCTCCCACGCGGGGAGCGTCCATGTCCGTCGTCAGAATCGACGCGGTCATCATTCACCTCTGAAACTTCCTGGGACGTAACTTTACCGTCCGGTTGGTATAGTAACAGAGTGCCCAGACTTCCGCTCGCCCGCGACCGTGTGCTCGACGCCTTCGAGGCGATCCTCATCGACGACGGTGAGCGCACGGCGACACTCGAAGCAACCGCGAAGGCGGCCGGGGTCTCCAAAGGCGGTCTGCTCTACCACTTCAGCTCGAAGGACGAGCTCGCGGCGGGTCTCCTCGAGCGGCTGCGCCGGCTCGCGGACCTCGATCTCGATCGCATGGAGGACGCCGAGGACGGCCCGGTGGCGTACTACCTCCGCACTTCCGTGATGGAAGACGACGCGCTCGATCGTGCGCTGATCGCGACGTCGCGCCTGGCACAGGGCGGACATGCCGAAGCCGCCGAAGCGCTGCGCACCGTCCGGCGCCTCTGGGCCGAGACGATCCGCCCGCACGTCCGCGACGACGCGGCGCTCGATCTCGTGATGCTCGTGAGCGATGGGCTCTACTTCAACAACTCGCTCGGCGTGAACGGCCCTGAGCGGCTCGTCCCCCGCGGCGCGGAGCTCGATGAGCTCATCGCCCTCGTGCTCCGCGCGACGGCGTGATCAGTCCTCGGTGATCTCGATCTGCCTGATCACCGAGGCGTCGATGTCGGCGCCGACCTGCGCGAGCAGCTCGTCGGGCACGCGAGAGTCGACCGTCAGCACCGAGAGGGCCTGTCCGCCGGCCTCGCGGCGCGCGATCTGCATGCCGGCGATGTTGATGCCCGCATCGCCGAACTTCTGGCCGTAGACGGCCACGATGCCCGGGCGGTCGGTGTAGAGCATCACGATGTGATGCTTCTCGATCGGCACCTCGATGTCGTATCCGTTGATGCCGACGATCTTCTGCACCATGCGCGTTCCGGCGAGCGTGCCTGCGACGGTGAGCACGGTTCCGTCGGCGAGTGCTCCACGGAGGGTGGTGAGGTTCCGATACTCGGGGCTCTCCTTCTCCACGACCAGCCGCGCCTCGATGCCGCGCTGCTCCGCGAACAGCGGAGCGTTCACGTACGACACGTTCTCACTGACGACGTTCGACAGGATGCCCTTGAGCGCCGCCAGCCTGTAGACGCTCACGTCGTAGTCGGCCAGCTCGCCGCGGACCTCGATGTCGAGGCTCGTGAGCGCCGACGCCGCGAGCCCGCTGAACACCTGACCCAGCTTCTCCACGAGGTCGATGCCCGGCCGGACGAACGGGTCGATCACGCCGCCGGCCACGTTCACGGCGTCCGGGACCAGATCGCCCTCGAGGGCGAGCTTGACGGAGCGGGCGACAGAGACGCCGGCCTTCTCCTGGGCCTCGTCCGTCGACGCGCCGAGATGCGGCGTGACGACGACGTTCGGCAGGTCGAGCAGCGGACGTGCCGTGCCGCCCTCCGCGGGCGGCTCGGTGGTGAAGACGTCGAGGCCGGCGCCGGCGATCTCACCCGCGACGAGCGCCGCGTGCAGCGCCTCCTCGTCGATCAGGCCGCCGCGCGCGACGTTGACGACGTACGCCGTCTTCTTCATCGCGGCGAACTGCTCGGTCGAGATCATGCCGGTGGTCTCCGGCGTCTTGGGCATGTGGATCGTGATGAAGTCGCTCTCCGCGACGAGCTCGTCCAGGCTCCGCAGCTCGACGCCCAGCTGCTGAGCGCGCGCGCTCGTCACGTAGGGGTCGTAGGCGACGACCCTCATGCCGAATCCCTGCATGCGCGCCGCGACCAGCGCGCCGATCCGACCGAGGCCGATGACGCCGAGCGTCTTCTCGAACAGCTCGGTGCCGGTGTAGGCGCTGCGCTTCCACGCGCCGCCCGCGAGCGACGCGTTGGCGGCGGGGATGTGGCGGGCGAGGCTCAGGATATGGCCGCAGGTGAGCTCGGCCGCGGAGATGATGTTGGAGGTCGGCGCGTTCACGACCATGACGCCCGCCGTCGTCGCAGCCTTGATGTCGACGTTGTCGAGACCGACGCCGGCGCGGGCGACGACCTTCAGCTTGGGCGCGTGCTCGAGCGCCTCGGCGTCGATCCGCGTCGCGGAGCGGATGAGGACCGCATCCGCGTCGGACAGCGCCGAGAACAGCGCCTCTCGATCCGTGCCGTCGACGCCTCGGACGTCGAAGTCGGGGCCGAGGGCCTCGATCGTGGCGGGCGAGAGAACTTCGGCGATGAGCACGACGGGCTTCGGCACAGCAGATCCTTCGGGGTGAGCGCGGATACGCGGGTGGGATCGATGCGCCGCACGCCTTCGGGGCGCGATCGGTACCACCTTAGCTCAGCGCCGGGAGCGGCCGTTTCGTGTGACGTCAGAGATCGAGGTTCACCAGGGCGTCCATGTTCAGGATGCTGTAGCCGACCAGGCTCAGCCAGAACACCGCGATGACGGCGAGACCCGTGAGCAGCACGAGCGCGAGCTCGCCGAGGCCCCTCCGCCGCCCGATCGCGAAGGCGAGCACGAACACGATGATCGGGAACGCGACGCCGAACAGCAGCGTGCCCCAGCCTGCTCCGGTCAGACCGCTCCCCTGCGCCATGATGACGAGGTACGCGATCGCGTTCCACACCGCGTAGGCGTAGAACAGGCCGCCGATGCCGACCACCGTCGCCCTGAGCCATCCGAACGGCCGGACGTCCGCCGTGATCCTGTCCTCGCTCATGCGCCGATCGCTCCCGTCATCACGAAGGGCCAGGGCACGAGCAGCACCGCGCCCACGAGCAGCAGCAGGACCCGGAGCCATGCGGCACTGCGACGGGTGAGTATCCAGACGGTGAGCATCCACAGAGCCGGGGCGACGATAGCGAGGATCTGCCAGGGCAGGTACATCGCGTCCGAGACGATGAGGTTCGCCAGCGGCTTCAGGTTGAGACCGCCGATGACCCAGCCGACCGAGTACAGCAGATAGACGCCGCCGAAAACGCCGAGCAGCACGAGCATCGTGGTGCTGATCTGACCGGGTTGCGCGGCAGCGTCCGGCGCGCTCACCGTGCCGTCGTCCTCGATGCGCGCGACCTCCTCGCTCCCCTTGCCGACGGCGTTCCAGCCGCGCGGCAGGGCCGGCTTCGCGTCGACGCGGTCGTCGTCGCCCTCCCCGGAGAGAGCGTCCTCGGCATCCGATGTCATCCCCCCAGCGTAGCGATGCCGAGGAGCCGCCCACTAGGCTCGGTGCGAGCACTCACAGAGGGGAAACGCACAGTGGCTGAGCGCAAGGATGAGGCGGCGAAGTCGACCGCTGCGGAACGGACCGGAGCGACGGGCGGGGAATGGACGCCGACGGCGGCCTCCAAGAAGCAGGCGACGACGTTCCGCTGGATCGCGGTGGCCCTGTGGGCCGTCGCCATCGCCGCCGAGGCCGTCGGCATCTTCTGGCTGCTGCGCCAGCGCGAGTACGTGGGCGAGGACGGCGTGCTCGTCCGCGACGCGGACACCGGTCTGCTCTCCGCCCCCGGCGTCACCGCGACCTTCCCGCAATGGGCGTTCATCACGCTCCTCGTGCTCTTCGTCGTGATCGCCGTGCTCTCGATCGCCGGTTCCCTCCTCTGGAAGAAGGCGAACCGCCTCGACCCGGCGAAGAAGTCCGAGACCGTCCGGTTCTTCGTGCAGAACCAGCTCGGCGCGATCATCGCGATCATCGCGTTCGTGCCCCTCATCATCCTCGTCTTCCTGAACAAGGACATGGACAAGGGGCAGAAGACCACGGCCGGCATCGTCGGCATCGTCCTCGCCGCTCTCGCCGTCGTCTTCGGCGTGGACTTCAACCCGCCGTCCGTCGAGCAGTACACGGCGGACCAGTCGACCGTCATCCAGCTGCTCGGAGAGGACGAGGTCTTCTGGGTCCCCGGCGGCGCGGTCTACCACGTCTGCGATGGCGTGTCCGACATCCAGACCGGCAGCGAGATCTTCGACGGCACCACCGCAGAGGCGGTCGCCGCAGGCAAGAGCCGTCTGACGCTGAAGTTCGCCTCTGAACTGACCGCCTGCGGCCTCGCCGTTCCGGAGAACTCTGAGGAGATCGCGGATGCACTCCGCGAGATCCAGGCGGGCAACGTCGACACGCTGCTGCCGGCTCCGGTGTGGGCCGATCCCTCGGACGCCCCGATCGACATCGAGACCGAGGCGGCCCCGGCCGAGTGACGCTCCCACCCGCCCGCTGAGCGAGGAGAGGATGCCGCACACCGTCCTTCCCCGTTCGTCGAGAGAGGACGCCGCGGGCGATCGAGTCGAAACGGAGCAGGACGAAACCCCGTTTCGACTCGCTCCGCTCGCTCAACGAACGGGATAGAGCGCTCGCTCAACGAACGGAATAGAGGGCTCACTCAGCGAGCGGAATAGAGGGCTCGCTCAACGAACGCGACGCGCGCAGAGCATCCTCCCCCTCCGCTCGTTGAGCGAGGACGCCGCAGGCGACCGAGTCGAAACGGAGCAGGACGAAACCCCGTTTCGACTCGCTCCGCTCGCTCAACGAACGGAATAGAGCGCTCGCTCAACGAACGGAATAGAGGGCTCGCTCAACGAACGGGATAGAGCGCTCGCTCAACGAACGCGACGCGCGCAGAGCATCCTCCCCCTCCGCTCGTTGAGCGAGGACGCCGCAGGCGACCGAGTCGAAACGGAGCAGGACGAAACCCCGTTTCGACTCGCTCCGCTCGCTCAACGAACGGGATAGAGCGCTCGCTCAGCGAACGGGATAGAGGGCTCGCTCAGCGAGCGGGTAGGGAGCTCTCAGCGAGCGGGAGAGAGCGCCGCCACGAGCCGCTCCTCGGCTGAGCCGAGATGCTCGGCGAGCAGAGTCGCAGCGCGCTCGCCCTCCCCGGCCGTCACGGCCGCGAGGATGGCCGCGTGCTGTGCCGCGATGACCGCGGCATCCAGCAGGCGTCTGCCCTGGACCTGAGCCATGCACAGCCGCACCTCGTCGAGCACGCTGCGGTACATGCGGGAGGTCCGCTCGCTGCCGATCGCGTCGATGAGCGCCGTGTGGAACCTCAGGTCCGGATCGACCGTCGCAGGGTCGGGTCCTGCCGGCATGGCCAGGATCTCGGCATTCGCCGCGAATGCCTCGCTCGGCCCCGTCTCCGCGGCGGCGAGCTCACGCAGCGCCGCGCTCTCCAGCCGCGTGCGGGTGCGGTAGACGTCGCGCACCATCTCCGCGTCGATCGCCACCACACGGGCGCTGCGGTGCGCCGTGCGCACCAGCAGCCCGGAGGCGACGAGCTGCTCGATCGCCGCCTTGGCGCTCGGACGCGCCACTCCGTACGCCTCGGATACCTTCGCCTCGGTGAGCGCCGTTCCCGAGTGGACCTCCCCGCTCAGGATGCCGGCGCGCAACTCGCGCGTCACGGCATCCACCACGCCGACGACGCCGAGGACGGGAGTGCTGGTCATAGGACCAGCGTAGAGGACAGTAGACTAAACCAGTACACTTGTCTGACAATTCTTGCGAAGGAGCCACCCGTGTCGACGACGCTCGCCCATCCGCTGGACACCGCTCTTCTGGGCGCCGGAACTACCGTCGCCGCACGCTCCATCGACAGATTCGCCCACGCTCACGATGCCTCGCACTATCTCCTGGTCCCCGATGCCGTGCTGTCCCCGCAGGATGCCGACGGCGTCGCGCGCGCATTCGACGCCGTCCGCGCCGCGGGGCGCACGCTGACCTTCCGCTCCGGGGGAACGAGCTTGTCCGGCCAAGGGGTTACGGACGACATCCTCGTCGACACACGCAGCGCCTTCCGGGATATCGCCGTCGAGCAGGACGGCGATATCGTGCGTGTCGGCCCCGGGGCGACCGTCCGCCAGGTCAACACGCGGCTCGCCCGCTACAAGCGCAAGCTCGGGCCAGACCCCGCCAGTGAGATCGCCTGCACGATCGGCGGAGTCGTGGCGAACAATTCCAGCGGCATGGCCTGCGGGATCGTGGAGAACTCGTACCGCACGATCGACTCGCTGCTGCTGGTCCTCCCCAGCGGGACCATCCTCGACACCGCGGCGCCGGACGCCCTGGAAAGGCTCGAAGCCGCCGAGCCAGAGATCGCCGCCGGCCTCAGGGACCTCCGCGCACGGCTGCTCTCGTCCCCCGAGGCCGCCGCATTCGTCCGTCAGCAGTTCGCCATGAAGAACACCATGGGATACGGGCTGAACTCCCTTCTGGACTTCGACGATCCGGTGAAGATCCTCGAGCACCTCGTGATCGGCTCGGAGGGAACCCTCGCCTTCGTCGCCGAGGCGCGCTTCCGCACGATCAGGATCCTCCCGCAGATCGCCACCGGACTTCTCGTGTTCTCGACGCTCGCCGACGCCATGGCGGCCCTTCCCGGCCTCGTCGAGCAGGAACTGGCGACGATCGAACTCATGGACGCCGCTTCGCTCCGCGTGGCGCAGGGTCTCAGCGACGTCCCCGAGGCGATCGCGGAGATCGCCGTGGAGGGGCATGCCGCGCTGCTCGTGGAGGTGCACGCTGCCGATGCCGATGCGCTGACACAGGCCTCCGCCGCGGCGATGGCGGGATTCGATGCACTCCCCCTCGCCGTTCCGCCGCGCCTCACCACGGACGCGTCAGAGCGCGCGTCGCTCTGGCACGTCCGCAAGGGTCTCTACACCGCGGTCGCCGGCGCCCGGCCCTCGGGCACGACAGCGCTTCTGGAGGACATCGTCGTCCCCGTCGACCGGCTGCTGACCACCTGCGAGCGGCTCATCGAGCTGTTCGCCGCGCACGACTACGACGGCTCGGTGATCTTCGGTCACGCCAAGGACGGCAACGTCCACTTCCTTCTCAACGAGCGCTTCGACGACGAGGAGAGCCTCGCGCGCTATCGACGTTTCACCGCCGATCTCGTCGACCTGGTGCTCGGACAGGGCGGCTCGCTGAAGGCCGAGCACGGCACCGGGCGCATCATGGCCCCGTTCGTGCGACGTCAGTACGGAGATCTCCTCACCGACATGATGTGGGAGATCAAGCGCCTGCTCGACCCGGCGGGCATCCTGAACCCCGGCGTCGTGCTGTCGGACGATCCGGACTCCTATCTGCACGATCTGAAGCGCGTGCCGACGGTCGAGCACGAGGTCGACCGTTGCGTCGAATGCGGATACTGCGAGCCCACCTGTCCGAGCAAGAGCGTCACCCTGACACCCCGTCAGCGGATCGTGCTGCGACGCGACATGGCATGGGCCGAGGAGCGGGGCGATGCGGAGCTGCTGAAGGACCTCCGCGCCGACTACGACTACGAGGGCGTGCAGACCTGCGCGGTCGACGGCATGTGCGCGGTCGCGTGCCCCGTGGACATCAACACCGGCGATCTCGTCCGGCGTCTGCGCGCCGAGGAGGCGTCGAAGCTCGAGGACGGCCTGTGGGACGCCGCGGCGAAGAGCTGGGGCGCCGTCACGAGGATCGGCGGACTCGCGCTCACCGTCGCCGATGCCCTGCCCGCACCGCTGGTCGCCGGTGTCACGCAGCTGGGACGCGCGGTGCTGGGCGCCGACACCGTGCCGCTGTACGACGCCGGCCTGCCCCGCGGAGGCTCCAAATCGCCTGTTCCCGTGACACCGGCGGGTGCCAAGGCCGTGTTCTTCGGCGCCTGCATCGGCACGATGTTCGGCCCGGAGGGGCACGGCGAAGGATCACGGGATGCCGTCATGGCCCTGTTGGAGAGGGCCGGCATCCCCGTGGTGATCCCTGACGACGCCGGCGGGCTGTGCTGCGGCACGCCCTGGAAGTCCAAGGGCCACCTCGCCGGCTACGACCGTATGACCGATCGCGTCCTGTCCTCGCTGTGGGAGGCGAGCGGACAGGGCAGGCTGCCCGTGGTGTGCGACGCCGCCTCCTGCACCGAGGGCCTGCACGTGATGCTCGCCAAGGCCGCGGCGAGGCATCCGGAGTACTCGGCTCTGGTGATCGAGGATGCCACGACCTACATCGCCCGAGAGGTGCTGCCGCGGATCACGGTCGGCACCAGGCTCTCGAGCGTCGCGGTGCACCCGACCTGCTCGACGACGGCGCTCGGCGCCACCGGGGCGCTCACCGAGATCGCCGGCGCGGTCGCCGACGAGGTGTACGTCCCCGAGGGCTGGGGATGCTGCGCCTTCGCGGGCGACCGCGGGATGCTGCACCCGGAGCTCACCGCCAGCGCCACAGCCGTCGAGTCGGCGGAGATCGCCGCGGCGGATGCGGAGCGGCACGGCTTCGACGCCTTCGTGTCCGCGAACCGCACCTGCGAGATCGGGATGACGCGCGCGACGGGCAAGCCCTATCGGCACGTCGTCGAGATCCTCGAGGAGCTCAGCCGTCCCGTCGCGGCCTCGCCCGTCCTCTAGCGTCACCCCTCTCGCACCCGCACGGTGAGCGTGCCGCGAGCCTCCCGTTCGTTGAGCGAGCCGAAGGCGAGTCGAAACGCCCCCAGACGAACCCCGTTTCGACTCCTCGCTCCGCTCGTCGCTCAACGAACGGAAAAACAACCACCCCGCACGGTGAGCGAGTCGAGAATCCACCCCGCACGTTGAGCGAGCCGAAGGCGAGTCGAAACGCCCCCAGACGAACCCCGTTTCGACTCCTCGCTCCGCTCGTCGCTCAACGAACGGAGAAACAATCACCCCGCACGGTGAGCGTCGAAACGCAGCTGCACGAAGAGCGGGCGCCCCCGAGGGGACGCCCGCTCTGGAACCGCAAGAGGATCAGCGCGCAGCGCTGCCCTCGATGTAGTCCTCATCGGTCTGCTTCCAGGAGAACAGCGAACGCAGCTCCTTGCCCGTGACCTCGATCGGGTGCTCCTGCTCCTTGGCTCGCAGCTCCAGGAACTCGGTCGCGCCGTTGTCCTGGTCGTTGATGAAACGGGTCGCGAAGGCGCCGGACTGGATGTCGGCGAGCACGCCCTTCATGTTCTCCTTGACCGCCGAGTCGATCACGCGCGGTCCGGAGACGTAGTCGCCGAACTCGGCCGTGTCGGAGATCGACCAGCGCTGCTTGGCGATGCCGCCCTCCCACATGAGGTCGACGATGAGCTTGAGCTCGTGCAGCACCTCGAAGTAGGCGATCTGCGGCTGGTAGCCCGCCTCGACGAGCGTCTCGAAACCGGCCTGCACCAGGTGGCTCATGCCACCGCAGAGCACGGCCTGCTCGCCGAACAGGTCGGTCTCGGTCTCCTCGGTGAAGGTCGTCTTGATGACGCCCGCGCGGGTGCCGCCGATGGCCTTCGCGTATGACAGGGCGACATCCCAGGCCTGACCGGACGCGTCGCGCTCGACGGCGATGATGTCCGGGATGCCGCGGCCGGCGACGAACTCGCGGCGCACCGTGTGCCCGGGCGCCTTCGGGGCGATGAGGATGACGTCGACGCCCTCAGGCGCGTCGATGTAGCCGAAGCGGATGTTGAAGCCGTGCGCGAAGGCGAGGGTCTTGCCCGGAGCCAGGTTCGGCGCGATCGACTCGCTGTAGATCGTGCGCTGGTGCTGGTCCGGCGCGAGGATCATGATGAGGTCGGCCCACGCCGTGGCATCCGCGACGTTCTTGACCGGGAAACCGGCCTCCTCCGCCTTGACGATGGACTTCGAGCCGTCCTTGAGCGCGATGGCGACCTCGACACCCGAGTCGCGCAGGTTCATCGCGTGGGCGTGGCCCTGCGAGCCGTAGCCCACGATCGCGACCTTCTTGCCCTGGATGAGCGACAGGTCGGCGTCGGCGTCGTAGAAGATCTCAGTACTCACTTTGCGTTTCTCCTTGATGGTGGTTGCGTTTCGACTCGCTCCGCTCGCTCAACGAGCGGGGCGGGATTGATGATGGTTGCGAAGTTCGGGGTCAGCCGCGCAGGACGCGTTCGGTGATGCTCTTGCCTCCGCGGCCCATGGCGAGCAGGCCGGACTGCGCGAGCTCCTTGATGCCGAAGGGCTCGAGCGCACGGAGGATCGCATCGACCTTGCCCTTGTCGCCGGTCACCTCGATGACGAGAGCGTCAGCGGCGTAGTCGACGACCGAGGCGCGGAACAGGTTCACGATCTCGATCACGTTCGAGCGCGTGGCGTTGTCCGTGCGCACCTTCACGAGCACATGATGGCGCTGCACCGACGTCGCGAAGTCGAGCTCGACGATCTTGATGACGTTGATGAGCTTGTTCAGCTGCTTGGTGACCTGCTCGAGCGGCAGATCCTCGACGTCGACGACGACGGTGATGCGCGAGATCCCCGGCACCTCCGTCACCCCGACGGCGAGGGACTCGATGTTGAAGCCGCGGCGGGCGAACAGTCCGGCGACGCGGGTGAGGAGACCGGGACGGTCTTCGACGAGAAGGCTCAGAACGTGCTTGGACATCTCGCTCACTCATCCCCTTCGAAGGTCGGTGCATGGTCGATCGCGTACTGGACGTAGCTGTTGCTCACGCCCTGCGGCACCATCGGCCACACCATCGCGTCCGCGGACACCACGAAGTCGATCACCACGGGTCGGTCGTTCGTCTCCAGCGCCTGCTGGATCGCGGCGTCCACGTCCTCCTCCTTCTCCACCCGGATCGCGAGGCATCCGTACGCATCGGCGAGCTTGACGAAGTCGGGGACGCGGACGGTGCCGTGACCGGTGTTCAGGTCGGTGTTGGAGTGGCGTCCGTCGTAGAACAGCGTCTGCCACTGGCGCACCATGCCCAGCGAGGAGTTGTTGATGATCGCGACCTTGATCGGGATGTTGTTGATGACGCAGGTGGCGAGCTCCTGGTTGGTCATCTGGAAGCATCCGTCGCCGTCGATCGCCCAGACCACGCGCTCGGGCTCGGCGACCTTGGCCCCCATCGCCGCAGGGACCGAGTAGCCCATGGTGCCGGCGCCGCCGGAGTTGAGCCAGGCGTTGGGGCGCTCGTACTTGATGAACTGGGCCGCCCACATCTGGTGCTGGCCCACGCCCGCCGCGTACACCGCCTCCGGGCCGGTGAGCTCGCCGATGCGCTGGATGACGTACTGCGGGGAGAGCAGGCCATCGGTCGTCGGCGTGTAGCCGAGCGGGAACTCGTCGCGCAGGCCGTCCAGGTACGACCACCATTCGGCGATGTCGGGCGTGGTCTCCGCCGCGGCGTTGCGGTACGCGGTCTCCAGATCCACGAGCACGTCGCGGACGTCGCCGACGATCGGCACATCCGCCGTGCGGATCTTCGAGATCTCGGCCGGATCGATGTCGACGTGCACGACCTTCGCGTTCGGGGCGAACAGCGCGGCCTTGCCGGTCACGCGGTCGTCGAACCGGGCGCCGAGCGCCACGATGAGGTCGGACTCCTGCAGGGCGAGCACGGCCGGGACTGTGCCGTGCATCCCCGGCATTCCGAGGTGCTGCGGATGCGAGTCGGGGAAGGCGCCACGGGCCATCAGCGTCGTCACGACAGGGGCTCCTGACGCCTCGGCGAAGCTCTTGAGCTCCGCGGAGGCGCGCCCCCGGATCACACCACCGCCGACGTAGAGGACCGGCTTCCTCGCCTCGACGAGGAGGGCTGCAGCCGCCTGGATCTGCTTGCCGTGCGCCTTGGTCACCGGCCGGTAGCCGGGCAGATCGTACTTCGGCGGCCAGATGAACGGAGCCTTGGCCTGCTGGGCGTCCTTCGTGATGTCCACGAGCACGGGACCGGGGCGTCCTGTCCCCGCGATCTCGAACGCGGCGGCGACGGCGCCCGGGATCTCGTGCACGTCCTTCACGAGGATGGAGTGCTTGGTGACCGGCATCGTGATGCCGACGATGTCGGCCTCCTGGAAGGCGTCCGTCCCCATGAGCGTGGAGAAGACCTGGCCGGTGATGGCGACGAACGGAACCGAGTCCATATAGGCGTCGGCGATCGCGGTCACGAGGTTGGTGGCGCCGGGACCCGAGGTCGCGATGGCGACGCCCACCTTGTTGGATGCCGCGGCGTAGCCCTCGGCGGCATGGCCGGCGCCCTGCTCGTGGCGGACCAGGATGTGACGCAGCTCGGTGGAGTCGAGCAGCGGGTCGTAGACCTCCATGATCGCGCCGCCGGGGAGGCCGAACACATCGGTGACCCCGAGCAGCTCGAGCGAGCGCACGAGCGCCTGGGCGCCGGTCAGCTCAGGGGCGGCGGATCGAGAGGATGGCGGCCGGGGCACGGCCGACACGGAATCAGCAGTCATGGATTTCCTTGCGATCTGAGGAGGAAGAAGTGGGCGGAGCGCGGAACGCTCCGTATTCGCCTGCGGATCAACCGGTCGTGGCGCCCTCTGCAGCGGAGCGCACGAGTCGGGAGTACTTGGCAAGAACGCCACGGGTATAGCGCGGGGGAAGCGGCTCCCAGCCGGAGCGGCGGGAGGCGAGCTCTGCCTCGTCGACGAGTAGATCGAGAGAGCGAGCTGCGATATCGACCCGTATCAGATCACCATCGCGCACGAAGGCGATGGGACCTGCGTCCACCGCTTCGGGTGCTATGTGGCCGATGCACAGGCCGGTTGTGCCGCCTGAGAATCGTCCGTCTGTCAAGAGTAGTACATCTTTTCCGAGCCCAGCGCCCTTGATCGCGGCGGTGATGGCCAGCATCTCGCGCATACCGGGCCCGCCCTTGGGCCCCTCGTAGCGAATCACGATGACGGTTCCGGGGTCGATGGCGCCCTCGGCGACGGCATCCATCGCCGCGCGCTCGCGCTCGAACACGCGTGCAGGGCCCTCGAAGACGGCTGCGTCGAAGCCGGCGGTCTTCACGACGGCACCTTCGGGGGCGAGTGAGCCGTGCAGGATGGTGAGTCCGCCCGTGGCGTGGATCGGGTTGTCGAAGGTGTGGATGACCGTGCCGTCGATCGGCTGCGGGTCGAGCTCCGCGAGATTCTCCGCAAGCGTCTTGCCCGTCACGGTGAGCGCGTCCCCGTGCAGGAGCCCTTCGTCGAGCATCGCCTTCATGATGACCGGGATGCCGCCGTGCCGGTCGACGTCGTTCATGACGTATTTTCCGAACGGCTTCATGTCGGCGACGTGGGGCACCTTGTCACCGATGCGGTTGAAGTCGTGCAGGCTCAGCTCCACCTCCGCCTCGCGGGCGATCGCCAGCAGGTGCAGCACGACGTTCGTCGAGCCGCCGAGCGCCATCGCCAGCGCGATCGCGTTCTCGAACGCCTCGGGGGTGAGGATGTCGCGCGTGGTGATCCCCTGGCGGAGCAGGTTCACCACGGCCTCGCCCGAGCGATGGGCGAAGTAGTCCCGACGACGATCGGCGGCCGGAGGGGCGGCGGAGCCGGGAAGGCTCAGTCCGAGGGCCTCGGCCACGGACGCCATCGTGTTGGCGGTGTACATGCCGCCGCAGGCGCCCTCTCCCGGCGCGATCGCGCACTCGATGCGCTTGAGGTCCTCCTCGCTCATGAGCCCTGCTCGATAGGCGCCCACCGCTTCGAAGGAGTCGATGATGGTGACGTCCTTCTCGGTGCCGTCCGAGAGCTTCACCCAGCCGGGGGCGATGGAGCCGGCATAGAGGAAGACGCTGGAGAGGTCCAGCCGGGCACTGGCCATGAGCATCCCGGGGATGGACTTGTCGCAGCCGGCGAGGAGCACGGAGCCGTCCAGCCGCTCGGCCATCATGACGGTTTCGACGGAGTCGGCGATCACCTCGCGCGAGACGAGGGAGAAGTGCATGCCCTCGTGCCCCATCGAGATGCCGTCCGAGACGGAGACGGTGCCGAACTGCAGCGGATAGCCGCCGCCGGAGTGGACGCCCTCCTTCGCGCCCTGAGCGAGGCGGTCCAGGCTCAGGTTGCAGGGCGTGATCTCGTTCCAGCTCGAGGCGATGCCGATCTGGGGCTTGTCCCAGTCGGCGTCTCCCATCCCGACGGCGCGGAGCATGCCGCGCGAGGTCGTCGCCTCGATGCCGTCCGTGACGACGCGGCTGCGGGGCTTGATGTCGATGGGCGTGTTCGACGGTTCCTGCGGGGCCATACTGGGCAGTCTATTCCCGTCCGGCCGCCCGCTCGTCGGCGACCTGCGCAAGGAGCTCCGCGATCTGCTGCGGATCGTCCACACGCAGCGTCGCCGCCGACTCCCCCGGTCCGACGCGGACTCCGAGATCCCCCGGCACGAGCACGCGCATGGCGTCCTCGTCCGTGACGTCATCGCCGGCGAACAGGATGCCGGTCGCGGCGAAGTGCTCCCGGAGCACGCCGATCGCGGCGTCCTTCCCCTCGCTCCGCGAGGAGAACTCCAGCACTCGGTGCCCCGACCGCCGACGCCAGTGCGGGAATCTCTCGGCCACCAGCGCGTCGATCTCGGCGAACACCGCGGCCTCGACCTCGGACGTCGCCCGACGCGTGTGCACCCCCATGCCGAATGTCTTCGGCTCGAACTCCGCGCCGTCGTAGCGATCGATGATCGGCCGCGCCGCCGCCCAGAGCTCTTCCCTGGTGCCGTCCTCGGTCGGCTCTCCGGTCGGCGCCGCCTCACCGGCGCCCGGGAACCAGTACTGGGCGCCGTGCGAGCCGGCGAGCGCGACGGCCGAGTCGTCGTCGTGCTCGGTGATGACGCGGAGATCGTGCAGACTGCGCCCGGACACGAAGGCGATGAACGTGTCGGGGAGCACGGCGAGACGATCGAGCTGCTCCGTGACGGCGGGCAGCGCGCGTGCGGCCATGGGCTCGGCGATCAGCGGAGACGCCGTGCCGTCGAAGTCCAGCGCGATGACGAGCCGGGAAGTGGTCGCGATGGCGGTCACGTCGGCGTCGGCGGTTCCGGGCGTCCAGGTACGGGTCACAGCAGGGTCTCCTTCGGCATGGGTCGGAGACCAGCCTTTCATGTCCGCAGCGACGGGCGCGCCGCACAGGGATCGTCGGGCGAAGAAGAGGTGCCTACGCGCCTCGGGCTTCGCGCAGAGCGGCCAGGAACGAGGAGGACCAGGCCTGCACGTCGTTCTCCAGCACCTTGCGTCTGAGCGGCCGCATGCGACGGCCCTGCTCCCCCGGTGTCATCTCGATAGCCGTGAGAATGGCCTCCTTGAGCCCCTCGATATCGTGCGGGTTGACGCGTACGGCCGTGCGCAGCTCATCCGCCGCTCCGGTGAACTCGCTCAGCACGAGCACACCGCGGTTGTCGACGCGGCTGGCGACGTACTCCTTGGCGACGAGGTTCATGCCGTCGCGGAGCGCCGTCACGAGCATCACGTCGGCGGCGAGGTAGAGCGCGACCATCTCCTCCCGGGGGAAGCCCTGGTGCAGATACCGGATCGCGGTGTGGCCCATCGTGTCGTAGTCGCCGTTGATCCGACCGACGGCGAGCTCGATCTCGTCGCGCAGATTCACATAGGAGTCCACTCGTTCCCTGCTCGGGCTGGCCACCTGCACGAGCGTGACGTCCTCGACGTGGAGCCTGCCCTGTGTGAGGAGCTCGCCGTACGCCTTGACGCGGTGCCGGATGCCCTTCGTGTAGTCCAGACGGTCCACACCGAGAAGGATCCTCTTCGGATTGCCCAGGCTCTCGCGGATCTCGGCGGCGCGCGCCTGGATGTCCGGCCGCGCGGCGAGCTCCAGGTACGGCCCGGTGTCGATGGAGATCGGGAACGCCTTCGCCACGGCGGTGCGCGTGCCGTCCTCGCCCGGAACCGCGACGTTCGCGCCCTTGGTCTCATACCTCAGCCGCCGTCTGACGGCGGTGAGGAAGTAGGTGGCGTCCTGAGCGCGCTGGAATCCGATGACGTCCGCCCCGAGCAGACCGCGCAGCACCTGGTCACGCCAGGGCAGCTGTGCGTACAGGCCGTGCGCGGGGAACGGGATGTGATGGAAGTACCCGATCGTCACATCCGGCCGCAGCGCCCGCACCATCTCGGGCACGAGCTGCAGCTGGTAGTCGTGCACCCAGACCGTCCCGCCCTCGGTGACCGCTGCCGCGGCGGCCTCCGCGAACCTCCGGTTCACCGTGACATAGGCCTCCCACCACTCGCGATGGAACTGCGGAGGCGCGATCACATCGTGGTACAGCGGCCAGATCGTGTCGTTGGCGAAGCCCTCGTAGTACTCCTCGACCTCGTGCTCGCTCAGCGCGATCGGGATGAGGCGGATGCCGTTCGCGCTGAACGGCTCGAGCTCGAGCCCAGCCTGCCCAGGCCACCCGACCCAGGCGCCGTCGACCGAGTGCATGATCGGCTCGAGAGCCGCGACGAGCCCGCCTGGCGAGGTGCGCCAGACCTCCTCGCCGTCCGGCCCCTGGACCCGATCCACCGGCAATCGGTTCGCGACGACGACGAATTCCGCAACGGTCATGGAGACTCCTCACACCGGTGGTCGGTTCGTCCAGCGTATCCCGGATGCCGTTTCCGGCATGTGACGGGACGTCACAGGCCGGCTTCGCGCACCCGCTTCGGATCGGAGAGGAACCAGTTCACGACGCCGCACGCGAGCACGAGGGCGGCCGCCGCTCCCGGAAGCAGGAGGGCAGGCCCGGTCCCGGCGGATTCGGCGATCGCGCCGGTGATCGCCGAGGCCGCCGCCTGTCCGACCACGACGCCGGAACCGAGCATCGTCATCACTGTCGCCGAGCGTCCGAGAGGGCTGCGGGCAGCGCCGAACCCGTACTGCGTGACGAGCATCGGGCCGATGCCGATGCCCATCACCGCGAGTGCCGCGATCATCGCGGGAACGGAGCTCGCCGTCGCCACGAGGAGGGCGCCCGCGAACAGGATGGCGCCGAAGACGAGCCATCGGGCGCGCAGCGGGAACCGCGCGGGCAGCCAGGCGACGCCCAGCGCCAGCACCGCCGATCCGATGCCCATGACGCCGTAGAGGAGCCCCGCCTGCTCGTCGTCGCCCCTGTCCGCCATGAAGGACGTGAGCGAGGTGAGCATCGCACCGAAGAACAGTCCCACCCCGAGGATGCCGATGACGACGACTACGAGTTCGGGGCGGAACAGGGCTCCCACCGGCGAGGGCGCGGAGCCGCCGGCCCCTCGGGCCGCGGAGATGTGCCGTCCGGTCGGGTGCAGGGCGAAGGCCCCGACGAACACGAAGGTCAGTGCTGACGCGGCGACCAGCGGAGCCCACGGCTCGATCGCGGAGGCCAGGATGCCGACGAGGAACGGCCCGAAGACGAACACCGTCTCGTCGGCCGCGGACTCGTACGACAGCGTGCCCGAGATCCTCCGGTCCCTCGCCTGTGCGGGCATCCGATCGGTGATGAGGGTCACCAGGCGCGAACGCGACATCGGAGACACCTGAGGAGCCGAGGCGCCGACGACGAGCGCGGCGAGGAGGACGAGCACGTCCGGAGCAGGGCTGTAGACCACCCAGGCGAAGACGGCGAGCGCTGTGCCGTTCACGAGCGCGGACGCCACGAGGACGACGCGCTGACCGTAGCGATCGGCGGCGGCGCCGAGGAGCGGTCCGACCACGGCCGTCCCGAGGCCGACCGCGGCGGAGGTGAGGCCGCCGAGCGACAGGGAACCGCGGGCGGAGACGACCACGGTCAGAACGCCCACCACCATCATGGCGAAGGGCAGACGGGCGATGAAGGCGATGAGGAAGTACGGGAACCCTGCAAGCCTGAGCAGGCTCGGCGCGGCATCCGTCGAACGGGAGATCTGCGTCTGGGTCATTGGCTCTCGCGCGTCGGACGGACGCGGGGATCGGGTGCCGCCGCTGTCCGCCGGGAAGCCGACGGCCGGTAGATACACAGCTGGTGAGCGCCGAAGCGCCGCGCGCCATTCTAGCGTCCGCGCCTGAGAAGAGCCAGGTCTGCACCGGTCGCGGGGTGAACGAGTAGCGTGGGGGCATGCGCTACCTGTTCAGCACCGGACTGTTCGCCGCGATCACGGCGGGGATCTCCCTGCTGAAGGGCACGCGCGAGGCTCCGATCACCTGGCGCGCCGTGCTCGCATGGCTCAGCTGGGGCATCACGCTCGCATTCGCGATCGGCGCTGTCGTCGACACGCGCCGGGACGAACGGGGGATCCTGGTGGCGCACGACTCGCCCCTCGCCAAGGCGCAGGCCAAGCGGGCCGTCAAGGTCGCCAAGGCACAGGAGAAGGCGGCGAAGGCCTCCCCCGCGACCCGTTGAGCGAGGACGGCACGGTCCGCAGCCGCAGCACGCCCCCTTCGCGCACGTTCTTCCCGGTCGTTGAGCGAGGACGGCGCAGCCGACCGAGTCCAAACGCAGCCCGTCACAAGACCCGTTTCGACTCGCTCCGCTCGCTCAACGAACGGAAGGAAGGTCCCGCCGCTTCTCCCCCGGTCGTTCGGAAGGAAAGTCCCGCTGCTTCTCCCCCGGTCGTTCGGAAGGAAAGTCCCGCTGCTTCTCCCCCGGTCGTTGAGCGAGGACGGCGCAGCCGACCGAGTCGAAACGCAGCTCGAGACGAACCCCGTTTCGACTCGCTCCGCTCGCTCGACGAACGGAACGGAGGAACCCATCCTCAGCGGGTGAGGATGAGCGCCTCCCCCTGACCGCCGCCGCCGCAGAGCCCGACCGCCGCGGTGCCGCTCCCCCGTCGGGCCAGCTCATGGGCCATGTGCACGACGAGACGGTTGCCGCTCGCACCGATGGGGTGGCCGATGGCGATGCCGCCGCCGTGGATGTTCACGATGTCGGACGAGACGCCGAGCTCGCTCTGCGAGCGGGCGACCACGGCCCCGAAGGCCTCGTTGATCTCGACCAGATCGAGATCCGATGCCGAGATGCCCTGCTTCTGCAGCGCCCGCTCTATGGCGCGCGCCGGCTGCGCCTGAAGAGAGTTGTCCGGTCCGGCGGTCTGTCCGCTCGCACCGACGCTCACGAGCACCGGCCAGCCGTGGGCCTCGGCGTTGTCCCGCGTCGTGACGATCACCGCGGAGGCCCCGTCCGAGATCTGGGAGGAGTTGCCCGCCGTGATCGAGCCGTCCGCGCTGAAAGCCGGACGCAGACCGGCAAGGGTCTCGACCGTCGTCTCCGGCCGGATCCCCTCGTCCTGCGTGACACGCAACGGCTCTCCCCGGCGCTGCGGCACCTCGACCGTGACGAGCTCGGCGTCGAAGACGCCGGCGTCCCGGGCGGCGGCGGCTCGCTGATGCGAGAGCGCGGCGACCGCATCCTGAGCCTCGCGCGTCAACGCGTACCGGGCGTTGTGCTGCTCGGTGGACAGCCCCATGCTGACCTTGTCGTAGGCGTCGGTGAGCCCGTCGTAGGCCATGTGGTCCAGCACCTCGACGCTCCCGTAGCTCCAGCCGTCGCGCGACCCCATCAGCAGATGCGGGGCGCGCGTCATCGACTCCATGCCCGCCGCGACCACCGTCGTCGCGTCCCCGGTGCGGATCATCCGAGCGGCGTCGATGATGGCTGTGAGCCCCGAGAGACACACCTTGTTGACCGAGTGCGAGGGGACGTCCCAGCCGATGCCCGCCCCGATCGCGGCCTGACGCGCGGCGTTCTGCCCTGAGCCGGCTGCGAGCACCTGACCGACGATGACCGCATCGATCGCCGCCGGGTCGACGGACGCCCGCTCCAGCGCGCCGCGGATCGCGAAGGATCCCAGCTGCGGCGCCGTGAAGCCGGAGAGCTGCCCCTTCAAGCGCCCCTGCGGTGTGCGCGCGGCCGCGACGATGACGATCTCGCTCATGAGCCCTGCCCTTCAGGGATGATCAGCTCCGGCTCGGTCGCATCGACCACGTCCCGCACCGTGACGTCCGGGGCGGTCTCCACGAGCACCAGCCCGGCCTCTGTGACGTCGATCACCGCCAGGTCCGTGATGATCCGGTGCACGACGCCCCTGCCGGTCAGCGGAAGAGAGCAGTCGTTCACGATCTTCGGCGAGCCGTCCTTCGCGACATGCTCCATGAGCACGATCACGCGGCCTGCGCCATGCACCAGGTCCATCGCGCCGCCGGGCCCCTTGACCATCTTCCCCGGGATCATCCAGTTCGCGAGGTCCCCGGATGCCGAGACCTGCATCGCTCCCAGGATCGCCGCGTCGATCTTCCCCCCACGGATCATCCCGAAGCTCGTGCCGGAGTCGAAGAACGCCGCACCGGGCAGGACGGTGACCGTCTCCTTGCCCGCGTTGATGAGGTCGGGGTCGACGGCATCCTCAGCCGGGTACGGGCCGACGCCGAGGATGCCGTTCTCGGACTGCAGCACGACCGTGACGCCGTCCGGCACGTGATTGGGCACGAGCGTCGGCAGGCCGATGCCCAGGTTGACGTAGGAGCCGTCCTGAAGCTCCGCGGCGGCTCTCGCCGCCATCTGCTCACGCGTCAGCGCCATGCGCCGCTCCTTCCACGGCGACGGTGCGCCGCTCGATGCGCTTGGGGATGTCCGTCCCCACCTCCACGATGCGGTGCACGTAGACGCCGGGCAGGTGCACGCGATCAGGGTCGATCTCCCCCGGTTCGACCAGGCGCTCGACCTGCGCGATGCAGACACGTCCTGCCATCGCGGCGAGCGGGTTGAAGTTGCGCGCCGCCTTGGTGAAGACGAGATTGCCGTGCCGGTCGCCGATCGCGGCGTGCACGAGCGAGAAGTCGGTCGTGATGGCCTCTTCGAGGACGAAGTCCCTCGGCGAGCCGTCCACGTCGAACACGCGGACGTCCTTCGCCGGAGAGGCGACCGCGATCGTCCCGTCCGCACGGTAGCGCCGCGGAAGCCCGCCCTCGGCGACCTGCGTGCCGACGCCTGTCCGGGTGTAGAAGGCGGCGATGCCGGAACCGCCCGCTCTGAGCTTCTCCGCCAGGGTGCCCTGCGGCGTCAGCTCGAGCTCGAGCAGGCCGTCGAGGAACTGCCTCTCGAACTCCTTGTTCTCCCCCACGTAGGAGGATGTCATCTTCCGGATGCGCTGCGCGGCCAGCAGGATTCCCAGCCCCCAGTCGTCGACGCCGCAGTTGTTGCTGACGACGCTGAGGCCGGTGGCGCCCTGCGCGAGAAGCGCCTCGATGAGGGCGATCGGGTTTCCGGAGAGCCCGAACCCGCCGACGGCGAGAGAGGCTCCGTCCGGGATGTCGGCGACCGCGTCGGCGGCGGATGCCCATTGCTTGTCGATCACGTCACTCCTTCGAGGTCCTGTCTCCAGCATCCGCCTCTCGAAGCGCAGACGGAACCGGATGCTTGCGATGTGGCCGGCGACATCGATAGTGTCCACGATGTGGAACCCCGCGCTCGTGTGCCCGGCGCCCAGGCGATCGCCAGGGCCGCACGTCTGATGCGCCTGGTGACGGCGAGCGGCGCGCAGGGCGCCGCCCTGCAGGAGCTCGCCCGCGATGCGGGCCTGTCCCGCTCGACGGCTCATCGCCTCCTGTCGGCGCTGCGGGCGGAGGGACTGGTCGACCGCGACGAGGACTCGGCGCGCTGGATGCCCGGTCCTGAACTCTTCCTGATGGGATCCGTGGCCGCGGCGCGCTATGACGTCACGGCGCTCGCGAAGGACATCGTCCGCTCGCTCGCGGTGAAGACCGAGGAGAGTGCGTTCCTCTCGGTGCGCCGCGCCGACGAGACCGTCTGCCTGCTGCGCGAGGAAGGCGCCTTCCCGATCCGCTCCTTCGTGCTCAGCGAGGGTGTGCGCTTCCCTCTCGGTGTGGCGAGCGCAGGCCTCGCCATCCTCGCGTTCCTTCCTGACCACGATGTGGATGCATACCTGGAGCGGCATCCGGAGCTTCCCGAGGCCTGGGGGCGCGCTCACGCCGAGGGACGGCTGCGCACCCGGCTCTCGGAGACCAAGGAGCGCGGCTATGCGGTCAACCCCGGGCTCATCGTGGAGGGCAGCTGGGGCCTGGGCGCCGCCGTCTTCGACCGTTCGGGACGCCCGGAGTGGGCTCTGAGCCTGACCGGCGTCGAGTTCCGCTTCGGCCCCGATCGCCTCGCGCAGCTGGGACGCATGCTGCTCGCCCATGCGCACCAGCTCTCGGCGAGGATCGCGACGGCGCGGCGCTGAGGAATCATCCATACCAACTGATATATACTCAGTGGTATGAATCGAGAAGGCATCATCCCTTCGATCGTGCTCTCGGCCCACGCTCTGGCCAGGATCGCCGCCCAGGATGCGCACAACGACGCCCCTTCGGCGCAGTGGCGCGTCCTCGGCATCCTCGAGGAGACCGGCGGCATCCGCATCGGCACGCTGGCGGCCGCGGCGCGCACGACGCAGCCGGGCATGACCCGGCTGATCGGCGACCTCGACCGCGCCGGCCTCGTCACGCGATCGGCAGACCCCGCGGACTCCCGCGCGACGGTCGTGGACATCACCCCTGCAGGGCGCACCGCGATGTCCGAGTGGCGTGCGGAGTTCCGCGCGACCCTGGCTCCCCGATTCGCCGGGCTCGACGAGGACGACTGGAGCGCGCTCGCCCGCGCAGCCGAGATCCTCGCATCCCACTCGATCGAACAGCACCCCACGAGAACAGGAGCATCCGAATGAGCGGCGCGAAAGCCACGGAATCGGTCTGGAAGCAGCCGGCGCAGGTCTGGGCGGTGGCGTTCGCGAGCGTGGTGGCCTTCATGGGCATCGGACTCGTCGACCCGATCCTCCCCGCGATCGCCGAGTCGCTCGAGGCGAGCCCGGCCGAGACCGAGCTGCTGTTCACGAGCTACCTCCTGATCACGGGGCTCGCGATGCTCATCACGAGCTGGGTGTCCAGCCGCATCGGAGCGAAGAAGACGCTGCTCATCGGACTCGCCCTCATCGTCGCCTTCGCCCTCGCCTGCGCTCTGAGCGGCAGCGTCGATGCGATCATCGGCTTCCGCGCCGGCTGGGGCCTCGGCAATGCGCTGTTCATCTCCACAGCCCTCGCGACGATCGTCGGCTCGGCCAGCGGCGGAAGCGCCGCGGCGATCGTGCTCTACGAGGCGGCGCTCGGACTCGGCATCGCCATCGGGCCTCTGCTGGGCGGACTCCTCGGCGAGTTGAGCTGGCGCGGACCGTTCTTCGGCGTGGTCGCGCTGATGGCGATCGGCTTCATCGCCGTGCTCACCCTGCTGAGGACGCCGGACGAGCAGCGCACGCCCGTGCCGTTCTCCGCGCCGTTCCGGGCACTGGGCCGTCCGGCGCTGGCGATCCTCGCGGTCACCGCGCTGTTCTACAACATCGGCTTCTTCGTCCTGCTGGCCTTCTCGCCGTTCCCGCTCGGCTTCGGCGCGATGGGGATCGGCTTCACCTTCTTCGGCTGGGGCGTCGCCCTCGCGATCACGAGTGTCTGGGTGGCGCCGTGGATGATGCGCAGGATGCGGCGCACGACGATCATCCTCCTCGTGCTCCCGCTGCTCGCGCTCGACCTGATCGCGGCAGGACTCCTGGCACACCTCGCAGCCGGGCTCGTGACCTGCATCATCGTGGGCGGCCTGCTTCTGGGCATCATGAACACCGTGCTGACCGAGGCCGTGATGGAAGCCACCGATCTGCCGCGCTCCGTCGCGTCGTCGGCCTACTCCGCCGTGCGCTTCATCGGCGGGGCGATCGCTCCGCCGCTCGCGGCTCTGCTCTGGCACGCCTTCAACGCGACCGTGCCCTATCTGTTCGCCGCCGCTTCCGTGCTGATCGCGACGCTGACGGTCTTCCTCGGCCGCCGCATCCTCGCGCACATCGACGACGAGCCCGAGGACACCACGCAGGAGGACGCCGAGGCGATCGCGATCGGCGACGCGGCCTGAGGCATGGCATCCCCGCACGCTGACGGGAGCGTTCGATACGGTGGGGCGATGACCGACTCCGCCGCCCTGCCCGAACGCTCCCGCCTCGTGCGCCAGCATCTCTTCGAGGCGGGTCTAGACGTCGAGATCCGCGTGCTCCCGGACTCTGCACGCACGGCGGCAGAGGCTGCTGCCGCCATCGGCTGCGACGTCGCGGCGATCGCGAACAGCCTGGTCTTCCTGGCGGACGGCGTCCCCGTGCTCGTCATGACCAGCGGAGGGCACCGCGTCGACCTCGCCGTCCTCTCCTCGGCGATCGGGGCGACCGAGGTCGCGATGGCGCCGGCATCCGTCGTGCGCGCGGCCACGGGCCAGGTGATCGGCGGCGTCGCGCCGGTCGGACACCCGGCTCCGCTGCGCACGTACCTGGACACCGCTCTCGCCGAGCATGCGGAGCTCTGGGCGGCCGCCGGTCACCCGCACACGGTCATGCCGCTCACCTTCGCGCAGCTGAGATCCCTCACCGCCGGCGAGGTCGTCGACGTCGTCTGATCACCGCGTCGAGCATCCTTCTCAGTGCACTCTTAGGATAGAAGTGCATAATTGCACTCCATGAGCGAGAGTGCAGATAGCCTGCGTGAACAGCGCAAGCGAGAGACCGCGCGCGCACTCACCGATGCCGCGCGCCGCTTGACGGGCGATCGCGGCTTCGCGGGCTTCACGGTCGAGGAGCTGTGCGCCGAAGTCGGCGTCTCGCGCCGGACGTTCTTCAACTACTTCGAGAGCAAGGAGAACGCGGTCTTCGGCTTCACGGCGATCGACCCGCGCCAAGAGGCTCTCGAAGAGGCCTTCGCAGAACGCACGGGCGATCTTCTCGACGACTTCATCGAGCTGACGATCGCTCGGTTCCGCCTCTTCAACCCCCTCGACGACGCCCCCGCGCTGTTCGCGATCATCGAGCAGGAGCCCCGGCTGCTCAAGGCTGCGTTCGAGCAGCTGGGCAAGAACGAGCGCCGGGACATATCGCTGATCCTCCGCCGGTCCGCCGAAACGACCGATGCGCAGCTGCGCGCCGAGGTCATGGTGCACACGGTCGGCGCGCTGGTGCGCCTGTCCATGGACCAGCTCCTCCATCACCAGTCCTCAGAATCCTTCGACGACCTGCTCGTACGACGCCTGCGGATCGCCCGCTCCGCGTTCACCTCACCAGAGAAAGCCGACTGAATGTCCGTCACCGCAACGAAGGATGCGCCTTTCCTGCTCACGCAGCGCCGCATCTGGATCATCTTCAGCGCCCTCATCGCGGGGATGCTGCTCTCCAGCCTCGACCAGACGATCGTCTCCACCGCCATGCCGACGATCGTCGGCGAGCTCGGCGGCGTGGACCACCAGGTCTGGATCACTACCGCGTATCTGCTGGCCACCACCATCGTCATGCCGATCTACGGCAAGTTCGGCGACGTGCTCGGCCGGCGCAATCTCTTCCTCGTCGCGATCGCGCTCTTCACGCTCGCCTCGATCGGCTGCGCGTTCGCGACCGACTTCTGGATGTTCGTCGTCTTCCGCGCGCTGCAGGGCCTGGGCGGCGGCGGTCTGATGATCCTCTCGCAGGCCATCATCGCCGACATCGTGCCCGCGAACGAGCGCGGCAAGTACATGGGCCCGCTGGGGGCCGTCTTCGGTCTCTCCGCCGTCGCCGGCCCGCTGCTGGGCGGCTACTTCGTCGACCACCTCACCTGGCAGTGGGCGTTCTACATCAACATCCCGGTCGGCATCGCGGCGTTCATCATCGCGCTGGTCGCGCTGAAGCTTCCCAGCAAGAGGGCCGAGAAGCCGATCGACATCCTCGGTGTGATCTTCCTGTCGATCGCGACGACCTGCCTGATCTTCTTCACCGACTTCGGCGGCGACGCGGAGTTCGGCTGGGACTCGCTCGCCACCTGGGCCTGGGGCGCCGGCCTCGTGGTCGCCGCGACCGCGTTCGTGATCACCGAGTCCCGCGTGCAGGACCCGATCATCCCGCTGAGCCTGTTCCGCAACCCCATCTTCATCAACGCGACGGCGATCGGCCTGGTGCTGGGCATCGGGATGTTCGCGGCGATCGGCTTCGTCCCCACGTTCCTGCAGATGTCCTCCGGCACTTCGGCCGCCGCATCCGGTCTGCTCATGATCCCGATGATGGTGGGTCTGATGGGAACGTCGATCTTCTCGGGCATCGCGATCTCGAAGACCGGCAAGTACAAGATCTATCCGATCCTCGGCACCATCGTCACCGGTGTCGCGATGCTCGCGTTCACGACGCTCACCGCGACCACGCCGATCTGGCTCATCTGCGTCTTCCTGTTCTTCTTCGGCGCCGGCCTGGGACTCATCATGCAGGTCGTCGTGCTCGTCGTGCAGAACGCGGTGCCCGCGGACGAGATCGGCACCGCGACGAGCACGAACAACTACTTCCGCGAAGTGGGGGCCTCGCTGGGCACCGCCGTCTTCGGCACCATCTTCACGACACGGCTCACCGAGAACCTCCTCGGCGTGTTCACCGGCGCCGGGGCCTCGGCGGATGCGGCGTCGCAGGCCGCGTCGACGATCGATCCCGCCACCCTCAGCACCTTGCCTGACGAGGTGCGGGACGGCATCGTCACGGCGTACGCCGACGCCCTCGCTCCGGTGTTCTGGTATCTCATCCCGTTCGTTGCGCTGGCCTTGATCCTCTCCCTGTTCCTCAAGCAGATCCCGCTGTCGGATCAGGCAGGGCTCGTGGCACGGGGCGAGGCGATCGGCGGCGCAGAGGCCGAGCGGCTGGAGGCCGGGCTGCGCGGCAGCGGGCCGACGGATGCCGCGGACGGGACAGGGTCGCCGGAGGGAGCCGTTCCGGACGAGAGCGGCTCGACGACCGTAGAGCGCTGATCCGTCATCGCACGATGAGGCCCGCGGATCCTCGAAGTGTTCAGAGCATCCGCGGGCCTCGCCCCGTCAGCACCTCCGTCGAGGGCCGGCGTCACCCTCCAGAAGGGTTCTCGACCGGCGTGCCGTCCTCGTCCGTCGTGTGCTCGGAGGTCGTCCGGTCGAAAGCGGCCCCCTCTGTCGTGTGGGCGTCCTTGCTCTCGTCCGCCCGTTCCGGCGCTCCGCCGGAGGCCGTATCGGCTTCCTCGTTCTCGCCGGGTGTTCCTCGCGTGTTCTGCGGATCGCTCATCGTCTTCTCCTCTGCATCGATCCCGCGACGGTATCCCGGTGCCGCGATGCGAGGCGAGGGCCTTGACGCGACGCGTTCGGGCGTGACCTCGGGAGCGACGAGATCAGCCCCCGCATCCGCTCGGACAGATGAGGGGGCTGATCCATGTCATGCCGGCGAGTCGTCGCGGACCTCTGCCGGCCGGTCGGCTCTCCTCCGGTTCCCCAGGACGCACAGGGGTCGGCTTCGGGTCAGAGAGCATCGCGATGATCGCGTGATCCCGAGAGCATGACGCGGTGCTATGCGTCCAGGACCTCGTCGACGAGGGTGATCCCGCCCGTGGTGTTCGCGGAATGCATGAGCGCTTCGAGCCATCGCGGATTCATCGCCGGCGCCTCGTCCTCGTCGAACTCGAAGCGCAAGGGAATCGACGGATGCAGCCAGATCGTGGATCTGCCCTTCTGCTCCTCGGGGTGCTTCCAGGAGAGGGAGAAGCTCTCGTTCCTGCGCAGCTTGGTGAGGATGACCACCTTCAGGTGGGCGAGGGCCCGATCCTCTATCCGGATGTCTTTCAGACCTTCGTACTGCATTGTGCCCATGGCCTGAACATAGCCCATCGGAGATCTTCCGGCGGCTTCCGTCGTCCTGCACGACGGCTCTGTCAATGGCCGCGACAGATCCTTCTGCGCCCCCCACGATGGATGCTGCGCAGAAGGTGCGCACGAGAGATCGGAGCGTCATGGTGTCGAATCCCCAGGAGTCCCCCGACGAAGAACGTCGCGTCGAAGCGGAGGGCGCGGACCCCGATATCCCGACCGCGCACCCCGAGCAGCCATCGCCCGCCGAGGAGGAGGACGATGAGCAGATCGACGTCGAGGATCTCCCCTAGGCCGAGTCCAAGGGTGGCCAGGCATGCATAAAGCCCCGACCTGGCGAGAGATCGGGGCTTCGGTGCACCCCCTGGGACTTGAACCCAGAACCCACTGATTAAGAGTCAGTTGCTCTGCCGATTGAGCTAGAGGTGCGTCACCGGTGTTCACCGGCCGAGGAATTACATTACCAGCCCTTCGGCCCGAGACGAAATCGAAGCGGGAACGTCACGCGGCGACCCTTGCCGGCCCGATTCCACGCCCGACGGTATCCTGATCGGGTGACAGACTCCCCCGCTGCCAGCGAGCTCCAGAGCGACCTCGTCCTCGCACTTCGCCTCGCGGATGCTGCGGATGCCCAATCCCTGCCGCGATTCGACGCCGCGGACCTGGAGGTGTCCCGCAAGGCCGACCGGTCGCACGTGACTGACGCGGATCTCGCGACCGAACGGGCGATCCGAAGCATTCTCGCGACCGAGCGCCCCACCGACGGCATCCTCGGCGAGGAGTACGGCACCGAGGGCGACGCACACCGGCAGTGGATCATCGACCCGATCGACGGGACGGCCAACTTCCTGCGCGGCGTCCCGCTGTGGGGCACGATGATCGCGCTCGCCGTCGACGGCGTCCCCCAGGTCGGAGTCGTCAGCATGCCCGCCCTCGGGCGCCGCTGGTGGGCATCCGCCGGCGCCGGCGCATGGACGGACTCCCCCGCCGGGCCGAGGCGGCTCCGGGTCTCCGCCGTCGACGTCCTCGAAGACGCGAGCGTGAGCTTCCAGAGCATCACGCAGTGGGCGGATGCCGGCAAGGCCGACGCTCTGCTCGCGCTCGCCGAGCGCGTCTGGCGCGACCGCGCCTACGGCGACGTCTACGCCTACATGCTCCTCGCCGAGGGCCGCATCGACATGGTCGCCGAGTTCGACGTCAAGGAGTACGACATCGCCGCCGCGGTCCCGATCGTGCGCGAGGCGGGCGGGCGCATGACCTCGTTCGACGGCGTCGAGACGCTGTCCGCGCTGTCGACACTCGCAAGCAACGGCGTCCTGCACGACGCCTTCCTCGAGCTCCTCCATCCCCCGACCGCCTGAGACATCGACAAGGCCCGTGATGATCCCCCGCATCCCCCTCGCCGCAGGATCCGTTCTCGTCCTGACCCTCGCGCTCGCCTCGTGCGCCTCGACGCCGGAGGTCGAGGAGTCGCCGTCCGCCGCTCCCACCGCTGCGGAGACGACTGCTCCGGTGACCGAGGAGACACCGGGTCCGGAAGAGCCCGCAGCCGACCCGACGTGCGAGACGATCGTCTCCGAGGGCACCGTGACGGCGCTGCAGGAGCTCGGGTGGAGCGCAGAGCAGTCCGACTTCGTCCTCGTCGACGGCCCGCTCGAGGGCGGGATCTACTGCGCCTGGGCGAACTGGGACGAGCCTTCGGACCACGGTCAGTTCTTCGCCTGGGCGCCTCTGGCCGCGGAGGATGCGGCTGCCGCGCAGAGCACGCTCATCGCCGAGGGCTGGACCCGCGAGGACGGCGACGTCGGCGTCTACCTCACCGAGGATCCCTCGGCCTCCTTCCAGACCGACGAGGACGGGTACGGGATGACCTATCTGTTCGGCGACGGCTGGGTGAAGTTCGCCGACACGAAGCAGAGCCTCGTTCTCATCGACTGGCCCTGACTCCGCCGTCGGATAGCCTGGCGATCATGGCATCGCATGACTTCTTCCTCACCGGAGCCCCCACCGCCGCTCGCGCGACGATCTCCGCCGTCCTCCAGGCCCAGGGATACAGCGTTCAGGAGCTGCCCACGGGCACGACGACGGTGGCGTCCCGCGGCAGCAAGCAGAAGACGTTCTGGCTCGGAGCGATGGCGGGCAGAGGATTCCATGTCTCGTTCGCGGTGGACTACTCGCAGGATGCCGCGGGCAACCTCGTCGCGCGTCTGAACCGTGATCTGACCGCCGGCGCGTTCAAGGGCGGCGCCATCGGCGCCGCGAAGACCAAGACCGCGTTCGAGGAGCTCGCGAATGCACTGCAGGCGGCGCTGGCTCAGACCGGGCAGCTGGCGGGTTCGGTGGCGAACGCCTGATCCCCGCGTCCAGCGGAGAACGGACGACGACGACCGTCAGATGGTCGCCGTCCGACGGTGCCACTGCGCCGGTCGTCTCACAATCCGCAGACGTGAAAGCCCGCCTCCCGTGTTCTTCCGGGGGAGGCGGGCTTTTCACTGCGACAGCGGTTCGGTGGAGCTGGGGGGAATCGAACCCCCGTCCAGCGCTGAGTCTCCACGCCTTCTCCGGGCGCAGTCTGTGCAGACGTTCTGCTCGGCTCCGACCTTTGTCACAGACACCTAAGTCGACGAGCCCAGCCTGGGAAGAGTCCCGTGTGACGTCCAGACGCCGTCACACAGCAAGATTCCTAGATGACGCCAGGATCCGTATCGGAATCACATACGGTCTGACGGACTATCGGGCTCGCTTATGCAGCGAGGGCGAAGTCGTTGCGCTTGGATTCGGCAACTATTGTTTTGCAGAGAGCGTTTACGAGATAACTCTGCATCCTCGGCCCGCTTCTCGTGGATTCACAGGCGCTGTCGAAACCGATCAGCCCCGTGGTCCTTCTTGCGAAGGAGCCGCTGTCGCGCTGTGGAATTGTCAGTTCGGAAGCTCTCGCACCCGAGCATTACAGCGTACAACGTATCCGGCCTGCACGCCATTCCGCGAGACTCGCGTAGAGTCGCCCTCATGAGCGACGTCACCATCACCGTCCGCGGCGAGAGCGAGGCCCGTGTCGCCCCCGAGCGGGCCACCGTCCACGTCAGCGTCCGCTCCGAAGGACCGGAGCGCGCAGCGGTCGTCGAGCAGGCGCTGAGTCTCGCAGAGCCGGTCCGCACCGGGCTGACCGCTCGGTCGGATTCCGGCGCCCTCGTCGACTGGGCCAGCAAGAGACTGTCCGTTCGCGCCGAGCGCCCCTGGAACAACGAAGGCAAGCGCCTCGCACCCGTGTACTACGCCGCCGTCGACTTCACGGCCACCTTCGCAGAGGCATCCGAGCTCTCGATCTGGGTGTCGGAGATCTCCGCGTGGGACGGCGTCGAGGTCGGCTGGGTCGACTGGCACCTCACCCCTGAGACTCGGGAGCGGACCGAGCGGGAAGTCGCCGCCTCCGCCGTCGGAACGGCGGTCACCCGCGCCGAAGCGTACGCGGGCGCGCTCCGCCTCGACACGATCGTGCCGCTCGAGATCGCGGACACCGGCCTCCTCTCGCGCGACCAGGCATCGCCGGAGATCATGGCCAAGGGGCGTATGGCCGCTTTCGCCTCCGCCGATTCCGGTGCGTCGATGGAGTACGAGCCCGATGACATCGTGATCTCCGCCGTCGTCGAGGCGCGCTTCCTCGCGCGCTGAACCGCCCGGGATCAGTGTGGTCAGCCTCGCACCAGAGAGCTGAGCCTCGCGGGTTCGGCGTCCTCAGCGGCGCGGGATCAGGAACCGGCATCCGGATCAGGATGCCTGTTCCTGATCCCGACAATGATCGTGCAGTCGAGGGCGTCTCAGGCGACGGACTCGAACGGTGCGAGCTCGGCGGCGAGACGCTCCGATACCCGAGCGTGCACGGTGGTGCCGTGCTCGCCGTGGTCGGCCGAGAGTAGCATCCCGGTCTCGTGGATCGCAGCGACCAGATCGCCGCGATCGTAGGGAACCAGCGCGCGGATCTCGACCGCGGGCCTCGGCAGCGCCTCCTCGACTGCGATCCGGAGCTCGGCGATGCCCTCCCCTGAACGGGAGGACACGAAGTGTGCCTTCGGCTCGAGCCCCCGCAGCACGAGGCGCTCGTCCTCGTCGATGAGATCGGCCTTGTTGAAGACGACGATCTCCGGCATGTCTCGTACGCCGACATCTCCGAGAACGTCGCGGACGGTCTGCAGCTGCCCGGCAGGGTCGGGGTGCGAGCCGTCGACGACGTGGAGCACGACATCGGCGTCGCCGACCTCCTCCAGCGTGGAGCGGAATGCCTCGACGAGCTGATGCGGCAGGTTGCGCACGAAGCCGACGGTGTCCGTCAGCGTGAAGACGCGGCCGTCCGCGGTCTCCGTACGCCGGACGGTCGCGTCCAGCGTCGCGAACAACGCGTTCTCGACGAGCACTCCCGCGTTCGTGAGCGCGTTCAGCAGACTGGACTTTCCAGCATTCGTATAGCCCGCGATCGCCACGGAGGGGATCGTGTTGCGCTTTCGCTCTGCCCGCTTCGCATCGCGTGCGGGCGCGAAGTCGCGGATCTGACGGCGCAGCAGCGCCATCTTCGTGCGGATGCGGCGACGGTCGAGCTCGATCTTCGTCTCACCGGGTCCGCGCGATCCCATCCCTGCGCCGCCCGCGCCCACCTGACCACCGGCCTGCCGGCTCATCGAGTCGCCCCATCCGCGAAGACGCGGCAGGAGGTACTCGAGCTGAGCGAGCTCGACCTGCGCCTTGCCCTCACGGCTCTTGGCGTGCTGGCTGAAGATGTCGAGGATCACCGTGGTGCGATCGATGACCTTCACCTTGACGACGTCCTCGAGCGCACGCCGCTGGCTGGGGGCGAGCTCTGTGTCGGCGATCACCGTGTCCGCGCCGACCGCGGCGACGATGTCCTTCAGCTCCTGGGCCTTCCCCCGCCCCAGGTAGGTCGCGGGATCCGGGTGCGGACGACGCTGCAGCAGACCGTCGAGCACGACGGCGCCGGCCGTCTCCGCGAGAGCGGACAGCTCGCGCAGGGAGTTCTCCGCGTCGTCCTGCGCTCCCTGGGGGTAGACGCCGACGAGCACGACGTTCTCGAGCCGCAGCTGCCGGTACTCGACCTCGGTGACGTCCTCGAGCTCCGTGGAGAGGCCGACGACTCGGCGGAGGGCATGCCGATCCTCGAGATCCCACTGCGCCCCGTCGGCATCCGTGTGCGCCGCGGTGGAGGCGTCCTGGATCGCCTGCGCTGCACCGAAGACGTGCGCCTCCGTGCGCTGCTCGGCGTTCGTCAGCACTCGATCCAGGAGCTCATCCGTGCGGCTGTCGTTCGTGGTGTCGGTCATCCGGTCCTGTTCTGTCATGTGTCGTCGTCTTCGCGGGAGCGCCTTAACCTTAACCCCGCTCTCCGGTACGCTCACCCTATGGGGTCTGATCACTACTTCACCGCGGCCCCGGCAAGCCCTGAGAACCTGCGCACCATCGAGGTGACGCTCGCAGGTCGTCCGCTGCAGATCACCACGGCGGGGGGCGTCTTCAGCCCTGACCGGCTGGATGCCGGTACGGCCGTGCTGCTGGCGAACATGCCTCCCGTTCCGCCAGGGGGCGATTTTCTCGACCTCGGATGCGGGTGGGGACCGATCAGCATCAGCATGGCTCTCGCAGCCCCCCACGCCACCGTCTGGGCCGTCGACGTCAACGAGCGGGCACTCGATCTGGTCCGGCGCAACGCCGCTTCCCTCGGTCTCGTGAATATCAACGCCGTGCTGCCCGAGGATGTTCCCGCCGCGATGAGATTCCGCACGATCCGCTCCAACCCGCCCATCAGAGTGGGCAAGAGCATCCTCCACGACATGCTCGAGCACTGGCTCCCCCGACTCGACGAGCGCAGCGACGCCTGGCTCGTGGTGCAGCGGAACCTCGGCGCGGACTCGCTCCAGCGCTGGATCGGCGCCACCTTCCATCCCGGCTACAGCGTGTATCGCTCGGCGACCGGCAGGGGGTACCGCGTCCTGAAGGTCCGCAAGCACGGCACTCCGCCGACCGAGCCCATCGCCCTGGCCGAGTGATCGCTGCCGGCCCGGCGACTGGTCATCGCCGAGCTGTCGGGTTCCTCGTCCGGCCTCCTCCTCGGCATCCAAGCGAACATCTGAGATACCCCTGGCCACCAGGACGACGTTCGCCGGCAGCAGCGCCCGACGTCGGGGCGTCAGACCAGATCGATCTCGCCGCCGAACACCAGCTGGGCGGGACCGGAGAGCGCCACGTGCTCCCCATCCTCCGCAGGGAACATGCGCACGCCCAGCGTGCCGCCCGGAACCTCGACGCGCCAGTGGTCCGGCGCCTGTGCGCCGGCCCAGTGCCGGACAGCGAGGGCGGTCGCGGCGACGCCCGTACCACAGCTCAGCGTCTCGCCGACGCCGCGCTCGAAGACCCGCATCGAGACATGGCCGACACCGTCGCGCACCAGCGGCTCGCCCGGCACGACGAACTCGACATTGGCGCCGGCGACCGGGACCGGATCCAGCTGCGGCGCGTACTCCAACTCGAGGGCCGAGAGCTCCTGCTCGGAGGCGAGAGCCACGACCACATGCGGGTTGCCGATGTCGATGCCGAGTCCGGGGCGCGCCACGGACAGACCTCTGACCTTCGCCAGCGGCTCACCGCCGGACAGCTTCCAGCGACCGAGATCGACCTGGTACCCCGTCTCGCTGCGGGTCACATCGCGCACGCCGGCGCGAGTGCCGATCGGCAGCGTCGTGCCGGAATCGATCGCCGCGAGCCCCGCACGGATCAGGTAGTGCGCGAAGACGCGGATGCCGTTGCCGCACATCTCCGCCAGCGAGCCGTCGGCGTTCCGGTAGTCCATGAACCACTCGGCGGCCGGCTCCTCGGCGAGGGCGGCGGCTCCCTCCGCGAGCGCGCTCGAACGCACCACGCGAAGGACCCCGTCCGCGCCGATCCCGAAATGGCGGTCGCAGATCGCCGCGACCTGATCGGCCGTCAGCTCGAGCCGGCCTTCGGGGTCGGCGATGATCACGAAATCGTTGCCTGTGCCGTGCCCCTTGGTGAATGCGACCATGACAACAGTCTATGGATTCGGATCAGGCGTCGGCGATGAGCCGCTTGCCTGCCGTCGAGACGTCGAACCGCTCATAGCCGAACGCGTCGTAGAAGCCGATCACCGCGACCGCTTCGGCGTCGATGAGTTCCCGATAGAGCGATTCCGTCATCTGACCGATCCGATCGGTAGTGTCGGTCGGCCTCAGCTCGGTGAGCAGCTCAAGCAACGCAGACGGGTCAAGGCTCCTTGATGAACTCCTGCCTAACGCAGGGCAAACCGCATCCCGCGCGTCAGCAAAAGATGATTCACTCCACGTGACTGACCCATGCTCGAAGGAGAGAAGCGTTGAAGACCGCACGCGCGTTAGCCGTCGCTGTCCTCGCTGTGCCCATCACTCTCATCCCCGTCAGCGCAGGTGCGAGCCCTGTTCTCCCGCCTCGTGGCCGGGCTTGAAGTCACGGAAGCGAACTATTATGCCGGCGCCGCGATCGACCCGACAGACGAACACGACGCATGGATCTCCTTTGTCGGGGTTCCGAGCGCCGAGGCCGGGCAGCGCATCGCTGAGGTGTCCCGCAACACCGAAGTCAGAACCGATGCCCGGTTCACGACGACTGAACTCCGGGCAACGCTCCGAGATACGCACGCCGCGTTGGAAGCTCAACCAGGCATTGATGGAGCAGCGGGCTACCTCGACATCACCGCGCAAGAGATCGTCATGGCCGCTTGGCCGAAAGACCCTGGGGCCGTATCGGCCACGCAGACATGGGGAACGCCCTCTCGGCCATGAAGGTCTCGCTCTGTACGGCTGTCGCATGCTGACTCCCTGAGTTGGGCAGATGCTCGGTGGGGTGGGCCTCGTGATCGCGGTAGCGATCGCCACCGCGGGATGCTCGGGTGGGGTGACGCTGCGTGGGGGCAATGCAGCCACGCTGATCACTGATGACGGGTTCCTCACCGGCGATGAGGCCGCCATCTCAGGAACGGTGACGATTACCCAAGCGGGCTGTGTCGGCATATCTGCGCAGGGCACGAGTTATCCGGCTGTCTGGCCGCGAGGAACAACCGCCGTAGACGGAACGGAGGTCGCTATCGATATCCCGGGAATAGGGACCAAGCGACTCGGCGATGAGGTGCAAGGAACAGGCGGCTACTACGAGGTGGACACGAGGCCGGTCCTAAACGCGGTTGCTGAACGCTGTGACTGGGACGGGGAAGTCATCGGCATCCGATTCGAATGACGGGCATGCTATCGAGAGGGCACGATGCCGGTCACCGCTGCGATGGCTCCATGAAACCGCCCCGGTGCTCACGTCTCCCCTGTAGACGGCACGGCGGCCCTTATGATGGCGACAGCACCCGGTACCGCCCGCAGAGGAACGCTCCGTTGCGGGCGTGATCGATCAGTTCGAGATCCAACGCCCGGGGCAGCAGCGGGGCCCCGGCTCCGAGCGTCACCGGCGCGTACTGCACCCAGACCTCATCGAGAAGGCCGGCATCTGCGAACTGTCCTGCCAGATCTCCCCCACCGACGATCCAGAGGTCCTTGCCTCCCGCGGCGTCGACCATCTCAGCATGTACTGTGCGCACGTCTTTCTGCGTGAAGCGCACGTCTCCCGTCGCAGGCGGGGCCAAGTCGCGGTGCGTGAACACCCAGGTCGGCTGCGCGTAGCCCCACGCGCCGTTCTCATGCTCCATCACCCACTCGTACGTCGAGGCGCCCATCGCGAGCGCTCCGATCCCCTGGATGAAACCCGGGTACGCCATCGGGCCGTCGGTATCGATGTCCTGCGTGAGGAGCCAGTCGAGCGAGTGCTCCCGCGTCGCGATGAAGCCGTCGAGACTGGTCGCGGTGTAGAAATGCGTCGTCATCCGGCCAGGATGCCATCGGGGTCCGACATCGGCGGGATCCATTCGACACCGGGGTATCTCCTGAACCACGAAACCTGCCGGCGCGCATAGCGCCGTGTCAGCGCCTGCGTCTCGGCGATCGCCTCGACCTCGGTCCTCTCCCCCGCGATCTGCGCCAGCGCCTGCGCGTACCCGATCGCTCGTCGCGCGGTGACGCCGCTTTCGAGCCCCAGCTCACGCAGGGCGCGCACCTCCTCCACCAGCCCGTCCGCCCACATCCGCTCCACCCGGCGATCCAGCCGCTGCACCAGTTCCGCGCGCTCCAGATGGACTCCGAGGATGCGGGTCCCCGACCGCCACGGCACCGGCGCATCCGGAAGCACAGCGCGATGAGTCTCCACGCCCTGCTCCAGCACCTCCAGCGCGCGCACGATGCGACGACCGTTCTTGGGGTCGACGCGCTCCGCGGTCACGGGATCCGCCTGTCGCAGGCGCGCGTGCAGGGCAGCAGGGCCGAGCTCGTCCAGCTCCCGCTCGAGCCTTCCGCGCACCTCGGCATCCCTGGGCGGGAACCGGAAGTCGAAGATCACGCTCGACACGTACAGGCCCGAGCCGCCCACCAGGATCGCGTCCCCGCCGCGTGCGTGGATGTCTGCGATCGCCGCTCTGGCGAGGGGCTGGTACCAGGCGACCGCCGCCGCCTCGGTCACATCGCGGACATCGAGCAGATGATGCGGGATGCCGCGGCGATCCTCGACCGGCAGCTTCGCCGTGCCGATGTCCATGCCCCGGTAAAGCTGCATCGCGTCGGCATTGACGATCTCCGCAGCGTTTCCCCGAGCGCGCAACGCCTCCGCGAGCCGAAGCGCGAGATCGCTCTTGCCGGTTCCGGTCGCTCCGACGATCGCCCACAGACGCGGTCCTGTCGGGGAGGGCGTTTCGACTCGCTCGCCCTCCGGGCGGGCTCGCTCAACGAACGGGGAGAAGCCGCCCCCCGGGACGGTCTGCTCAACAGACGGAGAGGACCCGCCCTCCGGAACCGCCGACTCAACAGACGGGGAAGACCCGCCCTCCGGAACGGCCGACTCAACGAACGGGGAAGACCCGCCCCCCGGAACCGACGGGCCGACGGACGGAGAGGGCTCGCCCTCTGAGGGCGGAGCCTCTGCCATCAGACGCCGATGCGCAGCGTCGGCAGGCCCAGCGAGACCGCGCGAGGAGCCCCGGCGGCTCCGACGGGAGCGGGCACCGCACAGGACTCTGCCTGGGCGCGATCCCATGCATCCCCGCCGCGCGTGCGGCGGATCCGCAGCGGAGCGCCCGTCGGATCGTCGGCCAGCAGATGGAAGGGCGCGCCATGAGTGATCGTCACGGTCACGACATCCCCTGGCCGGGGCAGCTCGGACCCCTCGGTGACCTCGAAGTGCACCAGGCGGTTGTCCTCGGCGCGGCCGGTGAGCCGATGCGTCTCGGCGTCCTTCTTGCCCTCGCCGACGGAGACCAGCACCTCGACCTCGCGGCCGACCTGCTTCCGGTTCTCCTCCAGCGAGATGCGCTCCTGCAGCGCGATCAGGCGGTTGTACCGCTCCTGCACGACCTCCTTGGGCACCTGGTCGGCCATGGTGGCCGCCGGCGTGCCCTCGCGGATCGAGTACTGGAATGTGAAGGCGTTCGCGAACCGCGCCTGCTCGACGACCCGCATCGTGTCCTCGAAGTCCTCATCGGTCTCGCCGGGGAAGCCTACGATGATGTCGGTCGAGATCGCCGCGTCCGGGATCCGCTCGCGCACCCGGTCGAGGATGCCGAGGAACCTCTCGCTCCGGTACGAGCGACGCATCGCCTTGAGGATGCGGTCGCTGCCGGACTGCAGAGGCATGTGCAGCTGCGGCATGACCGCCGGAGTCTCCGCCATGGCTGCGATGACGTCGTCCGTGAACGCCGCAGGATGGGGGCTCGTGAAGCGGATGCGCTCGAGCCCCTCGATCTCACCCGCCGCGCGCAGGAGCTTGCCGAAGGCCTGGCGGTCGCCGAACTCGACGCCGTAGGAGTTCACGTTCTGGCCGAGCAGCGTGACCTCGATCGCGCCGTCGTCGACGAGCAGGCGGATCTCGTTGAGGATGTCGCCGGGCCGTCGGTCCTTCTCCTTGCCGCGAAGGCTGGGGACGATGCAGAACGTGCACGTGTTGTTGCAGCCGACCGAGATCGACACCCAGCCGCTGTGCGCCGAGTCCCGCTTGGTCGGAAGCGTCGAGGGGAACACCTCGAGCGATTCCAGGATCTCCAGTTCGGCGTCGCCGTTGTGGCGTGCACGCTCGAGAAGCCCGGGAAGGGAGCCCATGTTGTGCGTGCCGAAGACGACGTCCACCCACGGGGCCTTGTCGAGCACGGCATCCTTGTCCATCTGGGCGAGGCACCCGCCGACCGCGATCTGCATGCCGGCGTGCCGATCCTTGCGGCTCTTCAGATGGCCGAGCGTCCCGTACAGCTTGCCCGCGGCGTTGTCGCGCACGGCGCAGGTGTTGATGATGACGATGTCGGCCTCCTCACCGGCGGCGGCCTTCACATAGCCCGCACTCTCCAGGGATCCGGAGAGACGTTCCGAGTCGTGGACGTTCATCTGACAGCCGAAGGTGCGCACCTCGTAGGAGCGCTGCCGGCCGTCGACGTCGACGGCCGCGGCAGAGGGCACGATGACCGTCGGTTCGCTGCGCGGAGTACTCATGATGATCACATTCTACGTTCGCTCGCGTCGATGGCAGCGCGTGGGGGATCTCAGCGGATTCATCGATCTCGCCTACGACGCCCATCACCGGCATCCCTAACGTCGCAGACATCGACCTTCGCCTCCACTCGGATGGCGAGCCCGCTGTTTCCCCTCCGTGACCCGACAGGAGACCACGCCCGTCATGAGCGCCCGAACGTTCCTCGCACGCCTCCGGCTGCGCACCAAGATCATCGTCGCGGCGGTGATCGTCATCGCCGCCGCGATCTGGGTGTTCGGCTTCCTGCTGCCGTCTCAGGACGCCGCCGCCGAGACCATCACCAGGACCGAGACGGCGAGTCTGCAGACCATGGAGAAGACCGTCACGGCCAGCGGCACCGTCACCCCCGCCGTGCAGGAGGAGGTGAGCTTCGAGGTGTCGGGGACCGTCACCTCGGTGGAGGTCGAGGCCGGCCAGGCCGTGGCGGCAGGAGATCTCCTCGCGACCGTCGACACCCTCCAGCTCGAGGCAGACCTGCTCGATGCCGAGGCGACGCTCGCCGAGGCGAAGGCGGCTCTCGCCGACGCCGAGGACGCCGGCGAGTCCGACGCCCGCATCGCCGCGGCATCCGCCGCCGTCGATGTCGCGCAGTCGGAGGTCGACGACGCGGACCAAGCGATGGACGATGCACGACTGATCGCCCCGGCGGACGGGCTGATCACGAGCGTCGGCGTCGCCGTCGGCGACAGGATCAGCGGATCCTCCGGGTCGTCGAGCTCCGGCACGGAGACATCGACCAGCGGCGCGCCGGGCTCGGCGGCCGCGAGCACGGACAGCGCCTCCGGCTCTGACACGGCCGCCTTCTCGATCGTGAGCACCGACTCGTGGAGCATCTCGGTTTCCGTCGGAGAGACGGACGTCGCGAACGTCGCCGAGGGCCAGCAGGTCGAGCTGAGCTCCGACGACGGCACGGAGTACTTCGGCGTCGTCTCCGAGGTCGCGCTGCTGCCGAGCACCACGGACGGCTCGGCGCAGTACACGGTCTCGATCACGATCACCGGCGAAGGCGAAGGACTCTACGACGGCGTCTCGCTGAGCGGATCGATCGTCTACGAGCGTCGCACCGACGTGCTGGCGGTCCCCTCCGCCGCGGTGACGACGACCGAGGAGACGAGCACGGTCACCGTGATCGCCGAGGACGGCACGCAGTCGGACGTGACGGTGGAGGTCGGTGAGACCAGCGGCGACTACACCGAGATCCTGTCCGGGATCGAGGAGGGGGATGAGGTCCTCGTCGCGAGCTTCACCCCCGGTGAGGGCGACTCCGGCACCGGCGTGCTCCCCGGCGGCGGATCCTTCCCCGGTGGTGGAACGGGCGAGCTCCCCGGCGGCGGCGAGATGCCCAGCGGCGGCTTCCCCGGCAGCGACGGGAGCCGGCCATGAGCGGGCTCCTCCTGCGGGAATCGGGTGACGGACATCCGTCCGCGCACCGCGAGGCGGTGATCGAACTCACCGATGCACGCAAGACGTACCGCACCGGCGACATCGAATTCGAGGCGCTCCGCGGCATCGATCTCCACGTGGACGAGGGCGAGTACCTGGCGATCATGGGGCCGTCCGGTTCGGGGAAGTCGACGTTGATGAACATCCTCGGATGCCTGGACGTCCTCACCTCCGGGAGCTATCGCCTCGGCGGCGACGACGTCGATCAGCTCAGCGAGACCGCGCTGGCGCAGATCCGGAACCGCCGCATCGGCTTCGTCTTCCAGCAGTTCCACCTGCTCCCCTCGCTGTCCGCACTGCGCAACGTCGAGCTGCCCCTCGTCTACGCCGGGGTGGGCAAAGAGGAACGACGCGAGCGCGCGACGGCGGCGCTCACCCGCGTGGGCCTGGCGTCGCGGCTCGACAACCGGCCGAGCGAGCTCTCCGGCGGCCAGCAGCAGCGGGTCGCCGTGGCACGAGCTCTCGTGGGCGATCCCACCATGATCCTCGCCGACGAGCCGACGGGAAACCTCGACTCCGAATCCACCGAGGACGTCCTCGGACTCCTCGACGAGCTCAACGCATCCGGACGCACCATCGTGCTCATCACCCACGAGACCGAGGTCGGCGGACGCGCCGGCCGCATCGCCCTGGTGCGCGACGGCCTCCTCCACGGCGAGGAGGAGGGGGCATGAACTGGTCCGAGACCCTCGCCACCGCGTGGCACGCGATCCGATCGCACACCCTGCGCTCCCTCCTAACCGTCGTCGGCATCCTCGTCGGCGTCGCGGCCGTGGTCGTCACCGTCGGCCTCGGCCTGGGCACGCAGAAGGACGTCAGCGCCGAGATCAGCTCGCTGGGCAGCAACCTCCTCATCGTCTCCCCCGGATCCAGCACGGACTCCAGTGGCGTGCGCGGCGGATTCGGGACCTCCACGACGCTCACCGCTGCGGATGCGGAGGCCCTCGATTCCGAGATCGCGGCTCCGGATGTGCAGAGCGTCGCTCCCGAGAAGACGTCTTCGCTCTCCCTGGTCGCGAACGACACGAACTGGACGACGACCGTCACCGGGACGACGACGTCCTGGACCGAGGTGCGATCGCGCGAGGTCGCCGTCGGCGACTTCTTCTCGGACGAGGACTACTCATCGAATGCGCGGGTCGTCGTCCTCGGCTCGGAGACGGCTGAAGAGCTGTTCGGCACCACGAACGTCATAGGACAGAGCGTCACGATCGACAGCAGCTCCTTCGAGATCGTCGGGGTGCTCGCCTCGGCGGGTTCGAGCTCCTCGACGAACCTGGACGATGCGGCGATCATCCCGCTGTCGACCGCCACCAGCACCGTCATGGGCGGCACGACGGCATCGGCGGTCAGCACGATCTACGTCAAAGCGGCCTCGGACGAGGTGCTGTCGGCCGCGTATCAGGAGGTGCAGTCGATCCTCCTGAACGTCCACGGGATCACCGCCGCCGAGGACGCGGACTTCACGCTCGAGAGTCAGGATGCGCTCGTGAGCACGGCCACCGCGATCTACCAGACGCTGACGGTGCTGCTCGCCGGCGTCGCCGCGCTCTCCCTGCTCGTCGGCGGCATCGGCGTGATGAACATCATGCTCGTGTCCGTCAGCGAGCGCACCAGGGAGATCGGCCTGCGCAAGGCACTGGGCGCGCCGCCGGGAGCGATCCGGAATCAGTTCCTGCTGGAGGCCGCGGTCCTCGGACTCGGCGGCGGTCTCGTCGGCATCGTCCTCGGCATCGTCGCGGCGCTCGTCCTCCCCGCGATCATCGGCAGCTCCGTGGTCGTCTCCATCCCGATCGTCTTCCTCGCACTCGGCGTGGCGATCGCGATCAGCCTCACCTTCGGCGTGTATCCGGCCGCCAGGGCGGCACGCCTCGTTCCCATCGACGCTCTCCGCAGCGAATGACCCCGACAAGGAAGAAAGACATGATCACTTCGACCCCCTCGCGCCTGCGCATGCTCGGCATGGCCTCCGGCCTGCTCGTGGCCGGCGCTCTGCTCCTGGCCGGCTGCGCTGCCGCAGCGGACCAACCGGAAGCGGCATCGACCGATCGCCCCTCCGACGGCCAGCAGTCCCCGCAGGCGCCCGAGGGCGTGAGCGGACTCGTCGCCTCCGCCGAGGACGGACTCCTGCAGGTCCAGGGCTCCGAGGAGCAGACGGCCGTGCGCTATACCGATGACACCGCGATCACGAAGGCCGTCGCCCTGGATGCCTCCGCGATCGAGATCGGGGACTGCGTCACGATCGTGACCGACGAGGACGGGACGACGGCGACCTCCGTGACCGTGTCGGCGGCAGCCGACGACGGCACCTGCACGACGGGATTCGGCGGACGCGACGGATTCCCCGGCGGCGAGTCGGCCGGCGAGGGTGAGCCGGCCGGCGACGGCGAACTTCCGGAGGGGATGCCGACCGACATGCCCTCCGGCGCCCCGGACATGCAGGGCGGCGGCTTCGGCTCGTTCGTGAACGGCACGGTGACCGCGACGGCCGACGGCACAGTGTCCGTCGAGTCCCTCGGCTTCGGCGAGGATGCCGAGACGACGACCTCCGACATCGCTCTCACCGACGACACGGCGGTCACGGGCACCGTCGACGCCACCGCCGACGACATCGCGACCGGACTGTGCGTGACCGCGATCGGCGAGGCGGACGGCGCGGGCGGCTACGACGCCACATCTCTCGCCTTGTCCGATGCGGATGAGGACGGCGAGTGCTCCGGCGGCTTCGGGGGGACGCCCGGCGGTCTCCCGGGCGGTGACCGTCCGGACGGCGACACGGAGAGCGGCGAATGACCGCCGAGGAGGCTCGGCGCGGAGCGGAAGACGACGCCGTCATCGAGGACGCACCGGCGCGCATCCCCCTCTATGCGAGAGTGCGCAGCCGAGGGGGCGCGGTCTTCGCGCGCCGACGCAATCGGGTCATCGCGGGAGTCGCCGTCGCGGCGGTCGCCCTGGGCTCCGGGACGAGCGCCGTCTATGCGGCGGCGCAGGACGGCGGGGGCGAGTACCGCACCGCCCTCGCGGAGATCGCCGACGTCACGGAGACGCTGGCGCTGAGCGGGCAGCTCGCTACGGCGGACAGCAGCGACGTCGCCTTCCAGGTGTCCGGCACCGTCGATTCCGTCCTGGTCGCGCTGGGCGATCAGGTCACCGCGGGCCAGCGGCTCGCCACGATCGACGCCACGGATCTCGAACAGGCCGTCACGAGCGCCCGGGATGCAGTGGCGAGTGCCGAGCAGTCGCTCGAGGACGATCTCGAGGCGCAGTCGAACGGTTCATCGAGTTCGTCGGCTTCATCGACGACGGGATCGGCGGGATCGAACAATGCGTCGGAGCCTGGTACCACGGGATCCGATTCTTCGGGATCGGGTTCGGGGTCCACCGGGAGCACGTCCGACGACGCTGCCACGCAGAAGGCGCTCGAGGCGGTGACCGCGGCGCAGCAGGCGCTCCTGGAGCAGTATGAGGCGGCGACCTCAACCGGCGAGGAATCCTCGTCCGCCGTCGCGCAGGCGGAGGAGATCTGCGCGCCGTTCCTCGATGCGACCCTCACCGAGGACGGCCAGGACGGCGCTTCGGCAACGGACGGTGCCGAAGCCGCGGAGGGAGCGCCCGCAGAGTCGGCGGAGGAGCAGGACTCCGGCTCGGACGACGATCCCTCGTCCGAAGACGATGCCGCCGATGGGCTCCAGAGCGCGTTGGAGACGGTCCAGGCTCAGCTCGCCGACTGCCAGACGGCGATCGCCGTCTCCGAGGAGGCGCAATCCACCGCCCAGGCGGCGAACTCGGCTCTGACGGATGCCGCCACGGCACTGGATGAGAAGGTCGCCGCTCTGCGGAAGCTGCTCGGCATCTCTGACAGCGCGACGCCCGATGCAGACTCCTCCGCAGAGGGAGCCGGATCGACGGGGACGGGACCCGTTGCCTCGGCGGAGAGCTCGTCGGGCGCGGACTCATCCGCCTCCCTTTCATCCGGAAGCGAGTCCGCTCCCGGATCGAGCGATGCGCTGTCGGCCGGTTCGGGGTCGATCACCGCAGAGCGCATTCTCGCAGATCGAGCCGCGATCGCCGTCGCCGAGGCGGAACTCGCGATCGCCGCGCAGAATCTCACCTTCGCGAGCATCACGAGCCCGATCTCCGGGACCATCGTCTCCGTAGGGATGACCGTCGGCGACGCGGTCGCCTCGGCCTCCGATGCCGCGGTCATCACGGTGCAGGGCGACGGCGGCTACGTGGTGCAGGCGACGGTGACCCTCAGCAGGATCACGGGTGTCGAGGTCGGGCAGTCGGCCGGCATCACCCTGCCTGCCTTCGGCGCGACCTACGTCGGCGAGGTCACCTCGATCGGCGTGCTGAACGTCTCCACGACCTCGACACCGTCGTACACGATCACCATCTCCGTGGATGCCGGTGACGAGTCGCCGCGCATCGGCGCCACCGCCGACGTGGACGTCCAGCTGGCGGATGCCGTCGGCGTCCTCACCGTCCCCACCTCGGCCGTCACCCGGACGAACACGGGGGCGACCGTGACCCGGCTGGTCGACGGGAGGACGGAGACGTCCGCTGTGACGCTGGGTGCGGCCGGCGCCGAACGGACCGAGATCATCGACGGCCTGTCCGAAGGGGATGTCGTCGTGCTGGCGGACCTCAACCAGGTCATCACTGCAGATGAGGAGAGCGAGACGGGGCTCACCGGTCTCGGAGGCTCCAACGATCAGGAGTTCACCTTCCCCGACGGAGTCGGCATTCCCGCTGGAGGCTTCTCCGACAGCGGGGGCGGCTTCACTCCCCCCGGAAACTGAGCTCGCGGAGAGAGACCCAGGGTCGCACCCGTCACGGTGCGGCCCTGGGTCCCCGCGCGGTCGTCCGCCGTACCGCTGCAGCGCATCGCTGCTCCGACAGCCATGGCCTCGCTCACGGTCCGGGCATGTTCGCGAGGCCGAGTCCTACTCGAAGCGCACCCCGGAGGACGAGCCGCCCGAGAACTGCTCCTGCAACGCCTGGCGCACCACTTTGGAGACCAGACTCCCTGAATACCCGCGGCGGGCGAGTTGGCCGGAAAGCCGTCGCTTCGCCGTCTCAGCGTCGAGCCTCGCCATAGCGCGGGTCTTGCCGCGCGCGAACTCCAGGGCGCGCTCGAAGTCATCGTCCGGCAGCTCCGCGAGCGCCGCATCGGCGATGTCGCGCGGAATACCGCGCTGTGCGAGGACCCTCCCCAGAGCGATCCTGCCCTGTCCCTTGCGCTCATGCCCGGACACCACGAGGTGCCCGGCGAGGATCCGGTCATCCAGGTACTTGCGTGCCAGGAACTCGTCGATGATCTCATCGACCTGCACCGATGACAGCTGATGGCCACGGAGGAACGTGCTCGCCTCTGCAACGGACATAGACCTCGCCCTGAGCTTGCGCACGAGAGCCTCTGTGGCGCGCTCCCCCTCCACGACAGGATCCGCGACGTCTTCGGCAGCCCCCTCGCGAGGAGCATCTTCCTGCGAATGCAGGGCTCGCAGACGAACGACAGGCGTTGTCACATCACGTGGCCGGGACCAGGCCCCGCTTGCCGGATGCCGTTCGCTGGGCGCGCCCTCGGGATCGCCCGGCCGTCCTCGTATCGCGTTCTCGGTCTGCTTCACGCTTCCTGCGCCGAACAACGGGATCACGGGGGCGAGGTGCTCCCCGCCCCCGTTCTCACCTGTCATGATCAGGCCGGGCGCCGCTGGGCGAGCTCGTCGGCGACCTCGGGCGCCGCGGCACTGCCGATGCCCAGCTTCTGCTTGATCTGCGTCTCGATCGCCAGGGCGACATCCGGATTGTTGATGAGGAACGCGCGTGCGTTCTCCTTGCCCTGCCCGAGCTGGTCGCCGTCGTAGGTGTACCAGGAACCCGACTTCTTCACGATGTTGTGCTCCACGCCGAAGTCGATCAGGCTGCCCTCGCGCGAAATGCCGATGCCGTAGAGGATGTCGAACTCGGCCTGCTTGAACGGCGGAGCCATCTTGTTCTTGACGACCTTCACACGGGTGCGGTTTCCGACCGCCTCCGTGCCGTCCTTGAGGGTCTCGATGCGACGGATGTCGAGCCGCACCGAGGCGTAGAACTTCAGCGCCTTGCCACCGGCCGTGGTCTCGGGGGAGCCGAAGAACACGCCGATCTTCTCGCGGAGCTGGTTGATGAAGATCGCTGTGGTCTTGGTCTGATTCAGCCCACCCGTCAGCTTGCGCAGGGCCTGCGACATGAGGCGGGCCTGCAGACCCACATGGGAGTCGCCCATCTCTCCCTCGATCTCCGCGCGCGGAACGAGCGCGGCGACGGAGTCGATGACGACGAGGTCGATCGCACCGGAGCGGATCAGCATGTCGGCGATCTCGAGCGCCTGCTCACCGGTGTCCGGCTGGGAGACGAGGAGCTGGTCGATGTCCACGCCGAGCTTCGCGGCGTAATCGGGGTCGAGCGCGTGCTCCGCATCGACGAACGCGGCGATGCCGCCGGCGCGCTGGGCGTTGGCGATCGCGTGCAGTGTCAGGGTCGTCTTACCCGAGGACTCCGGCCCGTAGATCTCGATGATGCGGCCGCGCGGGAGTCCGCCGACGCCGAGGGCGACGTCGAGGGCGATGGAGCCCGTGGGGATGACCTCGACCGGTGCGCGCTCGTCGCTGCCCAGTCGCATGACCGAGCCTTTTCCGAACTGCCGGTCGATCTGGGCGAGGGCCGATTCCAGGGCCTTCTCGCGGTCTGCGGGTGATGGCATGACGTGCTCCTTCTGCTCGCGCTGCTGCCGCCTGTAGGCTGTCGCGGCCCTCCCCGGCTGGGGCGGACTCTCCGACAAGGCGTATGGCTTACCGCCATGTCCCTCACGGTAGAGGGGACCTCCGACATCGTGTCGGTGGAGCCCTCTAACCGTCGAAAGACGAGACTTTCAACCACCTGTGCAGAACAATACGCGCATCTCGAACAGATCTTCGACGACACGCCGGACGACGCAGCCTGCGCGACGCAGATGCGCTCGAACGACGGACTCAGCGCCGACGCGGCTCCAGCCGACCCGCACCGTGACGCCTCGCGAGCGGCACATCGGTGGCGACGCACAGCGTGAGCCAGATGTCCCGGGGCGGAACCCCGGCATCCAGCGCCTGCGCCGGCGTGCGCCCTCCCAGCTCGTTCAGCACGAGATCGTTCACCAGCGATGCACCGCGCGCGCCGAACTCGGCATCGACAGCCCGCAGGAACTCACTGCGTCGCATCGTGCAGGATCACGCTCCCGCGGTCAATGCAACGAGAGCTCGGGCTCGATCGATGCGACCAGATCGTCCGGAACGACATCCGGGAAGACCTGCAGCCCCTCTAGCACCGAGATGCGGTCGCCGACCTCGCGCATGATCGTCGAGATGGGAACATCGAGCGCTTCAGCCACCGATGCGAGGATCTCGCTCGAGGCTTCCTTCTGCCCACGCTCAACCTCGCTGAGGTATCCGAGCGCGACGGAGGCCTTGCCGGCCACCTGACGGAGCGTACGCCCCTTCTGAAGGCGGAAGTCCCTCAGCACATCGCCGATCTCCTGGCGGACAAGAATCATCGGAACCTCCTCTCGTTCCCCGTCGTCGAATTCGACGCCGAGCGGATCGCCAGTCTAACCCGACTGGATGGGGTCGAATCTACCGTTTTACTCTGTGGTTTCGTTGTGAGCGTTGCGAACTGAGCATTGAGCACACTTGACTCAACCTCAGGCGACAGAATGCTATTCCCCGAGCATCCTCAAGACGGCGGACAGCGCAGCATCCACGGACTGACGACGGATCTCGTCACGGTCGCCGCCGAACCGGAACCCGAAGGAGCTGGTGCCGCTCGGCGTCGCCACTCCGATGTGCACGGTCCCGACCGGCTGTCCATCCGGCGAGGCGGGACCGGCGATGCCCGTGGTCGCCATGCCGACGTCTGCCGGCCTGCCTTCCACAGCCACCACGGAACGCACGCCGTCGGCCATCTGCTGCGCCACCTCGGGATGAACCGGCCCGTGCGCATGCAGCAGCTCGGAATCCACTCCCAGCACCGAGTGCTTCACCGGCGTCGCGTATGCCACGACCGCTCCGTTCAACACCGTTGACGCGCCAGGAACCGAGACGATCGCCGAGGACAGCGCTCCGCCCGTCAACGACTCCGCGACGCCGAGGGTCCAGCCGCGCTCGAGAAGCGCGGCGACGACGTCGGCGGCGGTGCTCATCGTCGTCCCCCGCGTGCGCCGCGTATCTGAGCGACGACGTAGTCGACGCCGCTCGCCACGGTGAGCACGAGCGTCGCCCACATCAGCACGATGCCGATGCCGAGCCAGACGTCCATGCCGATCCAGACGTGCAGCGGAAGCAGCCACCAGCCGAGCGTGACGCCCTGGAGAGCGGTCTTGATCTTGCCCATCCAGGCGGCCGCCACGATGTGCTGCTTCGCCACGACGAACCGGTGGACCGTGATCCCCCACTCCCGGATCAGGATCACGATGACGATCCACCACGGCCATTCGCCGAGGATCGCAAGCCCGACGAACCCCGCCCCGGTGAGCAGTTTGTCGGCGATCGGATCCCAGAGCTTGCCGAAGTCGCTGACGATGTCGTACCGGCGGGCGAGATACCCGTCGACCCAGTCGGTCGAGATGGCGAGCACGAACAGGCATCCGGCGATCCAGCGTACGACGAGATCGCCGAGACCGTGGGTCCCGCTCAGCAGGAGGAGCACGAAGAAGACGACCGCCAGCGGGATGCGCGCGATCGTGATCGCGTTGGGCAGTTGGCGGGGGATCGCCATCAGTCGCGACCCGTCAGGCCCCAGGCGTCTTCATCGCCATCGCCTTCGGCTTCGACGACAGGCAGGCCCTCGAACTGCGCCTCGATCGGATCGTACGCGGCTGCCGCTGTCGCGGAGGCCGCCGACGGGGACTGAGCCGGAGCAGCGGGCTCTTCTCCGCGCAGCTTCGCCATCACGCCGCCGAGCTGCTCGGCCGTGACCAGCACGTCACGAGCCTTGGATCCCTCGGACGGCCCGACGATCTCCCTGGACTCGAGCAGGTCCATCAGACGCCCGGCCTTCGCGAATCCGACCCGGAGCTTGCGCTGCAGCATCGAGGTCGAGCCGAACTGCGAGGAGACCACGAGTTCAGCCGCCGCGAGCAGCAGCTCGAGGTCGTCGCCGATGTCCTCGTCGACCTCCTTCTTCTTCGCCTCTGCCGACTCCGCGACGTCCGGGCGATACTCCGGACGGGCCTGGGCGGTGACGTGCTTGACGACCGCCTCGATCTCCTTCTCGTCCACCCATGCGCCTTGCAGGCGGAAGGGCTTGGAGGAACCCATCGGCGAGAACAGCGCGTCGCCCTGTCCGATGAGCTTGTCGGCGCCAGGGGCGTCGAGGATGACGCGGCTGTCCGTGACGCTCGTGACGGCGAAGGCGAGACGGGACGGGACGTTCGCCTTGATCAGCCCCGTCACGACGTCCACGCTCGGACGCTGGGTCGCGAGGACCAGGTGGATGCCCGAGGCGCGGGCGAGCTGGGTGATGCGGACGATCGAGTCCTCCACATCGCGCGGTGCGACCATCATGAGGTCGGCCAGCTCGTCGACGACCACCAGCAGATACGGGTACGGCTTGAGAACCCGCTCGCTGCCGAGCGGAACCTCCACCTCGCCCGCGCGCACCGCCCGGTTGAAGTCGTCGATGTGACGGAAGCCGAACGACGCGAGGTCGTCGTACCGCATGTCCATCTCCTTCACGACCCACTGGAGAGCCTCTGCGGCCTTCTTCGGGTTCGTGATGATGGGAGTGATCAGGTGCGGCACCCCGGCGTAGCTGGTCAGCTCCACCCGCTTCGGGTCGATGAGCACCATGCGCACATCGGCGGGCTTGGCGCGCATCAGCAGGCTCGTGATCATCGAGTTCACGAAGCTGGACTTTCCGGACCCTGTGGAGCCGGCCACCAGCAGGTGGGGCATCTTGGCCAGGTTGGCGACGACGATGTTGCCGCCGACGTCCTTGCCGACGCCGATCGTCATCGGGTGCGTGCTCTTCGTCGCCGCGGGCGAGCGGAGCACGTCGCCGAGCGCCACCATCTCCTTGTCGGCGTTCGGGATCTCGATGCCGATCGCGCTCTTCCCCGGGATCGGCGAGAGGATGCGCACGTCGTTCGAGGCGACGGCGTAGGCGAAGTTGTTGCTCAGCTGGAGGATCTTCTCGACCTTGACGCCGTGTCCGACCTCGACCTCGTACTGGGTGACCGTCGGTCCGCGCGAGAAGCCGGTGACCTTCGCGTCGACCTTGAACTGCGTGAGCACGCTCGTGATCTGCTCGATCACGCGATCGGTCGCCTCGGACCGCAGGACGGGCGGCGGTCCCTCCTTCAGCAGTGCGGTGGACGGCAGATGGTACGGCGCGACCGGAGCCTGGGGGCCGCGCTCCCCCGCGCCCTCGGTGCCGAAGCCGTCGAGACCTGGCAGTTCCGGCTGCTCGCCGGTGTCGCCGCCGTCGTCCATGAGCGCGGTCGTGTTCTTCTCCGACAGCATCCGCGTGAGCGCCTGCACATCGGTGAGCACCTCGGTCGCCGCATCCTGCCCGTCATCGACGATCACCGCCTGGTCGAAGGCCGGCGTCGCCGCAGGGGCGAACATCTCGGTGATCGCCTGCGAGTCGGAGGCGCCATCCGGGTCTTCCTCGCGTCCCGTCTTGTTCCTGCGCCACCAGGGCAGCACGTCGGGATCGTCGACCTGGTCCGACTCGTCGATCGCGGCCGCGTCCTTCGCAGGCTTCTCCACACGCTCGGCGTCGAACATCCACGCGTACAGGTCGCCGAGCCGTCGGCCGATGCGGTTCGGCGGCGTCTTGGTGAGGATCAGGATGCTGAGCGCGCCGAGGAGCGCCAGGACGATGTAGGCGCCGATAGGCGTGAGATACGACAGCGGCTCGCCCACCATCCAGCCGAACAGCCCGCCGGCCTCGCTGAGGGCGAGCATGCCCTGCTTGGGCTGGGCTCGCACGATCTCGCCGGCCGCGCCAGGGACGCCGGCCGCGACATGGCAGAACCCCGCGAGGGTGAGCACGAACAGCCCGAAGCCGATCCCGATGCGCCCGTTGTCGTGCACGGAGGACGGATGCCGGAAAAGCCATCCCGCGAGCAGGAGGAGCAGCACGGGCATGAGGAAGGCCGTTCGCCCGACGAGGCCGCCGACGCTGTACGCGCTGATGTTCGCCGCGACCTCGTTGCCGATGAAGAACCACTCGTTCACCGCACCCAGGCAGGCCAGCAGCACGAGGAACAGCGGGAAGCCGTCGCGCCGCTGATCCTTCTCGAGGACCTCAGGCCCGAAGGCGCGGAACAGCCCTCCCACACCGTGGGCGACGCCGCCCCAGGCCCGCACGGCGAGCGGGGGCCTGTCGGCGTCGTCGATGTACTTCTTCGGTGCGGGCGGCAGCTTCTTCGTGGGAGCCGTCGCAGCACGAGAGCGCGACGAGGACTTCTCCGAGGCGCTCTGAGTCTTGGTGGTGCTCCTGGCCATGCCTTCACGTTACGGCCAGCATCCGACATCGCCGCGTAATGACGCGGCTTTCGGGCGTATCGCCGATGCCGTGGGATCAGCCGATCCGGTACACCATCGTGTCGCGCATCAACCCGCGCTGCGTCACTGCGAATCCCTCTGACCGGTAGAGCGTCCGGGCGAAGTTGTCGCGTTCGACGCTCAGGCTGATCCTGCTGTGCCCCTGCTCCCCGGCATGACGGACGAGCGTGCGCAGCAGCACCCGTCCGATGCCGTGGGCGCGCCAGATCGGCCGCACGCCGATGATGAGCTCGGGCACCGCCGTGCCGACGAAGCCGAAGCCGGGATCGTTCCGCGGCAGCATCCGGTACCAGGCGGCGCCGATGGGGCCGCCGACCTCGTCCACGGCGACGAAGCCCGCATCCGCGGGTCGCATCCATCCCGCGATGTAGCGGCGGTGGTCCGGAGAGGCGATCACCTCATGTCGAGGCCGCACGCCTCCCGCACGCCAGTTGGCCGCCTCGACGACCATGTCGCCGAGGAACGTCGCATCCGCCTGCCCCGCGGGGCGGATCGTGTAGACACCCGACATGACCGGAGTCTACGCGGCCCGTGTTACGCCTCGATGACGAGCGGGACGATCATCGGACGACGCCGCAGCTTCTGGTTGACCCAGCGGCCGATCGTCCGTCGCACGACCTGCGAGAGGGCGTGGGTGTCGCGGACGCCGTTGCCCGACGCCTCCTTGAGCGCGGCCACGATCTTGGGCACGACGTCCTCGAAGACCGAGTCGTCCTCCGCGATGCCCCTGGCGTGGATCTCGGGTCCGGTGATGATACGGCCGGTGCCGGCATCCACCACGACGATGACCGAGACGAAGCCCTCCTCACCGAGGATCCTGCGATCCTTCAGGTCCGCATCGGTGATCTCGCCGACCGTCGAGCCGTCGACGTACACGAATCCGAGATCGAGCTGACCCGCCACCCTGGCCGCGCCGTCCTTCAGGTCGATCACCGTGCCGTTCGACCCGATGATCGTATTCTCCTCGGCGATCCCGGTGTCCTGTGCGAGCTTCGCGTTCGCGATGAGGTGCCGGTACTCGCCGTGGACGGGCAGCACGTTCTTCGGCTTCAGGATGTTGTAGCAGTACAGCAGCTCGCCGGCAGCCGCGTGGCCGGAGACGTGCACGCGAGCGTTGGCCTTGTGCACGACGTTCGCTCCGAGCTTCGTGAGGCCGTCGATCACCCGGTAGACCGCGTTCTCGTTGCCGGGGATGAGGCTGGAGGCCAGGATCACCGTGTCCCCCTCGCCGGGCTCGATCGCATGGTCGAGGTTGGCCATGCGGCTGAGCACCGCCATCGGCTCTCCCTGCGATCCGGTGGACATGTACACGATCCGGTCGTCGGGCAGATCGCGGGCCTTCTTGTAGTCGATCAGGACGTCGTCCGGCACCTTCAGGTAGCCGAGGTCCTCGGCGATCGTCATGTTGCGGACCATACTGCGACCGAGGAAGGCGACTCGGCGGCCGTGGGCGTGGGCCGCGTCGATGACCTGCTGCACGCGGTGCACGTGACTGGAGAAGCTCGCCACGATGACACGACGCGGAGCCTTGCCGATGACCTGGTCGAGCACGGGGCCGATCGAGCGCTCGGTCGGGGTGAAGCCGGGGACGTCCGCGTTCGTGGAGTCCACCAGGAACAGGTCGACGCCCTCCTCGCCCAGGCGGGAGAAGGCACGGAGATCGGTGATGCGGCCGTCCAGCGGCAGCTGGTCCATCTTGAAGTCGCCGGTCGCGAGGACGAGGCCCGCAGGGGTGCGGATGGCGACGGCCAGGGCGTCGGGGATGGAGTGGTTCACCGCGACGAACTCGAGGTCGAAGGGGCCGACCTTCTCCTCCTGCCCCTCCTTCACCGTGAGGGTGAACGCCTTGATGCGGTGCTCCTTGAGCTTCGCCTCGACGAGCGCGAGCGTGAGCCCGGACCCGATCAGCGGGATGTCGTTCTTCAAGCGCAGCAGATACGGCACGGCGCCGATGTGGTCCTCATGGCCGTGCGTGAGCACGACGCCGACGACGTCGTCCAGCCGATCCCGGATCGGCTCGAAGTCGGGCAGGATCAGGTCCACGCCGGGCTGGTGCTCCTCGGGGAACAGCACCCCGCAGTCGACGATGAGGATCTTCCCGTCGTACTCGAAGATGGTCATGTTGCGGCCGACCTCGCCGAGACCGCCGAGCGGCGTCACGCGCAGGGTCCCTTCCGCGAGTGAGGCCGGTTCGGCGATCGGGATGGACATGGTGTCTCCTCAGTCGAGCGCCTCGCGCGCCCGTTCGTGCTTCGGACGCGCTCCGCGCCCGCGATGATTCAGCGCGTCGTGCCGTGCACCTTCGGCAGCGCACCGCCGGCGGCCGCGTTGCGGTCGGGGCGGAAGTTCGAGAAATCGGCTCCTGGGACGCCGGTGACGAGATCGAGCTCGTCCTCGATGAGGGCGGCCTCCCACTCCTCCGGCCCCACCAGGGGAAGGCGGACGCGAGGACTGGAGATCCGGCCCAGTCCGTGCAGGATGTACTTCGCGGAGACGGTGCCGGGGACGTGCGTCATCACGGCGCGCACGAGCGGCTCGAGGCGCTTGTGCTCCGCGGTCGCCGTGGCCAAGTCGCCGCGGTTCACGGCATCCACGATGGTCCGGTAGGGGGTCGCCGTGATGTTCGCCGTGACGCCGATCAGGCCGGCCGCGCCGATCGCCAGGTGCGGGAGCACGTTGGCGTCGTCGCCGGAGAAGTACATCAGGTCGGTCTGGTTGAGCACCCGGCTGACCTCGGAGAAGTCGCCCTTGGCATCCTTCACCGCGAGGATGTTCGGGTGCTTGGCGAGCCGGAGAATCGTCTCGTACTTGATCGGCACTCCGGTGCGCCCGGGGATGTCGTAGAGGATCACCGGCAGATCGGTGGCGTCCGCGACGAGGCGGAAGTGCGTGAGGATGCCGGCCTGAGTGGGCTTGTTGTAGTACGGAGTCACGATCATGATGCCGTCGGCGCCGGCCTTCTCGCTGGCCTTGTACAGCTCGATCGCGTGCGCGGTCTCATTGGAGCCGCCGCCGGTGATGATCTTCGCGCGGCCGGCGGAGACGGACTTGCCGACCTCGACGAGCTTGAGCTTCTCGGGGTCCGTCAGGGTCGAGGTCTCGCCGGTCGTCCCCGTCACGACGATGCCGTCCGCACCCGCGGTGATGACGTCATCGATGTGCTTCTCGACGGCGGGCCAGTCGACTTCGCCGTCGGCCGTCATCGGGGTGACGAGCGCGACGAGAACCTGTCCGAAAGGATTGCCCGAGTGCGTCATGCCTCCAAGCGTATCGGTTCCGGACTCCTCGCTCCCACGGCCTGGTGGGAGGCCGCTCGTCCGTTCCGCCGGACCACGGGCGCGTTCTGCAGGACGAAATGCGGCTTCGCGAGGCAATCGAGGGCGAGAAGAGCGAGATCGCTGTCACTGATCCTGCAGAACGGACACGTCGTCCTGCACAATGGACGGCTCCATCGCTTGAAGGCGCCCCAGGATCGCCGCGAGCACCACAGGCCAGTCGAAGATGATCATCGCGTAGTCGAAGCGCAACGTCACGTATCCCTGCGCCGCTGCCGCAGCGTCGCGCATCAGGTCCTTGTGCCGCTTGGATGCCCCGTCGTGGTTCAGCCTCCCATCGACCTCGAGGATGAGCCGGCCGCCGAGCAGGAAGTCGACCCGCCCCACGCCGTCGATCATCACCTGGGAACGCAGTCCGATGCCGAGCAGGTGCAGCCGGAATCGGAGGAGGGATTCGAGACCGCTCTCCGCATCGACGCGGGCGAGGTCCACGATCCAGCGCTGTCGCGCGGGGAGCCGACGCCGGAGTTCCGCCAGTCCCCGGATGCCGAGAAGACCCAGGTTGAGAGCGGATTCCAGCGAAGCGAAGCATCGCTCCTCTACCGCGCACGCGAAGTACTGCAGGAGCGCGAGCACGATCGGAACGATGCCGAAGGACGCTGTCCTGTCCTCCTGCTCGTGATGCACACGGCATCGGCAGCCCGTGTGCGCGTGCTCACGATTCGACGGCCCGACCCAGACGTGAGGTGCCGGCGCAGGCGCCGGCGCCTCGGTCGGGTCCTCGAGCAGCCAGACGCCCTGCGCCTTGAGGGCGTCGCCGCAGGCGAGCTCCCCACCGTGCCGCGCGGCGGTGACGATGTCGGAGGCGACACCGGGCAGCGCATAGACGCCCTTGCGCAGCCTGATCACCCGTCCCGCCGCGATCGACTGCTCGAGATGCCTTCTGCCGACCCTCGCCCGCACGAGATCCCCTCTCCGGGCTATTCCGCCTCGTTCCGTCAGCACTTCTTCGATGCGTGTCATGTCAGCATCGTGGTGCGCCTGCCGGGGACGAGGATGCCCACTATCCGCGTTCGGTGGAGAACTCTCTGCGTCCGAATATGTGCAGGGACCAGAGTTCGAGCGAGTGACGTACCGTTCTGCAGGAGCCTTCCGGTGTTCTGCAGGATCAGCTGGACCCAGACTGCAGGATTTCGCGGCGTTGCGGCCCCAGCGGGGATCTGCTCCTACACAACGGCCACAGGCTCCTGCACAATGGCCGGCAGGCTCCTGCACAACAACCGCAGGCTCCTGCACAACGGCCGGCACACCAGGCACGTAGAGTCGGCTGCATGACCTGGCAGACCCGCGACTCCCGGCTCGTCTACGAGAATCCCTGGATCTCCGTTCGGGAGGATGCCGTGACGGGGCCGGCGGGCGATGGCATCTACGGCGTGGTCACGATGCGGAACGACGCCGTGTTCGTGATCGCGCTCGACGACGAGGACCGCGTGTGCCTCGTCGAGCTCGAGCGGTACACGACAGGGCACAGCATCGAGGTCCCGGCCGGCGGCACGGACGGCGAGGATCCGCTTCTGGCCGCGCAGCGGGAGCTGCTCGAGGAGACCGGGCTCGTGGCGACCGAGTGGACGCCGATCGGATCGATGAACGCCCTCAATGGCATCGCGGACGCTCCGGAGCACGTCTTCCTCGCGCGCGACCTGACGCAGGCGGGCTCGAGCGTCCGCACGCAACAGGAGGAGGGCATCGCCGGCGTGCTCCGAGTGCCGTTCGACGAAGTCCTGCGCATGATCGCCGAGGGGAGGATCACCGACGGCGAGACCATCGCGGCGCTCGCCTACGCCGGCATCCGCCTCGGCCGATTCCGCTGATCTCAGGGCGCGAGGCGGAGGAGGTCGCCGCGCACGACGTCGGGGCGGCCCTTCAGAAGCAGGCCCGCCGTGCTCCCGGCCGCGGCCTCGGTCGCGCGCTTGCGGAACAGCTCCACCCCGGTGACCTCGGAGGCCGCGACCTGGGCGCCCGCTCGAAGGATCCGCACCGCATCCCCCACCCGGACGGTGCCGGTCGTCACCGTTCCGGTGGCGACGATCCCACGGCCCGTGATGGTGAAGACGTCTTCGACGGAGAACTCGGCGCCCGCCGACGCGACGACACCGGCGTTGACGACCGGCGCGCCGTCTTGCGCGGACGCACCCCGCCCCAGCCCGGCGAGGCGAGCCGCCTCCGCCTCGTTGTACTGCCTCAGCTGCTCGTTCGCATCCGGCGCTTCGCGTCTCCTGCTGAACCATCCCATGCGATCACACCCTGCCTCGTCGGGCGACACGCGCCGTCAGAGAACGCGGCAGCACGTTCGTCAGAGCCACGATCGCCTTGTACCGCAACGACGGGATCGACACGGCGCGACCCCGAGCGGCATCCCGGAGCCCGGCCCGCACGACGGACGGCGCGTCCAGCCACAGCAGCGCCGGCACGCCCTCCTCGCCCTGCGCGAGCCCCATCCGCTCGTGGAACGTGGTGTGCACGAATCCGGGGCAGAGCGCCGTGACCGTGACACCGTCTCGGCCGTACTCCGCGTTCGCCCAGCGGCTGAAGCCGATCAGCCAGCTCTTGCATGCGGAGTACGTGGAACGCGAGAGGAAGCCCGCGACCGAGGCGACGTTGATGATCCGCCCGCCGCGCCCGCGCATCGTCTGAAGAGCGGCATGCATCAACCGCATCGACGCCTCGACGTGGACCCGCAGATGACGGACCTCGTCCTCGATGTCGTTGTCCGCGAACTGCAGCGGCAATCCGAATCCGGCGTTGTCGACGAGCAGGTCGACGGGATCCTCGGCATCCCGCAGCCGTGCGGCGACGCGCTCGACGTCCTCCTCGACGGACAGATCCGCGGTGATCACATCGACGGCGACGCCGTGCGTCGTCCTGAGCTCCCCCGCGAGGAGTTCGAGAGGAGCAGCCGATCGCGCGACGAGGACGAGGTCCGCGCCGCGCGCCGCCAGCTGGCGCGCGAACTCGGCGCCGAGGCCGGCGCTTGCGCCCGTGATGAGGGCGAGAGGCATCAGCGCTCGTACCGGAGGAAGCGATAGCGGATGCCGGTGCGGGAGGTCTGCCACTCCCCTTCGGAGACGAGCCGCCAGCCCGCTTTCGACGGTGCGTATGCATCTCCGGCGACGTCGAGATCGAGCTCGGTGACCTCCAGCCGGTCGGCGTCGCCGATCACCTGCGCGAAGATCTCAGCACCGCCGATGACCCACGCCTCGTCCCGGCCGCGCACGGCCTCGGACACCGATGCGACGCGCCTTGCACCTTCGGCGGACCAGTCCTGCTGGCGGGTGATGACGAGGTTGTCCCTGCCGGACAGCGGCCGGAATCGCTCCGGGAGCGAGTCCCAGGTCTTGCGTCCCATGATGACGGGAGCACCGAGAGTGATCTCCTTGAAATGGGCGAGATCCTCGGGCACGTGCCAGGGCATCCCGCCCTCGGCGCCGATCACGCCGCCGCGCGCCTCTGCCCAGATCAGGCCCATCCAGGTCATACGGCCACCGCTGCACGGATCGCCGGGTGGTGCTGATAGTTCTCGACGATGAAGTCGTCGTACTCGTAGTCGAAGATCGATGCGGGCTTTCTGGCGAAGCGCAGCGTCGGATACGGGTACGCCTCGCGCGTCAGCTGCTCGCGCACCTGATCGACGTGGTTGTCGTAGATGTGGCAGTCCCCGCCCGTCCACACGAAGTCGCCGGGCTCGAGGCCCGCCTGCTGCGCGACCATCAGGGTCAGCAGTGCGTAGGACGCGATGTTGAAGGGGACGCCGAGGAAGAGATCGGCGCTGCGCTGGTACAGCTGGCACGAGAGCCGCCCGTCGGCGACGTAGAACTGGAACAGCGCGTGGCACGGGGCGAGCGCCATGTCGGGGATGTCCGCGGGATTCCATGCCGAGACGATCAGGCGCCGCGAGTCGGGCGATCGGCGGATCTGATCGATGACCTCTGCCAGCTGATCGATGTGGCCGCCGTCCGGCGTCGGCCAGGAGCGCCACTGCACGCCGTACACGGGGCCGAGATCGCCATCGGCGTCCGCCCACTCGTCCCAGATGGTGACGCCGTTGTCCTGCAGCCACTTCACATTGGAATCGCCGCGGAGGAACCACAGCAGCTCGTAGGCGATCGACTTGAAGTGCACGCGCTTCGTGGTGATCAGCGGGAAGCCCTTCGACAGGTCGAAGCGCAGCTGCCGGCCGAACACGCTCGTCGTGCCGGTGCCGGTGCGATCGGCCTTGTGCGTGCCGGACTCCAGCACGTCGCGGAGCAGGTCTTCATACGGCGTCGGGACGGCTTCGCTCATGTCCGCAACGATACCCGCCCGGCACCGACATGGCGCGGATGCGGCCCCGTCATGTGCCGTCATATCGGCCCAGGGCGCCGTCGGCGGACTTACGCTCGGAACATGCCCGTGTCCGTCGCCATCGCCGTCGCGATCGCCGTGCTCCTGCTCGCGACCGTGATCGGTCTCGCGCTGCGCGCCGGGAACGGCCGCGAACGCTCCGGCGGAGACATCCGCGTGCGCGCCGCCGATCTGTCCGCGCCGCTCGCCGAGGGCGCGACGCTCGTCCAGTTCAGCACGGAGTTCTGCGCCCGCTGCCCGCAGGTGCGCAGGATGCTGGGCGGCATCGCCGAGGAGGCCGACGGCGTCGCGCACGTCGAGGTCGACCTCACTCACCGCAACGACCTCGCCGCGCACTATCACGTGCTCCAGACCCCCACCACCTTCCTCGTCGATGCCACGGGACTCGTGCTGTCCCGCTGGGGAGGCGTCCCGGAACGCGCCGCCGTCATCGAGGCGCTGCATGCCGTCCCGACCCTTCAGGAGCAATCATGACCTCGCCCGCCGGTATCGATCCGCGCGGTCCGCGCTTCACAGCCGGCATCACCGCAGTGCTGCTTCTCGTCGCCGTCGTGCTGAGCCTCATCGGCATCTCCACGGCGCGGGTCGGCGACGCCTGGTTCGGGTGGTCCGCCCATCAGCCGCTCTCCGGCGGCGACTTCGCGTTCATCGCCGGCGCCTGGGCCCTCCCCGTCGCCGGGCTCGCGCAGCGCGCCCTCGATCCCGGATTCCTCCTGCTCCTCCTGATCGCGCTCCTGTTCCTGTGGGGCGTCGTCTCTCCGAGGACCGCGCCGTGGGGTGTGATCTTCCGACGCCTCGTCCGTCCCCGCCTGTCGGCGCCCACCGAGCTCGAGGACCCGCGACCGCCTCGTTTCGCGCAGGGCGTCGGCCTCTTCGTCGTCGGCATCGGCCTCGTGCTGCATCTCGTCGGCGTTCCGTGGGCACTGCCGATCGCCGCCGCAGCGGCCTTCATCGCCGCTTTCCTGAACGCGGTGTTCGCCTTCTGCCTCGGCTGCCAGCTCTACCTGCTGCTGCAGCGCGCCGGCATCCTCGGACGAACCTCTCCGGCGGTCTGACCGTTCCGCACGCGCTCGCAGGTCGCTAGGCTGGCCGAACAAGCCGGCCACGACCCTCGGAGGACCCATGCCCGTCACCAGTGAAGCAGCCACCACCTGGACCGGATCCCTCGCCGAGGGATCCGGAACCGTCTCGTTCTCCTCCTCGCACCTGGGCACCTTCCCGATCGACTGGAAGGCGCGCAGCGAAGGCTCCGACACGACCACCACGCCCGAGGAGCTCATCGCGGCGGCGCACGCCTCCTGCTTCAGCATGGCGCTCTCGCACGCGCTGAGCGAGAACGGCACCCCGCCGGATCGTGTGAACACGACCGCGTCCGTCACGTTCAAGCCCGGGACCGGGATCACCGGCAGCCATCTGAACGTGAACGCGACCGTGCCGGGACTGACCCCGGAGCAGTTCCAGGAGATCGCCGAGGGCGCCAAGACCGGATGCCCGGTCTCCCAGGCGCTCGCGGGCATCGAGATCACCCTCGAGGCGACGCTGGCCTGAGCCGCCGCAGACGGCCGGCGAAAAACCCGCCCGAGCTCAGGCCGCGTTCTTCGCCAGTCGGATCGCCTCGCGGATGCGCGCACGGGCGTCCTTGCGTCGACCAGCCGCGTCGAGCACCACGCCCAGCCGGTACTGGGCGCGCCACTGCTCCGGAGTCGCGGCCGCCTCCGCCTCGTAACGGGCCACGATGCCCTCGGCATCCACCTTCGCGATCCTCCCGCTCGGGGTGAGCTCGCTCTCTGCCCGAGGCATCCCGCCCTCGGCGTCCAACGTCCGGCCGAGCCGGTCGGCGCTCATGCCGAACTGGATCTCCCTGACCACGGCCCAGACGCCGATCAGGGGCAGCACGAGCAGGGCGACCCCCATGATCACCGCGATCGGCTCGGCCGTGCCGATCAGCAGGAACGCCTGCTGTCCGGCGACGACGAAATACAGGATCAGGCAGACCGTCATGACGGCCACGCCGATGCGCGCGGTCACGACCGGGCTCGGACGCCGATGTCGACGATGTTCTCCAGCCCCACGACGACGCCGGTCGCTCCGAGCGCATAGGGCACTGCGAGGCGGATGCCCGGCGCGTAGGCCGGAGCGGACTCGACGGTGTCGTGCGTGATGGTCAGCGACTCCCCCGGACCCGACAGGATGACGTCCTGCCTTGCGACGACGCCCGGACGGCGCAGCGAGTGGATCGGGACGCCGGCGACCTGCTGCCCCCGCGCGCGCTGGTCCGCATGCGGGGCGCTGACCGGTCCGCGCTCGGCGCGGGACGCCGCGATGAGCTCCGCCGTGCGGACCGCGGTGCCGCTGGGCGAGTCGATCTTGGTGTCGCGATGGGCTTCGACGATCTCGGCGAAGTCGAAGAAGGGCGCGGCCGCGGCCGCGAAGGCCGAGCCGAGCACGGAGCCGAGCGAGAAGTTCGGGATGAAGACGACGCCTGCTCCCGTGGCCTCGACCAGCGGACGCACCAGCGCGATCCGCTCGTTCGACCAGCCCGAGGTGCCCACGAGCACGTTGATGCCGCGCTCGACCGCCGCGCGGACGACGTCGATGCTCACCTGCGGCGTCGAGGCGTCCACGACGAGGTCCACCCCATCGAGTTCGGAGAGATCGCTCGACGACCCGAGAACCCGCGCGACCTCGAAGCCGTCCAGGTCGTCGATCACCGCGTGGATGATCGATCCGAGTTTCCCGGTTCCGCCGACGAGGGCCACCTGCGTGCTCATGACCCCATCCTATTTCGCCGAGGCCGACGCAGGCGGGCAGGCGCACGGGACCGGTTCCAGACGCGAGTAGCGTTGCAGTCATGCTCGAGTTCCGGCCCGTCTCCCCCGCAGATCCCGAGGCGCACGCGATCCTGGTCGACTACTTCGCGCTGCGCGCTGCGGAGTTCCCCGGCGGCGTGTACAGCCCCACGTTCCCGACGTCGGAGGCCTTCGAGCCGCCCGCCGGCGTGTTCCTGCTGGCCGGCCCCTCCGGGGCGGCCGTGGGGTGCGGGGGCATCCGTCGCCTTCTCGACTCCGACGCCGGCATCCGCTACGAGGTCAAGCATCTGTTTCTGAAACCGGAGACACGTGGCCAGGGGTGGGGGCGGGCGATCCTCGAGGAGCTGGAACGGCGCGCGCGGCTGTGGGACGCCGCCGAGCTCGTCCTCGACACCCACCACACGCTCGAGGCTGCCGGCGCGCTCTACGCCCGCAGCGGCTTCACGAGCATCGAGCCCTACAACGACAACCCCAACGCGACGCGCTGGTACGGCAAGAGGCTCCGCTGATCAGACGGGCACCGCGTCCGGAAGGCCGGTGCGCAGCTCGACAGGGAGATGCCCCAGATCGTTGTGCGTGAGGAGCGTCCACGGACGACCCTGCTTCTGCGCGATGACCGTGAGCCCGCAGTGCGCCTGGTTCAACGTCATCCAACGCCACTCCGGCGCCCCGAGAACCTCGCGGACGAACCAGGAGATCACGAAGTTGTGCGTGATGAGCACCTCGTGCACATCGCCCTGCTTGCGGACGAGGAACTCGTTCACGGCATCCGACATCTGCGCCGCGCCCGCGTCGATCTCCGCATCCGTCACCGACCCGAAGAAGGGCTCGAAAGCGCTCGGCGTGTCCTCGGTCATGCCGGTCGGGACGCAGTCGAACAGCAGAGCCGAGGGCTCGGGATCGACCGAAGGGAGCCGCGCGGCGATGGCGCGCGCGGTCTCGGTCGCGCGCAGCAGCGGCGAATGCCAGACGGCGTCGAGCGGGAGGCCGGAGAGCCGGTCTGCGATCAGCTCCGCCTGCCGCTGTCCCCGGGGCGAGAGGGGTCCGTCGTCGACGCCGTGCTCGGCGTCCTGATGCTCACCGTGTCTGACCAGATAGATGTAATGCGTCACTGATAATCACTCGCTTCGTCGCCAGCGTCCGTTGACGGGCAAGACCAGCCTATGTCACGAATCGGTCACGGTCACTTCCGTGACGCCGACCTCAGCGCCAGTCCGACGCCTTCGTGAGGTCGGCGATCTGGGTCCGCGTGAGAGCGACACCCGCTCCCTGCATCAGCTCGTCGACGTGCTGGGTGGCGAACGCGTTCACGATCGGCGCGATGATGGTGCGCTGCGCGAGCAGCCAGGCGATCGAGATCGCCGCGACCGGCGCCTGGATCTCCTCGGCGACCTGGTCCAGCGCGCGCAGGATCCGGATGCCCCGGCGGTTCAGCTGCTCGCGCAGCTGCACGCCGCGGACACCGCGTGCGGCGGATGCCTTGCTGCGATGCCGCCCGGAGAGGAATCCGTGCTCCAGGGCGTGCGAAGGCGTCACGGCGAGCCCCTGCGCATCGGCGACGAGTCTCAGATCGCCCTCGAACGGGTGCCGCCGCACGAGGTTGTACGGCGCGTCGAGCACCTCGATGCGCGGATATCCGGCCGAGGCGAGGATGCGCGCCTCCACCAGACGCTCCGGGGTGAAGCCGAAGGCTCCGACGATGCCGATCTTCCCTGCATCTCGCAGCCATTCCACGGTCGCGAGGGTGTCTTCCACGTTGGTGGTGGCGTCGAACGTCGCATCCAGGTAGAGAACGTCGATCCGTTCCACGCCCAGCCGCGTGAGCGAGCCCTCCACCGCGCGAACCAGGTTGACCGAGCCGAGACCGGGGTTGTCTGCGTGCGCGCCGATCCGGACGCTCAGGACCATCCGGTCGCGCTGACCGCGCGAGCGGAGCCACTGGCCGATGATGTACTCGCTGCGCCCGCCGGAGAAGCCGTCGGCGGTGTGCACGGCGTTTCCGCCGAACTCCGCATAACGGTCGAGGATGTCGTGGCTGGTCTCGAGATCGACGTTCCAGCCGAACTCGGCCGCGCCCAGCATCAGCGGGAAGGTCTCGTATCCGGTCTCCCCGAGGGGAACGCGCAGCATCTCCCCGACGCCGGGTCCGACCACGGGGATCGGGGCCGAAGGATGCTCCGCCAGCGCGTCCTGAGCGCGTTCCGGCGATCCGGCTGCGCCGACGCCGAATATACCCATGTTCTCACCCCCGCGAGTCAACCTGCACCGCCATGCCCTGTATGCACCCCCCGGTGCTTTCTTCGAGGGTAGATGACGTTTTCGAACAGCCACGCCGATACGGCGAACAGCAGGAGAATTCGCCATAACGGTTTGATCACGCCGATACGGCGAAGGCCCGGATTCCTCCTGTCGGAGCGAGGAATCCGGGCCTTCGTTCGTCAGGAGATCAGGCCTCGGCGGTCTCCGGCTCCGGGGCGGCCTCAGCGGCATCCGCGGCGGGGGCGTCGTCCAGGACGGGCTCCAGCGACAGCTTGCCGCGGTCGTCGATCTTCGTGATCTTCACGAGGATCTTCTGGCCGACCGAGAGGACGTCGTCGACGTTCTCGACGCGCTTGCCGCCGGCGAGCTTGCGCACCTCGGTGACGTGCAGCAGACCGTCCTTGCCGGGCAGCAGCGAGATGAAGGCGCCGAACGTGGCGATCTTCACGACGGTGCCGAGGAACTGCTCGCCGACCTCCGGGTTGGTGGGGTTGGCGATCGCGTTCACCTGAGCGCGGGCGGCCTCGGCCGAAGGACCGTCGGTCGCGCCGATGTACACCGTGCCGTCCTCCTCGATGGAGATCTGCGCGCCGGTCTCGTCCTGGATCGCGTTGATCGTCTTGCCCTTCGGGCCGATGAGCTCGCCGATCTTGTCGACCGGGATCTGCACGCTGATGACGCGCGGCGCGGTCGGCGCCATCTCGTCGGGCGCGTCGATCGCGGCGTTCAGGACGTTCAGGATCGTCAGACGGGCGTCCTTCGCCTGCGTCAGCGCGCCGGCGAGGACCGAGGACGGGATGCCGTCGAGCTTCGTGTCGAGCTGGATCGCCGTCACGAACTCGCTGGTGCCCGCGACCTTGAAGTCCATGTCGCCGAGCGCATCCTCGGCTCCGAGGATGTCGGTGAGCGCCGCATAGCGGGTCTCACCGTCCACCTCGTCGGACACGAGGCCCATCGCGATGCCCGCGACGGGAGCGCGCAGCGGCACGCCCGCGTTCAGCAGCGACAGCGTGGAGGCGCAGACGGAGCCCATCGACGTCGAGCCGTTGGATCCGAGAGCCTCGGAGACCTGGCGGATCGCGTAGGGGAACTCCTCGCGGCTGGGCAGCACCGGCACGAGTGCGCGCTCGGCCAGGAAGCCGTGCCCGATCTCGCGACGCTTCGGCGATCCGACGCGTCCGGTCTCACCGGTCGAGTAGGGCGGGAAGTTGTAGTGATGCATGTAGCGCTTGCTCGTGGTGGGCGAGAGCGAGTCGATCTGCTGCTCCATCTTGAGCATGTTCAGCGTGGTGACGCCCAGGATCTGGGTCTCGCCGCGCTGGAAGATCGCCGAGCCGTGCACGCGCGGGATGACCTGCACCTCCGCGTCCAGCGGACGGATGTCCGCGAGGCCGCGGCCGTCGATGCGCTGGCCCTCGGTGAGGATGCGACCGCGGACGATCTTCTTCGTGACCGACTTGTAGGCGGCGCTGAACTCGAGGGGCGCGGAGGCGGGAAGGGTGCCCGCCTCGGTCGCCTCGATCAGCTCGGCCTTGACGCGGTCCTTGATCGCGTCGTCGGCGTTCTGACGCTCGACCTTGTCGGCGATCTGGTAGACGTCGCTGAGCTCGGCGAATGCCCGCTCCGAGACGAAGTCGTACGTCTCCTGGCTGTACGGCAGGAAGACGGGGTAGACGCCCGGCTCCTTGGACGCCGTCGCGGCGAGCTCGGCCTGAGCCTTGACCAGCTGCGAGATGAACGGCTTGGCCGCCTCGAGGCCCTGGGCCACGATCTCCTCGCTGGGCTTGGTGGCGCCGGCCTTGATCAGATTCCAGCTGCCCTCCGTCGCCTCCGCCTCGACCATCATGATCGCGACGTCCTCTGTACCGTCGCCCTTGGTGATGACGCGCCCGGCGACGACGAGGTCGAACACGGCCTGCTCGACCTGCTCGGCGTTCGGGAACGCGACCCACTGGTCGGCGTTCTGGCCGTTACCGGGGATGAACGCCAGGCGGACGCCGGCGATCGGGCCGGAGAACGGCAGACCGGAGATCTGGGTGGAGGCGGACGCCGCGTTGATCGCGAGCGCGTCGTAGAACTCGCCGGGAGCGATCGAGAGGACGGTGATGACGATCTGGACCTCGTTGCGCAGACCGTCGACGAACGACGGGCGCAGCGGACGGTCGATGAGACGGCAGACGAGGATCGCCTCGGTCGAGGGACGACCCTCGCGACGGAAGAACGAGCCGGGGATCTTGCCCGCGGCGTAGGAGCGCTCCTCGACGTCCACCGTCAGGGGGAAGAAGTCGAAGCCCTCGCGCGGGTTCTTGCTCGCGGAGGTGGCGGACAGCAGCATGGTCTCGCCGTCGAGGTAGGCCGCGACCGCGCCCTGCGCCTGCTGGGCGAGGCGACCGGTCTCGAAGCGGATGGTGCGGGTGCCGAAGCGGCCGTTGTCGAGAACGGCCTCGGTGGCAGTGATTTCAGGACCTTCCAAGAGGTCTCTCCTTCTTTGTTTAGACTCGTCCATCCGTGTGACGGGCGAGCTCCTTCATGCAGCGGACCCTGCGAATCCGGGCGCGCGGGCACTCCCGCGAATCTCACCTGCGCTGGCCACCAGTGGAAGACCACCCGGCTCTCATACCGGGGAACCCACCACAGGGGACCAGCTCCTCGCCGATTCCACTCTGCTCAAGACTACCAGCGTGATCGGGGGATTCCGCGATCCGCGCGGCGTCGCGCCGCTCATCCGACCTCGACGCTCCGCATCGACGACGAACGACCGATGTACACGTAGTCGTCGTGCTTGGCGACCCGCCCGTCTCCCGCGACACGACCGTGCAGCCGACGCCACATCCAGGGCAGCGCATGCTCGCGCCACCATGCGGCGCGGCTGATGCGGGTCTCGTTCTCGTGGAGCACGGCGTCCAGCGCGCCGAGGGTCTCCGCATGCGGCACGCCCAGCACCTCGCCGGCGCGGTAGGCGAGGAAGCGGTGCCCGCGGCTGCCCAGGTGGACCATGTCCTCGCCCCAGTTCGCTCGCTCCGCGAGGGACGGATGCAGATCGGTGTCCAGGAGGATCGCTCCGGTGCGATCGGCGATCCCGGCCAGCAGAACGGCGAAGGCGGCGAAACGTGCGGCGTAGATCCTCGCCGCCCGCCTGTCGGGGAGGAACGGCGTCACGAGGAGGACGTCGGCGCCGTCCTCCCTGAGCGTGCGAACGGCCTCCTCCAGCGCGGCGGCGAGCGCGGGGATGTCGACATGCGAGCGCACCATGTCGTTCGCGCCGACGAGAATCGACACGAGGTCGGGGCGCAGCTGTCTGGCCCTTTCGAGCTGCTCCCCCGCGACGTGGTGCACGCGCCGCGACCGCACGGCGAGATTCGCGAAGCGCAGGCCTCCGTCTGCCGCCAGCAGCAGCGCGAGACGGTCGGCCCATCCGCGCAGCGCACCGTCCGGCGCCGGGTCGCACAGACCTTCGGTGAGGGAGTCGCCGAGGGCGACGTAGCGCTGCCACCGGCGCCCGGCGAGCGCCGTGGACGGCTCGGGGCGCCTGGTCCGCGGCGAACGCCGCGCCCGGTCGATGCGGTGCAGATCGCGCGCCTGGTCGTAGTGGCCGAGGAGCTGATCGCACACCGCCTGCCAGCTGCGCCCCTCCACCGCCGTGCGTCCCGCCTCGCCGAAGGCCCTGCGCTTGCGCGCGTCGCCGGCGAGGTCCGCCACGCGCGTCCGCAGATCGTCGAGGTCGCCCGGCCGGTACAGCCAGCCGTCGATGCCCATCCGCACCAGATCGATCGGGCCCCCTCGACCCGTCGCGACGATGGGGACGCCGCTGGCGTGCGCCTCCTGCAGCGTCTGCCCGAAGGTCTCGCTCTCCCCCGGATGGACGAAGATGTCGAGGGACGCCATCGCGACCGCCAGCTCATCGCCGTCGCGATGGCCGAGGAACGTCGCCGCAGGGAGGATGCGCTCCAGTCTCGGCCGGGCCGGACCGTCGCCGACGATCACGAGACGAACACCGGGGATGCCCTGCAGCACGCGGAGGTCCTCGACCTGCTTCTCCGCCGCGAGGCGGCCGACGTACCCGACCACGACCTCGCCCGGCTCGCCGCGCCCCCTGTCGACGCGCTTGTCCGGATGGAACCGCTCGGCGTCGACGCCCCTGCCCCATCGTCGCACCCTGTCGATCCCGAGCCCGGCGAGCTGACGCTCCGCCTCGGTCGACGGTGCGAGGGTCAGCGCAGCCCTGCGATGCAACCTGACGAGGTGATTCTGCGCGAACGCCGTGGTCGCGGGAACCCGGTAGCGCTCCGTGTACGCGGCGACGTCGGTCTGATACGCGGCGACGGCGGGAACGCTCAGGCATTCGGCGGCCAGCACGCCGCGCCAGCCCAGCGCGAAGGGCGACGCGAGGTGCACGACGTCCGGGCGGAAGCGCCGGAGGGAGGCCGCCACGCGATGCGCTGTCGCGGCGCCGACCCGCACGTTGCGGTATCCGGGCAGCGCGAGGCTCGGGACCGGCTCGACGCGTGCACCGTGGACCTCTGCGGGAATGCCCTCGGCATCGGGAGCGATCACGTGGGCCTCGTGCCCTGAGCGCTCGAGGTGGCGCAGGATCTGCAGGACAGATCCCGTCACGCCGTTCATGTGCGGCAGGAAGGACTCGGTCACGATCGCGACTCTCACGGTGCCAGGATGCCGCGCCGTCGTCGGGTGCGACGGCCGTACACGGCCTCTGCACCCGAGAGTTCACCTGTTGCACGACTGCCCTTCACCTGCCATCCCCGATTCGGTTTCCGTTCACCTCCGCAGGGCATCGTGGAGGAATGATCCCGGATGCCGTCGCCGAGGCTCTCGCCGGCCCGTGGGCGCTCAGCGCGATGTCGCTGCTCGTGCTCGGCGATGCCTTCTTCGTGGTCGTGCCCGGCGAGATCGCCGTGACGGCGCTCGGGGCCTTCGCCATCTCGACGGGCAGTCCCCCGCTGTGGGCCGTCATCCTGTGCGCGGCGGCCGCTGCGGCCGCCGGCGATCTGCTCTGCTACGGGATCGGCCGCTCGGTCGGACTGGAGCGCTGGGGATGGATGCGTGCGGAGCGCGTCCAGGCCGCCCAGCTCTGGGCGCGTCGTCGCCTGGACTCCGGCACCGCCGTCGTGCTGTTCACCGCCCGGTTCATCCCCTTCGCACGTCTCGCGATCAACCTCGTCGCAGGCGCCACGCGCATCTCTCTCCCGCGCTACCTCGGCCTCGTGCTGCTCGCCGCAACGGGGTGGGCCGCGTACCAGGCGGCGGTCGGCGCCCTCGTCGCCGCGATCGTCCCCGGCGGGCCTGTGGTGGCGCTCGTCGTCTCGGTGGTCGTGGCCGTCTGCATCGGCGCGCTCATCGATCTGGTGCTGCGCAGAAGAGCCGCGTCGCGAGAGCCCTCCCGGCCGGCGGCCTCATCGGACTAGGCTGACGCCATGAGCACGCCAGACGACGCCGTCTCCTCCGCCGAGGAGATGAAGCGCAAGTTCAAGGAAGCGCTCGAGAAGAAGAACGCGCAGGGCAGGAAGGGCGAGGCGCACCTAGACGGAGATTCCGCCGTCCAGGGCACGCACGCGGCCCAGACCCATCGCAAGTTCCGACGCAAGAGCGGTTGACCGCCACGAGGGCCGCTCCTGCCGGAGCGGCCCTCGCTATGTTGGCGATCATGACGCGCGGCGTCCTCCCCGGCGCGGGCCTGCTCGGCGAGGATCGCCGTGCCGGCCGCGCGCGTTGCCGCTGCCGGACTGCGCATGCTGGTCCCCGAGCTCCGAGCGCACGCGCGCCCGTTCCTGCTTCGCCGCCGGCTCGACCGACGCTCTCACCGCTCTCAGCCGCGGAGACGGCCGAGCGGCTGAAGATGTCCGCCGGCGGCCGGTCACTCCCCCGCCAGACCGCCGAGGAGATGGCCGAACGAGCGTCCCTCGCCGAGATAGGTGGCGGGGTCGTAGGGGTCGCCGGCCGATGCGGCATCCCGTCGTGCGATCGCCTCCGCCAGCTCGCGGGCGCCCTTCTCGATGCGCTTCGCGAGCGGGGCGACGTCGTCGCCGGCACCGCCCCAGTCCGCCGACGCGGCGAACACGCCGGTCGAGACGGGCTCCGCGTGCAGGTAGGCGAACAGCGGACGGATCGCGTAGTCGATGGCGAGCGAATGCCGGGCGGTCCCGGCGTTCGCGCCGATCAGGACCGGCTTCCCGGTGAGCGAGTCGGGATCGAGCACGTCGATGAACGACTTGAACAGTCCCGAGTAGCTCGTGGAGAAGATCGGCGTGACGGCGATCAGGGCGTCCGCGGAGACGACGGTGTTGATCACGGCCTCCAGCACGGGCGGCGCGAAGCCGGTGAGGAGGTTGTTCGTGATGTCGTGCGCGAGGTCCCGCAGCTCGATCACGTCGACGCTCACCTCGATGTCGCGCTCCGCCAGCTCCCGCACGGTCTGCGCCACGAGGCGATCGGCGAGCATCCGGGTCGACGAGGGGTTCGAGAGCCCGGCCGACACGACGGCGATGCGACGCGTGGTCATCTCACGCCTCCTTCCGGCCGACGCCGAACGCGACGCCGGCCGGGGCCGGCGTGTCCTGATAGGGCGACCCGGCGGTGAGGTTGTCGCCGCGGTTCGCACCGGGCCGCGCTTCGCGGGTCGGTCCGTCGCCGTAGGCGGCCTTGACGAGCGAGGCGTGCGTCGGCGCGTCGGGAACGCTCGCCGGACGACCCTTCGCGAGCTCCTTGCGCAGCGCGGGCACGACCTCGCCTCCGAGGATGTCCAGCTGCTCGAGAACCGTCTTCAGGGGGAGCCCTGCGTGATCGACGAGGAACAGCTGCCGCTGGTAGTCGCCGAACGTCTCGCGCATCGCCGCGTAGCGGTCGATCACCTGCTGGGGGGATCCCACCGTGAGCGGGGTCATCTCGGTGAAGTCCTCCATGCTCGGCCCGTGCCCGTAGACGGGTGCGCTGTCGAAGTAGGGCCGGAACTCGTTCACGGCGTCCTGAGAGCTCGCGCGCATGAAGACCTGCCCGCCGAGGCCGACGACGGCCTGCTCCGGCGTGCCGTGCCCGTAGTGCGCGTAGCGCTGACGGTACAGCTCGATGAGGCGCTGGTAGTGCTCCTTGGGCCAGAAGATGTTGTTCGCGAAGAAGCCGTCGCCGTAGTAGGCGGCCTGCTCGGCGATCTCCGGGGTGCGGATGGACCCGTGCCAGACGAAGGGCGCGACGCCGTCGAGCGGGCGGGGCGTGGAGGTGAATCCCTGCAGCGGCGTGCGGAACTTCCCCTCCCAGTCGACGACGTCCTCGCGCCACAGGCGGTGCAGCAGGTTGTACGACTCGATCGCGAGCGGGAGGCCCTGGCGGATGTCCTTGCCGAACCAGGGGTAGACAGGTCCGGTGTTGCCGCGGCCGATCATGATGTCTGTACGACCGTCGGAGACGTGCTGCAGCATGGCGAAGTCCTCGGCGATCTTCACCGGGTCGTTCGTCGTGATGAGCGTGGTCGAGGTGGAGAGGATGATCCGCTCGGTCTGCCCGGCGATCGCGGCGAGGGTGGTGGACGGCGAGGACGACCAGAAGGGCGGGTTGTGGTGCTCGCCGATCGCGTACACGTCGAGGCCGACCTCTTCGACGTGCTTCGCGATCGTGATCGCGTCCTTGATCTTCTGCGCCTCGCTCGGCGTCTCGCCCGTGACCGGGTTCCGGGTGATGTCGCTGACGCTGAAGATGCCGAACTGCATCCCCGCGGTGCCGGTCTGCTCGCTCATGATGTGCTCCGTGTTCTCCGAACGGACGCGGTGGCATCCGTTTCTATTCATTTGAATGTATCTGGGACAACGCGCCGCTCACAACTTTATTCCCGGCAGGTAGCCTCGGTTCATGAGCAGTGCAGCCGAGACGCCCACCGGCCCCCTCACCGGGGGCGTTCCGCGGCCGCGTCGACGCGTGCCCTTCTGGGACAACGCGCGCTATGCCTGCATCGTTCTCGTCGTGCTCGGTCACGCGATCCAGCGCCTGACCTACGACTCCGACATCGCCATGGCGCTGTACCTGTCGTTCTACGCCTTCCACATGCCGGCGTTCGCGATCATCGCGGGATACTTCTCGAAGTCCGCTCCGCCGACGAAGCGCCAGATGGCGCGCATCGTCACCGACATCATCGTCCCCTACCTCATCTTCGAAGTCCTCTGGACGCTGACGAAGTGGCTGGTCGAGGGACAGGCCGACCCGAACCTCACGAAGCCGTCCTGGACGCTGTGGTTCCTCCTGGCGCTCGGCATCTTCCGTCTGGTGCTCCCCTACCTCGCCCTGTTGCGCTGGCCGCTGCTGTGGGGACTGCTGATCTCCATCGGCGCCGGCTACCTCCCCAACGTCAACAGCACCTTCTCCCTCTCGCGCACCCTCGGATTCCTGCCGTTCTTCCTGCTGGGCTGGTGGCTTCGCGAGCACGACGTCGTCGACCGCCTCCGTCTCATCGATCTCCGCCCGTGGTGGCTGCGACTCCTCGCCGCCGTCATCCTGGCCGCCGACGTCTTCGTGGCCTGGCATTGGGTCGACGTGTGGAAGAGCGTCGACCTGGACACCTGGTTCTTCTACGTGGACTCGTACTCGGATCTGGGCGCGGAGGCCTGGTGGTCCGGCGGCGTGCGGCTCGCGCTGATCGCCGTGGGACTGCTGCTCACGGCCGCGTTCTTCGTCCTCATCCCCCGAAGGGCCACCTGGTGGACGCGGTTCGGCCAGTACACGATGTACGTGTACCTGCTGCACTCCTTCGTGCTCTATCCCTTCCGGGAGTCCGGCATCCTGCGCGATGCCGAGCCGACCTGGCTGTGGCTGCCCAGCGTCATCCTGCTGTCCGTGGCGATCGCCGTGGTCCTGGCCACCGGGCCCGTGCGATGGCTGTTCCGCCCGCTCGTCGAACCGCGCCCGAACTGGCTGTTCTCCGACCGCGCCCTCGTTCCCAAGCAGGGTCGCCGGAACGACCCGACCGGGTCCCGCCGGCCGCGCGGCTGATTCAGCCGAACAGCTCCGCGCCGACGTAGGAGCCGGTCTTCGCACCGCGCGGGATCGCCCAGACGCCGCTGCCGATGTGACGGATGTACTCGTTCATCAGGTCGGTGGACAGCTGCCGCTGCAGGGTGATGAACTGCGCCGGATCGCGCTGATAGGACAGGAAGAAGAGACCGGCGTCCAGACGTCCGAGACTGTTGTTGCCGTCGACGTAGTTGAAGCCGCGGCGCAGGATCCGGATGCCGTCGTTCTGCTCCGGATGCGCCAGCCTGACGTGGCTGTCGGCGTCGATGGCCGCCGTCCCGAAGTCGGGCGCGGCGAACTCGTCGCCGCCGGACAGCGGCGCGCCCTCGGCCTTGTCCCTCCCGATGATCCTGTTCTGCTCGGCGAGGCGCACGCGATCCCAGGTCTCGATGATCATCGCGATCTTACGGGCCACGAGGTAGGAGCCGCCCACGAGCCAGGAGGGCTCGTCGGAGGCCGCGACCCAGACGTGATCGTCGAGGGCGTCCGCGTCGTCCGCGAGGATGTTGGCCGTGCCGTCCTTGTAGCCGAACAGGTTCCGCGGCGTGGCCTGATCGCTCGTCGTGCGCGAGGTCTTGCCGAAGCCCAGCTGCGACCAGCGCAGGCGGGCCCGCCCGAAGGCGATCCTGGAGAGGTTGCGGATCGCGTGCACGGTCACCTGGGGATCGTCCGCGCACACCTGGATGCACAGATCGCCGTGCGATGCGCCGGGGTCGAGATCGTCGCCGAGGAAGGCGGGCAGCCGCTCGAGCGCGGCCGGACGCCGGTCCGCGATCCCGTAGCGGTCGCCGTCCTCGTTCTCGAACAGCCCGGGCCCGAACCCGAACGTGATGGTCAGCCCGCTCGCGGGAAGCCCCTGCGCCTCCCCGGTGTCGTCCGGAGGGGTCTGCGGATCGCCGCCCACCGCGCCCGTGGCGCTGACCTCGAGCCCCTGCGTCATGCGGGACGCCGCGTACGACCAGTCCTGCAGCAGCTCGATCAGCTCGTCCCTGCCCGTGCGCGGCATCATGTCGAAGGCGGCGAAGTGCAGATGCTCCTGCACCGGGGTCGTGATCCCCGACTGGTACACGCCGAAGAACGGATACGCGTCGTCCGTTCCGGCGCTCGGGCCGGACGACGCCGCGCCTCCGGCGAATCCTGCCGCTCCGCCGACGGCGAGACCGGCCGCCCCGGCGCCCAGCGCCAGCCCGAGGAGTCCTCGGCGGCTCAGCCCGGAGGCGGGGGAGTCCTCCTGGGACTCCCCCGCCTCCGGGCTGCTGTTCGTGCGATCGGTCACCTCAGGACAGTACCGTGCCCGTGAGCTGCGAGAGGGGCTCGGCCAGTGCGTTGATCAGATCGGTCAGCTCGCGCTTGTCGTCGTCGGTCAGCTCGCCGTACGAGACGAAGCCGTCCGTCAGCGATCCGTGCTCGGCGAGGGACTCCTCCAGCGCCGCGTATCCGGCGTCGATCTCGTCCACGAGGGCCGCGCCGTCATCGCCCTGCGCGACGGCGAAGTCGCTCACGAGGTCGAATGCCATCTTCGATCCCTCGACGTTGGCGGCGAAGTCCCAGAGGTCGGTTCCGGACCACCAGTCCTCCTCGCCGGTGATCTTGCCCGTGGCCACCTCGTCGAGCAGGCCGATGGCGCCGTTGGAGATGCCGCCGATGCCCTGATCGTCCAGCGCCTGGGTGAAGTCGTCGGAGTGGACGTACTCGTTCAGCTCCGCGATGTCGGCGGTGAGCAGATCGCCGAAGTCCGCACGCTGCTCCGGCGTGGACGGCGCCCAGTCCTGTCGCGCCGGCGTCTCGCCGTCGGCGTTCAGCGCGTCATCGGCGGGGACCCAGAGGTCCTTCTCGATGCGGTGGAAGCCGGTCCAGTCCAGTCCTTCGGCGACGGCGTCCACCTCGCGGTAGTCGATGCGGGGGTCGAGGTCGCCCAGCGACTCGGCGACCGGCTCGATGCGCTCGTAGAAGGCGCGCACCTGCGGGAAGAGCGTCCGCGCGGTCTCGTCGTCGCCGGACTCGTAGGCCGTGACGAACTCGTCCACGGCGGGGACGAGGTTCTCGACCTGGTCCTTCACGAAGGCCGCGTACAGGTCGACGGCCTGCTGCTTCTGCTCGGCGTCCTCGCCCTCGATCGCGACGGCCTCTCCCGTGACCGAGAAGGCCGTCTTGCCGACGCCCTCGCCGATCATGCCCGGCTTGCAGAGCGTGAAGTAGTCGCCGGGCTGGGCGACCACGGTGAGCGTGCGAGAAGCCGCGGGCGCGATGTTCTCCACCTCGCCGACGATCCGCAGACCGTCCTCGGCGAGGAGATAGAACTCGGTCACCTGGCTGGAGTCGTTGGTGACCTCGAACGTCAGCGTGCCGCTGGTCGCCGTCCCCGCCGACACCGTGCAGGCGTCGTCGGTGGATGCGACGGTGAGCGCGTCGGCATCCGCGGTGTCGGTCTTGGCCACGCAGCCGGACAGCAGAAGGGCTGCCGCACCGGTCGCCGCCGCGGCTCCCAGCAGTCGGGTGGAGATGTTCATGATGCTCCTTGCTTCACGGACGGGTCGGCGACCACTGCGGCCTCCGACGAGGGCGAGGGACGCGTTCGACGCGACCGAAGGCCGCGGACGAACAGCACTCCCACGATGACGATGTACAGCATCCAGGCGATGACCTGCAGCCAGGTCATCGCAGGCATGAACCCGACGGTCGCCTGCAGGATCGCGGCCAGCGCACCGCCGGGCGGGATCACGGCGCTGGCGTCGAAAGCCCACCCGAACGGGAACCCGGCGAGCCCTGTCGCGACGGCGCCGGAGGCGTCGACGGGCGCCAGGGCCGAGAAGGGACCGGGGAGGACGCCCGCCTCCTGCAGGTCCATGATCGCGTAGGCGAGGACGCCGGCGGCCACGACGACGAGGAACCCGCCGGTCCAGGCGAAGAAGCGCCCCAGGTCCAGGCGCACGGCGCCGCGGGAGATCAGCGCGCCGACGACGACCGCGCAGGCGAGCCCCAGCAGAGCCCCGAGAAGGGCGTCGGGGGCGTTGCCGAAGGACTGCACCATCGACCACAGCAGCAGCGTCGTCTCGATGCCCTCCCTGGCGACGGAGACGAAGCCGATGGCGACGATGGCCCAGAGCCCGCCCTGTGCGAGCGCCCTGTCGACGCCGCCCTCGAGGCTGCGCTTCATGGTGCGCCCGGCCTTCTGCATCCAGAAGATCATCCAGGTGACCATCGCCACGGCGAGGAGCGACAGCCCTCCCCCGATGACCTCCTGGGCCACGAAGGTCAGCTCGTAGGCGCCGAAGGTGAGCACCGCCCCGATCCCGAGCGCGAGGGCGATCGCGAGCCCGACGCCGATCCACAGCCGCGGAAGGACGTCACGTCGACCGAGACGACCGAGATACGCGACGAGGATGCCCACGACGAGCGCGGCTTCGAGGCCTTCACGCAGGCCGATGAGGAAGGTTGCGAGCACGGAGGAGGGAGACCTTTGACATCCGGGAGAAGGTAAGGCATTCCTTACCTCCAAGACTCTAGCACTCCCGCCCTCTCCGGTAATGCGACGCAACAGAGCGCGCCGCCGCGCCGGATCCGGCCTAGCCTCGGAGCATGGCTGAGCTGAACCTCCCGATCCTCGATCTCTCCCGTCTGGACGCCGGCGACGAAGCCGCCGCGCAGTTCCGCGACGACCTGCGCGCGGCGACGCACGACGTGGGCTTCTTCTACCTGACCGGCACCGGCGTCTCCGCCGAGCTGTCCGCTCGCCTCCATCAGGCGGCGCGGGACTTCTTCGCCCTTCCCGAGGAGGACAAGCTCGCGATCGAGAACGTCAAGAGCCCGCACTTCCGCGGCTACACCCGAATCGGCGGCGAGCGCACCCAGGGCAAGGTCGACTGGCGCGAGCAGATCGACATCGGCCCTGAGCGCGAAGCCGTCGAGGGCGGCCCGGCGTTCAACCGCCTCATCGGACCGAACCTGTGGCCGGCCGCGCAGCCCGAGCTGCAGGAGGTCGTGCTGGAGTGGCACGCCAGGCTCAGCGAGGTGGCCCGCAAGCTGCTGCGCGCCTGGGCGCTCGCGCTCGGCGCGGACGAGGACTACTTCGAGTCCAACTTCGGAGAGCCCTCCACGCTCATCAAGATCGTGCGCTACCCGGGGACCGACGAGCCGGAGCCGCAGCAGGGCGTCGGCGCGCACAAGGACTCCGGCGTTCTGACGCTGCTGTGGGTGGAGCCGGGCAAGGGCGGCCTGCAGGTCGAGCGGGATGGCGAATGGGTCGCCGCTCCCCCGGTCGACGGCGCGTTCGTCGTCAACATCGGCGAGCTCCTCGAGTACGCGACGGGAGGCTATCTCAAGGCGACCAACCACCGCGTCATCTCGCCGAAGGCTCCGGACGAGCGCATCTCGGTGCCGTTCTTCTTCAACCCCGCGCTGGACAAGAAGCTCCCGCTCATCGAGCTGCCCGCGGAGCTGGCCGCCCAGGCGCGCGGCGTGACACAGGACCCGACCAACCCCATCCACAGCCTCTACGGGGAGAACGCGCTGAAGTCGCGGCTTCGTGCCCACCCGGACGTCGCCGCGATCCACCACGCCGATCTGGTGGGCACGCCCGCCTGAGCCGCGGGCAGGATCCGCGGGAAAACCCAGATCATCTCGTCGCTCATCGGCGCGCCCCGCCTCGGCACGCCGACGGGGCAACGTATGGTCTGGGTTTTCCCGCGTCCGGGAACGACGAAGGCCCCCTCACACCGTGAGGGGGCCTTCCAAGAACGTTTTGCGCGATTGAACGCTGGTCTCAGCGACGCAGACCAAGACGCTCGATGAGCGAACGGTAGCGGTTGATGTCGATGTCCTGCAGGTAACCCAGCAGGCGACGACGCTGACCGACGAGGAGGAACAGACCACGACGCGAGTGGTGGTCGTGCTTGTGCTCCTTCAGGTGCTCGGTGAGGTCCTTGATGCGCTGCGTCAGCATTGCGACCTGCACCTCGGGGGATCCGGTGTCACCGGGGTGCGTCGCGTACTCTTCGATGATCGCCTTCTTGACGTCTGCTTCCAGTGCCATAGATTCGATCCCCTCTCTGCTTGTTGCGCGGCGCCCGACGCCTGATGCGTGGGCTCTCTTTATCCGCGGCCGATCGAACGGCAACTGGAAGAGTCTACCAGCCGGAGCGCCGCGACGCCGACCACCGCCGATAGTCTCGATCCGTGCCGCATTCCGCCCTCATCGATCTCCGTCCCCTCCGAGCCAGCGGCGCCTTCGCCCGCATGTGGATCGGATCGACGCTGGCGGGGCTCGGCGGCCAGCTCACGCTCGTCACGGTGATGCTCCACGTGTTCGAGCTCACCGGCAGCACCTTCGCCGTCTCGATGATCGCCGTCGCCGGCCTCGTCCCGATGATCCTGGCGGGGCTCTACGGCGGGATGCTCGCAGACGCCTTCGACCGGCGGAAGGTTGCCCTGATCGCCGCCGTCATCACCTTCGCGTCCACCGCGCTGCTGGCGCTGCTCACGTGGACGCAGCTGGAGACGATCTGGTGGCTGTATGCGCTCAGCATCATCAACTCCGCCGCGAACTCCGTGGGGATGGCGACCCGCACGGCGATCGTGCCCCGTCTCATCCCCCGCGACCTGCTCGCCCCCGCATCGGCGCTGAACGGCGTCACCTTCGGGCTCATGGTCATGGTGGGCCCGGCTCTCGCCGGCGTCCTCGTCGCCGCCACCGGCTACGGCTGGACCTACACGATCGACGTCGTCCTCATGATGGCGATGTTCCTGGGCCTGTGGACTCTGCCGCCTCTGCGCCCGGAGGGCGCGGTCGTCCGGCCCGGCCTGGAGTCGCTCGTCGACGGCTGGAGGTTCCTGAGGCGAGCGGGCAACATCCGGATGCAGTACCTCATGGACATCGTCGCCATGACGTTCGGACAGCCGCTGGCCCTCTTCCCCGCGCTCGGGACGGTGCTCCTGGGCGGCGGCCCCGTCACCACCGGCGCTCTGACGGCCGCCGTCGCAGCCGGCACCTTCCTGTCCAGCCTCTTCTCCGGGCGCGTGGTCCGCTACCGGTGGCACGGCCGCGGCATCCAGCTCGCCGTGCAGCTCTACGGGGCGTCGATCCTCGCCTTCGGCCTGGTGCTGCTCGTCGGCATCTGGATGCCGCCGGCATCCGAGGAGCATCCGAACCTCGCACTGGTCATCGCCGCCTGCGTCGCGCTGGCCGCATCGGGAGCGACGGACAACGTGAGCTCGATCTACCGGAACACCATGATGCAGGCCTCGGTCCCCGACAGCATCCGCGGGCGGCTTCAGGGCATCTTCATCGTCGTGGTCGCCGGAGGACCCCGCGTCGGCGCCCTCTACGCCGGAGCCCTCGCCACCGTGACGGCGCTGTGGTTCCCGCCGCTGCTCGGCGGCATCCTCGTCATCGTGCTCGCCGCGGTCCTCGTACGGCTGTCGCCGCGCTTCCGCCGCTACGATGCGGAGAGCCCGGAGCCGTAGACGGGATCCGGCCGCGCTTCGGCGGATTTCGGACGTCGTATCCGCCCGAGCGCCGGCCGATCGGATGCCGGGACTAGAGTCGCGACGTGCCCAAGACCCTCCCCCCCGACGACAGCCGCCGCCCGCACTCCGTCCACGACCGCCGTCGCCGTGCAGTTCGCGCTGCTCGGCATCGTCTGGGGAGCCAGCTTCCTCTTCATGAAGGTGTCCCTCACGGGCCTCTCGCCCGCGCAGATCGTGTGGGGTCGCGTCGTGCTCGGTGCGCTGACGCTCGCGGTCTTCGTCCTCGCCCGCCGCGACCGCCTGCCACGAAAGGCGACGACCTGGGGGCACATGACGGTGCTCGCCCTCACGTTCTGCGTCGTGCCCTATCTGCTCTTCGCCTGGGCCGAGCAGCACGTCAGCTCAGGGCTGGGAAGCATCTACAACGCGACGACGCCGATCATGACCGCGATCATGGCCGGCCTCGTCTTCCGCGTCGAGAAGCTCAAGCCGCTGCAGATCGCCGGCATCGCGGTCGGCGTCCTCGGAGTGGTCGTCATCGCCGGCCCCTGGCGGGGCCTGGATCTCTCGCAGAGCCTCGTGGCCCAGATCGCCCTGCTCGGCGCCACCGCCTGCTACGGCTTCAGCCTCGCCTACATGCGCCGCTTCGTCGCGCACAGCGGCATGAGCGCGTTGATGTTCTCGTTCCTGAACATCGGGATCGCGGGCGTCATCATGCTGGCGCTCACGCCCGCCGTCGCCGCCACCGCCGTCGAGCTCGACAGGTGGATCATCGTCAGCATGCTCCTGCTCGGCTGCCTCGGCACCGGCGTCGCCTACATCTGGAACCAGAACACGGTGCGCGCGTGGGGTCCGACGAGCGCGTCGACCGTCACGTACATCACCCCCGTCGTCGGCGTCGCGCTCGGCATGCTCGTGCTCGGAGAGCAGGTGAGCTGGAACGAGCCCGTCGGCGCCGTCGTGGTCTTCCTCGGCATCCTGCTCGCGCAGGACCGGCTGCGTCGGCGCCGCCGGGAACGCCGAAGGGGCGCGAAGGCCGCAGCCTCCGCGCCCCTTCGCGACGGGCTCAGTCCTGCTGGAGAGCACCCTGCAGATCGAGCGTGATCGTGACGTCCTTGCCGACCAGCACGCCGCCGGTCTCCAGCGCCGCATTCCAGGTGAGACCGAAGTCCTCGCGGTTGATCGTCGTGGAGGCGGAGGCGCCGGCCTTGTAGTTGCCGTAGGGGTCGCTGCCGAAGCCGCCGAACTCGAACGCGAAGGTGACCGGCTTGGTGATGCCGCGGATGGTCAGATCTCCGTCGACGAGGAAGTCGCCGTCCTCGACGCGCGTGCCGGTGGAGACGAACTCCATGGTCGGGAAGGTCTCGGTGTCGAAGAAGTCCGCGGAGCGGAGGTGTCCGTCGCGTCCCTCGTCCTTCGTGTCGATGGAGGTGACGTCGACGCTCGCGCTCACCTGCGCCTCGAGCGGGTTCTCCGGCGCAACCAGAGTGGCGCTCTTCACACCGAAGGTCCCTCGGACCTTGGAGATCATCATGTGGCGGACGCTGAAGGTGACCTCGCTGTGCGCGGGATCCAGGATCCAGGTGCCTGCGCGGTAGCCGGGGATGTCGATGGTGCTCATGCTTGCTCTCCTCGAGGAATGGGGCCGTGTCACGGCGTTCAGGAGGTGAAACTCGCATTCACTTGAATGTATTCCGGATCCTCCGGAAAAAGCAGAAGGCCCCGTTCCGAGGTGAACGGGGCCTTCGCCGAGCGCCGATCTCAGCCGACGGCGACGAGGTCGATGATGAAGATGAGGGTCTTCCCGGAGAGGAAGTGTCCGCTGCCCGCAGGACCGTAGGCGAGATGCGGCGGGATGACCAGCTCGCGACGACCGCCGACCTTCATGCCGGGGATGCCGTCCTGCCACCCCTGGATGAGGCCGCGCAGCGGGAACTGGATGGTCTCGCCTCGACCCCAGGAGGAGTCGAACTCCTCGCCGGAGTCGAACTCGACGCCGGCGTAGTGCACGGTGACGGTGTCACCGGGCTTCGCCTCTGCGCCTTCTCCCTCGATGATGTCTCTGACCACGAGCTCCGCGGGAGCGGGACCGGTGGGGGCGTCGAACTCAGGCTTCGTGCGATCAGTCATGACTCCATACAACCCGAGGGTTCCGCAGCGGTCAACGCGAGGGGAGCAGCCGAGAGCGAACACGGCGGGATCGGGCGGTAAGGGGCTCACGACGGCGCGGCCGGTCACGGGTCTCGAGGCGGCGCGCTCGCTCGTGCGTGAGTAGGGACGAGGTTTCGAGGCGCTGCGCTCGCTCCGTCGGGGGAGGCGGAGGCTTCGACTCGCTGCGCTCGCTCAGCAAGACTCAGCGCCCGGTGCTGCGGCGATGCCTGCATGTCTCCCGGGCGCTGAGTTGATCTGAAACCAGGGTGCACCCGGTCCCGCCCCGTGTCAAGAGCGTGATCGGGCCTCAATAGGCGAGCAGCGCCGCCCGTGCCGAGCGGGTGCGCATCAGCAGCGCGTGCTCGTCGGCGGCAGCGAGGGCGTCGCGCCCGGTGATCGCACGCTGCCGGACGGCGGCGAGCGCCGTGGCGTCCTTGATGAACCCGCGCATGATCGGCCGACGGTCGCCCCGGAGCGTTCCCGCCCAGCTGAGACCGACCTTGCGGCCCGCCGGAGTCGCCAGCATCGTCACCTCCTCCGGGGTGAACCAGCCCGCAGCGGCGTACTCGGAGAGCCGCTCGCGGGTGATGCGCGCCTCCTCCCGCCGGAGCGCGATGATCCCGAAGATGAATCCGACGAACAGCGGAACCTGCAGCGTGATGTACAGCAGGAAGAAGTTCGCGAACGTCGCCGACCCGTTCCAGAAGCCGTGCAGCACGATGGCGCCGAGAAGGCCGAGCAGACCGGCGCCGAGGACGCCGCCCGCGGATGCCCCGCGCCGCGCCGCGAGGCCGATCGCGAAGCCGGTCAGCGAGGTGAACATCGCATGCGCGAACGGTGACATCAAGCCTCGCAGCACGAAGGTCACAGTCAGCTGTTCGCCGCCGCCGTCGAGCAGGCTGAGCGCGAAGTACTGGATGTTCTCGGTGAACGCGAACCCGGCCCCCACCAGAGCGCCGTAGACGATGCCGTCGATCGGGCCGTCGAAGGTGCGGCGGGCGATCAGGAAGATCAGGAAGACGCCCACGCCCTTGAAGAACTCCTCGACGATCGGCGCCTGGATCACCGCGCTGAGCTCCAGCGGGATCGGTCCGGCCGCGGACTCGATGCCGACGCCCACGAGCAGGGTGAGGCCGACCGCCGCGATGGCGCCCCAGGCGACGGCGAAGAACACCACGGCCTTCGGCTCCGGCTCCCACCTGTCGATCAGCCGGACGCCGAGGAAGACGATCGTGAGCGGAATGAGGGCGAGGACGAGTCCGACCGTCGACGCGACGGCGCCCAGCGCCCAGACGAAATAGGCGATCAGGGCCAGGAGCACGAAGCCGAGCACTCCGAACAGCCACACCGAGACCGTTCGACCCTTGCGCACCGGCATCGGCAGAGCGGGGATCGCCGCCGCCGGAGCCGGGGGCGCAGGAGCGGCCGGAGGCGTGTAGACGACGGGCTGGGCCAGCGCGGAAGCGTAGAGCGGACGCTGGGTCGCGAAGGCTTGCGGCTGCGGGGCCGGCTGACCGTACTGCGGCTGCGAGGCCGGCTGACCGTACTGCGGCTGCGGCGGCTGGCCGTACTGCGGCGCCTGCTGCTGCGCGGGCGGCGGCGTATAGGGCTGCTGCGGCTGGTGCGGTCCTCCGGTGCTCATGGGGAAATCTTAGGGGCAGGGCTGTCCTGCGAACGCCGGACATCCGGGTAGCGTGGAGGCATGCGCTTCGCCCACCTGCGGCGATCCGACTCGCCCGGCGCCGTGCTCGCGGTGATCGACGGCTCGGACGCCCTCCTCGTATCCGACCTCGTCGATCCCGCTCCGCCGACCCTCCAGCAGCTGATCGAAGGAGGAGACGCCCTGCTCGAGAGCATCCGCTCGGCCGTCGACGACGGCGCGGCCCCGCGGCATCCGCTCGACGGCTTCGGCTTCGCGTCCGCGGTCATCGCTCCCCCGGTCGTCCTGGCGATCGGCCTGAACTATGCGGCGCACTCCAGCGAGCTCGGGCTCAAGACCGACACGGCGCCGACCGTCTTCACGCTGTGGCCCAACTCCCTGACAGGGCATGAGCAGACGACCGGATGGCCCCGCGTCCTGAGCGAGTCGGTGGACTACGAGGCGGAGCTCGGCGTGCTCATCGGCACCCCGGCGAAGGACGTCCGCATCGACGACGCCCTCTCGCACGTCTGGGGCTACACCGTCGTCAACGACATCACCGCCCGCGACATCCAGTTCGCCGAGGCGCAGTGGTCGCGCTGCAAGTCCTTCGACGGCTTCACCCCGACAGGGCCGTTCGTCGTCACCGCCGACGAGATCGCGGACCCGCAGGATCTGCACATCTGGGCGATCGTCGACGGTCACACCGTGCAGGATGCCTCGACCGGTCAGATGGTGCGCTCGGTGGCGAAGCTCATCGCCCATCTGTCCCAGTCGAACACGCTGCTGCCGGGAACGCTCATCTCCACGGGAAGTCCAGGCGGCGCCGGCTACTCCCGCGATCCGCAGATCTTCCTGCGGGACCGCTCCACCGTCACCGTGGGGATCGACGGCATCGGAGAGCTCACCACCCGCTGCCGGATCTACGACTGACCGGCTCCCGGCGCGACCCCTCGTCTCACCCCTTCACGATCGGGATCGCCTGCGTCACGGCCTCCAGGCCCGACAGGCGCGCCGGAGACAGCTGCTTGGTGACCTCTTCACGGGTCATGAGTTCGGCCTCGACGACCAGATCGGCGACGCTGCGGTTGGTCAGCAGCGCCGTCTTGGCGAGGGCGGCCGCCGCCGCATAGCCGATGAACGGGGTGAGCGCGGTGATCACGCCGACGGACGCTCCCACCATCGCCCCCAGGCGGTCGCGGTTCGCCGTGATGCCGTCGACGCAGTTCACGCGCAGCGTCCACATCGCCTGCCGCATCCAGGTGATGGACTGGAAGATCGAGTGCGCGATCACCGGCTCGAAGGCGTTCAGCTGGAGCTGGCCCCCTTCGACGGCCATCGTGACCGTCGCGTCGGCGCCGACCACCGCGAAGGCGACCTGGTTGACCACCTCGGGGATCACCGGATTCACCTTGCCCGGCATGATGCTGGAACCGGCCTGACGGGCCGGCAGGTTGATCTCCCCGAGCCCCGCCTGCGGACCGGAGGAGAGCAGACGCAGATCGTTGCAGATCTTGGAGAGCTTGATCGCATTGCGCTTCAACGAGGACGAGAAGGACATGAAGGCCCCGGTGTCGCTCGTGGACTCGACGAGATCCGTCGCGGTGTCCAGATCCAGGCCGGAGATCTCCCGCAGATGCCTCAGGACCGCCGGCGCGTAGTCGGGATGGGTGGTGATCCCCGTGCCGATCGCCGTGGCTCCCATGTTGATCTCGTACATCAGGGAGGCATTCTCGGCGAGACGGCTGTGGTCCTCCCCCAGCGTCGTCGCGAAGCCGTGGAACTCCTGCCCGAGCGTCATCGGCACGGCATCCTGGAGCTGGGTCCGCCCGACCTTGAGGACATCGTGGAACTCGGCGGCCTTGGCCAGGAAAGAGCGGCGAAGGAGGTCCAGCTCGTCCAGGAGCGACTGCAGGTTGAGGGAGAGGCCGACCTTGATCGCCGTCGGGTACACATCGTTCGTCGACTGGCTGCGGTTGGTGTGGTCGATCGGCGACAGGAAGGCGTAGTCGCCCTTCGGTCGCCCCGCCATCTCGAGCGCGATGTTGGTGATGACCTCGTTCGCGTTCATGTTGGTCGAGGTCCCGGCCCCGCCCTGGATCACGCCCACCGTGAACTGGTCGTGGAACTCGCCGTCGATGACGCGCTGCGCCGCGCCGTCGATCAGGTCGGCCCTCTCGTGATCGAGGACCCCGATCTCGCGGTTCGCCCTCGCGCTGGCCTGCTTGACCATGGCGAGAGCCCTGACCAGATCCGGATAGACCGAGATCGGCCGTTTCGTGATCGGGAAGTTCTCGTCGGCGCGCGCGGTGTGGATGCCCCAATAGGCGTCCACGGGGATCTCCATGCTTCCCAGCGAGTCGGTCTCGGTGCGGGTCTGGGCGGGCGCATCAGCGTTCATTCGTCACATCCTTGTGGGTCGTGGCTGAGTGGGTGGGGGATGCTTCCATCCTAGTGCGCCGCACTCCGCCAGCCGGGCTTGCGGGAGAACGCCTCGAGGCGCTGATCCGGCGTCAGCGCGGCCATCCGCTCCAGCCACTCCTCGGAGAAGAAGTCGCCGGTCTCGGCGTCCACGACGGGCACGACCGTGTGGGCGATGGCGTCCTCGTAGACATGCACGAGCTGGAAGGCCTGGGCCGCGTCCATCCCGTTCACCTCCGCGGCCGGGCGCGCGACGTTCATCGTGTAGCAGGTCGCGGAGGCGACGCTCACCGGCACGCCGGCGAAGGTGCCGTGCGAGGAGTAGTGCAGATGCCCGGCGAGGATGCCGCGGATGTCCGTGCCGCGGACGACCTCGGCCAGCTCGTCCTGATGCCGCAGCTCGAGGATGTCGAAGAGGGGCAGATGGCTCGGGATCGGCGGATGGTGCATGGCGAGCAGCGTCCCGTGCGGCGCGGGCTCCTGCAGGATGTCCGCCAGCCAGGCGAGCTGGGCCTCGTCGATGTCGCCGTGATGCCAGCCGGGCACCGTGGTGTCCAGCGCGATCACGCGCAGGCCGTCCAGGTCCCAGACGCCGGTGACCGGCTGCTCCGTGGCCGCGCCGTCCAGCAGCTCGGCGCGCAGCGTCGGACGCTCGTCGTGGTTGCCCGCCACCCAGACGATCGGAGCTTCGAGCTCGGCGGCCACCGGCTCGACCGCCGCGCGCAGCCGCCGATAGGCGTCCGCCTCCCCCAGGTCGGTCAGATCGCCGGTGACGACGATGGCGCTCGGCGCCGGGTGGACGGCGCGGATCGCGGCCAGGGTGCGGGTGAGAGTGCCCTCGACGTCGAAGCGCCCGGCCAGGTGGGCTCCGCCCGCCAGCAGATGCGGATCGCTGAGATGGATCACCGTGTGCGAAGCCGGCCGATGGCGGCCGAAGACGTAGGGGCCTGGCATGGCCTCAGCCTACGGCGGCCCACCGTCATCGCGCCGGATGCCCCCGCGCGTGCTGCCGGACTCGTCGGTACTCAGTGCCCGACGACGATGAGGAGGATGCCGGCCACGACCGCGAGCGCGCACAGCGCGAAGCATCCGTAGGCGCCGAACAGCGCGAGTCGCTTCTGGCCGTCGGTCAGAGGGCTCTTCTTGGCCGCCTTCGCCGCCTGCTTCTCGGCGCGCTTGAGCTCCTTCTCGGTGATGACCGTGATCGCGTCGGTGAACTCCGCGGGGCTCACCACCGGGGCGTGTCCGCTGCGGACCAGGAGCCGCAGGCCGAGGGCGTAGAAGGTCACGATCGCCGCCGCGCCGATGAGAGCGGCCGCGAACACCTGGAGGAAGGCCAGCCAGTCGATGGAGACGCTCATTCTCCGGCCCCCTTCGTCGACGACGCGCCGTTCCTGCGGCTCTTCGCCATCGCCTTGGCATCGGCCTTCGCCTTCTGCCTGGCCTTCGCCTCCGCGCGCGCCCGTTCGATGCGCTGCTGACGCCGCGTCGGCGGCGGCGTGTCCGGCAGCTCGACGGCGAGGCCGGACTCCGCGACGTCGCTCATGGCGTTCGCGTGGGTGACCGCGTTGCGGCGCGAGCGCAGGAACAGGACGAGGATGATCGCGAGCGCGAGCACGGCGTCGATCGCGACGCCCCAATGTCCCAGCCAGACGACCAGGAGCGCGGCGAAGGCGCCGACGGCGCCCGCCGCCGGCAGTGTGAGCAGCCAGCCGATCGCGATGCGCCCCGCGGTCCGCCAGCGCACGGTCGAGCCGCGGCGCCCCAGGCCGGAGCCGATCACGGAACCGGATGCCACCTGCGTCGTCGAGAGCGCGAAGCCGAGGGCGCTGGAGGCCAGGATGGTCGCGGCGGTGGAGCTCTCGGCCGCGAAGCCCTGCGCCGGCTTGACATCGGTGAGTCCCCGGCCGAGCGTGCGGATGATCCGCCAGCCGCCGAGGTAGGTGCCCAGCGCGATCGTGAAGGCACAGGCGAGGATGACCCAGAACTCGGGCTCGTGGTGCTCGCCGGACTGCCACCCGATCGTGATGAGGGCGAGCGTGATCACGCCCATCGTCTTCTGGGCGTCGTTCGTGCCGTGCGCGAGGGCGACGAGCGAGGAGGTGAAGATCTGCCCCCAGCGGAAGCCGTCGCGGCCGTCCGGCTTGTTGTCGTAGCGGCGGGTGATCGAGTACGCGATCTTCGTCGCGACGTACGCGATGATCCCCGCCGTGACGGGGGCGATCAGCGCAGGCAGGACGATCTTCGAGAGCACCATCCCGAAGTCGATGCCGCCGAGGCCGGCTCCGACGAGCGTCGCGCCGATCAGGCCGCCGAACAGCGCATGGGAGGAGCTGGAGGGAAGGCCCAGCAGCCAGGTGAGCATGTTCCACGTGATGGCGCCGATGAGGCCGGCGAAGATCAGGGCGAGGAAGAGGTCGGCGCCGGCGTCCAGGATCGCGTCCTCGCGGATGATGCCGCCGGAGATCGTCTTGGACACCTCGGTGGAGAGGAAGGCGCCGACGAGGTTGAGGCAGGCCGCGAGCAGGACGGCGGTCCTCGGCTTCAGCGCGCCCGTGGCGATCGGCGTGGCCATCGCGTTCGCGGTGTCGTGAAAGCCGTTCGTGAAGTCGAAGAAGAGTGCCAGCAGGATCACCAGCACGACGATGAGGGCTGCGGTTTCCACCGTTCGCTTTCGGTCGTTGAGGAAGAGGAGGATGTCGACGTGATCGACGTGGTGAACGAAGAGTTCACCGCGGGTTTTACTTCCGTTAACCGGCCCCGGAAAATCCTCCCACCCTCCTCCGCCCTGGTCAACTCGGGCCCGGCTAGCGTAGAGGGGTGACCGATGCTCCCCGCGCCGCACGGCGCTCCCACCTCCGCACCCATCACGGCGACACGTTCGACGACCCCTACGAGTGGCTGCGGGACAAGGAATCCCCCGACGTGATCGCGCATCTCGAAGCCGAGAACGCCCACACGGACGCCGTCACCGCGCCGCTCGCTCCGCTGCGCGAGCGGATCTTCGAGGAGATCAAGGATCGCGTGCAGGAGACCGATCTCTCCGTGCCGACGCGCCGGGGCGACTGGTGGTACTACAGCCGTACCGAGGAGGGCTCGCAGTACGGCATCCACTGCCGCGCCGCAGCGCTGCCGGACGACTGGACTCCCCCTGTGCTCGAGCCGGGCGTCCCGGTGCCGGGCGAGGAGATCCTCCTGGACGGGAACGCGGAGGCCGAAGGCCACGAGTTCTTCTCGCTCGGCTCCTTCGCGACGACGGATGACGCGACGAAGCTGCTCTGGTCGACCGACTTCGCCGGCGACGAGCGCTACACCGTGCATGTGCGCGACCTCGTCACCGGCGCGCTGCTGCCGGACGAGATCCCGAACACGGGCGGCGCCTTCTTCACCCCGGACGGCACCGGCATCCTGTACACGACGATGGACGACGCCTGGCGCCCCGACACGCTCTGGCTGCACCGGCTGGGCGCCCCCGTGGCGGACGACGTGCAGCTCTTCCACGAGCCGGATGAGCGGTTCTGGCTCGGCGCGGGCATCACCCGCAGCCGCAGGTACCTGGTGATCGGCATCGGGTCGAGCATCACGAGCGAGGAGCGCATCGTCGACCTCGCAGGCTCCATCGCCGCCGAGCCGCGCCTGGTGTGGCCGCGTAGCGAGGGCGTCGAGTACTCGATCGAGCATGCCGTCGTCGACGGGGAGGATCGACTGTACATCCTGCACAACCAGGACGCGCTCGACTTCGAGCTCGTCTCGGTCGCGGTGTCGGACCCGCAGGGCGAACGGCACGTCGTGGTGCCCCACTCCCCTGGCCGACGCCTGCTCGGCATGGACGCGTTCCGCGACTTCGCCACCGTCGAATACCGCAGCGAGGGACTCGAGCGCGTCGGCCTGCTCGACTACGCCACGGACGCCGTCGACGAGCTCGCCTTCGAGGAGCCGCTGTACTCCGCCGGAGTCAGCGGCAATCCGGAGTGGCATTCGCCCTTCCTCCGCCTGGGCTACGGCTCCTTCGTGACGCCGGGCACGGTGTACGATCTCGATCTGGCCACCCGTGAGCTGGTCATGCGCAAGCGGCAGCCCGTGCTCGGCGGCTACGATCCCTCCGAGTACGGCCAGGAGCGCGCATGGGCCACGGCGACCGACGGCACGAAGGTGCCGATCTCGCTGGTGTGGAAGCGCTCCTTCGGCGATCCGGGAGAGGCCGTGCGGCCGCTCCACCTGTACGGATACGGCTCGTACGAGCACTCCATCGACCCCGGCTTCTCCGTCGCGCGGCTCAGCGAGCTCGACCGCGGCGTGATCTTCGCCGTCGCGCATGTGCGCGGCGGCGGCGAGATGGGCCGGCATTGGTACGAGGACGGCAAGCTGCTGCGCAAGCGCAACACCTTCACGGACTTCGTCGCGGTGGCGCGGCACCTGGTCGACACGGGGGTGACGGCGCCATCGAAGCTCGTCGCAGAGGGCGGCAGCGCCGGCGGGCTCCTCATGGGCGCCGTGGCCAATCTCGCGCCGGAGCTGTTCGCCGGCGTCCTCGCCTCCGTGCCCTTCGTCGACCCGCTGACGACGATCCTCGACCCCTCGCTCCCCCTCACGGTCATCGAGTGGGACGAGTGGGGCGATCCCCTGCACGACCCGGAGGTGTACGCCTACATGAAGACGTACTCGCCGTACGAGAACGTGCGCGACGGGGTCGCGTATCCCGGCATCCTGGCGATGACCTCGCTCAACGACACGCGCGTGCACTATGTCGAGCCGGCGAAATGGGTCGCGCGCCTGCGCGAGGCCGGGGCGTCCGACGTGCTCCTGAAGTGCGAGATGGTCGCCGGCCACGGCGGCGTCAGCGGCCGGTACAACTCCTGGCGTGAGCGCGCCTTCGAGCTCGCCTGGATGCTGGATGTTCTGGATCTGTCCTAGCCCCCCCTGTCCCACTCCCCCCTCTCCCCTCTCCCCTCTCCCCTCTCCGGTGATTCGGTCACACTTCGGGCGGGTTGAACCGTGATGAAGCCGCCTGAGGTGTGACCGGTCTCAGGATGCGGGGACGCCCGCGGCGACCAGAGGATGCACGAGGTCGCCGGAGGTGTGACCGGACCACTCGGCCTGCACAGGGAGACGCCGGGAGGCGGCCTCCACAATTTCCGGTTTGGTGAGGCGGAGTGCGGTGGGATGGAGGGCATGAATCGAGCCCAGCCCCTACCGGCGTCGCTGCGCGGACGCGCCTTCCACATCGCCGAGGCGCACGGAGAAGGCGTCGCGCGCTCGCGGCTGCGTGCCGCCGATCTCGTCATCCCCACCCGGGGCGTCCGCGCGCCGCGAGCGGTCCGAACCGTGCCCGATGCCGAGTACCGGACGCCGTCCGAGCGGATGCGGCAGCTGAAGGCCGATCTCCTCCGGCGCGCACAGGAGTTCGGCCCCGCCCTCACCGACGACCAGTTCTACAGCGGCAGCACGGGGCTCCTCCTGCTGGAATCGCCGATCCCGTACACGCGGACCGGTCAGCTGCAGCTGCACGTCTCGGCTCGCCGTCCAGCGGGGATGCCTCGGCGCACCGGAATCGTCGGGCACCGACTGGTCTCGCGCCCGCCGGCGCGCTGGGTGGCGAACGGGCTCCCGATCGAGCATCCCGCACGGATGTGGCGTCAGGTCGCCCGGGAATGGTCGATCGACGATCTGATCGTCGCCGCCGATCATCTGGTGCTGCCTCGCCGCCGGCTGATCGCTCTCGATGACCTGCGCGCCGAGATCGCGGCATCCGCGTACGGGAGCGCGCCCCTGCTGCGCGCCATCGCCGAGGTCCGTCCCGGAGCGGAGAGCCCGGAGGAGACACGACTCCGCCTTGTCCTCACGCGCGCCGGTCTGCCACGGCCCGAGGTGAACTGGGGGCTGCGCGACCTCGGCGGACGCTTCATCGCGCGCCTGGACCTCGCCTGGCCGCGCTATCGCGTCGGAGGCGAGGACGACGGACGCGTGCACGCCTTCGACGACGATCAGTTCGCCCGTGACGCCGATCGTTGGGATGAGATCCGTCACACGGATTGGGAGCTCGTCCGCGTCCTGAGCCACCATCTGCGCCCCGATCCGCAGGTCGCCGTCGACATGGTCGGCCGCGCGCTGTTCGACGCGGGCTGGCGGCCCGGCCGCGATTGACCGAAGTCACCGGGAGCGTGACCAAACCACGCAGACCGGCACACGAAGGGCGAGATCTTGCCTTCAAAAGCCGCCCGGAGCGTGACGACATCGCATAGGGCGGCACATTACCGGCGAGATCGACGCGGTCCACCCCGCCAGAAGTGTGACCGGGAGCAGGCAGATGCCGGGGTCAGCCGAAGAGCGCCGCGGCCTCGTCGTAGCGATAGCGCGGGACGGTGTTCAGCTCGCCCAGGGCGTCCGCGAAGGGCACCCGGACGATGTCGGTGCCCTTCATCGCCACCATCTGGCCCCATGCGCCGTCCACGATCGCATCGGCGGCATGCAGTCCGAGGCGCGTCGCCAGCACCCGGTCGAACGCCGAGGGCGAACCCCCGCGCTGGATGTGACCGAGGATCGTGGCGCGCGTCTCGATGCCCGTGATCCGCTCGATCTCCGGAGCGAGCTGATCGCCGATGCCGCCGAGGCGCGGGCGGTTGAACGCGTCCAGTCCCTTGTCGCTGTACGCCTCGTCCATGCCCTTGAGCTTGAAGCCCTCGGAGACGACGACGAGCGGGGCACGACCGCGGTCGTGCGCGCTCGAGACGAGGGCGGCGATGTCGTCGATCGACATCGGCACCTCCGGGATGCAGATCACGTGAGCGCCGGCGGCCATGCCCGCGTGCAGCGCGATCCAGCCGACATGACGCCCCATGACCTCGGCGACCATGCAGCGCTGATGCGAGTCGCCGGTGGTGCGCAGGCGATCCATCGCGTCCGTGGCGATGTTGACCGCGGTGTCGAATCCGAAGGAGTAGTCCGTCGCCTGGAGATCGTTGTCGATCGTCTTCGGGACGCCGAGGACTTTGATGCCGTCCTTCGCGAGCCGATCCGCCGCAGCGAGGGTCCCCTCGCCGCCGATCGCGACGATGCCGTCGATCTTGTGCCCGTAGAGCGTCTTGGCGATGTTCTCGGCGCCCCCGCGCTCCCCCTCGTACGGATTCGTGCGGCTGGTGCCGAGGATGGTCCCGCCGACCTTCGAGAGACCCTTCACCTCGTGGCGCGTGAGGGGCATGAAGTCGCCCTCGACCACGCCGCGCCAGCCGTCCCGGATACCGACGAACTCGAGGTCGTACGCCGTGGTGCCCTTGAGCACGATGCCGCGGATCACCGCGTTGAGGCCGGGGCAGTCGCCGCCAGACGTGAGGATGCCGATCTTCATGCTGCTGCCTTCACACATTCGGGTAGGAGGAGGGGACGAGGCGATGCTGCCCGTCTCCGACCCTAGCGTCGAAGACGCTCCGGCGCCATTCGACCGCAATGAAAACCCGCGTTCTTACCCATGGATCCGGTCAATCTCAGCGATCTTCGCCCGATCAGCCCAAAATGCATCCGAAAACCGTTCAAGAACAGAGATTCTTTCCAGTCCTCACTCCCTGCCCAGCGCCTCGCGCAGCAGATGCATGAGAGCCGCCAGCTGCACCGACTCGCTCGCGGTCTCGTCGACCGCCTCGCCGTCCAGCGCACGAGCTGCAAGACCCTGCTTCTGATCGATGAGCTCGGCGATCTTGGTGTCGATCGTGTGCGCCGCGATGATGCGCCATGCGGTGACCGGCTCGTCCTGTCCGATGCGGTGCACCCGGTCGATCGCCTGGGTCTGCTCGGCCGCCGTCCAGCTCAACTCGGCGAGCACGACGTTCGACGCCGCCTGGAGGTTCAGGCCGACGCCCGCCGCGGTGAGCGAGCAGACCGCGATCCCGACGCCGTCATCGCCGTTGAAGTCGTCGATGGCCTGCTGGCGAGCGGGCGTCGTCTGGTCGCCGCGGATCGAGACGTAGCGGATGCCGGAGGCGGCGAAGTGCGCCTCCGCCTGGTCCATCACGTCGATGTGCTTCGCGAAGAACACGACCTTGCCGACCGAGCGCTGCAGCTGCGCGGCGTAGTCCGCGGCCAGCTGAGCCTTGGCCTGGCCGATCCTGCGCACCATCGTGAAGACGTTGTCTCCCCCGGTCCCCGCGGCCTTGGACTCCTCGAGCTCATTGTGGGCGACGAGGCGGACGATGTCGTCGTCGATCTCGCCTGGGGCGAGGCCGCGGTCTCCCCTGGCCTCGAGAATCCGGCGGTACTTCGCGGCGAGCCGTGCGCCGAGCTCGCGCTCGGCCTGGCGGATGCCGCGCCCGAACTCGTCGTCCAGCTGCACCGGCAGGTCCGCGACGAGCTTGTCCGGGAGATCGGCCGCGACGTCCTTCTTCTTGCGGCGCACGATGCCCATCGAGATGACGGCGTCCCGCGCCTCCGCATAGAAGGCCTTGTCCGCGGGAGTGAGCCCGGTGGCGTCGAGCTTCTCCATGAGCTCCGGTCCCGGCTTGTCGCCGGTGGTCCAGCCCAGGAACCGCCAGATCGCGTCGAAGTCCTCGACGTCGTTGATCAGCGGCGTACCGGTGAGCGCCAGCATGAGCGGGTCTCCGCCCGGCGTCTGAGCACGGACGCGCGAGGCGAGCGCCAGGACGTTCTGCGAACGCTGCGAGGTGAGGTTCTTGATGAAGTGCGCCTCGTCCACGACCATGCCCCGCAGGCCGATCGAGCCGAGCCACGAGAGATGCCTGTCGAGGATCTCGTAGTTGACGATGAACACGTCTGCGAAGGCGTCGATGTCGCCGCCGTCGCCCTGGATCACCGTCGCGCGGCGCTGCGGCGTCCATCGCTCGACCTCGCGCGCCCAGTTCATCTTCACGACGTTCGGCACGACGGCCAGCAGCGGGTAGGCGCCGGCGACGGATGCCGCGAGGGCGGACTGCGCCGTCTTGCCGAGACCGGGCTCGTCCGCGAGCAGGAAGCTGCGGTGACCGGCACGCACCGCCTCGAGGAACCGCGACTGATGCGCCATGACCTCGAGGCCCTTGGGCGAGACGTGGTCGAACTCGGGCGTGGGCGGCAGCTCCATGCTCGCCGACGCGCCGCCCGCCCCGGTCTCGAACGCCTTGTAGAGCGGGCCCATCAGCTCCCAGCCGTCCAGTCTGCGGCGCGGCGTCGTCGCGGGTCGCGGCGTCAGATCAGGAGCGAGGAAAGGGCTCGCGAGCTGCCGCGACTCCACGGAGGGCGGGGTCACCTGACGTTCAGCGGCCGCGGCCGGCACCACGGTCGGCACCTGGATGACGGGAACCACGTCGGCGATGATGAGCTCCTCGGGGGCGAGCTCCGCACCCGACTCCAACAGCCAGTCGCGGCGCATGCGCTTGGCGACCGGGGTCGTCGCGGAGTCCGCCTCGAGCAGCTGGATGAGAGAGGTGTCGCGAGCCGCCGTCTTGGCGAGGATCGTCGCGACGCCGTCGAGACGCTTGAGCAGCTCGGCGCGCGCCGCATCGGCGATCTGGGCGTCGGCCTTCACCCTCGCACGCTCCTCGCGCACGAGGAACGCGATCACCTGGAACTTGACCCGGTTCGTGGGCCCCAGCTTCCCGCGCTGGGCCTTCGCCTCGACCTCGCGGACCTTGCGCGCGAGGATCGGGATCAGGGGTGCCTCGTCGTCTCGACGGGACGTCTTCCTTCGCCGCGTGGCGGCGGTTGCCGTAGTCGGCATGCTCCTCCTGAGCGTGAATCCCGGAGCGCCGCAGATGGCGTCCGAGCCGTTCTCGATATCCGCGTGTGGCGCCAGCCAGGACCCTGCGGACGTGCTGCCCGGCTCCGGCCGCGCCCATCGGAACTGGACGCTCGCGGAACCTAAGCCTATTTTACGCCATCGGCACGGATGCGGACGTCGCTGCGTGCGCATCGGCGCGGCGCGGATCGCGGATGCGCCGGCGGAGGGCGTCGTGCCGGCGGAGGAACGTGCACGGCGCGCAGGGGATGCGGGTGCGCAGGGGACCCCTTCCGCCGGATGCCGGTCAGCGCGTCATGCCCTCCGGATCGGCGGCGAGCAGCGCCCTGACGTCCCTGACGTCCGCCGCGATCTGATCCTTGAGCTTCTCGATCCCCTCGAAGGCGACCATGCCGCGCAGGCGCGCAGTGAAGCGCACGGTGACGTCGTGACCGTACAGGTCCAGCCCGTCCACATCGAGCAGATGCGCCTCCACCTGACGGACCGGGACGTCGTCGAAGGTCGGATTCGTGCCGACGGACACCGCGGCCGGGTAGCTCTCCCCCGTGTCGTGATCGGTCAGCCATCCGGCGTAGATGCCGTCCGCCGGCACGAGCGCGTCGACCGTCTCGGACAGGTTCGCCGTCGGGAATCCGAGCTCGCGACCGCGTTTGAGGCCGTGCACGACCTCTCCTCGGAGGTCGACGGGACGACCGAGGACCTCGGCGGCGGTGCTGACGTCGCCCGCGGCGAGCAGCTCGCGGATCCAGCTGGACGACACGCGCCGGTCGGAGCCGGGGAGGAAGACCTCCTCGACGACGTCGACCGTGAAGCCGAACCTCGGACCGAGCTCGCGCAGGAGCGCGGGGTCCCCTGCTCCTCCCCGACCGAACCGGAAGTCCTCGCCGACGAGGACGGTCTCGACCTTCAGCGCGTCGACGAGGATCTCCTCGACGAAGGCGGTCGCCTCACGCCCGGCCATCTCCGCGTCGAAGGTGAGCACGAGGACCGCATCCAGGTCGAGCTCGCCGAGCAGCTCGAGCTTGCGCTCCGTGCTGACGACGTTGTCCGGGCATCGCTCGGGACGGATGACGGCGAGCGGATTGCGATCGAAGGTGACGGCGACAGAGCGCGCACCGGTGGTCTCGGCATCCTCGATCAGCCGCGCGATGACCGCACGATGACCGGCGTGGACCCCGTCGAACTTGCCGATCGCGACGACCGACGGGCCGAAGTCCGCCGGGATATCCGCGGGATCGCGGAAGACGATCATGCCGCGGCCTTCCCCGGGCGGTGCGTGCGCAGCCACCACAGGCCGGCCACGGGCAGCACGAGCGGGACGAAGACGTAGCCGCGGCCGTACAGCGACCACACCGTCTCGTGCTGGAACAGCTCGGGGAGCACGAGGCTCAGAGTGCCGACGACGAGCACTCCGGTCAGCTCGAACACGATCGCGACCCAGGCGACGGTGTACCAGCCGCGTCGGGCCGAGAGCACGAGAGCGAGGGTCGCGAGGATGTAGACGACGGCGGCGACGGCGGAGAGGCCGTAGCTCAGCGGCGCCTCATCGAAACGCTGCACGATCTGCACGAGACTGCGTCCCGTCGCCGCCAGGGCCATGACGGCGTAGACGATCACGAGGACACGGCCGATGCCGGTCATCTTGGCGCGGGTGACGGAGTTGCTCATAGCGCCTACCAGTTTAGGTGCGCCGGAGACCTGCGGATGCCGCGCGCGGTCACGCGGGGACCCTCATCGCGATCAGGCGATCTGGATGGTCCAGATCACGTGCATGCGCCACACCATGATCGCGATCGCCAGGGCGACCACGCCGAGGATCACCGTGCTCCATCTGCTGCGCTCCATGAGCGCCCAGATCACGCCGCCGACCGGCAGCAGCACCGCGGACACCAGATAGACCCAGTACTCCAGCAGGTCTCCCGTCGGCGGATTGCCGGCCAACGGCGCGACGATCGCGACGACGACCTGGACCACGAGGAGCAGCTCGACGAGGGCCAGGGCCCCCACGCTGAAGTCGCTGGGACGCCTGCCGAGGAGCCCGGCGCCGAGGCAGAACAGCCCGGCGGCGACCGCCACGACGATCTGCACGATGGTGAGCCACGGGATCATGAGTTGCGCTCCGGCATGTTCATCGCGCTCTTCAGGTCCGCGCCGCGCCGTTCGACGATGCCGACGAGAAGCCCGTCCGCGTCGACGGCGGCCGCGCGCACGCCGTCGAGCCTGGGCGCCGCGCCGGGGAGGCGCTTGCCGTGTCGCAGATCCCGCGCCTCGTCGGCCGTGACGTCGAGCCGCTGCAGGATCATGCCCGCCGCCTCGGCGGGCGCGAGGATGCGGGTCCCCTCGATCGCGTCGACGCCCACGGCATCCGCGACGTCGAAGGAGCCGACCCTCGTGCGACGCAGCGCCGTGAGATGCCCGCCGACGCCGAGCGCCGCCCCGAGGTCGCGCGCGAGCGCACGGATGTACGTCCCCGACGAGCAGTCGACGACGACGTCCAGATCGAGCACGCCGTCGCCGGCCCTGCGGCCCTCGACGTCGAAGCGGGACACCGTCACCTCGCGTGCGGCGAGCTGCACCTGCTCTCCTGCACGCACCCGGTCGTAGGCGCGCCTGCCGTCGATCTTGATGGCCGAGACGGCGCTGGGAACCTGGGAGATCACCCCGGTGAGGGCGGCGATGCCGGCGTCGATGCGATCCGCGGGAACGGCGGAGGCATCCGCGGACCCCGTGATCTCCCCCTCGGCGTCGTCCGTCGTCGTGCTCTGGCCGAGCCGGATCGTGGCCAGGTAGGTCTTGTCGGCTCCCACGATGTAGGTGAGCAGGCGCGTCGCGGCCTCGACTCCGATCACGAGCAGACCGGTCGCCATCGGATCGAGCGTGCCCGCGTGTCCGATCTTGCGGGTCCCGAGCGCACGGCGCGTACGGGCGACGACGTCATGACTGGTCAGGCCGCCCGGCTTGTCGACGAGCAGGATGCCTGGGGAGACCATCCCCCCAGCCTACCGATGACGGCGGGCCGGTCCAGCCGCGGTCCTCGCCTGCGGTCTCCTCTCGCGCCGAGGCCGTCACCGCCGTCTAGGCTGACCTGGTGGCTCCGACATCGACATCCCCCGCGCCGCTCGCCGCGGTGTCGGAGTGGTATCGCACCGCCGCACGGGATCTTCCCTGGCGCCGTCCGGAGTTCCATCGCCGTTACGCGGCGTGGGGGACGCTGGTGAGCGAATTCATGCTGCAGCAGACGCCGGTCGCCCGCGTGATCCCGCACCTCGAGGCATGGCTGGAGCGCTGGCCGACGCCGGCCGACATGGCCGCGGCCTCGCCCGCGGAGGTCGTGACCCAATGGGCGAACCTCGGCTACCCGCGCCGCGCGCTGTGGCTGCACGCCGCCGCGAAGGCGGTGACCGACCGGCATGACGGAATCGTCCCCTCTGACGTCGCAGCGCTCTTGGCCCTTCCCGGCATCGGCGACTACACCGCACGCGCCGTGGCGGTCTTCGCGTATGGCGAGCATCATCCCGTCGTCGACACCAACACCCGACGCGTGCTCGCCAGATCGATCGACGGCGCGGCGCAGCCTGGTCCGCCGTCGCGACGCGATCTGGAGGCGATGTCGGCGCTCCTGCCCGCGTCGGATGCCGGCTCGGCGCTCTTCAACGCCGCGATGATGGAGCTCGGCGCCGTGATCTGCACGGCGCGCGCCCCGCGCTGCGAGAGCTGCCCGCTGGCGGGCGAATGCCGATGGCTGGCTGCCGGACGCCCGGAGGGCGAGGACACCCGCCGCAAGCAGGCGAGATACGAGGGCTCCGATCGGCAGGCGCGCGGCGCCGTGCTGCGCGCGCTGCGCACGGCCGGCCGGCCGATCGACGCGGATGCCGTGATCCCGGACTGGCCGGATGCCGCGCAGCGGGACCGGGCCATCGATTCCCTCATCGCCGACGGGCTCGCCGAGGCGTCGGACGGGATGCTGGCCCTGCCCGCCTGACCGCAGGCCTCAGATGTGCTGATTCGTCCGGTGTGCGAGGACCGTCAGCTCCACGCGCCCGCGGACATCGAGCTTCCCGAACACGTGTCCGGCGTGGACCTCGACGGTGCGGATCGACAGATCCAGGCGTTCCGCGATCTCGCGATTCGCCGCCCCGCCCACGATGAGCATCGCCACCTGCAGCTCGCGCTGCGTCAGCACGTCCGACCACGCCGCACGGCAGGCGGCGAGCGGATCCAGCGCACTCGCCGACGCCGGGGCTGCGGAGCACGCGTCTCCGAGGCGGTCGCCCAGCCTCGCCAGGCGCGCCTCGACCGAGATGCGCCAGGCGTCGGCGCCGGCGTCCGCGAACAGCCGCCTCGCCATCCGCAGATGACGCCGTCCCGCCGCCCGATCGCCCCGGATCACGCAGGTGGTGCCGAGCAGCGCCTCGACCCGCCCGCGGCGGAACGGCGAGCGGATCTGACGGGACTGCTCTGCGATGTCGGCGTACTCGTGCTGCCATGCCGCCGGGACCGTGCCGCGGATCCGATGGCACAGGAGGCGGGCGCGCGCCGCCTCGCCGGGTTCGACGGCATCGTCGTTCGCCATGTGCGGACCGACCTCGTCGATTCCACCGTCGGTGAGGACCGGCGCCGGGGCGCCACGATCGTGCCAGATCCTGGCGTGGTCGGCCGCATCCTCCACCGCTCCGGCGAGATAGGCCTCGATGGCCAGATCCACCTGTGAGTCGAGGCGGATGCCCGGCGGGAGAGAGGCGGTGAGCGACAGGGACAGCCCGGCGGGCCTGCCGTGGACGGCGAGATCGAGCCGGCGCGCGAGGTGAGCGCCGAGTCCGGCGTACGGCAGGGCGACCGGCCATCGTGCCGCGGCGTGCAGAAGCCGTTCCCGCGCGGTCGCGATATCGCCCTGCCAGATGCGCAGCAGCACCTCGGTCACGGCGCGGTACGCCGCCGACAGCGGGCTCTGCTCCGTGCCGGCGAGGAACGGGTCGGAGATCTGCGGCGGCATCGCATCGGACACGGCGAGCATCTCCAGTCCCCCTTCGACGTCTCCGTCCAGGGCAGCGCCGACGGCCGAGGCGATGCTCTGCGACATCGTGGCCGGAGCCTCCTCCGAGACCCGCCCCTCGCGGCTCAGCAGCCAGCACAGGGCCACGGCCGGGTCTCGGATGGCGCCGTCAGCCTGTGCCCTGACATCCGCCTCGCGCGCCTCCTGCAGCCAGGTGCGCATCGCAGGGATCGCCTGCCGCTCCGCGCACAGCACGGCCGCCATCGCCGCGGCCCTCCCCCAGGACGTCCAGGCCCGCTCGTCCCCGCCTCGGGGACGACGCTCGGCCGGATCCTGCATCGGCAGAACCCCCGCGGCCAGCGTCTCGGCGAGGATCAGGCCCGCCATCGCCTCCTCCGTCGACGCCGCGGATGCGGACGAGAACAGGCTGCCGAGCCAGTCCACGGCGTCCTCGACGCGTCCGCTGCCGAGAGCCGCGGTGCCCGCGATCAGTCGCGCGGCATCGGCCTCCTCGCCTCCGGCATGATCGAACACCTCCGTCGCGACGCGGAACGCGCTGTCCAGTTCCCCGTCCTCGGAGAGCCGTCGCGCCACGGGCAGCAGGACGGCTACGGTCTCTGGCCGCTTCACGAGGGCGGCACGGGCCCGGTGCCATGCGGCTCTGACCTCGTCTCCCTGCAGCGCATGCACGACGCTGAGGCGCTCATGGGCGGCGTTCTGCCGCTCTGCGGGCGATGTGCCGAGCATCCACACCCTGAACCGCGGATCCCTCCAGGCGAACCGCCCCGCGGCGACGAGGAGGTGAGCGGACAGCGAAGACGTCAGCAGGTCGGCCGGTGAGCGCCCGGCTGCGGCCAGCAGAGTGCCGACGCTGGAGTCCGTGCTCAGGCTCGCCAGCAGCAGCGTCTCGTGATCCTCGACGGTCAGCGACAGCTGCGAGTACACCGCGGAGATCGGCGGGACGCAGGGCAGGGGCTCCGGCAGGGCCCTCGAGCCGGCCCGCTGCGCGGGGGTCAGCGTCGAGGCGACCTCGCGGATCGTCGGCCCATCGCCGCCGAGCTCCCGATGCAGCTCCGCCGCGACATGCGGCGCAGTCTCGACGCCGAGCGATGCGAGGTCGTCGAGAAGATCCTCGACCCCGGTGTCATCCGCGGCGGCACGGCGACGCCCGAGCGCTGCCCTCGATCCGGCCACGTCCTGCTCCCCCCGAAGCGCCGTCACGTCATCGCGACGGCGCGATCAGGCTAGCAAACGTTTGCCCAGCGCACGAGGGTACGTGTGCCGCTCAGGCCTCTTCGCGCTCCTCGTCGGCGCGGTAGGGATCGGCTTCACCGGCGTGCGTGGCCGTCGAGGCGAGCCTGGCGACCTCGGCATCCCGCTCCTGCGCCTCGCGCAGCAGCGCCGTGATGTGATCGGCGTTCTCGGGCAGCGCATCCGGGATGAACTCCAGCGTCGGCACGAGCCGCGTGCTCAGCTGTCGCCCCACCTCGCTGCGCAGCATCCCGGTCGCCGAGGCCAGCGCGGCGCCGCTGGCCACCCGCTCCTCCTCGGAGCCGAGGACCGTGTAGAACACGCTGGCGTGCTGGAGGTCGCCCGAGACGCGCACGTCTGTGATGGTCACGAATCCCAGACGCGGATCCCGCAGCCCCTTCTCGAGACGCTCGGCGAGGATCACGCGGATGCGATCCGCGAGGCGTGCCTGTCGTTCTCCGGCCATTTCCTTCTCCTCTGTGACGACTGAGGGGCGCCCGCAGGCGCCCCTCATCGATGTGTCGAGATCAGCCGCGCGGCTTCTCGATCATCTCGGTGGTCTCGATCTCGTCGCCGATCTGGATGTCGTTGTACTTGCCCAGTCCGATACCGGCCTCGAAGTCCGTGCGGACCTCGGTGACGTCGTCCTTGAAGCGGCGCAGCGACTCGATGGCGAGGCCATCGGCGATGACGACGCCGTCGCGGATGACGCGTGCCTTGGCGTTGCGCGTGATCGTCCCCGACCGCACGATGACACCGGCGATGTTGCCGAACTTCGAGGAGCGGAACACCTCGCGGATCTCGGCGACACCCGACTGGACCTCTTCGAACTCCGGCTTGAGCATGCCCTTGAGGGAGTTCTCGATCTCGTCGATCGCGTTGTAGATGACCGAGTAGAACCGGATGTCCACGCCCTCACGGGACGCCGCCTCGCGGGCCTTCGCGTCCGGGCGGACGTTGAAGCCGATCACGATCGCGTTGTCGATCGTGGCGAGGTTGACATCGGACTCGGTGATCGCACCGACGCCGCGGTGGATGATGCGCAGCTGGACCGAGTCGTCCACCTCGATCTTGAGCAGCGACTCCTCCAGCGCCTCGACGGCACCGGACACGTCGCCCTTGATGATGAGGTTGAGGGTCTCGACCTTGCCCTCCTCGAGAGCACGGGTGAAGTCCTCGAGCGAGATGCGCTTGCGGGCCTTGGCCAGCTGCGCGTTGCGCTCGACAGCCTCGCGCTTCTCCGCGATCTGACGGGCCATGCGGTCCTCTTCGGTGACGATGAACACGTCACCGGCGCGGGGCACGGAGTTCAGACCCTGCACCTGCACAGGACGCGACGGGTAGGCCTCGAGGACGGCCTCGCCGTTCTCGTCCGCCATGGCGCGCACCCGGCCGTAGGCGGTGCCTGCGACGATCGCGTCGCCGACCCGGAGCGTTCCGGACTGGATGAGCACCGTCGCGACCGAGCCGCGGCCCTTGTCGAGCTTCGCCTCGATGGCGACGCCGCGAGCGGCCTTGTTCGGGTTCGCGGTGAGGTCCAGGCCCGCGTCGGCCGTCAGCAGGACGGCGTCGAGGAGCTCCTGGATGCCTGTGCCTGCACGAGCGGACACGTCGACGAACATGACGTCCCCGCCGTACTCCTCGGCGACCAGACCGTACTCGGTGAGCTGCTGGCGCACCTTGGCCGGGTTGGCCTCCGGCTTGTCCACCTTGTTCACCGCGACCACGATCGGCACGTTCGCCGCCTGGGCGTGGTTCAGGGCCTCGACCGTCTGCGGCATGATGCCGTCGTCGGCGGCGACCACGAGGATCGCGAGGTCGGTGACCTGGGCGCCACGGGCGCGCATGGCGGTGAACGCCTCGTGGCCCGGGGTGTCGATGAAGGTGACGGCCCGCTCGATGCCCTCGTGCTCGGTCCAGACCTGGTAGGCGCCGATGTGCTGGGTGATGCCGCCGGCCTCGCCCTCGATGACGTTGGTCTTGCGGATCGCGTCGAGCAGGCGGGTCTTGCCGTGGTCGACGTGGCCCATGACGGTGACGACCGGCGGACGGATCTCGAGGTCGTCCTCGCTCTCCTCCGCGAGCTCCTGCTCGAGATTGAGGCCGAAGCCCTCGAGGAGCTCCTTGTCCTCGTCCTCGGGCGAGACCATCTGGATCTTGTAGCCGAGCTCGGCGCCGAGCACCTCGAACGTGGCCTCGTCCAGCGACTCGGTGGCCGTGGCCATCTCGCCGAGGTTGAAGAGGATCGTCACCAGGGTGCCGGGCTGGACGGTGTAGCCGTTGAGAGCTTCGAGCTTGTCCGCGAAGTCGGCGATGGAGGCGCCACGACGGAGACGGATCGTCTCGCCGTTGCCCTTCTGGACGTTGACGCCGCCGACGACCGGCGCCGACCGCATCTCGAACTCCTGCCGCTTCGCCCGCCGCGACTTGCGCTGCTTGCTCTTGCCGCCTCCCTTTCCGAAGGCTCCTGCGGTTCCACCGCCTGGGCCGCGGCCACGGCCGCCGCCGCCGGCCGGGCGACCTGCGAAGCCGCCACCGGGGGCGCCTCCGCCCGGACGCTGGAAGCCGCCGCCCGCACCTGCGCCGCCGGGACGACCTGGACCGCCTGGGCGCTGCTGGAACGGAGCACCGGGACGACCGCCCTGACCGCCGCGCGGGGCTCCGGGGCGTGGCGAACCGGGACGCGGTGCACCAGGACGAGGAGCGCCGGGACGTGGCGCCTGCGGGCGGGGGATGTTGCCGGGCGTCGGGCGCTGGCCCATGCCCTGAGCGGATGCGAAGGGGTTGTTGCCCGGACGGGGGCCTGCAGGGCGCTGGCCCATGCCCTGAGCGGATGCGAAGGGGTTGTTGCCCGGACGGGGGGCGCCCGGCGTCGGCGCCGCGCTCTCCGCGGGCTTGGCGGATGTCTTCTCCGCGGGCTTCGACGCTGCGGGAGCGGGCGCAGCCGGCGCCTCCGCCGCGGACGGCTCGGCGACGGGTGCGGGCTTCGGGCCGGGCTTGGGCCCGGGGGTCGGCGCCGACGAGGCGGCGGGCCTGGACACCGCGGGCTTGGCCGGTGCGCCGTCGGTCTTGGGCGCGGGCTTGGCGGCCCCGTCGGCCTCGATGGCGGCACGGAGCTTCCGCGCCACCGGCGGTTCGATGGTCGATGAGGGACTCTTCACGAACTCGCCGAGCTCCTTGAGCTTCGCGAGTGCGAGCTTGCTGTCGACGCCGAGTTCAGCGGCGATCTCATGCACACGTGGTTTGGCAGCCACAATTCTCCTGTCTGGGTCGGTCCACCCAGACAGGGCGGACCACTAGTCGCGGACGGGTCTCATTTCGAGCCGTTCACTTTGTTTCCATAGCCGTTCAGCCTTTGTTTCCTCGGCGGTACTGTTCGATGGTCCGCGTGTCCAGCATTGCTGTGACACGAAGTGCTCGTGCGAAGGCCCGGCGCGCGATGGCTTTGTCCAGGCACTCCTGCGTCGGATGCACCCACGCGCCCCTCCCCGGGAGCACAGCGCTCTCATCGGGGATGAGGACGCCGTCCTGGGCCACCACTCTGAGCAGAGCGGACCGGGAGGCACGTGCACGGCAGCCGACACACGTTCGTACGGGTTCCATCTTACACCTCAGTCCCGCGCACCGGATGACGTCGGCGGCCCGGGTCACTCGTCAAGGATGCTGTCGGGCTGGATGTCGATCTTGGCGCCGGTGAGCTTCGCGGCGAGTCGGGCGTTCTGGCCCTCCTTGCCGATCGCGAGCGAGAGCTGATAGTCCGGCACCAGGGCGCGGACGGCCTTGGTGCCTGGGTCCAGCACGAAGGCGCTGGTCACCTTGGCGGGCGACAGCGCGTTCGCGACGAAGGTCGCGAGGTCGGCGTTGTGATCGACGATGTCGATCTTCTCGCCCGCCAGCTCCTCCGTCACGGCGCGCACGCGGCGGCCGAGCTCGCCGATGCACGCTCCCTTGGCATTGATCGACGGGTCGTTCGCCGTGACGGCGATCTTCGTACGATGGCCGGCCTCGCGGGCGAGGGACACGATCTCCACCAGGCCGGCGGCGATCTCCGGGACCTCGAGGGCGAACAGCTTGCGGACCAGGCCCGGGTGCGTGCGGGACACCGTGATCTGGGGGCCCTTCAGTCCCTTCGCCACACTGGTGACGTAGACGCGCAGACGCGATCCATGCGCGTAGTCCTCGCCGGGGACCTGCTCCTCGGGAGGCAGGATCGCCTCGACCGAGCCGAGGTCGACGTGGATCATCCGGGGGTTCGGCCCCTGCTGGACCACACCGGCGACGATGTCGCCCTCCTTGCCGCGGAACTCGCCGAGCACGGCGTCGTCGGCGATGTCGCGCAGCCGCTGGCTGATCACCTGCTTGGCGGCGAAGGCCGCGATGCGGCCGAAATCGTCGGGAGTGGCGTCCTCCTCGCCGATGACCGCGCCCTCCTCGTCGGTGACCGGCTGAAGGACGGCGACGTGGCCGGTCCTGCGGTCGAGCTCGACGCGCACGCCGTCGGGGACGGCGCCGTCGGCGGAGACGTGCTTGCCGTAGGCCGTGAGAACGGCCTGCTCGATGATCGCGACGAGTTCGTCGAAGGGAATCGCCTTCTCCTTCTCGATCCCGCGCAGCAGCCCCAGTTCGATATCCATAACGGCCTCCCTATTCAGCTCTCCCGCCGCGCTGATTCACACGCCCGGCATCCGTACAACGATACCCTGTGCCTGATGCCGCGTGCCACGACGACCGTCGTACGCGGCCGGCTCTGAGCCCGAGGAGGATCGATGACCACCTTCGACACCATCGTGATCGGCGCGGGCGTGTCCGGCGTGACGGCCGGGCGGATGCTCGCGGACGCCGGACAGCGCGTCGTCGTTCTGGAGGCGCGCGACCGTGTCGGCGGGCGCATGAACACGGATCGGACGAGCGCCTTCCCCGTCGATCTCGGCGCCTCCTGGATCCACGGCATCCAGGACGAGCCGCTCTGGGATCTCGCGCAGGCTCTGGGCATCCCCACGATCGAGTACACCGTCGGGACCTTCCAGGCCGGCGGGCGCCCGATCGAGAACTTCGACGGCGAAGGCCGGCCTCTGGACGAGGCGGCCGCCGCGCAGTGGGTGGCTGACGTCGCGCGTGCGGACGCGATCCTGGTCGAGGAGATCGCGGCGTCCTCGCCCGGCGACGCCTATCTCGACGTCGCAGAGCGGGCGCTCGACCGCTCCGGCCTGGATGCCGGGCGGATCGACGATATCCGCGAGTTCTTCCGCCATCGGGTCGAGGAGCAGTGCGGGGCCTGGATCGGCGACCTGGACGCGCATGGACTGGACGAGGACGCCATCGAGGGCGACGAGGTGATCTTCCCCCGCGGCTACGACGAGATCCCCCGGCGCGTCGGCGCCGGGCTGGACGTGCGGCTGCAGCACGTGGTGACGCACGTCGCCTACGGCGACGACGGCGTGGTCGTGACGACCGATCGCGGCGCATTCAGGGCGACCGCGGTCGTCGTCACCGTGCCGCTCGGGGTGCTCAAGTCCGGCGCGATCGTCTTCTCCCCCGCGTTGCCGGACGCCGTCGCCGGCCCGATCGCCCGCCTGGGCATGGGGGTCTTCAACAAGATCTTCCTGCAGTTCCCCGAGCGGTTCTGGGACGAGAGCAGCTACGCGATCCGCGCGCTCGGCGAGGCCGGAGAGCACTGGCACTCCTGGTACGACGTCTCCGCCGTGAGCGGGCGCCCGACCCTGCTGACGTTCGCCGCCGGGCCTTTCGGACGGCGCGTCCAGGAGTGGACGGACGCCGCGACCGTGACCGACGTCGTGGCGGCGCTGCGGCGACTCTACGGGGATGCGGTGCCGGATCCGACGGCGCACTGGATCACGCGCTGGGGGCACGAGAGGTTCACCGAGGGCTCGTACTCCTATCTCGCCGTCGGCGCCGCGCACGAGGACGTCGACGGGCTGGCTGAGCCCGTCGACGGGGTGCTGCACTTCGCGGGAGAGGCCACCTGGGGAGAGGATCCGGCGACGGTCACCGGGGCGTTCGCCTCGGGGCGCAGGGCCGCCGAACGGGTGCTCGGGACGCCCGTCGACCTGACGGCGTTCGCCGCGGGGATCGTGCGCGCAGAGCAGCGCTGAGCGGCATTCGGACGCTCAGCGGGCCGAGTCGAGCGCGTTCACGGCGTCGATGAGCCGGTAGAGGCCTCCGACCTCGCGCTGACGCAGCCGCAGCGCCAGCCGCGGCAGGTCGAGCTCGTCGCGATCCGAGACCTCGACGGGGAGCGGGTCGGTCCGTTCGATGCGGCCGGAGGCGACGAAGGGGGCGAAGTCGGCGTTCAGCGCGTCGATCTCGGCATCCGTCGGCGCGTTCCTCAGCCGCAGCACGAGCACGTCGTCGACCCAGCGCAGCGAGGCGTAGTTGCGCCAGAAGCCGGTGATCTCCGCGACCGCCTGCTCGGCGGAGTCCGTCACGAGCACGCGGTCGAAGTCGTCGGCGGAGATGACGCCGACCGGGATCAGCTGCTCGTCGACGAATCTCTTCAGGCCGTGCCAGAAGGTCCCGCCCGGCGCGTCCAGCAGCACGATCGGGGTGGGCTCGGCCTTGCCGGTCTGCTGCAGGGTGAGCAGCTCGAACATCTCGTCCATGGTCCCGAAGCCGCCCGGCAGGCAGATGAAGCCGCTCGACTCCTTCACGAGCATGAGCTTGCGCGTGAAGAAGTACTTCATCTCGACCGACTGCTCGCTCTTCGCGACGACGGCGTTCGGCTTCTCCTCGAACGGCAGGCGGATCGAGACGCCGAGCGCCATCCGGTCCCCCGCTCCCTCGGCCGCGGCCTGCATGATCCCCGGCCCGGCGCCGGTGACGACCATCCACCCGCGGGCGGCCAGCTCGGCGGCCGCCGCCTTCGCCTGGACGTACAGCGGATCATCCGGCCTGGTGCGCGCGGAACCGAAGACGGTCGCCTTCGGAACGCCCGCATAGGGCTGGAACAGCCGGAAGGCGTCGCGCATCTCGGCGAGGGCGGACGATGCGATCTTCAGGTTCAGCCGTTCGGTGCGGTCCTGTCCCAGGAGGACGCCCGCTCCGAGGATGCGCCGGATGAGCGAGCGGTTCCCCGTGATTCCGGCGTCCTCGATCAGCCGATCGACCGCCTCGGCGATCGGATCCGACTGCACGTCGTCCATGCGATCAGGCCGTCAGCCGCGCGATCGCGTCGGCGAGGGCGACGGCGTCGCGATCACCCGTGCGCCGATCCCACAGCTCGACCTGGCCGTCGGCCGCGCCGCGCCCCACCACGAGGACCCGCGGGATGCCCACGAGCTCCGCGTCTCCGAACTTCACGCCCGGCGAGACCTTGGGCCTGTCGTCGTAGAGGACGTCGAGGCCGGCCGCCTCGAGTTCGGCGGCCGCCCGCTCGGCGACGTCGAAGGCGAGCTGGTCACGGCCCGCCGCGACCACGTGCACGTCGAACGGCGCGACGGATGCCGGCCAGATGAGCCCCTTGTCGTCGTTGTTGAGCTCCGCGATGATCGCGAGGATCCGGGTCACGCCGATGCCGTACGAGCCCATCGTGACCGTGACGAGCTTGCCGTTCTCGTCCAGCACCTTCAGTCCGAGCGCCTCGGCGTACTTCCGGCCGAGCTGGAACACATGGCCGATCTCCATGCCCCGGGCGAGCTCGACGGGACCGGAGCCGTCGGGGGCCGGATCTCCCTCGCGCACGTTCGCGATCTCGACCACGCCGTCGGCGAGGAAATCGCGTCCTGCGACGACGGAGTGCGCGTGCTTCTGATCGATGTTCGCCCCGGTGATCCAGCTCGATCCCTCGCTCACGCGGGGGTCGACGAGGTAGCGGATGCCGGTGGCGGACTCCTCGCCGAGCACGGCGCCCGTGGGCGACCAGGGGCCGATGTACCCCTTCACGAGCAGCGGGTTCTCCTCGAAGTCCGCAGGCGTCGCCGTCCCGACCTCGGCGGGGGCGAAGGCGACCTCGGCGCGCTTCTCGTCGACCTCGCGGTCGCCGGGGATCCCGACGACGACGAGCTCCCGCGTGCCGTCGAGGTGCGTGAGCGCGAGGACGACGTTCTTGAGCGTGTCCGCGGCGGTGTACTCCCCCTCCAGCACCGCGTTGGAGTGCACGACGAGCGTCTCGATCGTCGGCGTGCCCGGGGAGTCGAAGATCACGGGCCGAGCGTCGGCGTCGAAGGCGACGGGCGCGGGGACCGCTGTCGAGAACGCCTCGACGTTCGCCGCGTACCCTCCGGCGGAGCGCACGAAGGTGTCCTCGCCGACCGGCGTCGGATGCAGGAACTCCTCGCTGCGCGAGCCTCCCATCGCCCCGGCATCCGCCTGCACGATCGCGTACTCCAGCCCGAGGCGCTGGAAGATGCGCTCGTAGGCGTCGCGCTGCGCCTGATAGCTGGCATCGAGGCCCGCATCCGAGGAGTCGAAGGAGTAGGCGTCCTTCATCGTGAACTCGCGACCGCGCAGGAGACCGGCACGGGGGCGGGCCTCATCGCGGTACTTGTCCTGGATCTGGTAGATCGTCAGCGGAAGATCCTTGTACGAGGAGTACAGGTCCTTCACGAGGAGCGTGAAGGCCTCCTCGTGCGTGGGCGCGAGCAGGTAGTCGCCGCCCTTGCGATCCTGCAGGCGGAAGAGGAGGTCGCCGTACTCCTCCCAGCGCCCTGTGGCCTCATAGGCCTCGCGGGGCATAAGTGCAGGGAAGTGCACCTCCTGCGCGCCCGCGGCGGCCATCTCCTCGCGGATCACCGTCTCGATCCTCGCCTTCACGCGCAGGCCGAGCGGCAGCCAGGCGAAGATCCCCGCCGCCTGCGGGCGGATGTAGCCGGCGCGGATGAGCAGCCTGTGGCTCGCGACCTCGGCGCCGGCCGGGTCTTCGCGGAGCGTGCGGAGGAAGAAGTTCGAGAGACGAGTGACCACGGGCCAAGTCTAGGGCGTCCCTCGCGCGCCGATCGGGCGAGCGGCTCCCCGCCCGCCCGATCCGGCTCAGTTCAGCGCGCGGGTGGTCGCGGGGATCACGCCGTCCGCGTAGAGGGTCGACGCGAGATCCTGCAGGGCGGTGAGCGCGACGCGCTGGGTCATCGGGCCGTAGGAGATGCGCGCGACGCCGAGGGCCTCGTACTCGGCGGCGGTCAGAGCGCCGGGCAGGCCGATGACGCTGATCCGGTTCTCGCCGATGCCCTCGACGAGCCGCCGGGTGACGTCGGCGTCCAGGATTCCGGGGACGAACACGGTCGTGGCACCGGCGTCGAGATAGGCGCGTCCGCGCTCGACGGCATCGGCGATGCTGGCCTCGACCGGCCGGTCCCCTGCGCGGACGAAGGCGTCGGTGCGCGCGTTCAGCGCGAAGGCCACGCCTTCGGCCTCACCGGCCCTGACGATCGCCTCGACGTTCGCGACCGACTCGTCGAGCGGCTTCAGACGGTCCTCGATGTTCGCGCCGACCGCGCCGGCGGCGATCGCGAGGCGGGTGGTCTCCCCTGCGTCCGCATAGCCGTCGTCGAGGTCTGCGGATACCGGCAGATCGACGGCGGCCGTGATGCGGGACACCATGTCGAGCATGAGCTCGCGGGGGATCTCGCCGTCCGGATAGCCGTAGGTCGCGGCGATGGAGTGTCCCGCCGTGGCGAGCGCCTTCGTCTCGGGGAGGGCGGCGACGGTCCGCGCGGACACGACGTCCCACACGTTCACGACCCGGAGGATCTCCGGTGCGCGGTGGAGGGATACGAGGCTCTCGGCCTTCTCTGCAACGGTCATGCTCACACGCTAACGCCGTTGGCGGCCGGATGGGCGGAAAGATCGCGATGCGGGTCAGGAGACCTCTCCGAGACCGGGATCGCCCGACGCCATCGCGCCCTGGAGGCGCTCCCGATATGCCGTGGTGACATCCCCTTCGGGGGCCTGCGGATGAGAGACCGAGATGTGATCGCGCATGATCGCGGCCGCGCGCGGGCCGTCCGCCGCCTCGATCGCGTCGATGAGCGCGCTGTGCTGCTCCGAGCTCTTCGCGCGAACGATGGGCGTCGTGCGGATCACGGCGCCCAGATAGAACCCGGAGATCCGGCGCAGGTTCCCGAGGACGCCCGCCAGCTGCGGCGAGCGCGAGGTCTCGATGATCTCGAGGTGCAGCGCCCTGTTGGCGGCGAGCCAGGCGGCATCGTCGACTGCGGCGTCCGCGACGGCGGCGAGCTCCCGGAAGCGCTCGATGTCCGCCGTCGTCGCATGCGCGGTCGCCCTGCTGACGGCGAGCGGCTCGAGCAGCAGCCGCATCTCGTAGATCTCCACCGCCTCGTCGACGTCGATGCTGCGCACGCGCGCGATCCGCTGAGGGTCGAACTGGACGAGGCCTTCGGCCACGAGATCGCGCATGGCCTCCCGGACCGGGGTCACGCTGGTGCCGAAGGCGGCCGCGAGCTCGGTCTGCTTCAACGGCGCCCCCGGCGGGTACGTCCCGTCGACGATCGCACGCCGGATGCCGTCGCGCACCCATTCGTGCGTGGTCTGCACCGGCCGCGCTCCCTGCGTCGACATGCGTCCTCCTCTGCCTGCGCGGTCCGCGCACGCCGACCGAGACATCTGTAATGCGACGGTAACGCAGCAAGAGGCGGCAGGAAACATGACTCGCCTAAAAAGATCTATAGATTATGGATTCCACCCACGGAGGCACAATGACCATGTCACTGACCCGGGACGTCGCCGGCTCGGATCCGCTGTCCACCGGTGCGCAACTGGTGGTCGAGAACGTCTCCCGCCGATTCCCGAAGCCCGGCGGCGGCACCGTCGATGCGCTCGTCGGCGCGAACCTCGAGGTGCGAGCCGGCGAGTTCATCACCCTGATCGGGCCGAGCGGCTGCGGCAAGAGCACGCTCTTCAACCTCATCGGCGGCCTCGACGAGCCCAGCGAAGGGCGCATCATCATCGACGGCGTCGACAGGTCCGGGCAGCAGGGACTCGTCGGATACATGCTCCAGAAGGATCTGCTGCTCCCCTGGCGGACGATCCTGGAGAACGTGGTGCTCGGGCTCGAGATCAGCGGGGTCCGCAAGCGCGAGGCGCAGGCGATCGCGCGCCCCCTGCTGAAGACCTACGGCCTGGGCGACTTCATCGACCGCTACCCCAGCCAGCTCTCCGGCGGCATGAAGCAGCGTGCGGCGCTCCTGCGCACGATCCTGTTCAACCGCGACATCATCCTGCTGGACGAGCCCTTCGGCGCCCTCGACGCCCAGACGCGGGAGCGGATGCAGGAGTGGCTCCTCGACCTCTGGGACGACTTCCGCAAGACCGTGCTGTTCGTCACGCACGACATCGACGAGGCCATCTACCTGTCGGACCGCGCCTTCGTCATGTCGGCACGTCCCGGCCGCATCGTCGCCGAGATCGACGTCACCCTCGATCGTCCCCGCAAGCCCTCGATCGTCACCAGCGACGAGTTCATCCGATTCAAGGCCGAAGCCCGTGAGTATCTCAACGCCGCGCACCGCGACGGCGTCGCAGAGGAGGATCACTGATGGTCGCCATCGACACCCCGCCGACGAGCACGAAGATCGAGACGCCCGTGGGCGCGCTCGCCCGCCTCGGCGAACTGCGCATCCGCATGTCGCCGATCCCCCGCCGTCGCCGCACGACGAAGGAGCCTTCGAGCTGGAGCGTGAACCTCCTGCGCATCGGCGTCGTCGTCGCGATCTTCGCGATCTGGGAGCTCGGCACCCGCACCGGCATCATCGACGCGTTCTTCTGGAGCAGCCCGAGCCGCATCTGGGACACCGCCCTCATCACCTTCGAGAACGGCGAGATCTTCGCCAACGCCCGCTTCACGTTCACCTCGACCCTCGCGGGCTTCGTCATCGGCGTCGTCGGCGGCGTGGCCATCGGGCTGTCCTTCTGGTGGTCCCGACGGTACGCCCTCGTCGCCGAGCCTCTGGTGATCGCCTTCGAGGCGATGCCGAAGCTCGCCCTCGCGCCGATCGTCGTGCTCGTGCTCGGCATCGGCATCTCCTCGAAGATCGCGATGGCCACGGCCCTCGTCATCGTCATCCAGGTCCTCAACACCTATGCCGCCGTCCGCGCGGTCGACAAGGACCTCACGACCCTCATGTACTCTCTCGGCGCGTCCCGCTGGCAGGTGTTCGTCAAAGTCGTCGTCCCCTCCGTGCTGCCCTGGGTCGCCTCGAGCCTGCGCGTCGCGATCGGGCTCGCGCTGTCCGGCGCGGTCGTCGGAGAGTACATCGGCTCCCGCGAGGGACTCGGCCGGATGATCCAGTACGCGGGGTCCACCTACGACATCGCCCTGATCTGGGTCGGCGTCTTCACCCTCGCGCTGCTCTCCGCCGTGCTCTACCTCGTCGTCGCCTGGCTCGAGAAGCGTCTGCTGAAGGGCCTGTCGCACGTCTCCTGATCGCCGTCGCACCTCCCGCACCATCCCCGAAAGTCCTGCATCATCCCCGAAAGGACCGCACGTGAACCACCCCCGCACCGCCAGAGCCCTCGCCCTCCTCGCCGCCGGCGCCACAGCGCTCGCCCTCGCCGGCTGCGCCCCTTCGGAGTCGGGCGCCACCGAGGACGCCGACGGCGTCACGACCCTCACGATCGCCGAGCCCGTGCACGGCGTCGGCTACCTGCCGCTGTACGCGGCGCAGGACTCCGGCTTCTTCGAGAACGCGGACCTGAACGTCGAGGTCACCACGCTCACCGGCGGCGGCCACGTCAACGCGACGCTCGCCGGCGAGGTGTTCGGATTCATCGGCGGGGCCGAGTCCGGCGCCGTGGCCAACGTCAAGGGCGCCGACCTCATCGCGGTCGCGAACGTCGTCAACCGCGGCAACGTCTACTTCGTCGCTCCCCTGGGCGAGGAGCCTGCTCCCGATGAGGACCTCGCCGAGTACTTCCGCGGCAAGACGATCGTCGGAGGACGCTACGGCGGCACCCCCAATGCGATCCTCCGGCACATCCTCATCCAGGAGGGGCTGGACCCGGACGAGGACGTCGACCTGGTCGAGGTCGAGGACTCATCCGCGATCCCTTCCACGATCCAGCAGGACGCCGCGGACATCGCGGTCGTCGCGGAGCCGCAGCTCGGACTCGGCATCCAGCAGGGGCTCTGGGGAGAGCCGTTCCTGAACCCGCTCGAGCTGCTCGGGCCGTACGCCTACTCGTCCATCGTGATCCCACGCGAGACGGCCGACGGCGATCCCGAGCTCGTGCAGCGCTTCGTCGATGCGCTCGCCAAGGGTCAGGAGCTGATCGAGACCGATCCCGAGTACGCGGCGGAGCTCGCCGCCGCCGAGTTCCCGACCATGGAGCCGGAGGCACTCGCCCAGACCCTCGATCGCGCCTATGCGGACTCGCTCTGGGAGGGCACCTGCCTCGCCGAGGACGCGATCGACACGAACCTCGAGGTCGCTCGCAACGGCCAGATCCTCGACGACTCCGCCACGCCGCAGTCCTTCGACACCGTCGCGACGGATCAGTTCGTCAGCTGCTGACCGCGCAGCGCATCTCATCACGAAGGAGAGAATCATGCCGTCCTATTCCGATGCCCGCTTCCTGCCCGAGAAGGCCGCGCTGATCGTGGTCGACGTCCAGAACGACTTCTGCCACCCGGAGGGGGTCTCGGCGCAGAAGGGGAACGACGTCTCGGCCGCGGTCGAGATGGCGCCCCGCCTGCAGACCCTCATCGCCCGTGCGCGGGAGGAGGGCATGAAGGTCGTGTTCATCCAGACCACGCACGACCTCACCGTCGACTCCCCGGTGTGGAACACCCGCGCAGGAGATGTCGACGTCCGCCCGTACCAGCCGAACTGCGCGACCGGAACCTGGGGCGCCGACTTCTACGTCGTCGATCCCCTGCCGGGCGAGAACGTCGTCGTCAAGCACAGGTACTCCGCGTTCGCCGGCACCGATCTCGACGTCGTGCTGCGCACAGCGGGGATCGAGTCCCTCCTGTTCACCGGGGTGGCCACCAACGTCTGCGTGGAGTCGACGCTGCGCGACGGGCTGTTCCTCGACTACCACGTCTCCCTCGTGGAGGACTGCTGCGCCGCCTACGCTCCCGAGCTGCACGCGGGGACCGTCCGGAACGTGCAGAGCACCTTCGGCGCCGTCGTCACCGGCGACCGGCTCGCAGCGATCTGGGACGCGCAGGCTCAGGCGATCGCGGCGTGACGGCCCGCGCCGTGCGGACCAGACGAGTCCCGGGGACGGCGACCTTCGCCGTCCTCGGGATCCTGTACTGGACCGCGCACTCCATGCTCCGCCCCCTCATCGGGACGCACGTGATCGACCTCGGCGGGACCGAGACCGAGGTGAGCATCGCGCTGGCCTCCTACTCGATCTTCCCCACCATCCTCGCCGTCCTGATCGGCGCGATCACGGACCGCTGGGGAAGCCGCCGGCTCCTGCGGGTCGGCGGCGCCCTCATGATCGCCGGCAGCGCCCTCCTCTTCATCCCGACGCTCGCGGCGGTGATCGCCAGCCAGGTGGTGCTGGGCTTCGGAACGCTCGCCTGCTGGGTGAGCCTCCAGACCTTCGCCACGATGCCGCGCGACGACGGCGAGTCGCGGGAGTCGAGGACCAAGCGGATCGCCACGTTCTCCCTGTTCGTCGCCTTCGGCCAGAGCGTCGGCCCCGCGCTGGGAGGCGGCCTGCAGAGCCTCGGCGGCCATACGCTCGCCTTCGCCGCGTACGTCGGCCTCGCCACCGCGCTCACGATCGTGGCGCTGACCGTCGCGCCCCCGGCGTCCGTCACGAGGACGGGGACCGCCGCGCCTCTGCTCGGCGCCTATCGCGAGGCCGTCCGGATGCTGCGCAATCGCACCGTGCTCGTCGCCGTGCTCGCCAGCTTCACCGCCCTCGTGATCCACGACATCCGCACCGCGTGGCAGCCGGTGCTGCTCTCGGGAGCCGGGCTCGAGCAGTGGCAGATCGGCATCGTGCTCAGCACGGGAGCGCTCGCCGGCTTCGCGGCGCGGCCGTTCTTCGCCGTGCTGCTGCGCCGGCTGGGACAAGCGCTCATGGTCGGTCTCGTGCTCGTCACGGCGGCGGCCAGCGTCACCCTGGTCGTGATCGCTCCGGGGAACATGGCCTTCCTGCTGGTCGTCAGCGCATGCAGCGGGTTCGCGGTCGGCTTCGCCCAGCCCCTGACCCTGTCGATGCTCTCCGACGAGGTCCCCGTCGAGCGTCTCGGCATCGCGTCCGGACTGCGCTCGATGGGCAACCAGGCCGCGCTGCTCGCCAGCCCTGCGACCTTCGGGGCCGTCGCCGCCATCGCATCCCTCGGCACGGCGTTCCTCGCCGTCGGCGGTGTCGCAGCAGCCGTCGGCCTCACCAGCGGGCTCCTGCTCGCCTTCCCCCGGCGAGGGCGGCGCCCCACGGACGAAGACGAGCGCCCCGCGTCCCCCCGCCCTCACGAGAAAGCATCCACGCCATGACCGACGCCCCTCGACCCAAGGTCCGCATCGCCCATCTGAGCGGTCCGACCGCGACGATCCAGAACACCCCTCCGCTCGTCACCTCCAACAAGGCGCGGCGCAAGCACGGACTCGCGGAGCGCACGGACGCCGGCGGCACGCCGCTCCGGTTCGACGCCCTCCGCGCGCAGCGGCTCGCCGCTCCTGCGACCGTCTACGTGGAGCAGTTCTCGGCGCATCCGCTCGAGCATGAGGCCGCGCACCTGTACGGCCCGCCGGACGGCTACATCGGCGCCGACGGCGTCTTCCGCGCAGAGGCCGTCGACGAGTCCGACACGCCCGTCTACGAGGTGGAGCTCCGCCCGGACGACGGCCTCTACCCGCTCCCCTACATGGCCGTGCAGTCCGACGGCGGCCCCTGGGAGGACGAGATGGCCGCGCCGAACGGCACGGAGGCGCAGGCGCGTCAGGGCTTCTTCCCGGACGGATCTCGCAGCTTCGAGGAGATCGACCGGCTGGGCGTGGAGCACGACGGCACGGCGAGCGCGCTCTCCTCGCGCGCCGTCGTCGACTTCTACCGTGTCGCGCCGCCCGCGGGGTATCGTCAGGGGCTCGCCGCCGAGCTGCGCACCGATGTCGGCGACGGCGACATCGCACCGGAGACGCGCGGCGTCGACTTCAACGGCTACAAGCCGGTGACCCTCGCCAGCGCCCCTGCCAGGCCCGCCCTGGCGAAGATCACCAACGACACGCAGGCCATCGCGTCGAGCGGCCGGTACGACGGCCTCATCTGGACGCAGGGCAGTCCGCAGGTCGAGGAGACCGCGTACTGGCTGAGCCTGCTCATCGACACGACGCTGCCGATCTGCGGCAACGCCGCACAGCGACCGCAGGGCATGATCAGCAACGACGGCCCGAAGAACATCGTGGACTCCGTCGCGCTCATCGAGTCCGGCCGGTGGAAGGACGACGAAGGCCGCAACAGACTGGGCGCGGTCGTGGTCGAGGAGCAGCAGTACTTCGCGGCGCGGGAGGTCTACAAGTCGGACGCCAGGCCGGGCAACTACCGCGCCACCGGCGGCCACGGCGGTATCCTGGGGCAGACCAGCCACACCGGGGCCATCTCGCTCATGTATCTGCCGGCGTACAAGCACACCTTCCGCTCGGAGGTGAATCTGACGCGTCTGCCGGAGACCGTCGACGCCGTGTCCCTGGTCGGCGGAGCGCTGACCAGGATCCCCGTGCGGATCAAGGACGAGGAAGGCCGGCTGACGGTCGACGCGATCCCCTCCGTGTCGATCGTCAAGGAGGGCGGGTACTTCGACGAAGAGCACGGTCTCGGCCCTGACGACCTCCCTGTCCTCCAGGCCGCCATCGACCACAAGCTCGCTCTCGGACGCCTGTCCGGGATCGTGACGGAGGGGCTCGTGCCCTACGGGCGGTTCCCCTCGCGCGCCTCGGAGGCTCTGCTGCAGCGCGCGGTGTTCAGCGGCATCCCCGTCGTGCGGGTCGGACGCGGAACCCCGGAGGGCTTCGCCGATCCTTCGCCGTTCGCCATCGCCGGCTCGAACCTCACCGCGATCAAGGCACGCCTGCTCCTCATGGCGAGCCTCATGAAGCTCGGCGCGCTCCCGGTCGCGGCCGACCCCGCGGCACCGACGCCGGCCGAGCGGGAGGCGACCGCCGCCGCCGTGGCCCGATATCAGGAGCTGTTCCTCACGCACTGAGAGCCGGCGGTCGGCGGCGTCGCGATCCGGTCGGCCGCCGACCGCCGCGGCGAGCGCTCCCGCTCGACGAGTGCAACTAGTCTCGGATCATGCCTCAGCGCCGGTCCCATGTCGCCCCGTCCGCCGCGCAGAGCGAGCTCGCCGAGGCGCTGGCCGCCCTGCGCGCGTCGCTGGACGCCCCGACGGAGTTCTCCCCCGAGGCGCTGGCCGAGGCGTCCTCGGTGCAGCCGGATGCACCGGAGCTCGATCTGCGCGATGTGCCGTTCGCGACCCTGGACCCGCCCGGCTCGAAGGATCTCGACCAGGCCTTCGAGCTCTCCCGTCTCGGGGACGGATTCCAGGTGCGGTACGCGATCGCCGACGTCCCGTCGTTCGTCGCCCCGGGCGGTGCTCTGGACGCCGCCGCTCGCGAACGCGGGCAGACCCTGTACGCCGCGGACGGCTCGATCCCGCTGCACCCGAGGGGGCTCAGCGAGGATCGCGCATCGCTGCTGCCGGGTGTGGAGCGTCCGGCGCTCGTGTGGACCTTCGCTCTCTCCGGGGACGGGGCGGTGGAAGGCTTCCGGCTGGAGCGGGCGCTGATCCGCTCCCGCGCGCAGCTGGAGTACGCCGCCGTGCAGCGTGCGTTGGATGCCGGAGAGGAATCGCCCGCCGCCCTGCTGCGCGAGATCGGCGAGCTGCGCCTGGAGCAGGAGCGGATCCGAGGCGGGGCGAGCCTGAATCTGCCGGACGAGGAGGTCGTCCGCTCCCCCGGAGGAGATTATGCGATCGAGCGCCGGAGCCCTCTGCCGGTGGAGGAGTGGAACGCCCAGTTGTCCCTCATGACCGGCATGGCGGCGGCATCGCTCATGCTCGAGGCGAAGGTGGGCGTGCTGCGCACGATGCCGCAGCCGGACGAGAAGGCGTTCGCCGCGTTCCGCCGACAGACCGAGGCGCTCGGAAGGCCGTGGGCATCCGGCCGTTACGGCGACTATCTGAGAGGGCTGGACCGCACCGATCCTCTGACGCTGCCCGTGCTGGAGGCGGCGGCGACGCTCTTCCGTGGCGCAGGCTATGTCGTCTTCGACGGCACGGTGCCCGAGGAGACCGAGCAGGCCGCGATCGCCGGGCCGTATGCGCACGCCACCGCTCCCCTGCGCCGCCTCGTCGACCGATGGGCGCTCGCGATCTGCCTCGCGGTGTCGAACGGTGAGGAGGCGCCCGGCTGGGCGCGGGACTCTCTCGGCGAGCTGCCAGGGCTCATGCAGTCGTCCGGACAGCGGGCCTCGCAGCTGAACGCGGCGACGATCGACGCCGTGGAGGCGGCGCTGCTGTCGCCGAGGGTGGGCACGAGGCTGGACGCCTCGGTCATCGCTGTGCGCGACAACGGCCGCGCGACGGTGCAGATCGCGGATCCCGCGGTGACGGCCTCCGCACCCCTGCCCGCAGGGGCGAGACCCGGCGATGTCGTCTCCCTGCTGCTGGTTCGGGCGGAGATCGCGAAGGGCGAGCTGGAGTTCGCGGTGTGAGCGGGTGGGATGCGCGGCTGAGTCCTGCGCAGCGGGAATGGGCCGCCGCCCGCCTTCCGGATGCCTCACTGGTCGAGGACATGTCCTGGGGCCTCGTGGAATCGATCGTGCTGCACGTGCGCACCTCGCAGGGCGATGCGGTCGTGAAGGCGGGCGATGCGAGCAACCACCACGTCGGCAGGGAGATCTCGGCGCATCCGATGTACACGGCGGGGCTGATCGCGACGGGGCATGCCGCCCGGCTCATCGATGCCGAGCCCGCGCTGCGCGTGATGATCCTCGATCATCTTCCCGGAATCCTCGTAGAGGGGACGGATGCCGAGCTGCGCGAGGACACGCACCGTCAGGCCGGGGAGCTGCTGCGGCGGCTGCATGCTGAGTCCGCACGGGAGGACGACGACTACGAGGCGCGCACGACCGCGCGAGCGCTGTCCTGGTTCGAGACGCCGAATCGCGTGGACCCCGCGATGGCGCGGGAGGCGCGGCGCATCCTGGAGACGACGCCGTCGCGCACGGCGCGCGCCGTGCCGACCCACGGCGATTGGCAGCCCCGCAACTGGCTCATCGACGAGGGCATCGTGCGCGTGATCGACTTCGGACGCTTCGCCTTCCGGCCCGCAGCGACGGACCTGACCAGGCTGGCGGCGCAGCAGTGGCGCAGCCGACCCGAGCTCGAGGCGGCCTTCTTCGAAGGGTATGGCCCGGATCCGCGGGATCCCGCCCAGTGGCGCCTGGAGGCGCTCAAGGAGGCGATCGGCACGGCCTGCTGGGCCTTCCAGGTGGGCGACGAGGAGTTCGAGGCGCAGGGGCACCGGATGCTGGCGGAGGCGTTGGCGGCGTTCTGAGGCCGCGTCAGAGCGCGAGGGCAGCGATCCAGGGATGCCCGGGGTGCGCGAGCTCCATGGCCTCGCGCAGCCACTCTCGCGCAACGGTGTCGAGCAACGGCGCCGCGGAGTCGAAGTCCTGCCGGTCCTGCGGGCGGAGCCCCGGCGCCTTGTGGAGGAGCTGGACCTCGGGCCGGAGCCACCGCAGCCCTTCGTGATCCCAGAGGATCTCGTCCACGGGAAGAGCGATGCGAGAATCCCGCTTATAGGTCCAGACGTCATCGACGATGTCCATCAGGATGACGTCGTACTCCCATGGAGCGGCTCCGTCCCGGCGGAGCCAGAGATTGCTGCAGGTGGACGGCTGCTGTGCGCGGGAACCGATCAGAGGTGTCAACGTGCCCTTGTCCGCCGCCCAGACGTCGAACAGACCCATGGTCTGGGCCTGCAGCAGGGCGACGTCCGCACGCGGGATGCTCGGATCGATGTCACCGTGAGGGCGGTGGATCCCCGTGAACGCCTCGATCGCCCAGCCGCCGGCGATCCACCATGGACCGGGGTAGCCGCGGAAGAAGGCGGCGACGTCCCGAGGGGATCTCGGCCGCCAGGGACCGTAGAGACGTACCAGCTCGGCATGCTCCATGCCGGTCGACACTACCGCCTGCATCATGCCCCCGTTCTCGAGCCGCGGGCACCGCAATACCCCGGGGGATGCCGTTCAGGACGTCGCAGGCGCATCTCCCGACGATGTCGCGCCGGAGTACTGAGCCGAGACGGGGCACTCCGGCGCCCCTGCGACGTCAAGGCTCGTCCATGCCGGCTCAGTTCGGTACTTCGGTGGGCTCATAGAGGTACCGAAGTGAGCCGGCGCCTGCTGCTCGACAGGGGCGATGCCTCCGCGACCGGGTTTCCCCGTCATACCCCAGGAGGCGACGGCGTCGCGACCGTCGTCATGACCAGTAGCTGCGGATCGGCGAGATCCAGCGTCACCGTGATCGCCGAGAACTCCGAGAGCGAGGACGCATGAGTACCGCCGCAGAGGATCTCCGCATTCCCCTCGGGCAGCTCGCACTGCCACATCCTGCGGTCCACGATCGTCGGACCCTCCGTGACGATGCGGCTGGGAGCGCCGAAGGCGACCCACTCCGCGAGTCGGGCGTTGATCGCGGCTTCCCGCTCGCCGAGCGTCGTCGCGAACGTCTCCGAGTCGAAGCCCGCTCGCCGAAGGCTCTTGCCGAGCCGATAGTCGTCGACGCTCCTGTCGGCGGAGATACGACTCGACTGATTCGCACGCCCCTCGAAGTCCGGATTGCCCAGAGCATCCGATCCTGGATCCTTGCGCCACAGCTCGGCGACGGCGAGGTCGAGCGCCAGGGACGCCAGATGGCAGGCGGTGTGCCCGCGGCTGAGCCCGGCACGACGCTCCTCATCGACGGCGAGCTCGGCCTCGGCCCCTTCGACCAGGCTCGCGGGCACGACGTCCCCGATCAGATGGCCGACCAGCCACGTCCAGCCCTCCGCGCCTCTCTTGACCGGGATCTCCGATCCCACCGCCAGGACGCCCTCGTCGGAGACCGCGGCCATCACAGCCTCGACGACCGGAACCTCGGTTCCGCCGACGCGGATGACTCCGCTGTCCCCGGGCTGATCCGGCCAGGTGTGATCCACCGGGTGGAAGGGTGTCTCGTCGACGACGACCACCGTGCCGTCCGGTGTCCTTCCGATGCGCGTGATGGTCCCGTGTCCGGAGATCTCGCCCGACGCGAACGTGACCTTCGTCGCCCCCATCAGTGATTCGGGGGGATCGTGAAGCTCGCCAGCTTGTCGCCCGCGACGATGAAGATGCCGTCGGACTCGCCGTTGAACACGCTGCTGGTCCAGCCGAACCGGATACGGGTCGTGTCACCCGAGGTCTCGGCGGACAGCACCGTCATCCGGGCTCCGGCGCCGATCGCGTCGGTGGCCGCCCAATCGCGGACGCCTTCCGGACCGACCTTGACGGTGCCCCAATCGCTGACGAACCCCTCAGGAGCGAACGCGGCGACGAATGCCTCGGTGTCGGCACGGTTGATCGCATCGACGAGCGCCTGGACCGGCGCGGGCAGGGGGATGTCGGGCATGGTGTCTCCTTCTCAGTCCGTCTCGTACTCGCCGACGACGCCGACGCGCACGGTGATCTCGGGGATCGTGAGCTCCTCCTGCTGCCCACCGGCAGCTCCGCGAAGTCCCGCGGGAGCATGACCGCCGGATTCGGCGATCCGCACGACTGCCGTCACCGTCGCGCCGAGCGCCGCGGCGAAATCGTCGGCCTTCGCCCGCGCGTCCCGCACGGCCGCAGCACGCAGCTCCTTCGTGACCCGGAGCTTGGTCGCCTCCGTCAACGCCCAATCAGTCGACATGGTGGCCCCGAGACCGCCCAGCTCCGCGACGAGGTCGGCGACCAGCTCGAGCCGGCCGAGCTTGATCCGGATGGTCCCGCTCGTGACGTGATCCTGATGCTTCTTGCCGTCCTTGTCCGTCCACGTCCGGATGCTCGTGACCAGCGGGTCGACCGAGTGCCACGTCGCCGCGCCCTCCTGACGCAGCTGCGCGGCGCGCTGAGCGATCCGCGCATGCAGCGCCGTGCCCTGGGCCATCGAGGAGGCGCGGTCGCGGTGGGCGATCGCCACGCGGGCCGTCAGGGTTGCCCGCTCTGCCCGCAGGTGCCGCTCCCCCAGCCCGTCGACGGCGATGATCGTCATCGTCGGATCACGCCGTGACGACCTGCGCGGTGCCGAGCGGAGCGTCCGGCCCCATCTCGTCGGCGATGCGGTTCGCCTCCTCGATCAGCGTGGCGACGATGTCCTCCTCGGGGACGGTCTTGATGACCTCGCCCTTCACGAAGATCTGTCCCTTGCCGTTGCCGCTGGCGACGCCGAGGTCGGCCTCGCGCGCCTCACCGGGGCCGTTGACGACGCAGCCCATGACGGCGACGCGCAGCGGCACCGTCATGTCCTTGAGCCCCTCGGTGACGTTCTCGGCGAGGGTGTAGACGTCGACCTGGGCGCGGCCGCAGGACGGGCACGACACGATCTCCAGCGTGCGCTCGCGCAGGTTCAGCGACTGCAGGATCTGGTGGCCGACCTTGACCTCCTCAGCGGGCGGAGCGGACAGCGAGACGCGGATCGTGTCCCCGATCCCCTCCGACAGCAGGATGCCGAAGGCGGTGGCCGACTTGATCGTGCCCTGGAACGCGGGGCCTGCCTCCGTCACTCCCAGATGCAGCGGCCAGTCACCCCGCTCGGCGAGCTGACGATACGCCTTCACCATCACGATGGGGTCGTTGTGCTTGACCGAGATCTTGAAGTCGTGGAAGTCGTGCTCCTCGAACAGCGACGCCTCCCACACGGCGCTCTCCACGAGCGCCTCCGGGGTGGCCTTGCCGTACTTCTCGAGCAGGCGCCGATCGAGCGACCCGGCGTTCACGCCGATGCGCAGGGACACGCCGGCATCCTGTGCGGCCTTCGCGATCGCGCCGACCTGATCGTCGAACTTGCGGATGTTCCCCGGGTTGACGCGCACGGCGGCGCACCCTGCGTCGATGGCCTGGAACACGTACTTCGGCTGGAAGTGGATGTCGGCGATGACCGGGATCTGGCTCTTCTTCGCGATGATGTGCAGCACGTCCGCATCGTCCTGGGATGGCACCGCGACGCGGACGATCTCGCAGCCGGATGCCGTGAGCTCGGCGATCTGCTGAAGGGTCCCGTTGATGTCGGTCGTCTTCGTCGTCGTCATGGACTGGACGCTGACGGGAGCGTCGCCGCCGACGAGGACCTTGCCGACCCGGATCTGCCGGGACTTGCGGCGGGGGCTCAGGACTTCGGGGACACGCGGCATCCCAAGATTGACTGCAGGCACGCTTCAAGATTACGCCGCCGACACGCGGTGAGGCTGGATGTGCGCAGTGTGATAGTTTCGGCGCATGTGCATCAGCTGGTGGCCCGCCTCCTAGGCGGTGTCTTCGCGTTCGCACGAATCCAGACCGCCTCCGGGGCGGTCTTTTCCTTGAGCCGAGCCGGATGCCCGATCCTCAGGAGATTTCGATGATCACAAAGCTCGCCGAGCTCACCGCCGACCCGAGCGCGTCCTTCGTGCTCATCGCGCGGGACGGCGCCGAGAGCGTCGAACTGCTCACCGGTGGGATCGTGGACGTCGATCTGCTCGCCGACATCCCTCTGGCCGCGGGCGGACGCCCCCAAGAGGTCTTCGCACTCGTCCCGTACCGCCAGGTGCGCGAGCGCGGGTTCGAGGCTCAGGACGACGGCACGCCGCTGCGCTGCCTTCTCGTCGACGCTCATGAGCGCATCGCCGCCGCGGATCTCATCGCCGCGCTCCCGAGCGAGACCGTGCCTCTGCACGATGCCGGCTTCGACATCTCCGACGACGACTACGCGGCGACCGTCGAGAGGGTGATCGCCGACGAGATCGGCCGGGGCGAAGGAGCCAACTTCGTCATCCGCCGCGACTACACGGCCCGTTTCGACGGCGACGACCGCACGGCGGCGCTGACCTGGTTCCGGGCGCTCCTGGAGCACGAGCGCGGCGCGTACTGGACGTTCGCCGTCGTCACCCCCGGGCACATCGCCGTCGGCGCGAGTCCGGAGGCGCACGTCGTCGCGCAGGACGGCATCGTCACCATGAACCCGATCTCGGGCACGTTCCGGCATCCGTCCGGCGGCGCCACCAAGGAGACGCTGGTGGACTTCCTCTCCTCCACGAAGGAGACCGAGGAGCTCTTCATGGTGGTCGACGAGGAGCTCAAGATGATGAGCGCCGTCTGCTCGGACGGCGGCCGCATCACGGGTCCGCACCTCAAGCAGATGTCCCGGCTGACCCACACCGAGTACATGCTCCGCGGATCCAGCCGGCTCGATCCGCGCGACATCCTGCGCGAGACGATGTTCGCGCCGACGGTGACCGGATCGCCGATGCAGAACGCCTGCTCCGTGATCCGCCGTCATGAGCGGAGGCCGCGCGGCTACTACTCCGGCGTCGCCGCCCTCTTCACGCCGAACGATCACGGCGGTCATGACCTCGACGCCCCGATCCTCATCCGCACCGTCTACGTCGGCGACGGTGCTCTGCGCGTCCCTGTCGGCGCGACCCTCGTGCGGCACTCCGACCCGCACGGCGAGGTCAGCGAGACGCACGGCAAGGCGGCGGGCGTCCTCGGGGCGATCGGTGCGATCGACCGGGAGACGACGCCGGTGACGGATGCCGACGCCCCGGCGCCCGCGGCGGACCTCGCCGCCGACCCTGACGTCGCCGACCTCCTGGCCTCACGCAATGCACGACTGGCCGAGTTCTGGCTGGACCCGCAGTCCGACGGCTCGCTCGGCCCCTTCTCCGGGCGCTCGGCCCTCGTCGTCGACGCCGAGGACCGGTTCACGACGATGCTCGCGCATCAACTGCGCCACCTGGGCCTCGATGTCCGCATCCTTCCCTGGAACGAGGCGCAGGATGCAGACGCCGACGCCGCCGACGTGGTCATCGCGGGCCCTGGTCCGGGCGATCCGCGCGACGAGACGAGCCCGCGCATCGCGCGCATGCGCGGACTCGTCGCCCGTCGCCTCGAACAGGGGCGCCCGCTCGTCGCGGTGTGCCTGAGCCATCAGATCCTCGCCGACCGGATCGGCATCGCGCTCACGGCGCTGGACAGCCCGCATCAGGGGCTGCAGAAGACCGTCCCGGTGTTCGGGGAGGACGCCTCGATCGGCTTCTACAACACCTTCACCGCCCGGGTGCCCGCCGGGACGACCCTGATCGGCGACATCGAGATCTCGGCGGATGCCTCCACCGGCGACGTGTACGCGCTGCGCGGTCCGCGTGTGGCGAGCGTGCAGGGACACCTCGAGTCGATCCTCTCCCGCGACGGCATCCGGACGCTGGAGCGCCTCGTCGCCCACGCCCTGGCCTGACAACGTCACCCGCCGGTTCGTCGAAGCACCCCCGGAAGCTGCGTATCGACTCGGGCGCTGCGCGTCCTCGCTCGACGAACGGAAGAATACCCGCCCCGCCGGCAAAGCCCGCCTATCCCGCCCGGTGAACGAGCCGAAGGCGCGTCGAAACCCCCACCGCTAAGCGTCCTCGCCCAACGAACGGAAGAACACCCGCCCCACTTCCCCGCTCGTTGAGCGAGCCGAAGGCGAGTCGAAACGCCCCACCGCTGAGCGTCCTCGCCCAACGAACGGAAGAACACCCGCCCCGCTGGCGGCCCCACTTCCCCGCTCGTTGAGCGAGCCGAAGGCGAGTCGAAACGCCCCACCGCTGAGCCCTCCGGCCGCTCAGCCGCCGAAGACGTCGACCGGGTTGAACAGGTCCGCGATGAGGAGCAGCGCGCCCATCGCGATGAGCAGCGTCGCCACGACGACTGTGAGCGGCACGAGACGGGTCGCATCGACCGGCGCGGGGGGCGGACGGCGGAAGATCTTCGCCCAGGCGCGACGAAGACCGTCCCACAGCGCGACGACGATGTGACCGCCGTCCAGCGGGAGCAACGGGATCAGGTTGAAGACGAACAGCGCGACGTTGAGCGAGCCCAGCAGATTCAACAGCACCACGAAACGGTTCAGCACCGGCGCATCCGTCGCCGCGACCTCGCCGGCGATCCGGCCGACGCCGACGACGCTGAGCGGTCCGTCCGGGTCGCGCTCACCGCCCGTGAAGGTCGAAACGGCGACGTCCCACAGACGCACCGGCAGGGTCGCGATCATGCTCGTCACGCGACCGGCCGTGTACATCGTCTGCTCGAAGCCGGTCCCGATCGGCTGCGGCACGAAGCCCATCTGGGACGCCATGCCGACATAGCCGACCTCGGCGACCCGCTCCTCGCCCTCCTCGTCGACGAGCGGCCGGCCGGAGGCGTCCGTCAGCGTCCTCTCCGCGGAGATCGGCGTGATCGCGAGGGTGACGTCCTCGCCGTCGCGCCGCACGACCAGGGCCAGCGTCTCGCCGGCGGAGGCCTGCACGATCTCGGTCGCCTCGGCGAAGGTCGACACCGCGGTGCCGTCGATGGAGACCAGCACGTCTCCGGGGAGGACCCCCGCCTCCGCGGCAGGGGTCGGCGGGTCGCCCGCCTCGCACTCGGTCTGCGTCGTTCCGGCGGGCAGCACGCACTGATTGACGGAGGCGATCGTCGTGGTCCCCTGCTGCAGGCCGATCCCCGACGCGAGCACGGTGAAGATCAGGATGCCGAGGACGAGGTTCATCACGGGCCCGCCGAGCATCACGATGACGCGCTTGTAGACCGGCAGCCGGTAGAAGACGCGATCTTCATCGCCCTCCGCGATCGTCTCGTCGTTCGCGGAGCGGGCGTCCTGGACGAGAGCGCGGAACACCCCTCGCGCCGGCCTCCCCGACGACGATGCGGGATACATCCCGGACATCGAGATGAAGCCGCCGACGGGGAGCGCCTTGAAGCCGTACTCGGTCTCGCCGATGCGCTTCGACCAGAGGCGCGGCCCGAAGCCGATCATGTACTGCCCGACGCGCACGCCGAACAGCTTCGCCGGGAGGAGGTGACCGATCTCATGCAGCCCGATCGAGACGCCGAGGCCGACGAGCATGAACAGGATGCCGGCCACGTAGAGCAGGATTTCCACCAGATCACCGTACTGGCTCGGAGCGAGGAATCCGCTGAATAGACTTGTGCCGTGACCACCAGGCAGCTCAGACTCCTCCGCGCTGCCGCCGCGTCCTCCTCCGCGACGATCCTGGCCGCCGTCTCGCACACGGTCGGCGGGGGGATGCCTCCGCATCCGCTGCTCGTCGTCGCGGTGTCCGTCCTGCTGGTCCCCCTCGCGGCCGCACTGATCGGCCGCCGCCCTTCGCCCGCCCGCACGGCGGTGACCGTGGTGCTCGCGCAGCTCGTCTTCCACGTGCTCTTCCACGTGCTCGGCGCCACGATGACGACGACCGCCGCCCCTCCGCACAGTCACGAGCTCGTGCTCGGCCCCGTCGTCGCGACCGCCCTGCCCGATGCGCCGATGCTCCTCTCGCATCTCTGCGCCGCCGCCCTCACCGCCGTCCTGCTCTGGCACGGCGAGCGGATGCTGCGCGGCGTCGGCGCGTGGGTGCAGGCCCGCCTGCTGCGGCTGCTGCCGGCGGTCCCCGCGCGTCACGACGTGCCCGGCATCCCGGCATCGCCCGTCCTGACCGTCACACTCGCTCCGCTCGGCCCCGCAGTCTCCCGGCGAGGACCTCCCTCCGTCTGAATCCGGACGCACCCCATCGGGCAGCCGGTGCTCGTGCGCCCTGCCGTCGCGCGTCCGCGCGAACGCAGATCATCGGACGACCGCACATCCGCGGCGCCTGCACATCAGGATTCAGGAGAACAATCATGTCCCGCACCACCCAGAACCTTCGCCGAACGGCCATCGCCGCAGTCCTCGGCACCGGACTCGCCCTCGCCGTTCCCGCGCTCGCCTCGGCGCACGTCGGCGTCAGTCCCGATGCCCTCGAACCGGACGCCGCGACCGTCCTGACCTTCTCCTTCACTCACGGCTGCGAGGAGTCCCCGACCACAGCCCTGCGCATCACCATGCCGGAGGGTCTCGCCTCGGTCTCCCCCACCGCCGACGGGGATTGGGACATCGCCGTCGAGCGGAGCGCGGAGGACGGCCTGGTGACCGCCGTCACCTACACGGCCGTCTCTCCTGTCGAGAGCGGACTGCGCGGCGCCGTCAGCATGCAGGTCAGCCCGATCGAGGACGCGCCGGACTCGTTCGCCTTCCCCGTCGAGCAGCAGTGCGAGACGGGTGTGAACGAGTGGACCGAGATCGCCGAGGACGGTCAGGACCCGCACGAGCTGGATTCGCCGGCCCCGGTCGTGAGCCTGGCCGCTGCCTCGACATCGACGGATGCCGGGCACGATGAGCAGGAGGCATCCGACGGCGCTGCGAACGATGCCTCGGCCGACGCTTCGACGAGCGAGCCGGTCCTGCCCGTCGCGCTCGGCGCGGGCGGCCTGGTCGCCGGCATCGCGGCGCTGGCGGTCGCGATCCTGGCATACCGCCGCCGCGCCTGAGCTGCGCGGAGGGAGGCGTGCTCGCCTCCCTCCGCGCAGCCGGCTGCTGTCGGCAGCGTGCCGAACTCCTGAAGAATCTGCGGATGCCGTCCCCGTAACAGCCATAGGCGCATCCGCTCTTCCGACCTGCAGGAGTTCGGCACCGCCCGCCTCGACGTATGTCGAGGCGGGCACGTGAGAAACTGGTCTCGCCATGAGCACCGCACCTCTTCCTCCCGTCCTCAGACCGGACGAGCCGCCCCGACGTCTCCTCGCAGAACTCGCCGAGCGCTTCGGACTGGACGTGCAGGGCGAGCCGGACGGGGTGGTCGTCCGCGGGATCACCCTCGCCACCGCCGATCTGCGAGCCGGGGAGATCTTCACCGGCATCCGCGGAGCGCGGCGGCACGGCGCGGAGTTCGCGCAGGACGCCGCGGAGAAGGGCGCCGTGGCCATCCTCACGGACGTCGCCGGGTCCGAGATCGCGCGCGCCACGGGCCTTCCCCTGCTCGTGACCGAGGACCCGCGCGCCGTTCTCGGCGGGATCAGCGCCTGGCTGTACGGCACGGATGCCGATCTCCCGGTGCTGTTCGGCACCACGGGCACGAACGGCAAGACGAGCGTCTCGCACATCCTCGAGGGCCTCCTCCGCCAGCTGGGCGTCATCACCGGTCTCAGCTCGACGGCGGAGCGGCACATCGCGGGCCGGACGATCGTGTCGCGGCTGACCACGCCGGAGTCGTCGGAGCTGCACGCGCTGCTCGCCCTCATGCGCGAGCGGCACGTCGAGGCCGTCGCGGTCGAGGTGAGCGCCCAGGCACTGTCACGCCACCGCGTGGACGGCCTCGTCTTCGACGTCGCGGGCTTCACGAACCTCACCCATGACCACCTCGACGACTACGGGGACCTCGAGACCTACTTCGAGGCGAAGCTGGCGCTGTTCCGTCCCGACCGCGCACGGCGCGGCGTCGTGTGCGTGGACACCGCTTCCGGCTGGAACGTCGTGCGCCGCTCGGAGATACCCGTCGTCACTGTCGGCGCACCGCAGCTGGCGGCCGATCCGGATGCCGCGGCGGGCGCCGATTGGACGGTGCGCATCCTCTCCGAGGATCAGCGGGGAACCCGATTCGCCGTCCGCTCCCCCGAGGGGGCGGAGGCCACGACCTCGATCGGTGTGATCGGTCCGCACATGGCAGCCAATGCCGGTCTCGCGATCGCGATGCTGGTGGAGGGCGGATACGCCTTCGAGGACATCGCCGTCGCCCTGGAGCGCGATGGACGCCTCGACGCGAATCTGCCGGGCCGCACCGAACTCGTGTCCGGGGAGCGCGGGCCCGCCGTGTACATCGACTTCTCGCACACGCCGGACTCGTTCGAGAAGACCCTGGCCGCGGTGCGGAAGATCACGCCGGGAAAGGTGCTGATGATGTTCGGCGCCTCCGGGAATCGCGACACGCTCAAGCGACCGGCGATGGGGCGCATCGCCGCAGAGGGCGCGGACATCGTCATCGTCACCGACCATCATCCGCGCTACGAGGAGCCTGCGCCGATCCGCGCAGCGCTCCTGGCGGGTGCTCGCAGCGCGGGTTCCGACGCGGAGATCTACGAGCACCCGGCGCCGGAGGATGCGATCCGTGCCGCCGTGGGCATGCTCGGCGACGGCGACGCGATCCTGTGGGCGGGGCCAGGGCACCAGGACTACCGCGAGATCGACGGCGTCCGCACCCCCTTCTCCGCGCGTGAGCTGGCCCGCAGCGCGCTGGCGGATGCCGGGTGGCCGGTCGCCCCGGCACCCCACCCGCACGCTCGCTGAGCGAGGGACGCGTTCCGACTCGCCTCCGGCTCGCTCAACACCCACACCCCGCACGTTGAGCGAGGACGCGCAGCGACCGAGTCGAAACGCCCCGACCGCAAGACCCGTTTCGACTCGCCTCCGGCTCGCTCAACGAACGGAAAGGGGAAGGGCTCGCTCAACGAACGAAAGGGAACCGTCCCGGGCGACCCGCCTCCCGCACGTTGAGCGAGGACGCGGAGCGACCGAGTCGAAACGCACCGTCCGCAAGACCCGTTTCGACTCGCCTCCGGCTCGCTCAACGAACGGAAAGGGGAAGGGCTCGCTCAACGAACGGAAGAGAGAACGGGCTCGCTCAACGAACAAGAAGAGGAAGGAGAAGGAACCCCGCGCCCAGCCCGCACGCTGAACGGAGCTACGCCTCCGCGATGATGCCGTCGGCGCGCTCGCGCGCCCAGCGTTCCGCCTCGCCGAGCGACTCGATGCTCAGCTTCTCCGGCGGCTCGTGCGCATCGACGACGGCCGCGATCGCATCCACGATCCCGAGGAACGGCAGGCGGCCCTCGTGGAAGGCATCCACGGCCTGCTCGTTGGCCGCGTTGTACACCGCCGGATAGGTGGATCCGGCGCGACCGACGCTCTTGGCCAGAGCGACCGCCGGGAAGGCCGTGTCGTCGAGCGGCTCGAACGTCCAGCTGGTCGCCTGCGTCCAGTCCAGCGGGCGACCGACTCCGCCGACACGATCCGGCCAGTCCAGGCCGAGCGAGATCGGCAGCCGCATGTCCGGCGGCGACGCCTGCGCGATCGTGGATCCGTCGATGAACTCGACCATCGAGTGCACGATCGACTGCGGATGAACGACCACCTCGATATCGTCGTAGTCGACGTCGAAGAGCAGATGGGCCTCGATGACCTCGAGCCCCTTGTTGACGAGCGTCGCAGAGTTGGTCGTGACGACGCGGCCCATGTCCCAGGTGGGATGCGCGAGCGCCTGGGCGGGCGTGACGCCCGCGAGCTCATCGCGGGTGCGTCCGCGGAACGGTCCTCCCGACGCCGTCACCACGAGCCTGCGGACCTCGTCCCTGCCTCCGGAGCGCAACGCCTGTGCGAGGGCGGAGTGCTCGGAGTCCACCGGGACGATCTGACCCGGCGCCGCTGCCGCCTTCACCAGCTCGCCACCGACGATCAGCGACTCCTTGTTCGCGAGCGCGAGCGTTCGTCCGCTCTCGAGCGCGGCAAGCGTCGATCCGAGCCCGATCGACCCCGTGATGGCGTTCAGGACCACGTCCGCGTCGACATCGCGCACCAGCTGCTCGGCCGCCGCCGCACCGAGTGCGGTGTGCTCGACCCGGAAGGCGTCGGCCTGCTCCGTCAGCAGCTCCGCGTTCGTTCCTGCCGCGATGCCGACCAGCTCGAATCTGCGCGGATTGGCTCGGATGACGTCGAGAGCCTGAGTGCCGATCGAACCGGTGGAACCGAGGATGATGACGCGACGCATGCTCACAGCCTAGGCCGTGTGCCGGCCGCGTCCCGCGGTCACAGCACGGGGGTGGTTCCCAGGATGTCCACGACGAAGACGAGCGACTCCCCCGCGAGCTCGTTGGAGTCGGACGGCTCGGCCCCGTAGCCGTCGGCCGGGGTCATCGTCACGAGGACTTGGGATCCGACCTTCTGCCCCTCGAGCGCCTTCTGGAAGCCGGTGACGACGCCGGTCGTCTGGAACTGCGCGGGCGCGCCACGGCCCCAGCTGGAGTCGAACTCCTCGCCGTCGCTCCACTTCACGCCGCGGTACTGCACGGTGACGAGGTCGCCCGCGCCGACCGTCGCGCCATCGCCCTGTTCCAGGACGGCGACCTCGGTCTCGGCCGGGGCGTCCGCATCCGGGATCGTGATGGTCGGCGCGCCGTCGTCGTCGAGCTCGACCGTCGGCATCCCCTCGACGGGGGCGACCGCCTCTCCCGTCGCCACGGTGGGCAGGAGATCGATCGTCTCGACGTAGAGGATGCTGGGATTCTGATCCTCACTGGAGGACGGGACGACGAGGACGACATGGGAACCGAGCGGCAGGCACTCCACCGCCGCCGTGAAGGCGAACTCCTGGGTGAGATCGACGTTCTGCTGCTGCGTCGCCCCCGTGCTCAGCAGCGCGGGGAGGATGCCTTCCGGTCCGCGCTCGGACGTCTCGAGGACCTCGGAGGTGGCCGCATCGATGAGCTGATAGCGCAGCGACACGAGATCTCCCCCGTGCAGGTCCTCTCCGTCGCCCTCCTTGATCACCGTGCGCTCCACCTCGGTGACCTCCGTGTCGGCGGGGACCGTGACACTCGCCGTGGCGCCCTCTCCCTCCACCGCGACGGCGTCGGAGCCCGCACCGGAGGGGGCGTCGAACAGGCAGTCGGATGCCGTGGTCGCCTCCGGGGTGCTCGTGCTCTCGGGAGACCCGCTTCCGCTGCAGCCCGCCAGCAGCAGGGTCGCAGCGGCGACGGTGGAGAGCAGGACGATCGGACGAGTGCGCACAGTGATACCTCGCGATAGTGGGCCGGAACCTCCCCATCCTGGCGCATCCGCCTTTGCCCCTGCTGGGAGACACGGCGCCCCACGGCGCGTTCGCATTTCATTCCGGTAACGGAATGCTCGGCGCGCTAACCTGACCTGATGACCGCTGAGCCGTCCGACGCTCCTGAAACCCCGCTCGCAGAGGCTGATCAGCCCCGTCGTGCCGGCTTCACCTACACCCTCGGCCGCGCCGTGATCAGCCCGCTGGCCCGGATGATCTACCGCCCTCGCGTCGAGGGCAAGGACAACGTCCCCCGTTCAGGACCGGTCATCTTCGCGAGCAACCATCTGTCGTTCATCGATTCGATCGCGATCCCCGTGGCGGCACCGCGTCCGGTCCACTTCCTCGCGAAGTCCAGCTACTTCGAGGGCGCCGGCATCACCGGCGCCCTGAGCCGCACGTTCTTCGAGTCGATCGGGGCGATCCCGGTCCGCCGCGGTGCGGGACAGGCCGCGCTCGACGCGCTCGACCAGCAGCGAAGGCTCCTGGACGACGGTCTCGCCGTCGCCCTCTACCCGGAGGGCACCCGGTCCACGGACGGCCGTCTCTACAAGGGCCGCACGGGAGTCGCCTTCCTCGCGCTGCAGACCGGCGCCCCCGTCGTCCCCGTCGGCCTGATCGGCACGGACCGGGTCATGCCGAAGGGTGCGAAGGTGCCCTCGCTGCGCGAGCGCGTCACCGTGAGGTTCGGCACGCCCATCGACGTCTCGCCGCACGGTCCTGCCGCCAGCGGCAGGGCGCGCCGTCTCGCGACGGACGAGATCATGTCCGCGATCCATGCCCTGTCAGGCCAGGAGCTCGCCGATGCCTACAACGAGGCGCCCGCGCAGGGAACGATCGAGAAGATCAAGCAGGCGCTGCCGCACGAACGGCGCTGAGCCGGCTCTCGTCGGCATCCGTTTCAGGCGACCGTCACAGTGGCCTCGTGACGCACGGGGAAGTTCACGGAGTTCGCGATGAAGCACCACGTGTTCGCCTGCGCATGCGCCCGCTCCGCAGCGTCGATCATCGACGCTGCGGCGACGGTGACCTCCGGTCTCAGCAAGACCTCGACGAAGGCGCCTCCTCCCCTGCCGTCCTCGCGCATGAGGCCGGTCGCGGCGTCGCGGTAGGACACGACGACGACGCCGGCCGTCACGCATGCGTGCAGATAGGACAGCAGGTGGCACTCGGAGAGGGCTGCGAGCAGCAGGTCCTCGGGGTTCCATCGAGCAGGGTCGCCGCGGAACGGCCGGTCGGACGAGGCGAGCAGCTCCGGTTTGCCCTCGACCTGCACGACGACATCGCGCGCATAGTCGCGGTAGCCGCTCGTTCCCGTCCCGCGGTTGCCCGTCCAGGTGGTGGTCAGCGCGTAGTGGTGATCGCCCAGGCTCATGGCCCCAGTCTGCCACCGCGGGCGGGAGCGAGTCTTCCGCTGCGGGATAGGCTGAACGGATGCTGGAGACACTCACCCTCGCGGATGCCGTCGAACTCGCCGTCGTGGAGCGGAGCGGTTTCGTCGAGTCCCGGCATGCGGGTGCGGCCGTGGTGCTCTCCCCCGACGGCGAGGTGATCGCACGGCACGGGAACGCGGACGCCCTCATCCTCCCCCGATCGAGCCTGAAGCCGCTGCAGGCGGTCGCCTGCGTCACAGCCGGCGCCGCGCTGGAGGGCGAGCAGCTCGCGCTGTCGACGGCGAGCCATGTCGGAACGGACCGGCACGCCGCAGTGGTGCGCGACATGCTCGTCGAAGGCGGTCTCACCGAGGACGACCTGGCCTGCCCCGCCGCGTGGCCGGGCGATGCTGGTGCGCGGGACGAGCTCGTACGCGAGCACGGAGCGCCGGCACGCATCCGAATGAACTGCTCCGGCAAGCACGCGGCCATGCTGCGCGCCTGCATCGCGACCGGCTGGCCGACGGCCGGCTATCTCGAACCGGAGCATCCGCTGCAGGTGCACATCCGCGAGGTGATCGAACGCCTCACCGGGGAGAAGATCGCGCACACGTCCGTGGACGGGTGCGGTGCGCCGGTCCACGCGATCACGCTCCTCGGCCTCGCCCGCGCGATCCACCGCATCGGCTCGGCGTCCGATCGCTCGCCGTTCGCCCTGCACCGGGTCGCGGGAACGCTCGTCCGCACGGTCCGGGAGCACCCCTGGACGATCGAGGGTCCTGGCCGACCGGACACGATCGCCATCCAGACGCTCGGCGTCTTCGCCAAGGGCGGCGCGGAGGGCGTCATGGTGATGACCGCGCCGAACGGCACCACCATCGCCCTGAAGATGCTCGACGGGTCGGCGCGCGCCTCCACCATCGTCGCGGCGGCGCTGCTGTCCCGTGCCGGCGCGCTGACGGAACAGCAGGTGCAGGATCTCGCGGCCGCGCTCCCCCTCGACGTGCTCGGCGGCGGGCGCGAGGTCGGCCGCATCCGTCCGGGTGCGGGGATCTGACGCCGAGCACGTCTCCCGCCCATCGGCTCCGGTCGAGCTCTGAGCTGTCCGAGGACGGCGGGGCCGCTCCGCGTCGAGGAAGACCGCCGGACGTGCGGACTCGATGCTCATGCGCGCCTCCGTTCCCCCTCCCCGGCGGATGGACCATCGGCGCGCCTGTCGGGGACACGCCTGTCGACCCTGCGGAGTCCGATCCCCTGCTCGAGTCCGGGGAGGACGACTCGCGTCGGCGCTCCCCCGTCGACCACGCTCCAGGCCCTCCCGGCGTGCGTCCGCGCATAGGGCGGCAGCTCACGAGATCCGAGAAGAACCCTCAGCGCAGCCGGGTTCTCCGCGAGCACGAGGACCTCGCCCTCCTTGCGCACGCGTTGCATCAGCGCCCACTCCCGCTGCCAGTCCTCGGCATCCCCGATGAGCGCCGTCCCCGCGGCATCGGGATCGATCCGGGCACCGGATACGCCGTGGACGTCCCACGTCGACAGCTCGGCGCGCAGAGCACCCTGCAGCAGCGCTCCGCCGCCGACCACCCCCACCAGCGGCCGCCGCGGACGCCACGGCGATCGCCTCGCCGGTACGCTCGCCTCGTCCGCCGGCTCCGTCCACGCCACCTGCACTTCTCTGCCCGACAGGTGTCCCCGCCCCGGCGGCCTGGCCGGATCGAAACTCGCCGAGTCGCCGCCGGCGGCGAGATGCTCTCCGCGGGTGGCCGTCCGCAGCAGCAGTCGCCGGGGAAGCGCGTCCATCAGGCGGGTGACCGCTCCGGAGGCGCGACCGAACGCGAGCACGGTCGTCGAGTCCTGCGCCGACCGCAGGAACAGCTCGAGGCGATCGGCGAAGGCGAGCGCGTACTCGCCGGGGAGCGTGGCCAGCATCCGGTCGACGTCGTCGCAGAGCACGAGTTCCGGTCTTCGTGATCCGAGCTCGAGCAGAGCGTCCCACGCGCTCTCCGCGTCGGCCGGGACGACGAAGGCATCCGGATGCTGTCGCCGCAGCGACCGCAGCACGGCGGACTTGCCCGATCCCGGTCCGCCGATCACGCCCATCCCACGATCCTGGCCGGGCTCCAGCACGATGACGGGCTGGCTCTGACGCTCCGGCTCATCGGCGGCGCCGAGCAGCAGGCCGGCACCCGCCGGGCGCGGCATGCGATCCAGCCGCAGCATCGCCGGCAGCGCCGGCAGCCACGGGCTCGGCGGTCGCACGGCCCCGGGCCACCGCGCGGCGACGGCACGCAGACCGTCCTCTCCGGTGAGCGCGACACGGATCGCCGAGGCCGAGACGTCCTTCGGCCTGCGCACGAACGCGATCCCCCGCGCTTCTGCTCCGCCCTCCAGCGCCGCAGCGTCATCCGAGCCGATCACCAGTCTGCTGTCGGCGGCATCGGCGACCCTGAGACTGATCCGCAGCGGGCAGTTCGCCGCCAATGCGTCTCTGATGATCCCCGCAGCTCGCTGCGTGCCGAGGATGAGGTGCATGCCGAGCGCCCTTCCGCGCGCGGCGATGTCCGTGAACACCGCGGCGAGATCAGGATGCTCCTGCAGCAGCGCGGCGAACTCGTCGACGACGATCACGAGGCGAGGCATCCGCACGCCCGGATCGTCGATGTCGCGGGCGCCGGCCTCCGCGAGCACGCGTTCCCGGCGCCTCAGCTCCGCGGTGAGGCTGCGGACGCCCCTCGATGCCTCGCCCTCGTCGAGATCGGTCAGCACGGCGGTGACATGCGGCAGCGTCCGCAGCGGATCGAAGGCGGTGCCGCCCTTGAAGTCGGCGAGGACGAAAGCCACCTCCTCCGGCCCGCGCTGCGCCGCGATCGCGCATACCCAGGTCACCAGCAGCTCGCTCTTGCCTGCGCCGGTCATCCCGGTGACCATCGCATGCGGGCCGTCGCCGACGAGGTCGACGACGAGGTCATCGAGCGCACCTCGCCCGATGACGGCGGAGAGCCCCGTCGCCGGCGGCCCGGACAGATCGGCGAAACGCACCTCCGCCGGCAGCCGCGCCTCCTGCGCGACGTGCCGCGCGCTCTGCAGGGCGATCGCCTCCAGCTGTGCGGCCGACAGGCACTCCACCGCGATCGGCTGCGTCCCCTCGGCGGTGCGCAACGTGGCGGCGAAGGGATCGAGAACGTCGATCACGGCCGTCGCGCCATCCGGTACCGCGCTGCCGGACGGCAGCAGCCACAGCACGGCGTCCGCGGCCGGCGGCGACGCCGGGTCTCGCCCGATCCCCAGTCGGAACGCCGCACGGGAGCTCGTGATCGCATGCGCGAAGTCCCACCCCTCCGGCACGTCGACGAGAGCCAGCCGCGCCGCGGAGAACCGCAGGCACAGCTGCGCGACGAGAGCCCGGAGCACCGCCTCGCCGAGAACCTCTGCTCCGCGAATGCAGAGCCCCCGTCCCAACCGCGCCGTCACCGGCGCATCCGTCAGCACGCCCGCCCGCTGCCTGGCCAGGCGCGCCCGTTCGCCCTCGCCGCCGCTCAGCCGCAATGCGCTCGGCCGGTCCCCTCGACCGACGACGATCAGGGTCGACGGTCCAGGATCCTCATCGTCCCGCAGCGGCTCGGCGACGAGACGGCGCAGCGCATCGGGATGCCGCTGCCAGAGCGACTCCCGTTCCTGTGTGCGACGCTCGGCGATCTCCTCCTCCGCACGTCGCCAGGCGTCATCGGTCTCGACCGACAGCCACCTGCGCTCGCGTCGCCGCAGACGTATGCCGTCGAGCACCGATCCTGCGATCATCAGCGGGCCGAGCAGCGCGAAGCACAGCGCCATCGCGGATCCGGTGACCTGCCAGAGGATCACGCCGGCGGCCACCGGGACGATCGCCGCGACGAACGGGACGGGAGGACGCCGCGGCTCTGCTGGCGCGGGCGGGAGGACGATGGGCTCGGCGGTCATACGAGCCATTCGACACGATCAGCCGAGCCGAGATCGGCTTTCCACAGGCCGCGGAAGCATCACGTGGCTGTGGAGGGCGAGTCGCCGTTCTCCGTCTGCTCCGCCGGCTGCTGATCCGACGGTTGCCGATCGACATGCTCCGGCCGCCTGTCGACGATCTGGACGACGATGAGCGTGACGTTGTCGCGGCCGCCGTTCTCCAGCGCGGCCGCGACCATCGCGTCGACCGCTCCGGCGGGATCCGAATGCTCACGGAGGAAATGCTGGATCCCGTAGTCGGTGAGCTCCTTCGTGAGGCCGTCGGAGCAGATCACGAAGCGATCGCCGTCCTGGATCTCGATGCCCAGGTAATCGGGGGGGAACAGCTCGCTGACGCCGACGGCGCGCGTGATCACGTTGCTGTAGGGATGCCCCTCCGCCTCTTCGGGGCTGAGCCGCCCTGAGGAGATCAGCTCCTGCACGACCGAGTGATCCGTGGTGACCTGGACCAGGCGGTCGCCGCGCAGCAGATAGACGCGGGAGTCCCCGATGTTCAGCGACACCCAGCGCGGCGGGTCCGCTGCGAGATCCAGGTAGACGCCGGTCAGCGTCGTCCCGGTGCCTTCATCGGTGGTCTCGGGATGCGACACGATGTCCTCGACCGCGAGCTCCAGCGCCTTCTCGATCGACTCCGCCGAGACCTCGCCTGCTCCGACCATCGCACGCAGGCGCGTCACGGTGCTCTGACTCGCAACCTCGCCACCGGCGTGACCACCCATGCCGTCGGCGACGACGAACAGCGGATACTCCGCCAGGAAGGCATCCTGGTTGGAGTCCCTTCTGCGCCCTCGATCGGTCGCCCCCGCCCAGCTCAAGGAGAATCGCTCGTCGACGTCGAGCGTCTGCGATGTGGTGTCAGCCACGTGCTTCCTCCGTGCTGCGAGCGGCGGATCGGGCGGCCGCCTGGCTCTCGAACATCGTAGTGGAAGCCGTGCGACCCGGAGCACCCGCACGGCCGGATCGGCGGGGAGAGGGAGAGGGCATGCCTCAACGCTATCGCGTCATGCCCGCCGCACCCGCCCGCATCGCGGACCGGATGCGACGTCCACGGCAAAGGCCCCCGACCGAGGTCAGAGGCCTTTGCGACGACGGCCGATCAGGCCGGCGGCTGCGTCGGATCGCCGGGAGCCGCGGGCGGTGCCGCCGGAGGTGCAGGCGGAGCGGCGGGCGGAGGCGTCACGGGCGGGGCAGCGGGCGGAGGCGTCACCGGCGGAACGGCAGGAGCTGCCGGGGGGTTCGCCGGAGCGGAGCCGGGCTGGCCGTAACCGGGCTGCGCGGGCTGACCATAGCCGGGCTGCGGCGGCGCATATCCCTGGGGGGCCTGGCCGTAACCGGGGGCCGCACCGTACCCGCCGGCCGGGGGCACGGTCGTGGTCTGAGCGGGGATGCCCTCCCAGACGGTGGTGTCCGCGAAGAAGCTGTTCGACGCCCACGGCGCCGGAGCGATCTGCGTGTTCCAGCGCGACTTGTCGAACGCGTTGATGCCGACCCAGACGAGGAAGCCCACACCGGGGATCAGCAGCAGGAGCAGCCAGACCGCGTCCTTCTGGAGCTTCAGGCCGACGCGCCACAGGATCATGACGAGCACCGCGAGCCAGGCGATCCAGGTGATGTAGTTCAGGAAGGGGATGACCAGCAGGCCGATCGAGATGAGCGGCACCCACGGCGAGACGTCGCCCAGCTTGGCGAGCACGAGGATGTTGTAGACCGGGACCCAGGCGCGCCACTTGCCCTGCACCCCCGCCTTGTCGAACAGCTTCGACAGGAAGATCGCGGTGATGACGTATCCTGCGATCGCGAAGATGAAGGACAGGACGCCGACGATCGCCAGCGCGGCCAGTCCGCTCGTGTCGTAGTAATAACTGCTCATGATCCCCTCCGGATCTGGAAACGGGGCGGCTTTGGCACCGCGCCCATAACCCTAGCGCGAGCACTGCCCCGGGCGCACGGGTCTCTCGGAATGTCGTGCAATGTTCAGGACGCCGCGAGCAGCTCCCAGATCCCCGTCTCCGAGGTCTCGTGCAGGGAGAACCCCCGCGACGCCCCCCATGCCCGCAGGTCCTCGCCGGTGCGCGCGTCGACCCTGTCCTCCGCGAATGCTCTGGCGAACAGGCCCTTCGTCTTCTTGTTGAAGTGATTGAGCGCGCGTCCCTCCGCGGTCACGACGCGGACGTACGCGGAGGGCACGGATGCCGGGATCGGCCCGAGCGCGACATAGGCCTCGCTGCGCAGATCCAGAACGAAGCCGGGATCCTCCTCGGCGATCGCGGCCGTGACGGCATCCGCCCAGTGCCTGCGCAGCGGCGGCACGCCGGGCAGCGCCGTCCCCGCGGAGAGCCGGTACGGCGGGATCGGATCGAGCCCCGCGACGGGACCGAACGGCGCGGAGTGGATCCAGACGCGCTCGTGCAGATGGGCCCGCGCATCTGCACTCAGGCTCTCCGCATCCAGCGCGTCGAAGAGAACGCCGGTGTAGCGGTCCGACGCGGGCATCGTCGGAGCCCTGCGCAGCCGGCGGTTGTGCAGGATCTCGCCGTCCTGCCTCTCCGTGAGCTTCAGGACCCGCCGTGCAGCCTCCTCGTCCCTGGCGAGCGCGACGAGCGCGGCGATGACCGCCCGCCGGGGCGCGGCGAGACGAGGAAGCGCGAGGGATCCCGCGGCGAGCGGCGGCCCGTCGCCGCCGGCGCGCTTGGTCTCGGAGGGCGGCAGCAGCAGCTTCATGGGACCTCGGGGGAGAAAGACGTCCGCCTCGGGCGTCCCGTGACGAGCACGGGGCGCCCGAGGCGGACGGATGTCGTGATGGATCAGGCGATGAGCGCGGCGTTGCCCGCCACGATCGTCAGGGTGTCGCCCTCCATGGAGAGGAACCCGTCCTGCGCGTTGGCGAGCACCTTCGAGCCGTCCTCGCGAGTGATGCGGACCTCGCCCTGGGCGAGGATCGCAAGGACAGGCTCGTGGCCGGACATGATGCCGATCTCACCCTCGACGGTCTTGGCGACGACGAGGGTGGCGTCACCCGACCAGACCTCCGCGTCGGCGGAGACGAGGCTGACGTTGAGCGCCATGATCAGGCGTTCTCCTTCTGGATCTGCGCCCAGCGCTCTTCGACGTCGGAGATTCCGCCGACGTTGAAGAAGGCCTGCTCCGCGACGTGGTCGAAGTCGCCGCGGGTGATCGCATCGAAGGACTCGATGGTCTCCTTGAGCGGGACGGTCGAACCCTCGACGCCCGTGAACTTCTTGGCCATATAGGTGTTCTGCGAGAGGAACTGCTGGATGCGACGGGCGCGGGCCACGACGATCTTGTCCTCTTCGGAGAGCTCGTCGACACCGAGGATGGCGATGATCTCCTGCAGCTCCTTGTTCTTCTGGAGGATCTGCTTGACCGTGGTCGCGACGCGGTAGTGGTCCTCGCCCAGGTAGCGGGGGTCCATGATGCGCGACGTGGAGGTCAGCGGGTCGATGGCCGGGTACAGACCCTTCGACGCGATCTCACGGCTCAGCTCCGTAGTGGCGTCGAGGTGGGCGAAGGTGGTCGCCGGAGCCGGGTCGGTGTAGTCGTCGGCCGGCACGTAGATCGCCTGCAGCGAGGTGATCGAGTGACCGCGCGTCGAGGTGATGCGCTCCTGGAGGAGGCCCATCTCGTCGGCGAGGTTCGGCTGGTAGCCCACGGCCGAGGGCATGCGGCCCAGCAGCGTGGAGACCTCGGAACCGGCCTGCGTGAAGCGGAAGATGTTGTCGATGAAGAGCAGCACGTCCTGCTTCTGCACGTCGCGGAAGTACTCCGCCATCGTCAGCGCCGACAGGGCGACGCGCAGACGCGTCCCCGGCGGCTCGTCCATCTGGCCGAAGACGAGGGCGGTCTTGTCGAAGACGCCCGCCTCCTCCATCTCGTGGATCAGGTCGTTGCCCTCACGGGTGCGCTCGCCGACGCCGGCGAACACCGACACACCGCCGTGGTCCTGCGCGACGCGCTGGATCATCTCCTGGATGAGCACCGTCTTGCCGACGCCGGCACCGCCGAACAGACCGATCTTCCCACCCAGCACGTAGGGGGTCAGCAGGTCGATCGACTTGATGCCGGTCTCGAACATGGTGGTCTTCGACTCGAGCTGGTCGAAGTTCGGCGCCTTGCGGTGGATCGGCCAGCGCTCGGTGACCTCGATGGTCTCGCCGGGCTCGAGGTTGAGCACCTCGCCGATCACGTTGAAGACCTTGCCCTTGGTCACGTCGCCGACGGGCACCGAGATGGCCTCGCCGGTGTCGCGGACCTCCTGCCCGCGGACGATGCCGTCCGTGGGCTTCAGGGCGATGGCGCGGACGAGGTCGTCGCCGAGGTGCTGGGCGACCTCGAGGGTGATCTCGGTGGACTCCTCGCCGATGACGATCGTGGTCTTCAGCGCGTTGTAGATGTCGGGGATCGAGTCGTGCGGGAACTCGATGTCGACAACCGGACCGTTGACGCGTGCGACGCGCCCGACGACCGCGGTCGCCGGCGTTTCAGCCGTAGCGGTGGGGGTCATTTCTTCGTCTCTTTCCTGAGGGTCTATTTGCTCGACGCGAGGGCGTCGGCGCCGCCGACGATCTCAGCGATCTGCTGCGTGATCTCCGCCTGACGCGCGTTGTTGCGCAGACGGGTGTAGTCGGTGATGAGCTTGTCCGCATTGTCGCTGGCCGACTTCATCGCCTTCTGCGTCGCGGCCTGCTTCGCGGCGGACGACTGCAGCAGCGCGTTGAAGACACGGCTCTGGATGTAGACGGGCAGGATCGCGTCCAGCACGGTCTCCGCATCCGGCTCGAACTCGTAGAGCGGATAGACGGCGCCCGACGTGTCCGAGGCATCCGATTCCGCGATCTCGAGCGGAAGCAGGCGCACCGTCTCCGGCGACTGCGTCATCATGCTCACGAAGCGGTTGTAGACGAGATGGAGCTCGTCCACTCCCCCGTTGTCACCGCCGCGCGAGAAGGCCTCGAGCAGCGTCGTCGAGATCGCCTCGGCGGTCGCGAACTGCGGGGTGTCGGTGTCGCCGGTCCACTCCGCGGCGGCTTCGATGCCGCGGAACTGGAAGTAGCCGACCGCCTTGCGGCCCACCAGGTAGAACACCGGCTCGCTTCCGCTGGAGCGGATCAGCTCGGCCAGCTCCATCGCCTCGCGCAGGATCTGCGAGTTGAAGGCACCGGCCAGGCCCCGGTCGCTCGAGAAGATCACAACGGCGGAGCGGCGGATCGTCTCGGGCTCGCGGGTGAGCGGGTGATCGACGTTGGAGTACGTCGCGACGGCGGAGACGGCCCTCGTCACGGCCCGCGCGAAGGGGCTGGACGCCCTGACGCGCGCCATCGCCTTCTGGATGCGCGAAGCCGCGATGAGCTCCATCGCCTTCGTGATCTTCTTGGTCGTCTGAGCAGAGGAGATCTTCTGCTTGTAGACCCTGAGTTGTGCGCCCATGAATTCAGTACCTCACGCGATTACGCGCGACGACCCTTGACGATCTTCTCCTGGTTGACGTCCTCGGCCTCGGCCGCGGCGTGCTCCTCGTGACCAGGGGCGCCGATGGCGTGGCCCTTGCCGCCCTGGAACTCCAGGATGAAGGCGTCCGTCTGCCTCTCGAGCTCCGCGACCGTGTCGTCGTCGAGGACGTTGGTCTCGCGCAGGGTGTCGAGCACCTTGGTGTTGCGACGCAGGTAGTCCAGGAGCTCGCGCTCGAAGCGCAGGACGTCCTCGACCTCGATCGTGTCGAGCTTGCCGTTGGTTCCGGCCCAGATCGAGACGACCTGCTCCTCGACGGGGTACGGCGAGTACTGCGGCTGCTTGAGCAGCTCGGTCAGACGCGCGCCTCGGGAGAGCTGACGGCGGGATGCCGCATCGAGGTCGGATGCGAACATCGCGAAGGCCTCGAGCGAGCGGTACTGCGCCAGCTCCAGCTTCAACGTTCCTGAGACCTTCTTGATCGACTTGACCTGCGCGTCACCGCCGACTCGGGAGACCGAGATGCCCACGTCGACCGCCGGACGCTGGTTGGCGTTGAAGAGGTCGGACTGCAGGAAGATCTGGCCGTCCGTGATCGAGATCACGTTGGTCGGGATGTACGCCGAGACGTCGTTCGCCTTGGTCTCGATGATCGGAAGACCGGTCATCGAACCGGCGCCGAGCTCGTCGGACAGCTTCGCGCAGCGCTCCAGCAGGCGGGAGTGCAGGTAGAAGACGTCGCCGGGGTATGCCTCGCGGCCCGGCGGGCGGCGCAGCAGGAGGGAGACGGCGCGGTAGGCCTCGGCCTGCTTCGACAGGTCGTCGAAGATGATGAGGACGTGCTTGCCGCCGTACATCCAGTGCTGGCCGATGGCCGAGCCCGTGTAGGGCGCCAGGTACTTGAAGCCGGCGGGGTCGGATGCCGGAGCCGCCACGATCGTGGTGTACTCCAGGGCGCCGGCCTCCTCGAGCGCGCCCTTCACCGAAGCGATGGTCGAGCCCTTCTGTCCGATGGCGACGTAGATGCACCGGACCTGCTTGTCGACGTCGCCGGACTCCCAGTTCGCCTTCTGGTTGATGATCGTGTCGATCGCGATGGCCGTCTTGCCGGTCTGGCGGTCGCCGATGATCAGCTGGCGCTGGCCTCGGCCGACGGGGATCATCGCGTCGATGGCCTTGATGCCGGTCTGCATCGGCTCGTGGACCGACTTGCGCTGCATGACGCCAGGCGCCTGCAGCTCGAGCTCGCGGACGCCTTCGGTCGCGATCGCGCCGAGGCCGTCGATCGGGTTGCCGAGCGGGTCGACCACGCGGCCGAGGTAGCCGTCGCCGACCGGGACCGAGAGGACCTCGCCCGTGCGAGTGACCTCCTGCCCTGCCTCGATGCCAGTGAAGTCGCCGAGGACGACGACGCCGATCTCGTGCTCGTCCAGGTTCAGCGCGAGGCCCTTGGTGCCGTCCGCGAACGTGACGAGCTCGTTCGCCATGACGCCGGGCAGCCCCTCGACGTGCGCGATGCCGTCGGCGGCGTCGATGACCGTGCCGACCTCGGTCGCAGCGGCTGCGGACGGCTCGTAGGCCGAGGCGAAGTCCTTCAGCGCATCACGGATGACGTCGGGGCTGATCGATAGTTCTGCCATTGTCTTCCCTTTGTATCTGGGTGCGCGGTTCCCCGCGCGAAGTCGTATTAGCCCGCGAGCTTCTGTCGAAGATCGGCGAGCCGCGCGGAGATGCTGCCGTCGATGACGTCGTCGGCGACCTGCACGCGCAGGCCTCCCACGACGCTGGGGTCGATGACCTCGCTGAGCGCGACCTGGCCGTCGTAGCGACGGGACAGGGCGTCGGTCAGGCGGGTGCGCTGGGCGTCGGTGAGGGCCGAGGCCGTCTGGACCGTGGCGACGATCAGCCCGCGCTGCTGTGCGACGATGCGGATCGCGCGGTTCAGCAGCTGGCGGACGCGGCGCTCGCGCGGCTGACGGATCAGCGACGAGGCGATCAGCGTGGCAGGGGCCCCGGCCGCGCCGCCGAGCAGGCGCTCGACGAGGTCGCCCTTCGCGGAGGCGTCGCCGAGACGGCTGCCGAGCGCGAGCTCCAGTTCCGGGTTGTCCGCGACGACCCGGAGGAAGCCGAACAGCTCGCCCGCGACGTCGTCCTTCGGCTTCGCGATGGCCACCGCACGGATGGCGAGCTCCTCGATGCCGTCGACGAGATCGGATGCGTCGGACCAGCGCTGCGCGCTGACGACGGAGAGCACGTCCTGCGCTCCGGCCGACAGCGAGCCGAACACGCTCCGGACGACCTTCTCGCGCGCATCCGCAGGGGCTGCGGAGTCTGCGAGCGCGCCGCTCAGCTGGGACGAGCCGCCCACGAGCCGCGCGGCGGCGAACAGCTCTTCCGCGGTGCCGAGGGTCACGCCCTCGGCCGCGGAGAGAGCCGTCGTCGTCGCCGACAGTGCCTGAGTGGTCGCGCTGCCCATTACTTGGCCGCCTCGGACGCTTCGAGGTCTGCCAGGAAGCGGTCGACCACAGCGGTCGCGCGGGCATCCTCGGAGAGGGTCTCCCCGACCACGCCGCCGGCGAGGTCGAGAGCGAGCGTGCCGACCTCGGAGCGCAGCGACACGAGAGCGGACTGGCGCTCCGCCTCGATCTGCGTGTGCGCAGTCGCGGTCAGGCGAGCGGCTTCCGCGGAAGCGGTCTCCTTGGCCTCGGCGACGATCTTCTTGCCGTCCTCGCGGGCGGCCTCACGGATCTCTCCGGCCTCGGTGCGCGCCTCGGCGAGCTGCCGGGTGTACTCCTCCAGCGCGGCCTCGGCCTGCTTCTGGGCCTCGTCAGCCTTGGCGATGTTGCCCTCGATGGCGGCGGAGCGCGCGTCCAGCAGCGTGTAGAGCTTCGGAAGCGCGACCTTCCACACCACGAACAGGATGACGACGAAGCAGACCGCGGACCAGATGATGTCGTACCACGCGGGGATCAGCGGATTGTGATCCGCTTCCTCCGCGGCGTACGTGACAAGAGCGTTCAGCATCCTGTCTCCTTATCGAAGCGGTCGGATTACTGGAAGATGAAGTAGGTCGCGATGCCGATGAAGGCGAGCGCCTCGGTGAAGGCGATACCGATCCACATCAGGACCTGCAGGCGACCTGCCAGCTCGGGCTGACGGGCGACGCCCTCGATCGTCTTGCCGACGACGATGCCCACGCCGATGGCCGGGCCGATGGCTGCGAGGCCGTAGCCAACGGTGGCGATGTTGCCGTCGAGTGCAGCGAGAACCGTAGTTGCGTCCACGGGTTTTTCCTTTCGGTTGGGTGGGAGGGCTGGCGCCCGCCCGCTCAGTGCTCTTCCGCGACCGCGAGCTGGATGTAGACCGCGGTGAGGATGGTGAAGACGTAGGCCTGGAGGAATGCCACCAGGACCTCGAACAGGGTGAAGGCGAAGCCGAACGCGAGGGTTCCGGCGCCGAGCGCGGTCCACCAGCCGCTCAGCGTCACCGCGAAGAACTGGGTCGCCGAGAAGAACAGGACGAGCATGAGGTGCCCGACGATCATGTTCATCAGGAGACGCAGGGTGAGGGTGACCGGCCGGATGATGAAGGTGGAGAGGAACTCCAGCGGCGTCACGATGATGTAGAGGAAGGGCGGGACGCCTGCGGGGAAGAGCGAGTTCTTGAAGAAGTTCTTCGGGCTCTTCCTGATGCCGGCGTAGATGAAGGTCACGTAGCTGACGATCGCGAGCAGCAGCGGGACGGCGATGATGCTCGTGCCCGCGATGTTCAGGAACGGGATGATGCCCGTCAGGTTCATGAACAGGATCATGAAGAACATGGTCGCCAGGATCGGCATGAACCGACGGCCGTCCTTGCGGCCGAGGAGGTCTTCGGCGATGTTCACGCGGACGAAGTCGAGGCCCATCTCGACGATGCTCTGGAAGCGCCCGGGGACGACGCGCATGTTGCGGGTGCCGAGCCAGAGCAGCAGCACGACCACGGCGGTCGCGAGGAACTGGATCAGGTGGATCCGGTGGATGACCAGGTCGCCGATCTGGATCACCGCGTCCGGGAAGAACTCGGCGATCGAAGGGCCGTGGAACTCGCCGTCGGCGGCCAGGCGGGGAATCAGGGTCGCAGCAAGATTAGACAGCGCGGGCTCCAGCTTCGGGGCACCGGTTCAGGACCGGGGCGACGATGGTCGGTGATGCGTGACGGCACAAGCGCTCGAGAACGAGCGGGGCACATGTCAACACTATCAGAATCAGGGATTCTGCAAGTCCGGGCCGGTCTCGTCCTCGGGGTTGGCCGTCGGCAGCTGCGCGTCGCTGACGATCGGCAGCCGCATCCGCAGCAGGACGACGGCATCGATCACGAGCGAGGTCACGACCCCCGCGACCAGCGACAGGAAGAACACCATCTCCACCAGCCACGGCTGATCCTTCAGCAGGAGCAGGAGCACGAAGAAGACGACGAACTTGAGAAGCCATCCCCCCAGCACGATGGCGAAGAAGAACGGCACGTACAGCGCATCGCCGTACCAGCGGTTGGCGACCAGGATGCTGAGCCCGGTGATCGCGAGGAAGGCGACGGCGATCGCCACGCCGAGCAGGCCGCTGGCCAGGCCCTCCCCCTGCGCGACGGCGAAGCCGATCCCCCCGGCGAGGATCGCGAGCGCCACCGCGCTCACCCCCGACCAGACCAGGGTCTTCGCGAAGATCGGGTTGCTGGACACGGGATTCGGGCTCATCGGGACTCCACGGTCTCGGGTTCGGGCGCGCCGCTCGCCCGGCGGGCGCGGCGGCTGGGCATCAGCGTGAGGACGAGGCAGGCGGCGCTTCCGAGGATGCCGAACAGCACGCCGCCCCAGTACTCGCCGTACCAGTCCTCTCGCGTGCCGATGTACATCAGGAGCACGGCGAGGGAGATCACGGCCGTCCAGGAGTAGAAGATCAGCACGGCGTCGCGGTCGCGGTGGCCCAGCTCCAGCATCCGATGGTGCAGATGCTTCCGGTCGGGCGAGAACGGAGACCTGCCCGCACCCATCCGCCGGATCACGGCCATGCCGAAGTCGAGCAGCGGCAGCACCACCACGACCAGCGGGAGCAGCACCGGGATGAACGCTCCCAGCAGCTGGGAGCGGCCGAACTGCTCCGGATCATAGGCGGATGCCGGTGTCTGAGTGGTGAGCGCGACAGTGGCGGTCGCCATGAGCAGGCCCATCACCAGGGCGCCCGAGTCGCCCATGAACAGCTTCGCGGGGCTCCAGTTCAGCGGCAGGAAGCCGAGGCAGGCGCCGATGAGCACCGCGGCGAGGAAGGTGGAGACGTTGAAGTACGAACTCGCCCCGGTGTCTCTGGTGAGCATGTACGAGTACGCGAAGAACACGCCGTTCGCGATGAGGCACACCCCGGCGACGAGCCCGTCGAGGCCATCGATGAAGTTGACCGCGTTCATCACGATCACGATGGCGAACATCGTCGCCGCGATGCTCACCCAGCTGGAGAACAGCACCATCTCGCCGAACGGCAGTGCGAGGATCTGCAGGCCGCCCCACACGGTGATGATGCCGGCGGCGAGGAACTGCGCGCCGAGCTTGATCATCCAGTCCAGGTCGATGAGGTCGTCGATCACGCCGATGACGGCGATGAGGAGCATCGCGGCCAGGATCGCCCACATCTGCTGCGGTGGGACCCAGAGCGCGCCGAAGAACGGGTTCGCCGCGGAGACGCCGATGGCCGCGGCGATGCCGAAGAACATCGCCACGCCGCCGAGGCGGGGCGTCGGCGTGGTGTGCACGTCGCGCTCCCTGATGCCGGGGTAGAGCTTGAACCGCAGGCTGATCTGCCACACCGCCCACGACAGCGCGAAGGTGATCGTCGCCGTCAGGATGACGATGAACAGATACTGCTTCACGCGCTCGGGTCCGCTGTTCCGCCGGGAGCCGGCTCGTCCGGGACCACGTCGCCCGGCTGCTCCGCGGGCTCGAGCAGATCGCCCAGCACGTCCTCGAGCTGCTCGCGGGTGACCGCGCCGTCGCGGAGGATCCGCACGACCGGGGACTGGGCGCTCCGCGAGACGAGGGAGGTCGCGTCGACGATCGTGGAGGCGATCCCGTCGCGGCTGATGCCGTTCTCGAGGTACACCGCGACGCTGTCGCCGAGCATGTCCCGTGCGTCGGATGCGGTGAGGGCGGCGTCCTTGCCGGTGAGGTTCGCGCTGGAGACCGCCAGCGGACCGGTCTCCTCGAGCAGCTCGAGCGCGACGCGGTCGTCCGGCATGCGGACGGCGACGGTGCCCTGGGTCTCGCCGAGGTCCCAGGTCAGCGAGCGCTGCGCGGGGAGCACGATCGTGAGCCCTCCCGGCCAGAAGGCGTCGACGAGGCGGCTCACCGCCTCCGGCACCTCCTCGGCGAGCGCGCTCAGAGTGGCAGGACCCGACACCAGAACGGGCGGCGGCTGATCGCGTCCGCGCCCCTTGGCGTCCAGAAGACGCTGCACGCCCGACGGGGAGAAGGCGTCGGCGGCGACGCCGTACACGGTGTCGGTCGGGAGGACGATGAGCTCGCCGCGGCCGATCGCCTGACGGGCGCGGCGCATGCCGGCGAGCAGCTGCTCTCGGTCGCGGCAGTCGAAGACGGGGGACATGACGGATCGATTCTACGCGGACGAGGCGCGTTCGCCGCTCAGGGACGAAGTGCCGTGGTCGCCCGGTCCCTGCCGACGAGATCGGGATGCGTCGCCGCCGCACGCCATCCGTCCGCGGTGAGCAGGGCGCGGATGTCCGCTCCCTGCAGCTCGCCGTGCTCGATCACGAGCAGTCCTCCCGGCCGCAGCAGGGCCAGCGCCCGCGTGCTGAGCGCCCGGACGACATCGAGGCCGTCCGGGCCGCCGTAGAGAGCGAGCGCCGGGTCGAAGAGCCGCACCTCCGGGTCTCGCGGGATCGCGTCGTCGGGGACGTAAGGCGGGTTCGAGATGACCACGGCGGCCGTTCCGTCGAGCTCGGCGAACGCCTCGGCGAGATCGGCGTTCACGAGCGTCAGGTTGGCGACCTGCGCGGTGTTGCGCGCCGCCCAGGCGTATGCATCGGGAGACAGCTCGGCCGCGAAGATGCGCGCGTGCGGCGCCTCTGTGGCCATCGCCAGCGCTATCGCCCCGGATCCCGTGCCGAGGTCGATGCCGATCGGGGAGGGGTCGGCGGCGTTCAGGAGCGCATCGATCGCGAACTGCACGACCTGCTCGGTCTCCGGCCGCGGGACGAAGACGCCGGGACCGACCGCGAGCTCGAGGTGGCGGAAGGGCGCGGTGCCGGTCAGGTGCTGCAGCGGCTCGCGCGCGGACCTGCGCTCGAGAAGAGCGCTCAGGGTCTCGGCATCCGCATCGGACAGCTCGTCGCCGCGGACCGCGGCGGCCTGCACCTCGCCCCTGCTCTCGCCCCGCACATGCCCGATGAGGAGCTCTGCGTCGACGAGCGGGTCGGGGACGCCCGCATCGGCGAGCAGGGCGGCGGCGGAGCGCAGCGCTGCTGCGACGGAGGAGGACATCCCTCCAGCGTAGAGCGACGCGTGCACGGGTCATATTCGCCCGGGACCCTGACGGTCCCAGTAGGCTGGACCGGCACCGAGTCAGCCCACGAAAGGCCTGCGCATGCCCGGCATCCACTCCGATATCACCACCGCTTTCGGGAACACGCCGCTCGTGCGGCTGAACCGCGTGACCGAGGGTCTCGGCGCCACGGTGCTGGCGAAGCTCGAGTTCTACAACCCGGCGTCCAGCGTCAAGGACCGCATCGGCATCGCGATGATCAACGCCGCGGAGGCGTCCGGCGAGCTGAAGCCCGGCGGGACGATCGTCGAGTCCACCAGCGGGAACACCGGCATCGCCCTCGCGATGGTGGGAGCGGCCCGCGGCTACAAGGTGATCCTCACGATGCCGGCGTCCATGTCGAAGGAGCGTCGTGTCCTGCTGAAGGCGTTCGGCGCCGAGATCGTGCTCACCGACCCCACCAAGGGTATGAGCGGAGCGATCGAGGAGACCAAGCGCATCGTCGCGGAGACGCCCGGCGCGATCTGGATCCGTCAGTTCGAGAACGCTGCGAACCCGCAGATCCACCGCGAGACCACCGCTCAGGAGATCCTCCGCGACACGGACGGCGCCGTGGACATCCTCGTCGCCGGCGTCGGCACCGGCGGCACGGTCACCGGCACGGGCCAGGCGCTCAAGGCCGCGAAGCCGTCCGTCCAGGTCATCGCCGTCGAGCCGAAGGACTCCCCCGTTCTCACGGAGGGCCATCCCGGCCCGCACAAGATCCAGGGCATCGGGCCGAACTTCGTCCCGGCCGTCCTCGACCGCGAGGTGCTCGACGAGGTCCTGACGGCGGAGTTCGAGGACTCCCTCGCCGTCGCCCGCGACCTCGCGGCCAAAGAGGGTCTCCTCGTCGGCATGTCATCGGGCGCCGCGGTGTCGGCGGCGCTGAAGGTCGCCGCCCGCCCGGAGAACGCCGGCAAGACGATCGTCGTCATCATCCCGGACACGGGCGAGCGCTACATCTCCACCGCTCTCTTCGAGGACCTGCGCGAGAGCTGAGCCGTCGATGAGCCTGATCGGTCGAATGCGCGAGGACCTCGTCGCCGCACGTCTGCGCGACCCCGCTGCGCGCAGCGGGGTCGAGGTCGCGCTGCTCTACCCCGGCCTGCACGCCATCTGGGCGCACCGCGTGTGGCACGGGCTGTGGCGGCGGAACCTGCGCTTCCTCGCGAGGGCGGGCTCGCAGCTGACCCGCTGGCTCACCGGGATCGAGATCCACCCCGGAGCGCGGATCGGCCGCCGGTTCTTCATCGACCACGGCATGGGGGTCGTCGTCGGCGAGACGGCCGAGATCGGCGACGATGTGATGCTGTACCACGGTGTGACCCTCGGCGGCCGCACCCGCGATTCCGGCAAGCGCCACCCCACGCTCGGGGACGGCGTCGCCGTGGGCGCCGGGGCGAAGATCCTCGGCCCGATCACGATCGGCGCCGGTTCCGTCGTCGGGGCCAACGCCGTCGTCACGCGGGACGCGCCGGCGGACAGCATCCTCGTCGGCGTGCCGGCGAAGCCGCGGGTGCGCACGACGCACGACGACACGCGGGCCCTGCTGACCGCGCCGGAGTACTCGATCTGAGGACTCCGGCGCCGATCAGCGGCTGCTCTTCTCCGGCGCCGTCTTCTTCTTGAGGAAGATCGACGGGAGCAGGATGCTGCCGAGCGCCGTGATGAGCCAGACGATCACCGCGCCGAGGAGCCAGCCCGTCACATCGACGATGCGGAGGCCTCCGATCGGCAGCAGCACGACCACGACGAGCGCGATCAGCGTGGAGAAGATGCCGATGCCGCCCATGAGCACGGGAGCGTAGCGGTCGGCGAGCCGGGCGGCCCACGGGCTCAGGATGCTCTGCAGGATCGCGAAGACCAGGATGCAGATCACGAATCCCCACCACTTGTCCCACTGGATGAGGAAGCCCTCGAGGAGCAGGTCGGCCACGACCAGCCCGAGGCCCGCCGAGACGACGTACAGGAGGGAGCGGAGCAGGAAGGCGATCACGCGCCGAGCATAGCGCCGACCGGCGAGTCCCGTCTACGGAGCCGGTTCGGGTCAGGATTCCGTGCCGATCGCGGCCAGCCGCGCCTCTTCATCGGCGGCGATGGCGCTCTCGACGATCGGACCGAGCGAGCCGTCCATCACCTGATCGAGGTTGTAGGCCTTGAAGCCGGTGCGGTGGTCGGCGATGCGGTTCTCCGGGAAGTTGTACGTCCGGATGCGCTCGGAGCGGTCCATGCCGCGGATCTGCGATCTGCGGGCATCGGACGCCGCGGCGTCCAGCTCCTCCTGCTGCTTCGCCAGCAGACGGGCGCGCAGCACGCGCATGCCCGCCTCCCTGTTCTGCAGCTGGGACTTCTCGTTCTGCATGGACACCACGATCCCCGTGGGGACGTGCGTGATGCGCACCGCGGAATCCGTCGTGTTCACGGACTGCCCGCCGGGTCCGGAGGAACGGAAGACGTCGATCTTCAGATCGTTGGGGTCGATCTGGATCTCCTCCGGCTCGTCCACCTCGGGGAACACCAGCACGCCGGTGGTGGAGGTGTGGATGCGGCCCTGCGACTCGGTCGCAGGGACCCGCTGCACCCGGTGGACGCCGCCCTCGTACTTCAGGTGCGCCCACACGCCCTGTGCGGGATCGCTCGATGAGCCCTTGATCGCGACCTGAACGTCCTTGTAGCCGCCGAGGTCCGATTCGTTGCGCTCGAGGAGCTCGGTCTTCCAGCCCTTGGAAGCGGCGTACTGCACATACATGCGCAGCAGGTCGGCTGCGAAGAGGGCGCTCTCCGCACCTCCCTCCCCCGCCTTGATCTCCATGATCACGTCGCGGGCGTCATCGGGGTCGCGCGGGATGAGCAGGCGACGCAGCTTCTCCTGCGCCTGCGCCAGCCCGGCCTCGAGCTCTGGGACCTCCGCCGCGAAGGCCTCGTCCTCGCGGGCGAGCTCGCGCGCGGCGTCCAGGTCCTCCGCCGCCGCGAGCCACGACTCGTGAGCGGAGACGATCTTCGACAGCTCGGCGTACCGCCTGTTCACGCGCTTCGCGCGCGCGGCGTCGGCGTGCACCGCCGGGTCGGAGAGCTCCTCCTGCACCCGGCGGTGTTCGTCGATGAGCGCCTGAACGGACTCGAACACGGCTCAGCGGATGTTGTTCTCGTGCCCGTGGCTGGAGCCGGTCGCCGGCGCCGGGATCGACTTCTGCATCTGCACGAGGAACTCCACGTTCGAGTGGGTCTCCTTGAGCTTGCCGAGCACGACCTCGAGGGCCTGCTGGGTGTCCAGGCCCGCCAGGGCGCGGCGCAGCTTCCAGGTGATCTTGACCTCGTCGGGCGAGAGCAGCATCTCCTCGCGGCGCGTGCTCGACGCGTTGACGTCGACCGCCGGGAAGATCCGCTTGTCCGCCAGCTGACGCGACAGGCGCAGCTCGCTGTTGCCCGTGCCCTTGAACTCCTCGAAGATGACCTCGTCCATCTTGGATCCGGTCTCGACGAGCGCGGTGGCGAGGATCGTGAGCGACCCGCCGTTCTCGATGTTGCGCGCGGCCCCGAAGAAGCGCTTCGGCGGGTACAGGGCCGCGGCGTCCACGCCACCGGTCAGCACGCGGCCGGAGGCGGGCGTCGCGATGTTGTAGGCGCGCCCCAGACGCGTGATCGAGTCGAGGAGCACGACGACGTCGCGACCGAGCTCGACGAGGCGCTTGGCGCGCTCGATCGCAAGCTCCGCGACCGTGGTGTGGTCCTCGGCCGGACGGTCGAAGGTCGAGGCGATGACCTCGCCCTTGACCGTGCGCTCCATGTCCGTGACCTCTTCGGGGCGCTCGTCGACCAGGACGACCATGAGGTGCACCTCGGGGTTGTTCTGCGCGATCGCGTTCGCGATCTGCTGCAGGACGATGGTCTTGCCCGCCTTCGGAGGCGCGACGATGAGGCCGCGCTGGCCCTTGCCGATCGGGGCGACGAGATCGATGATGCGCTGGGTGAGCTTCTCCGGCGCCGTCTCCAGGCGCAGGCGCTCCTGCGGGTACAGCGGGGTGAGCTTGCCGAACTCGACGCGGGTGGCCGCGTCCTCGACGGACAGGCCGTTGATCGAGTCGACCTTCACCAGGGCGTTGTACTTCTGACGGCCCTGCTGCTCGCCCTCGCGGGGCTGCTTGATGGAGCCGACGACCGCGTCGCCCTTGCGGAGGTTGTACTTCTTGACCTGCCCGAGCGACACGTAGACGTCGCTGGCGCCGGCGAGGTAGCCCGTGGTGCGGACGAACGCGTAGTTGTCGAGCACGTCGAGGATGCCGGCGATCGGGATGAGGACGTCATCCTCGAAGACCTCGGTCTCGAACTCGTCGGCCGTCGTGTTGCCGCCGCCGCGGCGCTTGTTGCGCTGACGGTTCCGGCCGTTCGCGGACTGCTCGTCGTCGGCGGGCTGCTGAGCCTGCGGCTCCTGGGCGTTGCCGTTCTGACCCCGGCCACGGCTGCGGCTGCGGCTGCGATTCCGACTGCGACCGGATCCCTCCTCGCCTTCGGCGTTCGAGGACTCGGCGCTCTCGGCGCCGTCGTTCCTGGAGACGGCGTCGTTCTTCGGCGCGTCGTTCTTGGGCGCGTCGTTGCCCGCTGCAGCCTCGCCCTTCCTGCCGCTGTCGTCCGCGGCGGCGGTGTTGTTGCCGCCATCGCTCTGCGCGGCGGCGTCTGCGGCCTTGGCGTCGTTCTGCTCCGCTGCGGCATCGCCCTTGTCGGCGGCCGTCTTGCGCGGTGCGCGCTTGCGCCCCTTGGGCGCGGCGTCGGCCGGCGCGTCAGCAGCCGGCTCAGCGACGGGCGCGGCAGCCGGCTCCGCGGCGGGAGCCTCGGCCGCCGGAGCCTCAGCGGGCGCGTCGGCCTTCTTGGCACGGCTGCGGCGCGGCGCCTTGGGGGCGGCCTCCGCAGGCGCGTCGGCTGCAGGCGCAGCCTCCGACGGCGCATCCGCCGTGGCGGCATCTGCGGCCTTCGCCGCGGCGGTCGCTGTGGTCGCGCGGCGCGGGGCGCGCTTGCGCGGTGCGGCGACCGGCGCCTCGGCGGCGGCCGCAGCGGTGATGGACTGGTCGTTCTGGGTCTCGGAGAGATTCTCCACGAGTGCTCCCTTGATGTGTCGTGGGATGTGAGCGTCAGACGTGCGCGACGGGTGCCGAGCACGGTCGTACGTGCGAACGCTTGGCGCTCGCGTGCCAGGGCGTGGGATGCTCTGGATGTGACGTACGGAGATCGCAGATTGCGATCGGGGCCAGATTCACGAGGATTTCGCGGACCCCTCCGCTCGATCCCTTACTGTAGCACCCCGCACGTCGACGGCGAGCATGCGAGCCTCCCACGGGGTGTCGGTCACGGATGCCGCGAGGGCGGCCGCGTCCGCCCGGCCGCCGGGCCCGTCGCAGAGCACGAGGACGCTCGGCCCCGCACCGGAGACGACGGCGGCGAAGCCCGCGTGCCGCAGCGCCTGGACGAGCGTGTACGTCTCAGGCATCGCCTGGGCGCGGTAGTCCTGGTGCAGGCGATCAGCGGTGGCGTCGAGCAGGAGCTCGGGGCTCTGCGTGAGCGCGGCGATCAGCAGAGCCGAGCGCGACACGTTGAACACGGCGTCCTCGCGCGGCACCTGCGCCGGCTGCAGGGTGCGCGCCAGCGCCGTCGACACCGTGTGCTCCGGCACGAGGACCAGGGGCGCCACGCCTCGATGGACCAGGAGCTTCTTGTGCCGCGGGCCGTCCTCACCCGTCCACGCGATCGTGAGCCCGCCGAAGAGCGCGGGGGCGACGTTGTCCGGATGCCCCTCGAGCTCCGTGGCGAGGCGCAGCAGTGCGGCGTCGTCCAGATCGACGGCGCCGTCGAGCAGCCCCTTCGCCGCCAGGATGCCCGCCACGACCGCGGCGCCGGACGAGCCGAGGCCTCGGCCGTGGGGCACGCCGTTGCGGGCGGCGATGCGGAGACCGGGCACCTCGCGCCCTGCATCCTCGAAGACGTGCGCGATCGACCGGTAGACGAGGTTCGACTCGTCCCTCGCGATCTCGTCCGCCCCCGTGCCGGTGACCTCGATCTCGAGGCGATCGCCGTCGAGCTCGGTGACGACGAGGTCGTCGTAGACGCTCAGAGCGAGGCCGAGGGTGTCGAATCCCGGACCGAGGTTCGCGCTGGTCGCCGGAACGCGGACGGAGAGGGAGCGCACGCTCACTCCCCTTCCACCCGCAGCACCGAGACGACCGAGCGGACCGCATCGGCCGCGGACAGGCGGGAGACCGTCTCGGCCAGGGCGCGCTCGGCGGCCGTGTGCGTGCCGATGATGAGTCGGGCGGTTCCGTCCGCGGCATCCTCCACCGTCTGCACCACGGTCGCGACCGAGACGCCGTCCTCGCTCAGGACGCCGGCGACGGCGGCGAGGACGCCGGTCTGATCGGCGACCTCGAGAGTGATCTGATAGCGGGTCGACACGTGGTCGATGGGGACGATCGGCAGGTTCGCACGGGTGGACTCGCCCACGCCGACGCCGCCTGCGATGTGACGGCGCGCCGCGGAGACGACGTCGCCGAGCACCGCCGACGCGGTCTGCACCCCGCCCGCCCCCGCTCCGTAGAACATCAGGGAGCCCGCGGCCTCGGCCTCGACGAACACGGCGTTGTTCGCTCCGTGGACCGAGGCGAGCGGGTGGCTGCGGGAGACGAGGGCCGGGTACACGCGCACCGATATCGACTCTGCTCCGTCGATGACGAGCCGCTCGCAGACGGCGAGCAGCTTGATGACGTAGCCGGCCTCGCGCGCCCGGCGGATCATGGATGCCGTGACGGAGGTGATGCCCTCGCGGTGGACGGCCTCCAGCGGGACCGTCGTGTGGAAGGCGAGGCTGGCGAGGATCGCGGCCTTCTGCGCGGCGTCGTAGCCCTCGACGTCGGCGGTGGGGTCGGCCTCCGCGTAGCCGAGGCGCTGGGCGTCGGCGAGGACCTCGCCGAAGTCGGCGCCCTCGGTGTCCATCCGGTCGAGGATGTAGTTCGTGGTCCCGTTGACGATGCCCATGATGCGCACGACGCGGTCGCCGGCGAGCGAGTCGCGCAGCGGGCGGATGATCGGGATCGCGCCAGCGGCGGCGGCCTCGTAGTACACGGATGCGCCGACCTGGTCCGCCGCCTCGAACAGCTCAGGGCCGTGGGTGGCCAGGAGCGCCTTGTTGGCGGTGACGACGTCCGCGCCGGAGTTCAGCGCCTGCAGCACCTGCGTGCGGGCGGGCTCGATGCCACCCATCAGCTCGATGACGATGTCCGACCCGGTGATCAGCGCCTCGGCATCCGTGGTGAGCAGCTCGCGGGGAAGCTCGACGTCCCGTGGGGCATCGGGGTCGCGCACCGCGATGCCGGACAGCTCGAGACGGGCTCCGGCGCGGTCCGCCAGCTCGTCGCCGTGGCGCAGCAGCAGCGACGCCACCTGCGAACCGACCGCGCCGGCGCCGAGCAGCGCCACCCGAAGCCGTCGATACTGTCCTGCTTCGCTCTTCGGGAGCTGGGTCATCGTTCTCCTTCTGCCGCGGGCTGCCCCGCGGGGCGCCCCTGGTCGATCCCGGCATCCCGTGCCAGGAGGTCGTCGATCGTCTCCGCGCGCACGATCACCCGGGATGCGCCGCCGGATACGGCGACGATCGCGGGGCGCGGGACATGGTTGTAGTTGCTGGACAGCGAGGCGCAGTACGCGCCGGTCGCGGGGACGGCGAGCAGGTCTCCCGGCGTCAGGTCTCCCGGGAGGTACTCGTGGTCGACGACGATGTCGCCGGACTCGCAGTGCTTGCCGACGACCCGCACCAGGACGGGCTCTCCGGCGCCGGCGCGGGAGGCGAGGCGGGCGGAGAACTGCGCGCCGTACAGCGCGGGACGGGCGTTGTCGCTCATCCCGCCGTCGACGCTGACGTACCTGCGGCGGGCCCCGCCTCCCAGCGCGACGTCCTTCGTCGTGCCGATCTCGTAGAGGGTGACCCCTGCCGTGCCGACAATCGCCCTGCCCGGCTCGAACGCGAGTCTCGGAAGCGGGATGCCGCGGTCCGCGCAGCCCTGCGCGACGGCCGCCACGATCTCGGCGGCCAGCACGGCGATGGGGGTGGGATCGTCGACTCTCGTGTAGGCGATGCCGAAGCCGCCGCCGAGGTTCAGCAGCGGCAGCTCTCCGCCCTCGCGGAGCCGCTCGTGCAACTCCAGCACGCGGGAGGCGGACTCCCGGAATCCGGCGACGCCGAAGATCTGCGAGCCGATGTGGCAGTGCAGCCCGATCAGCCGGAGTCCGGCGATCTCGCGGATGCGGGCCGCCGCGATCTCGGCGTCGGGGAACGCGAACCCGAACTTCTGATCCTCGTGCGCGGTGGCGAGGAAGTCGTGCGTCTCGGCGTGCACACCGCTGTTCACGCGGATGAGCACGTCCTGGACGACGCCGGCCGCGGCCGTGATGACGGCCAGACGCTCGATCTCGACGGCGCTGTCCACGATGATCGTGCCGACGCCGACCGCGACCGCGCGCTCGAGCTCGGCGATGGACTTGTTGTTGCCGTGGAAGCCGATCCGGGCCGGATCCGTTCCCGCCGCGAGCGCGATCTCCAGCTCTCCCCTGGTGCAGACGTCGAGGTTCAGCCCCTCTTCGCCGACCCACCGGGCGACCGCGGTGGACAGGAACGCCTTGCCCGCGTAGTACACGCGGGCCGTGGTGCCGTGGGCCAGGGCGGCCGTGTCGAAGGAGGTCCGGAACGCACGGGCGCGGGCGCGGACCTCGTCCTCGTCCAGCACGAGGAGCGGCGTGCCGTGCACGCGGGCGAGCTCGGTCGCACCGAGGCCGGCGATCCGGAGCTCGCCGTCCTCGTCGCGAAGAGCGGATGCCGGCCACACCCCCTCCGCCAGATCGTTCGCGTCCTCGGGCACGGCGAGCCATTCCGGAGCGGGGGCATCGGCATGGTGGAGCACAGGCGGACCAATCGTGGAAGCGGGTCCTCGGGCGAAGAGACGCACGGCGAGGCTGCCCCGATTCTATGGCAACCGGTGGACCCGGTCCGTCACGGTGTCGGCCCCCTCGCCGCCGCTACGGGATCGGGGCGGACGCACGCAACCCCCTGCCCGGTTCCCTCCGCCGTCGCCTAACGTGGCGGCATGGAGTTCGTGAAGAAGGCCGTCGCCTGGGCGCTGGAGCGCAGAGCGGTGCGCTCGGCGCTGCTGTACGGCGAGAGCCGCGGACCGATGCTCGCGGACAGCATCACCTACCGCGCCCTGTTCAGCGTGTTCGCCGCCGTGCTGCTCGGATTCTCGTTCGCGACGCTGTGGCTGGCGGGCAATCCCGATGCGTGGCGAGCCCTGGTGAACGCGATCGACGCCGCGGTGCCCGGACTGCTCGGAGAGGACGGGGTGATCAAGGATCTCGATCAGATCCCCGAGCTCCCGGGCCTGTCGATCGCCGGGATCGTCTCGACCGTCGGTCTCATCGGCGCAGCGCTCGGCGCGGTGGGATCGCTGCGAACGGCGGTGCGGACGATCGCGGGCACCGCCCTGGACGACCTGATGTTCGTCTGGGTGCTGCTGCGCAATCTTCTCCTCGCCGCGGGCGTCGCCGTCGGCTTCGCGGCCGCCGCCGCGCTGACCTTCCTCGGTCGGATCGGTCTGGAGCTCGTCACGGGTCTCCTCGGCGTCGACGGGGACGCGCCGCTCGTCTCCTGGGCGGTGCGCCTGGTCTCGCTCGTGGTCGTGTTCGCTCTCGACGCGGCGCTGATCGCCGGGATCTTCGTCCTGCTGTCCGGGCGGAAGGCGCCCCCGCGCGCGCTGTGGTCGGGAGCGCTGCTGGGCGCCGTCGGACTGATCGTCCTGCAGGAGCTGTCGAGCCTCTTCCTCGGCGGCGCGACGTCGAATCCGCTGCTCGCCTCCTTCGCCTCGCTCCTGGCCCTGCTGATCTGGCTGGACCTCTCCTCGCAGGTCGTCCTGTTCGCGTGCGCGCACATCGTCGTGGGCATAGAGGAGTCCGAGGACAGGGTGCACGCGCGCTTCGGCGCGCGCACCGTCGCCCAGCACGCCGTCCGGAGGGCGGAGCGCGAGGTCGGGATCGCCGCAGCCGCGCTGAAGGCCGCGCAGGAGGCCGAGGCCGCCGAACGCCGTCAGGACGAGCCGGCTACGGGCACGTCCCGTTCTCCTGGAGAGCGGGGTCGTCGATGATCCCGCCGTCGACGTCCAGGTCGATCACCGCCTCCGACCCCGAGATCGCGAGGCCGGCGAGGTGGAGTCCCGCGGGCAGCTGATCCGCGATGCAGATGCGCTGCGTGTCGGCGAGCCGTTCGCCGAGAGCGCCGAGGCGGTCGGCGACCTGGGCGGCGTCCAGCTCCACCCCGCCGAGGAGCAGCCGCACCGGGGTGAGCGTCAGGTCGCCCTCCGCAGCCCCGGGCGTCGCGGTGAACTCGATGGGAAGACCGAACCCGAGGACGCTCACGCTGCCGGCGACGGTGACGTCTGGCGCGTCGAAGGAGATGGTCTCGACCGGGATGTCGGTGTCGGCGAGCAGTTCCTCGAACTGGCTCTGATCGATCCGGATCGTCCCGCTCGCCGCTGTCAGGTCGCCGCCTCGCAACGGGATGCCGTTCGCCGTCACGTCCGCCGCCCCAGTGATGCCGCCGATCGTCACGGAGTCGGTGGACAGGTGCAGAGCATCCAGAGAGCCCGCCAGCAGCTGCGGGATCAGGATGCCGTCGGCCTCGACGTCCAGCTGCTGGTCGGCGGGCAGATCGAGCTGCTCGACGACGATCCCGCGGACGACCCCCGGCAGGATGCTGCGCACGATGAACTCCGCCGCGACGGCGAGCAGGGCGAGCAGGATCACGACGACGAGCAGCGCCCACGGCCACCGATGACGTCTCGGCGCCCGCACGGCATCCTGCTCGCCGGGTACGACGGGGGTCGGATGCTCGATCGAGGCGTCCGGATACGGCAGCGTGGGGTCGTCGTGGCTCATGGCACCATCCTCTCCCCGGGACGCGCGACTACATGCGCTCCGGAGCGGACACGCCGAGGAGGTCGAGCCCGTTGCGCAGCACCTGGCCCGCGGCGTCGTTGAGCCACAGGCGCGTGCGGTGCACGGTCTCGATCGGATCGTCGCCCTGCGGGATCACGCGGCAGTTGTCGTACCAGCGATGGTAGAGGCCGGCGAGCTCCTCGAGGTACCGCGCGACGCGGTGAGGCTCGCGGACCTCGGCCGCGTAGGCGACGATGCGAGGGAACTCCTGGAGCGCGCCCAGCAGGGCCGCCTCGGTCTCGTGGGTGAGCGTCTCCGGGGCGAAGTCGCGGCGATCGACTCCGGAGTCCGCCGCGTTGCGGGCGACGTTGTGGGTGCGCGCGTGGGCGTACTGCACGTAGAACACCGGGTTGTCGTTGGTGCGCTTCTGCAGCAGTTCGGGGTCGAGGTCGAGCGGAGAGTCGGCGGGCGAGCGCTCCAGCGCATACCGCAGCGCATCGGTGCCGATCCAGGCCTGCAGGTCGTCCATCTCGATGATGTTGCCTGCGCGCTTGCTGAGGCGCGCACCCCGGATGGAGACGAGCTGGCCGATGAGCACCTGGATGTTCTTCTCCGGATCGTCTCCGGCCGCGCCGGCCACGGCCTTGAGGCGATGCACGTAGCCGTGGTGGTCGGCGCCGAGCAGGTAGATCTTGTCCGCGAAGCCGCGGTCTCCCTTGTTGAGGTAGTACGCCGCGTCTGCGGCGAAGTAGGTGTACTCGCCGTTCGAACGGCGGATGACGCGGTCCTTGTCGTCGCCGAAGTCGGTCGTGCGCACCCAGACCGCGCCCTCCTCGTCGAAGACGTGCCCCTGCTCGCGCAGGCGATCGACCGCCTGGTCGATGAGACTCGTCCCGTCCTCGCCCTTCGCATGCAGCGTGCGCTCGGAGAACCACACGTCGAAGGGCACGTTGAACCTCTCCAGCGATGCCTTGATCTCGGCGAGCTGGTATTCGTAGGCGAGGTCGCGCGCGACGACGAGCCGTTCGTCGTCCGGGAGGCCGAGCAGGTCGGGACGCGCCTCGAGCACGCGACCGGCGAGCGTCGTGATGTATTCGCCGGGGTAGCCGCCCTCGGGGGTCGGCTCGCCCTTCGCGGCGGCGACGATCGACAGGGCGAAGCGGTCCATCTGCGCGCCCGCGTCGTTGATGTAGTACTCGCGGACGGCGTTCGCGCCGCTGGCGAGCAGCAGGCGCACGATCGAGTCGCCGAGCGCGGCCCAGCGCGTGTGACCGATGTGCAGCGGGCCGGTCGGGTTCGCCGAGACGAACTCGATGTTCACGCTCACGCCCTGCTGGGAGTCGTTCGTGCCGTATGCCTCGCCTGCTTCGACGATCGTCCTGGCGAGGGCGCCTGCCGCCGCGGCGTCGAGGCGGATGTTGATGAAGCCGGGGCCCGCGACCTCCACGCTGGCGACGCCGTCGACGCCGGCGAGACCGTCGGCGATCTGCTGGGCGAGTTCGCGCGGGTTCGCGCCGAGCGGCTTCGCCAGGCGCATCGCGATGTTGGACGCCCAGTCGCCGTGGTCGCGGCTGCGGGGGCGCTCGAACACGATGTCGGATGCGGTGAGCGCGAGCGGCTCGCCAGGACGTCGCTCGGCGGCAATCGGTGCGAGGACGGCAAGGAGTGCTGAGGCGAGCGTTTCAGGGTTCATAGGCGTCCCAGTTTACGGCCCGGGTCGCGTGTGAATTTGCGATGAACGGTTCGTGATCTACTCTCATGCCATGAAGGCCGCTTCCACCCGTCGCCCGCTGAGCTCGGCGTGGGTGGCCGCCGCGCTGCTGCTCGCCCTCGCGGCCGGCGTCCTGGGGGTCTGGCGTCCGTGGGCGCCCCTGCCGGCCGCGGCTCCGATCGGCGCTCCGGTCGGAGCCGATCAGGCCGCCGCGATCGCGCCGGCGCCGCTGGCGCTTCCCGAGCATCCGACCGTCCTGGTCTTCGGCGACTCGTGGACCTACGGCTCCGCAGCGACGGTGCGTACGCAGGGCTACGCGTACGTGCTGGCCGACCTCCTGGACGGCACGACGATCGTGAACGGCGTGCGGGGGAGCGGTTATCTCAAACCCGGTATCGACGGCCCCGCGTTCGGCGAGCGGATCGCGGCCCTGGATCCCTCCCTCGACCCCGATCTCGTGATCATCCAGGGCTCGATCAATGACAGGGAGCAGGGCGAGGAGGGTTACCGCGATGCGGTGGATGCGGCATGGGACGCCCTGGCCGCGACATACCCGGAGGCGACGATCGTGGTGCTCGGACCGGCGCCGCATGCGCTACCCGTCAGCGCGGGGACGGCACGGATCGATCGCGACCTGTCCGAGCTGGCCGCCGCACGGGGCTGGTGGTACATCTCCCCCCTCGCGCGAGACTGGATCACCGAGGCGAACTACCTGGACGTCATCGATGTCGAGATCGGGCGCAGGCATCCCTCGACCGAGGGGCATCGCTATCTGGCTGAGCAGCTCGCGGCGGCGCTGGACGAGCTCGCCGCCGCGCCCGTGACCGAGGCGGGCGAGGAGTCGGAGGACGGCGCCGAGGAGTGAGCGGTTCGGACGGCTGTCCGTCGTCATCGACGTCGGACGAAGGCTTCTCCGAGGACGGCGATGCTCTCGGCTATCGTGATCCCATGAACGACGCCGATCCGATCACCGTCGAGATCCTCCGGGAGGTCGACGACGCCGCCGCCGAAGATCTCGCCGGCCTACTGGGCCAGCTCTCGGCGACGGCGTCGTTCGACCGTGATCGCCTCGCCGCGATCGTCGCCCACCAGGCGACGGATCTCCTCGTCGTCCGGATGGGAGGACGGATCGTCGGCACGGCGACGCTGGTCTCGGTGCCGCTCCTGTCCGGTGTGCGCGGACATGTCGAAGACGTCGTCGTCGATTCCGCCGCCCGTGGCAGCGGGATCGCCCGCGCCCTGCTCCAGCGGGCGACCGAGTTGGCGACAGAACGAGGACTCCGCACGCTGGATCTCACCTCGAAGCCGACTCGGAAGTCAGCTCTGCAGCTGTACACGTCTGTCGGATTCGTCCCGCGGGAGACTAACGCCTTGCGGTTCGTTCCCACGGCGCCTCACTGAGCGGACGAGCACGCGTCCTCTCGCAGACGACCGCGACGGGGTGGTGAGGACCTCGTCCCCCGGGTTTGAAGCCGTCGCTCACGCATCAGACGCTACGTGCCGGGAACGATGCAGGCATCCCCCTGGGGTTATAGGCAAGAACGTGTGGATGGGTTCTTGATCTAGCCGCGGGATCTCGCGGTGAAATGGGGATGGTTATGGTCTGCGAGGCTTACTCGTGGACCTTCCCCCGAACTCGACGACGTGTCTGGT